>NZ_JBWKNV010000008.1:0-209202 GCF_059415745.1 Caulobacter sp. GW821-FHT10A10 | reverse complement strand
TAAGGGTCGGTGACCGTCACGCCGTCCAGCGTCGTGTTGCCGGTGTTGGCCACCGTGATGACGTAGCTGATCTGCTCGCCAGCCGCGTCGGCCGTGCCTCCAGGCACAGTCGCATCCTTGACGATGTTGAGACTGGGCCGGCGATCGACCGGCACGCTGGCGTCATCAGTGTCGGGACCGGTCTGGTTGGAGTCGGCCGTGGCCGTGTTCTCCAGCTGGCCGTCGCCGCCGCCGTTGGAGTCGATCTCGGCCTGGGTGACCGTGTGCTTGGCCGTGTAGCCCCAGGTTTCGCCCACCTCCAGCAGGCCGTCATTGTCGCCTACCACGTCCGCGCCGCGAACCAGGGATCCAGCGTCGGCGTAAGGGTCGGTGACCGTCACGCCGTCCAGCGTCGTGTTGCCGGTGTTGGCCACCGTGATGACGTAGCTGATCTGCTCACCGGCGGCATCGGCCGTGCCTCCGGGCACCGTCGCATCCTTGGCAATGTTCAGGCTGGGCCGGCGATCGACGGGCACGCTGGCGTCATCGGTGTCGGGACCGGTCTGGTTGGAGTCGGCCGTGGCCGTGTTCTCCAGGGCGCCGTCGCCGCCGCCGTTGGAGTCAATCTCGGCCTGGATCACGGTGTGCTTGGCCGTGTAGCCCCAGGTTTCGCCCACCTCCAGCAGGCCGTCATTGTCGCCCACCACGTCGGCGCCGCGCACGATCGAGCCGGCGTCGGCATAGGGGTCGGTCACCGTCACGCCGTCCAGCGTGGTGTTGCCGGTGTTGGCGACGGTGATGACGTAGCTGATCTGCTCGCCAGCCGCGTCGGCCGTGCCTCCGGGGACGCTGGCGTCCTTGGTGATGTTCAGGCTGGGACGGCGATCGACAGGCACGCTGGCGTCGTCGGTGTCGGGTCCCGTCTGGTTGGAGTCGGCCGTGGCCGTGTTCTCCAGAGCGCCGTCGCCGCCGCCGTTGGAGTCGATCTCGGCCTGGGTGACGGTGTGCTTGGCCGTGTAGCCCCAGGTTTCACCGACCTCCAGCAGGCCGTCGTTGTCACCCACGATATCCGCGCCGCGCACGATCGAACCGGCGTCGGCATAGGGGTCGGTGACGGTCACGCCGTCGAGCATCACGTTGCCGGTGTTGGCGACCGTGATCGTGTAGCTGATCTGCTCGCCGGCCGCGTCGGCCGTGCCGCCGGGAACGCTGGCGTCCTTGGTGATGTTGAGCGCGGGATTGCGGGTCAGGGTGACGGTCTCGGGATCGGTGTCCGACGCCGTCAGGCCGCTAGCCGAGACGCCCGTGGCCGTGCCAGTGTTGGTGTAGCCGCCGGCCTCGATCTCGGCTTGGCTGAACACGTGCAGCAGGCTGCCGGTGGCCGAGGCTCCAGGCGCCAGGTCGTCGAGGAAGCCGTCGCCGTCCTGGTCGGTCAGGCCCGCGAGGGTCACGGGGATGTCGTCGGCCGTGTTTCCGGGCGTGCCATTGTCATCCGTCAGGGTGACGTTCAGCAGGTTGATCGTGCCGGTGTTTGTGACCGTGAAATTGAAGACCTGAGTGTCGCCGGCATCATCGCCGTTGGCGTCGCCGTCGGTGCGGGTTCCGGCCGTCTTGACCACATCGACGTGCGGCGGGATCGGCTGGTTGCCGATCTCGACATTGTAGGTGGTGGCCGCGCTCAGGGTGACGGTCTCGAAGGCGCCGGTGGTCTGTGTCCAGCCTTCCTTCAGCACCTCGTCGACCTGGACCGTGCCCAGCGATATCGGCAGGCCGCCGATTTGGAACGAGCCGTCGGCGCCGGTGACCGTCGAGCGTTCGCCCGCGTCGAGCACGCCGTTCTTGTTGTCGTCGATGAAGATCGTCCAGCCGGCCAGGCCGGCCTCGCCGGCGTCCTTGACCCCGTCGCCATCGGCGTCGAGGAACTTGACGCCGCTGATGATGGCGGCTTGCTCGGTGTTGAACTCCTCGAAGCCGTCGTCGGCGCCGTAGGCCGTGCCTGGCCGGCCGAACTCGGCATAGACCGTGATGTAGGCCGCGCTCATGTCAGCGCCGCCGAACAACGAGACCGGTACGTAGAACACGTAGTCGTCGTTGCCGCTGCCCGAGGAGTGGGCGTTCATCAGCAGCGTCTTGTCGCCGCCGGCGTCGAGATCGAAGATCTTGGTGAAGTCGGCGTCGAGTTCCTGCGTGCCGGCGACATAGTCCGCGCCCGTTGCGGGGGCGGACGAATAGTAAATCTTCATCGCGTTGAGCGCGGTCAGCGGATTGGCGTTGGTCTCGTTGAGGTCGAGCCGGAATTCCAGGTACTGCACGCCGTCGATCACCCGGATGGGGATCTGGTTGAAGGTCAGGCTGCTGGTCTTGGCGGCGTTGGTGTTCAGCACGCCGTTGGCGTCGGTGTTGAAGCCGTTCTCGTTGCCGTCGTTGTCGCCGATGGCGAGGAACGGGGCGTAGAGGCCGGTGCCCGATCCGATCGGGCTCCCATAGTTGACGATCACGCCGTTGACCGTGGTCGTACTGCCTGGTGTGGTGATGTCTATGTCTGCCATGACTGGCTCCCGAACGCTTCGCGCGGGGCGGGACAGGCTCGTCCGCGCGATCCAAAGGAAGGCCTCGATCACAACGTCGACGGGGGAGACGGCTTGCGGGTCCAGGGTCGGCGCAGGAAGCGTTCGCGCGGATACCTGAAGTTCACGACGGCTTTCCGGGACGCGCTCTTCCGCCTCCCTGGCCGCCGATTGAGACATTCACGAAACGCGGGACGCCTACGCGAAGCGAAACAGCGGCTAGCGATCCGCCTAGTTCAGCTCGGCGTCAATAGCTCGACCGTAGCAATGAAAAGGCGTCATGTAGAATGCATTAAGGCGAACGCCTCAGATCTCGCCGCAATTTCGCAGTCAGAAATCAATCATCGAAATGTATTAGGATTTCGCCAGGGTGGAGACGCAGTGTCGTCCCGGAGCATGGGATCTTGGACGGCGACGACGTCCATCACATTGTGCGCTGATTGAGAACGATGGCCGTCTCGTGGGACATCTCCCGCACGGTGTCGACGATGCTCTCGCAGCCGATGCCGCTTTGCTTGACCCCGCCGAACGGGACGTTGCCAGGACGGAAGGCGCCGGCGCCGTTGACGACCACGCCGCCGACTTCCAGCCGATGGGCCACGCCCAGCGCCTGGTGAATGTCGTCGGCGAAGACGCTGGCCTGCAGGCCGAAAGGCGAGCCGTTGACGGCCTGGATCGCCTCGCCGAGGTCGTCGAACGGCATGACCGGCGCGACCGGGCCGAAGATCTCGCCCGTCAGGCAGGGCATGCCCGCCTTCACATCGACCAGGACGGTCGGCGCATAGTAGCGCGCGCCGATGCGGCGGCCACCGGCCAGGACCCGCGCGCCCATCTCGACGCATTGCTGGACTTCCCAGTGGACGCGCTCGGCCGCCGCCTCGGTGATCAGCGGGCCAAGGTCGCAGTCCTCCGCCAATTGAGCCTGGGCGAGGTCCGCGCCGATCCGGATCTCGGCGGTCCTTGCCAGCAGGCGTTCGAGGAAGGCGTCGTGGACGGAACGCGCGACCAGCACTTGCTTGACGGCGCAGCAGATCTGCCCCGCCCCGTTGGTCAGCCGTCCGGCGACGACGGCCTGGGCGGCCGCGTCCAGATCGGCGCTTTCCAGCACGATCATCGCGTCGACGCCGCCCAGCTCGAAGGCGGTCCGCTTCAGCGACGCGGCCGCCTGTTGCGCGATGGTCCGCGCCGCGGTCAGGCCGCCGGTGAAGCTGACCATGGCCACCTCGGGATGGGTGATCAGGGCGTCGCCCAGCTCGCCGGGATAGCCGGTCAGCATTTGCATGGCCTCGCCCGGCAACCCCGCCTCCAGCAGAATCTCACCCAGGGTGAACACGGTCAGGGGACATTGCTCGGGCAGCTTGACCACCAACGCATTGCCCGCGGCCAAGGCGCCGGGGATCTTGTGGGCGAAGAGTTCGGCCGGATAGTTGAACGGCACGATGCCCGTCACCACGCCCAGCGGCTGGCGGATGGTATAGGCGATCATGTGTTCGAGCCCGGCGACGGCGTCCATCGGGATCTGCCGCCCGCCCTGGCGCTTGGCCTCCTCGGAGAAGCCGAGGAACAGGCGGGCCGTGGCGGTCATCTCGCCCCGGCACTGGCGGATCGTCTTGCCGTTCTCGCGCGCCAGCAGCCGGCTCAGCTCTTCATGCCGGGCCTCGATCGCCGCCGAGGCCCGGCCCAGGATGGCGCTGCGCTGATGGGCCGGCAGGGCGCGCATGACCGCCCGTCCCCGAACGGCGCTCTCGAGCGCGCGCGCGACATCGGCCGCGCCCGCGCGCGGAACCGTGTCGATCAGGTCGCCGCTGGCCGGATCGCGGATCTCGATGCGATCCCCGCCGGCGGCCGCGACCCATTGGCCGCCGATCAGCATGTCCATGGTTCAACCTTTCGCGGGTTCGAGGCGCCGCCGCAGGGCGACGAGGATCACGGCGATCGCCGCCGAGAAGACGGGCATGATCAGCAGGGCGCGGCCGACGCCGTCGGCGCGGTCGCCGGTCAAGAGACCGATCAGGGGCGAGCTGGCGACCAGGCCGGTGAAGCCGCAGGTGATGGCGAAGCCGATCGCCGCGCCGGCCCGCTGCGGGAAAAGCTGGCCGATGATCGCGACCGTGTTGGGAAACACCGGGGCCATGGCCAGGCCCGCCAGGAAGACCAGCCCGCCTGCGAGCGGACCGCCGGCGGTCCGCAGCGTGGCGTAGGTGGTCAGGGCCATCGCCACCGCGCAGGCCGCCGTGACCGTGAGCGGCGAAAGCCGCGCCAGCACCGTCGCCGCGCCCAGGCGGCCCAGCAGCATGCCGAGCGCGAAGCCCAGCGACAGGATGTTGAGCGCCTTCACCTGGTCCATGCCCGAGGCGACCAGGAACTTGGGCAGCCAGTTCCACATCGAGAACTCGCAGGCGGTGTACAGGAAGGTGATCGCCGACAGCGCGTAGAGCAGAGGCTCGCCGAACACGCGGCCGCCGTCGCCTGCGGCGATCTCGGACACCGAGGGTTTCGGGATCGGCGCCAGCGTGGTCACCGCCAGGGCGACCAGGGCGATGCCCATGCCGGCATAGGCCACCAGGCTGGCGTTCGACGAAAGCAGGTTGCCAGCCACCAGCGGGGTGGCCATGCCGCCCAACCCCACGAACAGGTTCAGGATGTTCAGCGCCGGCGCCTTGTTCTCGCCGGCGACCGCGTTGACCAGCGCATTGGCCCCGACGATGACCAGGCTGCCGCCCACGCCGAGCAGCGCCATGGCGGCGATGGCCAGGGGCAGGTTCACTGGATGCGACAGCAGCGCCAGGCCGACGACGCTGACTAGAAGCCCCACCAGGATACCGGGCTTGGCGCCACGGCGATCCATGAAGGCCCCGGCCCAGACCGAGGTCGCGGCCAGGCCCACGCCTTGGGCCAAGGCGAGATACGACTGCTGCAGGCTGTCGAGGCTCAGCGTCGCGGCGAGACCCGCCACGACGGTCCCGAGCATCGAGGCCAGCATGCCGTAGATGAAGATGACGATCGCCCCGACGGCGATGAGCTTGCGCATGGCCCCTCCTCGCGCCTCTCCAGGAGGCGCGCCATTTCGTGTTCGAACCTCGTCAACGTCGGCTAGCGCGACGCGGCAGCCGACAGTCTGGCGACGCCTTCGGCCAGGGCGGGGGCCGCGCAGCCCGGCTTGACCGGCGAGCCCATGACGCCGTGGCTGGCCTTGGCGTAGGCCGCATCGTTGAGGACGTAGCCGACCGAGCCGGCCGTCATGGTCACCACCGTGGTGCGCGGTGTCGGCGCGGCGGCCTTGATCGTCTTGCCGATATCGCTGGCGATGTCGGCCCCGACCCCGGCCAAGGCCAGGTCGTTGATCCGCACCACCGTCAGCGGGATTGCCACCGGTCCGGTGTCGGCCCTGGTCGGGGTCCCGCCCTGCGGATCGCGCTGATACCGCTGGCCCGGACAGCTGATCGCGCCGCTGGCCACGCCGATCCGCGCCTGAGCGACGCCCGGCCCCATGGCCTCGATCGTCGCCAGCGCCGCGACCGAAAGCCGGCGCGCCTGCAGGTCCAGAAGCCCCCAGCCCGCCGCGCCGATGTCGGTTCCGGGCAGTTCGGCGTCGGGTTGCAGCGACTTGAACAGCGGCAGCTGGTCGCCCTCGGCGGCGGCGGTGAACAGCACCACCGGCGCGGCCTTGGCCTGGTTCTCCAAGATACGAGACACCGCGCCCGGCAGGTCGCCGGTCACCTCGTAGCCGCCGTCCCTGGTCACGCTGCGGAACATCACCTCGGCGTGGTTGGCATAGTTGACCATCAGGGCCAGCGGCGCGCCGGAGGCGTCGGTGACCCGCAGCAGGTCCAGCGCCTTGTCCGACGATCCCTTGGGATCGTACCAGCCCTTGGCCTCGACCTCTTCGCCGTTGTTGGTATTGACGAAGGCCTCGCCGCGCCCGAACGCGATCCTGGCCGGCGCCAGACGCGAGACGGCGTCCTTCGTCGCCTGGATCGCGCCGTCGCGGACCCGGTCCAACTCGCGCTGTTCGGCCGGCGAGGCCTGGGGGCTGTGGAAGAAGGTCAGCGGCACCGAGTGGGTATGGGTCGCCGTCAGCAGCACGTGGTCAGGGGCCACGCCGGCCGCCTGGGCCACCGCCTTGGTCAGGGCCTCGGGCGTGGGCACGACCGTGGCCTCGACGCTGACGATCACCACCCGCTGGCCGCCGTCGTCCAGCGCCAGGGCGCGGGCGAAGACCTCGTCGTGCACGCCGACGATCGGCTTCTCGCGCGGCGCCTGGTAGGGAAAGACGTCGGGCGTCGGAGTGATCGAGACCTTGCCGGCCCCGGCCCGCAGCTCGCCGGCCAGGGCGCCGTCGGCGCAGGTCAGGGCGGCGCAGGCCAAAACGGCGCTGGTCAGAAGGACCTTGGCCTTCATTGGAAACGCCCCGGCTTGCCGAGCCAGCCGTCGATGTAGTCATAGGTCGTCTTCAGCGTGTCGCCGAACTGACCGGGGGTCTTCTCGCATTTCTTGCAGGGCAGGTAGATGTGGTTGGCGCCTTCGATGAAGGCGATCGACTTGTCGGCGCTCTTGGCGTGGTCGTAGATCGTCTCGGCGGCCAGGCCTTCCCAGTTGCCGGTCATGCCCAGGGCCAACAGCGGGACGCTGACGCTCTCGACGTTCCCGGGCGGGCTGGCGTAGGTCGAGGTCCACTCCACGCCCCGGATGGTGCTTTCGTCGTAGCCGAAGTCCTCGGTCGTTCGGATCGCGTAGCTGCCCAGGAAATTGCGCACCGTCGTCTTCAGCGCCCCGGCCATCATCGACGGCGACAGGTTCCGGGTGTTCTGCGGCACGCGCACCGAGCGGATGATCTCGGTGGTCGTCGAGCCGTCCGGATGGACCAGGGTCCAGGGCTTGCGCGAGTGCGACAGCAACCGGATGTCCTGCGAATAGAGCTTGTTGTTGCCGCCCATGAAGCTGGCGCCGGCCACGTAGAAGGGCTCGTCGTCGCTGAAGCGGCCCTTGCCCGCCTCGATCGCCGCCAGGCGATCCTGGGCCAGCTTGATCAGCGCGTTGCCGCGCGCGCCCTCGGCCTTCTGGAACTTGGCGATGAAGGCCTGGTCGTAGGTCGAGCCTTCGGGCTTGAAGCCGTTGGCCGGGTTGAACATGTCGAGCGCCGGATCCAGCTTCATGCCGTTGTCCTGCTCGATGACCGCCGGGTCCATGCTGAACAGGGTCATCTCGGCCTGACCCCAGTTGGCGTCGGCCATGACCACGCCGTCAGCGGCCGGCAGCCCCGCCAGGTTGTCCGGACACTTGTGGATCTTCTCGGGGCCCTGGCAGACCTTCACCCCGCCCTCGGCGATGGCCTGGTAGGCGGTCATGATCGTCGCGCCGCCGCTGTGGCCGAACAGCACAACCTTCTTCACGCCCGGATAGGCCTTCAGGTACGAGACGCCCAGCTTGGCCTCCAGCAGCACCTTGTCGATGATGCCGTCGTCGAAGGTCTCGGACTTGTCGGTGCTGTTGTTCGCGCACAGCACGCGATAGCCGCGCTTGGACAGCTCCGTGCAGGCCGAGAAGGTCGTGTAGTCCCCGCTGGCATGCATGACGAACACGCCGATCGCGCTCTTCGGACCGGGCGCGGCCGGTTCGTACAGCACGCCGGGCACGCCGTTGCCGAGCTTGATGTAGCTGGTCTTGATCTGCTGGGCCGCCGCCGGCGTCAGGCTGGTCGCCAGGATCGCCGCGATGGTCACGAGAGCGGGCTTGAGCTTCATGGTCTTGGTCGCGGGAAACTCTCCCGCCCTCCCCTGTTGTCGACGGCGTCTCACGGCGCCCTTGGCTGATAGGATGCTCGGCGGGAGGCGGCCCTCCATTCGCCGGTCGAAAAAGCGTCAGCGCGCGGCCAAGGCCGAGAACCGGTAGACGGACACGTGCCGGTAGGTCTGGCCGGGATCGAGCCGCACGCTCGGGAACGACGGCTGGTTGGGCGTGTCCGGATAGTGCTGCGGCTCCAGCGCCAGGCCGGCGGACTGGCGATAGACGTAGCCGCCCTTGCCGATGACCTTTCCGTCCAAGAAGTTGCCCGAATAGAACTGCACGCCCGGCTCGGTGGTCAGGATTTCCAGCGCCCGGCCGCTCTCCGGATCCTCGACGCGGATCGACGGCTTCGGCTCGGCAGTGGCGCCGCCGTCCAGAACGAAGTTGTGGTCGTAGCCCTTGCCCAGCATCAGCTGCGGCTCGCGTCCGTCGTGAAGGCGCTCGCCGATCGCATGCGGCGTCCGGAAGTCGAAGGGGCTTCCCGCCACCGATCGCAGCTCGCCCGTCGGGATCAGGCCCGCGTCGACGGGCGTGTAGCGCGCGGCGGCGATGGTCAGGCGATGACCCAGGATGTCGCGGCCGGAACTGGCCCCCGCCAGGTTGAAATAGGCATGGTTGCTGAGATTGACGATCGTGGACCTGTCGGTCGTGGCCCCGAACCGGACCGTCAGCTCGTTCTTCTCGTTCAGCGCATAGGTGACGCTAACCGTCAGCGTTCCCGGATAACCCTCCTCGCCGTCGGGACTGACATAGGTGAAGGTGGCGCTGGCCTCGGGACCGCTCTTAACCTCGGCCAAGGTCCACAGCACCTTGTCGAAGCCGCGCTTGCCGCCGTGCAGGGTGTTGCCGCCGTCATTCAGCGCCAGCTGGTAGGCCTTTCCGTCCAGCGTGAAGGCGCCCTTGGCGATCCGGTTGGCGTAGCGCCCGACCGTCGCGCCGAAGTAAGGGCCGTTGTTGGCGTAGCCGGCCATGTCGTCGAAGCCGAGAACGACGTCGGCCAGCCGTCCTTGCCGGTCGGGCGCGTCCAGCGCCTGCAGCGTCGCGCCCCAGGCGATCACCCGGGCCTTGATCCCCGCCGCATTGGTCAGGACGACGGCCGGAACGGGCTTGCCATTGATTTGGCCGAAGGTTTCCTGGCGGGCCTCGGCCGCCAGCGCCGTCCCGGCGGCGGACGTCAGCAGCGCGGCGAGCGCCGCCGCGTGGAGAGCTTTCATGATCGGTTCCTAGGACTTGCGGCCGATGATCAGGACGGTGTCGAGGCGACGCCAGACGACGGCGACGTCGGTGAAGCCCGCCGCGCGCAGGGCCGCCAACTGGTCGTCCAGGGTCGGGGTCTTGAAGTCGGGATGATGGACCGGCGGTCCCTCGGTGGTCGCGGCCAGCCCCTCGCCCACCGCGACCGCGCGCGCGCCCCTCAGCCGGCGATCCCAGGCCGGATCGCCGGACGCCACGTGATCCAGATTGACCACCCAGCCGCCGACCGGGAGCTTCTCGCCCGCCAGCCTGTAGAACGTCCGGATCCCCGCCAGGTCCTGGTGGATCGAGATCCACGAGGTTATCAGCACGTCGACATCCTTGGGTACGCAGCCCTGGCTGATGTCGCGGCCCGGACAGCCGATCACGTAGTCGACCCGGTCGCCGAAACGCGCGAAGCGGCGGGCGGCGTTGGCGTGGTTGTTCTCGACCGGCTCGGTCCACTGGCCGTGCGCGGCAGGGAACTGCTCCAGGAAGGCTTCCAGGAACTCACCGGTGAACGAGCCGACATCGACGATCTTGCGCGGTGCGGGCTGTTCCTGGGCGACGATGGCGGCGGCCAGGCGGCGTGCCGAGCTCAGCCGATCGCCGCCGGGCTCGGCGGGGTTCACCGCCTCATACGGAACCAGCTGGACCGGCGCCGCCGGCGGCGGCGTCGCCTGTCCCAGGACGGCGGCCAGGGCGAAGGAAGCCATCGGGCTCATGGTCGGACTCCTAGCGCGCGTCGTGGAAAGCGATGGCGACGGGCTTGGGCACGGTCAGCGTCTGGCTGGTCGGCGTGAGCTTCCCGCTGGCCCGGTCGATGCGGAACACCGCCAGCGCGCTGGACGCCTCGTTGGCCACGATCATCCAGCGTCCGCTGGGGTGGATGCCGAAGCTCCACGGCGTCTTGCCGCCGCAGGAAATCCGCTGGATCTCGACCAAGGCCCCGGCGGCGGCATCGACCCTGTAGACGATCAGGCTGTCGTCGCCGCGGTTGGACACATAGACGAAGCGGCTGTCGGCCGAGGGCTGGAGTTCGGCGACGCTGCGCGGACCCGTGCGTCCCGGGATGTCGGCCGAGAAAGCCTGCAGGGGGCTGAGCCGTCCGGCCTTGGCGTCCCATTCGAAGGTGCGGATCTCGGCCGTCAGTTCGGTGGCCAGGATCGCCATGCTCCCGTTCGGCAGGAACACCAGATGGCGCGGCCCCGAGCCCGCCGGCGTGGCCTCGAACGGCCGCTCGGCCGGCGTCAGAGCCTTGGTCGCCGGGTCGTAGCGATAGACATAGACCTTGTCCGCCCCGAGGTCGG
Organism: Caulobacter sp. GW821-FHT10A10; assembly: GCF_059415745.1. NCBI lineage: Bacteria > Pseudomonadati > Pseudomonadota > Alphaproteobacteria > Caulobacterales > Caulobacteraceae > Caulobacter > Caulobacter sp. GW821-FHT10A10. The sequence goes on along the minus strand of NZ_JBWKNV010000008.1, from coordinate 198,326 downwards.
GCGCCAGCACGAACCGGCGGGCGGGATCCACCGTGACGCCATGGGCGTGCGGCTTCTTCTGGCGTGGCGAGGGCCCGCTGCCGCTGTGGGTCTGGACCGAGCTGACCGGCAGCAGGGTTCCGTCGGGCGCCAGCGGGATCGCCGCCACGCCGCCCCCGCCGTAGTTGGCGGCGAACACCGCCCCCAGCTTGGCGTCCAGCGCCAGATGGGTGGTGCCGCCGCCGCCCGCGGTGACCGTACTGGTCGGGGTCAGACGCCCGGACTTCGGATCGATCGCCAGGCTGACGACCTTCCCGTCCTGGTCGCCGTCATTGCCCAGCTCGCTGACCGAATAGAGGATCGGACGCCTGGGATCGGCGACCAGCCAGGTGGCCCGGTCGATCACGGCGATCTGGCCCAAGCCGGTCAGCTTGCCCGTCCTGGGATCGAAGCGCGCGGCATGGACGCCGGCGTCCCCGTGCGTGCCGATATAGACGAGATCTCCCGCCGGCTTCGGCGCGGCCAACACCGGACCGGACAGCATGGCCAGCCCGATCGAGAACAAGAAATGCCGTCGCAGCATGGCGCCCTGCCTTTTCATGGAGTGTGGGAGGCGGCTCATCGGGCGGCCTCTGGGGCCGCGCAGGTGAAGTTCGCCGCGTCGTTGGTGTCGCCCGCGCCGCTGTATCGAGCGACTTGCGGCCAGGCGCAGAGCGGGCGGGATCGGACGACCTTGAAGCCCTCGACCTTCTTGGCTTCGATCCGGTCGGGCGCCAGGCCCTGGTCGACCCAGGCGTCGATCGTCCCCAGCTTGTTGAAGGTGTCGCAACCCTCGCCGCCCCGGCAGTGGTTCATGCCCGGGATCGTGAACAGGCGCACGGCGTCGCGGGTCTTGGCCGTCGTCGAGTCCCGGAGCACGGCCTTGTAGTAACCGATCAGCTCCTCGGGATTGTGGTAGTCGTTCCAGCCGACATAGAGCAGCAGCCGGCCGCCCCGATCGAAGAAGGGCTTCAGCTTGCTGTCGACATGCAGCAGCGGACCCAGGCGCGCTTCCGCCTTCGCCACGTCCTTGTCCCAGTCCATCGCCTTCGGGTCGAAGTCCGGGTCCTGGAAGGCCGTGTAGCGATAGAGGTCCAGCGCGTTCACGAACGGCTTGCCGCTGGCGAAGGTGAACATCTCCAGCTCCGAACCCTTTGCCGGACCTGGGAAGATCAGCTGGCCCGTGCGCGGGTTCTTCACGCCCGCGTACATCAGTTCAAGCAGCTCGACCTGCGGCGCGGTGAGGCAGTCGGGAGCGTCGGCGCCGGCGCACAGCAGTTGGCTGGGCTGGAAGCCGCATCGATCGGGCTCGTCGACCACGCCGTCCTGCTGGCCAAGCGGCGAGGCGCAAGCCTTGAGCACCGCCGCGTGGATCATCGGATACTTGTCCTGCGGGATCAGCCGCGCCGGGTTCTGGGCGACCAACCAGCCAGGATAGAGTTGCGCGGCGTTGAAGCGCACCAGCGGATTGGGCGGCGCCCCGACCACGACGCCGTCGTAGTCGGCCGGGTAGCGCTTGACCTCGATCAGCCCCTGCAGGCCGCCCAGCGAGCAGCCGATCCAGTAGGAATGCTTGGCCTTTGCGCCATAGAAGGCCTCGACAATCGCCTTGGCCTTGACCGTCATCTCGTGATTGGCGCGATAGGCGTAGTCGACCAGCTTGTCGGGCGCACCCAGGCTGAAACGGCCGCCCTCTCCGTCGACCTTGCTGTCGTGGCCGGTGTCGTTGCTGGCGGTCGCGTAGCCGTCCTGCACGCCGGCCATCATGGCCGACTCCATCAGGTCGCCGCCCCAGCCGAAGTTGCCGATACCCAGGAACTTTCCGTTCCAGTCGACCGGCATCCAGACCTCCATCCGGGTCGACGAACCCGCCGCCGGCTTCAGGGTCGCGGCGATCCGGCAGAAGGCAGGCTTGGCCTTGTGCTGGGTGCGGCCGGTGATGTCGCGGCCGTTGGGCGCATGCGGGTTCATCGGCGGCTGGTACTGCTCGGCCCCGACGGACTGGGCCAGCGTGATGGTCGCCTTGGGCAGGACAAGCTTGGCCAGTTGCTCGCAGGGCGTGGCCGCGCGAGCGGATGACGCCCCGAAGACCAGCCCGGCCAGCGCTCCCGCCAGCGTAAGAAGATGTCTCGCGCGCATCGCCTTCTCCTCAGGGCTGGGTTTCGGGGATACGCACGACCAGGCCGTCCAGCGCGTCGGTGACCTTGATCTGGCAGGACAGCCGGCTGCCCGGACCAGGCTCGGAAGCGAAGTCGAGCATGGCCTGCTCCATCGCCTCGGGACGGCCCGTCGCCGCGCGCCAGGCCTCGTCGACATGGACGTGGCAGGTGCCGCACGAAGCGCCGCCACCGCACTCGGCCTCGATCCCCGGCACGCCATTGCGAACGGCGGCCTCCATCACCGAAGCTCCCGCCTTGGCCTCGACCGTGCGTTCGCGTCCGTCGGCGGCGATAAACGTAATCCTGGGCACTGGCTTTCCTCGCGCCGCTAGGCGGCGACCTCCTTCAGGGAGACGGCCGGATCGGCGAGCTTGTCGCCATCCACCGCCTTGCGATTTCCGATGAGCTGGCGACCGACCATGAAGTCCGGCGGCGAGTTGATCGCCTCCACCGCCTGGACCTGGTCGCCCTTGAGATGGAAGACGGCGAAGCGGCCGCTGGCCGGGTCGCCGCGCACGATCGTCCGGTCGGCCTCGAACGGATAACCGGCGATCTGGAGCTTCAGGTCGTACTGGTCCGACCACTGCCAGGGCGTCTCGCCCGGCGGACGTGGCCGGCCGGTGATGGCGCAGGCCGCCTGCTTGGCCTGCTCCAGCGCGTTGGGCACGCTCTCCATCCGGAAGTCGACGCCATAGATCGGCATGGGCCGGACGGTCACGTCGCCGATGGCGAAGATGGCGGGATCGGAGGTCCGCGCGTCGAGGTCGACGACGATCCCGCGACGGCAGGCCAGCCCCGCCTCGGCCGCCAGTTCGTCATTGGGGCGCGCGCCGATCCCGACCACCACCAAGTCGCATTCGAGCCGGCGGCCATCGGCCAGGACAAGTCCGGAGAGACGGTCGGAGGTTGCACGCAGCCCCACCACCCCGCATCCCAGCTCGAACCGGACGCCATGGCGCTCGTGATAGGCCTGGAAGAAGTCCGACAGCGCCGGGCACGCCACCCGCGCCAGCAGCCGGGGCTCGCGCTCCAGCACCATGACGTGGACGCCCAGCGACCGCGCCGACGCGGCGACCTCCAGGCCGATATAGCCGCCGCCGATCACGGCCAGCCGGCGGCCGGGTCGGAGCGCGGCCTTCAGCCGGTCCGCGTCGGCGGCGTTCCGCAGCGCCAGGACGCCTTCGAGATCGGCGTTGGGAACCGGCAGCGGAATGGCCCGCGCGCCGGTGGCGATGACCAGGATGTCGTAGGCCAGGACCGAGCCGTCGTCGAAACCCACGACGCGCGCCGTGCGATCGATACGGGTCGCCCGGAGATCAGGCCTGAAATCGACGCCGTGCTCGGCATAGAATTCGAGAGGCTTGAGGGCCAAGCTGTCGGCGTCGACCTCGCCCTTCAGCCAGGCCTTGGACAGCGGCGGGCGCTGGTACGGCGCCAGCGGCTCTTCTCCGGCCAGGGTGATCGGCCCCTGATGGCCGTACTGGCGCAGAAACGCCGCGACCGAGCCGCCGGCATGTCCCGCGCCCAGGATCAGCACATGGGTCATCGAACCGCGCGCCCCCGAAAAAAGGAGATCGGCGCCGCCGGAGCGCGGCGCCGATCCCAGGAGGGAGCTTGTGCGAGACCGGCGATCACGGCTTGACCGCCAGAAGGGCGAGCGGAATGCGCGCCAGGCTGAAGGGCCGCGCGGCGCTGTCGGCGTCGTGCTTGTCGAACTGGGCGTTGACCAGGACCAGATCGTCGCCGACCACGGTGGCGGTCGCCGGATAGGCCAGGTCCGGGCTGGAGAAGCGCGAGACGACGGATCCCCGCGCCAGTCCCTCGTCTAGGGCCACGGTGACCACCTCGCCGGCCCACTGGCGCACGACCAGCAGAGTGCGGCCGATCAGAACCAGGCCGTCCGAACCCGTCAGGTCCGCGCCGCCCACCTCGATCGGCGTCACCGCCTTGGTCTTCAGGTCGATGCGGAACAGCGCGCCCTTGTTCATCTGGACGACGATCAGCGTCTGGCCGGCGGCGTCGACCGCGATGCCGTTGAGGTTCGGCCCGTCGGCGAAGGCGATCGGCGACCCCTTCAGGTCCAGCCACGGCTCCAGATCGCCCTGGCCAGTCACGCGCCACAGCATCGGCGTGAAGGTGTCGGTGACATAGGCCGCGCCATCGACGATCACGAGGTCGTTGAGCAGGCTGACGGGCGTGGTCGGAACCTTGAGCTGCCGGACGAGATGGCCGTCGCTGGGGTCGATCACCGTGACCTGGCCGGTGAAGCCGCCGGCGATCCAGAGGTAGCCGGACGGATCCAGCTTCATGCCCAACATCGCCGGAAAGCGCGCGCCGGGCTGGGCGATCCGCCCAGCGGGCGTGACCAGGCGCTCCGCGCCCGAGGCCGCATCGATGCGGTAGAGCGCGCCATCGACGGCGCTGCCGGCATAGAGCGCTCCGGAAGCGCGGTCATAGGCGACGCCTTCGGGGTAGGCGACGGCCGCCGGCAGGTCGATCTTGGCAAGGCGGCCCTGGGGAAGCGGCTCGGCGGCCGCGCCGACGGCCAAGGCCGCCAGGCTGAAGCCCGCCAGGGCCAAGCGGATGAAGGTCTTGGGCACGTCAGTTCAACCTGTCCTTGATGCGCGCCGCGCCGGCGGCGGCGCAGGCCTCGTCTTGCTGGGCGGTCCCGCCGCTGACGCCGATGGCGCCGATCACGCGGTCGCCGGCCGTCAGCGGCGCGGCGCCGGGACGGACGGCCATGCCCGGCTGAAACCGGGCGTCCGTCGGGTCTACCCGCAGCTGGGCCTGGACCGCCGAGGTCGGCGCGCGAAAGGCGATCGCCGCGAGATCCTTGCGAACCGCCGCGTAGACGGCGCCCTGCCCGGCGCCGTCGGTCGTCAGGGCCACGCGCAGCTGGCCGGCCGCGTCGGTCACGGCGACCCCGACCCGCAGGTCCTGAGCCTTGCAGGCGTCGAGCGCGGCCTGGGCCGCTTCCAGCGCCAGGGCCATCGGCGGCGCGGGCGTGGCGTCGGCTGGCGGCGGCGGGCGGCCGCTGGGCGGGCGCAACATCACCTCCAGCGACGGCGGCGGCGCGTCGCCCGGCAGCCGCGTCGGATCGGCGGCGGCCTGAAGCGCCATGGCGAAGACGGGTCCCAGCATCGGCCTAGACCCAGAACAGGGCCTTGCGACCCAGCTTGGCGCGCTTGCGCCAGAGGTCGACGTACATCCACAGGCCCGAGATCGACAGGAAGACCAACGACAGACCCGCCAGCAGGTTCATCACGCGGGTCGGCAAGCCGAACATGTGGCCCGAGTGGAAGTGCTTGACGTCCTCGTGCACCTGGATGCCCAGCGGAAAGCCGCTGGCGGGATGGCCGGCCTCGGTCAGGGACATTTCCCTGCCGGTCTCGGTGTTGAAGACGAGCTGACGGGTCTGGGCGCCGCCGGTGATCACGACGCCCTGCTTCATCGCGGCGTAGTTCCGCACACGCAGCACCTTGATCGGGGTGTTCGGTTCGACGGCGTGGAAAGCCGCCAGGGTCGCGGTCGCGATCTTCGCCGCCTCTGCGTCGCTGACCGGCGCGGACAGGTCGCGTTGGATGCGCGGCTGAAAGGTGTGCCAGACGCTCTCGAAGCCCAGCCAGGTGCCGCTGCCGGCGATGGCGATCAGGAAGATGGCGGCGGCCACGGAGACGATCCGATGCAGGCTGCGCCATGTGTCGCCGGCCATCCAGAACGGGTTGGTCCGCCCCAGCTTGGCCCGCGCGATCAGCATGCGGAAATAGAGGGTCAGGCCGGTGATGATCAGCACCCACAGCACGATGCCGCTGAGCAGCTCGAACCAGACGCCTGGCACGTCCTTGCGCGTCCAGAACCGGTGCCACTCCTTCAAGGTCTGGCGCAGGGAGGGCGGCGGCATGTTGAACTTGAATTCCAGCGGCGTGATCGCGGCGCCGGTGGCCAGGTCGAAGGCCTTGGCCTGCTTGTTCCCCAGATCCGCCTGGCCGACCAGCTTGCCGTCGATCATCCGCAGCTCGACGAAGCGCGGCGCGACGCCGGGCGCGGCCTGGTGGGTCGAGGCCAGGGCGGTCGCCACGGCCCGTCCGTAGTCCAGGTCACCCGGCAGGGACGCGGCCGACAGGTCGTGCGGCCCCAGCACCACGAAGCCGGGATTGCCGTTCTCGCCCTCGTGGATCGAGATGACCGTCGCGTCGGTCTCCGGCGCGTGGCTCAGGATCGCGCGCAGGTCCAGCAACTGCATCACCGTCCCGGTGACGCCGAGATAGAGCATGAGCAGCGCGGCAAGCACCGCGAGGACACGGTGGACGGTCTTCATCTGGAACGGGGACTTGGAAGACATGTGGGTTCGCTGTGCTTGGGCGTGGTCGCCCGAAATCTTGGGAAGGATGGGCCGCTCCCTCGGGAGCGGCCCTGGATCGAGGCTTTTCAGCTTATCCGGTCAGTACTTGACCCCCAGGCGGACGCCGAAGGTCCGGGGCTCGGAGACACGGACCACGGTCCGGTCCAGCGTGCCGACACCGGCCGGGTTGATCCCTTGCGGCGGGCCGCGCAGCTGCAGGTCGTCCTCGAGATTGCGCACGAAGCCGCCCAGCGAGAACTTCCCGTCCTCCGACGCGTAGGTCAGGTTCAGGTCGGTCTTGGTGAAGGCCTTCTGCTTGTACTGCTGCGGCATCACCGTATAGACGCCCGAGAACGGGTTGCCGTCGCCGGCCAGGTCGCTGACGAAGTAGCCGCTGTTGTACTTGCTGGAGACGCGGCCGGTGATGGTCCCGCCGTTCGCCAGCGTCCAGCGGTGCTCGTAGGCGCCGTTGAGCGTGACCTTGGGCAGGTTGTCCAGGCGCTTGCCCGACCAGTCGATCTGGTTGACGAACAGGAAGCCCACCCTGGCGTGGTCGGCGCCGCCCTTGAAGCTGCCTTCCGACAGGGTCAGGCCCAGGTTCAGGCGGTCGTCCGGCGTGATCTTCCAGTCGAGGTCGCTTTCCAGGCCGTACAGCTTGGCCGGCGCCAGGGTCGTGTAGATGACGACACCCGGCGAGCCGCCCGTGACGCTGGGCGTCATGAAGGTGGCCCCGGTCAGCTGGTACTTGGCGTAGTCGTAATAATAGGCGGCGGCGTTGAACTGCAGGTTCGGCAGCAGGCGGCCCTTGTAGCCCACCTCGTAGGCGGTCAGGCTTTCGGGACCGTAGGAGCCGGCGCCGTGCGTGGTGCTGGTCGGATCCACGTCGTTGAAGCTGCCGGCCTTGTAGCCGGTGGCCACCGAGCCATAGACCATCTGATCGTCGTTGATCTGATAGTCCGCGCCCAGGCGCCAGGTGACCTTGCTGGCCGCCTGGGTCCCGGTGTCGTCCTGGAAGCCGACGCAGGCCGCGCCGGGCGCGCAGGGCCTGCCCGAGGCGTCCAGCCAGCCGCCCGCCGGGGCCGGGCCGCCGGCGATGTAGCCCTTGCGGAACATCGCGTCGTCGGAATAGCGCAGACCGGCCGTCAACTTCAGGGCGTCGTTGACATGGAAGTTGGCCTGGCCGAACGCGCCCTTGCTCTTGTGCTGGGTCTTGCCGACGATGTGCGGGTTGGGGCTGTTGCAGGACGCGGCCAGCGACGGGGCGCACGAGGCCAGCGTCAGCCAGTTCATGTCCTTTTCGTCGATGGTTTCCTTCCAGTAGTTGGCGCCGATCACCCACTCCAGGCGCTGGGGCTCGGCGTTCGACAGGCGCACTTCGTGCGAGGTCGTCTTGATGTCCCCGCGATAGTCCTGCCAGGTGTAGTTGGCGTCGCCCGGCGCGCCGGCCGGATCGCCGGTCGAGGGATCGAAGTTGTCGTGTCCCTTGAACGACACGCGCGCGCCGTCGTAGGTGAGGTGCACGCCGCCGAAGGTCTGGTTCAGCTCGGCGTTGAAGTTGCTGAAGTTGTCGTCCACCTCGCCCGCCATCGGGTTGTAGTAGACGTCGCGCGCGGCCGAGCCGTCCTTGTTCAACACACGATAATAGAGCGCGTTGGTCGTGCCGGTGACGCCGCCGACGTGGCCGAACGTGCCGGTGAAGATCAGGCTGCCGTCGTCGCTATAGGCCCAGCGCGCGGTGAGGCGGCCGGTCATGTTGTCCTCGTCGCCCGGGCGCTTGGCGCCGCTGGGCGGCGGGTTGCCGAGGACGGGATTGAGATAGCCGTCGCGCTTGTTGAAGGTCCCGGCCGCGCGGATGGCGAAATTGTCCGTGAGCGGGATGTTGACCATCACCTCGCCGCGGCGGGTGTTGAAGTTGCCGAACTCGACGGCGGCCGAGGCGCCGAACTCGTTCTTCGGCTTGGCGGTGATGACGTTGATCGCGCCGCCGGTGCTGCTTTTGCCGTAGAGGGTGCCCTGCGGACCGCGCAGCACTTCCACGCGCTCGAGGTCGAAGAAGGCCAGGCCCATCATTTGCGGACGGCCGATCGGAATGTTGTCGATGTTGAAGACGACGCCCTGCTCGCCCTTGCTGGTCACGTCGGTCGAGGCCACGCCGCGGATCGAGATGTTGACCCCGTGCGAGGCGCTACCGACGTTCAGCGACGGCGCGGCGTTCTGCAGGCCGGTGACATCGACCACGCCCTGCTTCTGCAGGGTCTCGCCCGAGAAGACGCTGAGCGCGATCGGCGCCTTGCTGGCTATTTCCGAGGTCTTCTGGGCGGTCACGACCACCTCTTCCAACTGCGTGCCGGAAGCGTTGTCCTGAGCGGCCGCCGAGGTCACGCCAGCTGACATACAGGCGAGCGCCATCACGCTGGCGCTTGCCAGCCAATGAACTGGAGTTTTCAAGATATCCTCCCCAAGGATTATCAGGCCGATCTCTGAACCACCTTTGGTTCAGGTCGACGGTGTTTGGGTTTTTGTCAGTTCAAACTCATGCCGATCCTCATCCCTACAAATCTTGGATCGGAGGTACTCATGGTCACGCCAGCCGGAACGGCGGCGTTGTAGGTTCCTGGGGCCCCGACGGCCTGAAGATCGTTCTCCAGGTTCTGGGCGAAGACTTGGGCGTACCAGCGGCTTTCCGGCGCCAGCAGCGTCAGCGTCAGGTCGCTGCGCGTGAAGGCCTTCTGGCGGAAGCGATATGGGCCGATAAAGTCGCTGACATAGTAGGCGGCGCTGAACTTGCTGGAGGCGCGCAGCTTGGCGGTCCAGCCCTGGCCCAGCGCCCAGCGCCGGTTGATCGCGGTGGTCGCCACGGCGCGCGGGGTGCGATCCATGGGCTGGCCAGACCAATCGACGTCCTGAAGGAAGCCCGCTCGCAGCCTGTCGTAGCGCGACCGCTCCAGCGCCAGGGTCAGCTCCAGCGACAGATCCGGCGAGACGCGCCAGTTCGCCTCGCCCTCGAAGCCGACGATCCGGGCCGGCTCCAGGCGGGTGTAGATGACGGGATTGGCGTTGGGCACCTGGACGGCGCTGGAGATCTGGGCGCCGGCGTAGTCGTAGTAGAACAGCGAAGCCTGCAGCCGCAGATCCGCCAGCGGCTGGCCCTTGTAGCCCAACTCGTAGGCCGTCAGCTCCTCGGGTGCATAGGGCGCGGGGGCGCGGGTGGCCAGATCGACGTCGTTGAACCCACCCGCCTTGTAGCCCGTCGCCACCGAACCATAGAAGAATCCGGTGTCGCCGGCCTGATAGTTGAGGCCCAGGCGGTAGGTCAGCTTGCCGGCGCTCTGCCGGCCGTTGTTGGGAACGCCGATGCAGTCGGCGGGGGCGACGCACGGCGCGCCGTTGGCGTCGCGCCACGGCGTTCCGTCCGGCGCGGCGGGGCCGATGGCGATCGTGCCTCGCCGCTCGACCCGGTCGTTGGAGTATCGCAGGCCCGCCACGACGCCCCACCGGTCGCTCAGGTGGGCCGTGGCCTGGCCGAAGGCGCCGTACGAAGCGTGGCGAGTGACGCCGATGATGTCGAGCTGGTTGAGGCTGGCCGCCAGGACCGGATCGTCGACCGGCGCGCCCCACTCGTGATCGCGCTCACGCACCCGCTCGCGGTAGACGTTGAGCCCGGCGACATAGTCGATCGCGCCCGGAAAGGCGTTGGCGATCCGCAGCTCATGCAGCTCGGCGCCGATATGGGCCCGGTAGCGGGCATGGTCGTAGACAGGCACGACCGGCGGCGGCCCGTGATGGTTGCCGACGGGGTCATTGTTTGACGCGGTGGCCTCATCGGCGTCGAACCGATGGCGGGCGCCGACATAGGTCATCAGGACATCGCCCGCCCGCGCCTCGATCTCGCCGTCCAGATTGAACACCCGGTGATCCAGGCCGGCCGTGAAGGGCGTGCCCAGCACGCGACGCCGCGCCGCGCCGTCCGCCGCGATGAAGGTGTCGAGATTGGCGTAGCCCGGTCCCGCGCCGCCGACATGCGCGGCCGTCAGGGTCGCGCGCACGGTGACGTCGGGCGCGGGCCGTCCCAGCGCCGTCAACCGCAGGGCCTCGTCGCTCTGGTCGCCCTTGCGCTGGCCGCCGTCGTCCGGCCAGTAGACGCCTTCACGGCGATTGACGTCGCCGGCCAGGCGGATCGCCAGCCGATCGGACAGCGGGACATTGATCGCCCCCTCCGCCCGTCGAGCGTTGAAGTCGCCGGCCTCAAGCCGGGCGTAGGCCTCGAACCAGTCGACCGGCTTACGGGTGATGACGTTGATGGCTCCGCCGGTGCTGCTCTTGCCGTACAGCGTGCCCTGCGGCCCCCGGACGACCTCGACGCGCTCGATGTCGAACAGAGACAGGCCCTGCTCGATCGGTCGACCGATGAAGACGCCGTCGATATTCAGCGCGACGCCCTGCTCGCCCTTGCTGGTGTTGTCGGTGGTCGACACGCCGCGGATACTGAGGCTGAGGCCGTGGGCCACGCGGTTGACGCTGACGCCGGGCGCGACGTTCTCGAGGCCCGCGAGATTGACCACGCCCCGTTCAGCCATCGTCTCGCCGTCCAGGACACTGATCGAGGCCGGCGCCCTGGAGAGCGGCTCGGTGCGCTTCAGCGCGGTGACCAGCACCTCGGCGACGAGCGCCGGTTCCGGTGGTGCAGCCGGCTCCAGCCCATGGAACAGCGGAGCGGCCTCGGACCGAGGGCGCAGGGCCAGAGTGATGGTGCGGCCGTCGCTGGAACTGATGACCAGCCCGGCCGCGCGCGCCAGACGCTGGATCACCTCTTCGTCCTCGAAAACGCCGTTGATGCGGGGCGCCTGCTTGCCAACCACAGCGTCATAGGGGAACAGGACCTGCCGTCCGCTCTGGCGGGCGAAGGCGCGCAAGCTCGCGCCGACCGGCTGCGACGGAATGTCGAACCGATGGCGTCCTTGCGCTTCCGCCTTCCCGGCCAGCGCCAGCGGGCTGACGCCCGCGAGCAGCATCGCCGAAATACGCGCCGCGTACATGACGCAGAACCGAGGCAAGCAGCGCCCCTCCCCTTGTTTGTGTCGAGGACCCTCGTCGTCGGAGCCCTTCTGCTTGGTTAGATCCCTGAGCGCGAAGGGTCCTCTACTCGGCCCGCGAAAAATCTTCGCAAGTCCGCCACCTCGCGCGCGCGGACTTCATGGCGGCTGGAAAAACATTCGCATCAGGCGGCAAACCGCAAGCTTATCACTCGCGCGCATTTTCTTTCTTGCGCCCGCGCCGCCCGAAGCGAAGCCTGAAGACTGGGAAAAGCCCGAGGCGAGTCGGGCTCCCTGGGGGAGGAACATGTCCTCGGAAGACGAACAGCGACGCCTGTGGTTTCGGCGCGAGGTGCTGCCCCTGGAGCCGCAGTTGCGCCTCCATGCCCAGCGCTACCGCCACCCCGGCGGGCTGGACGCCGAGGACCTCGTCCACGAGACCTTCGCCAAGCTGATCACCTATCTGGACTGGCGAGACGTCGAGCACGTCGGCGCCTTCGCCATGCGCGTCATGCGCAACCAGGTCCTGCAGGCCGCGCGCCGCGCCAAGATCGTGCCGTTCCAGGAAATCGCCGACTTGGAAGCCATGAACATCGCCGACGAGGGCGCCGACGCCGAGCGTACCGTGGAGGCGCGCGACCAACTGCGGGCCCTGATGGGTCTCGTGAAGGATCTGCCGCCGCAGTGCCGGCGGGTCTTCACCCTGCGAAAAATCTACGGAATGTCGAACATCGAGATAGCGGATCGTCTAGGCCTGAGCATCTCTACTGTCGAGAAGCACTCGATCAAGGCCCTGCGCATTTGCTCGGAGGGTTTGGCAAGGCTATCGGGACGCGGGGCGACGGCCGCCGCGCCAGGGATGATCAAGACGTTCGAATGCGACGAGAGCAGACACGCCACGAAGCCGCGCGATGGGTCCTGCGTCTCGCCGACGGTCCCAGCGACCGCGAGCGCGCGGAATTCGAAGCTTGGCGCGCGCAAAGCCTAGACCACGAGATCGCCTTCGAGCGCGAAGCCGCCGCCTGGGAAGAACTCGACCGCCTGAAGGCTCTTCGCGCGCCCCGCATCATTCCCGATCCCGAACTGCTGACCGACGCGCCGACCGCGACCTTGCGGCCGGCCGGTCGTCGTCGCCTGCGGACATCCGGTTGGGCGGCCCTGGCCGCCAGTCTCGTGCTGGCCGTGGCCGGCGGCTCGGCCGTCGTCATCTCGGTTTCAGCGTCTCCGGCCTATGCGACCGGCGTCGGCGAGCGGCGCCTGGTGCGCCTGCCTGACGGTTCGACCGTCGAGCTCAACACCGACTCCAAGGTCGTGCTGCGCCGCGCGCGCGCCGGCCGCGTGGTCGAACTGGTCCGTGGCGAAGCGATGCTGCACGTGGCCAAGAACGGCAAGCCCGTCGACATACGGGCGCGGACCGCGCACCTGCGCGCCCAGAGCGGCGACGTCGTCGTTCGCCTGCGCGAGCACGCCACTCAGGTTACAGTCAAGGAGGGTGTCGTCGTGGCCGAGACTGACGAGGCGCCGAACGCGCAGGCGACCCTGGGCGCCGGCTCGGAAGTGCTGATCGACGCCAAGGTGTCGGCGGTGAAGCTGCTGTCGCCCGAGGATCTGGAGCGCGCCCTGGCCTGGCGTCACGGCGCGATCATCCTGGACGGCGAGACCCTGTCCGAGGCCGTGCAGGAGTTCAACCGCTACAACGTGCGCAAGATCGTGGTGACCGACCGCCCGACCGGCGCGCTGCGCGTCGGCGGCTATTTCGACGCCTCGGACATCGAGGGCTTCGTCACCGCCGTGACCCGCACCTTCCCGATCAAGGCCGGTCGTCGCGGCGACGGAACGGTTCTGCTGTCGCGTTCGGCCTGAGGCCGCGACGCATCCTTCTCCCAGGAAAAAGTGATCGGCGCCGCGCTTGGCGGCGCCGATCAGTAGGGAGGTTCTAGATCCAGAACAGAGCCTTGCGGCCCAGCCTGGCGCGTTTGCGCCACAGGTCGACGTACATCCACAAGCCCGAGATCGAGAGGAAGATCAGCGACAGGCCGGCCAGGAGGTTCATGCCGCGCGCCGGCAGGCCGAACATGTGGCCCGAGTGGAAGTGCTTGACGTCTTCATGCACCTGGATGCCCAGCGGAAAGCCGCTGACCGGATAGCCGGCTTCGGTCAGGCTGGCGGTCTTGCCCGTCTCGGTGTCGAACACCAGCTGACGGGTCTGCGCGCCGCCGGTGACCACGATCCCCTGCTTCATCGGACCGTAGATCCGCACGCGCAGCACCTTGATCGGCGTTTCCGGCTCGCGGGCGCGGAAGGCCGTCAGGGTCGAGGCCGCCATCCTGGTCGCCTCCACGTCGCTCAGGGGCGGAAACTCGTCCACCCGGCCGCCCGCGACGAAAGTGTGCCAGACGCTCTCGAAGCCCAGCCATGTGCCGCTGGCGGCGACGGCGATCAGGAAGACGGCGGCCACGACCGAGATCATCCGGTGCAGGCTGCGCAACCAGCCGCCGGCCATCCACAACGGATTGTTCCGCCCGAGCTTCAGGCGCGCGGCCAGCATGCGGAAATAGAGCGTCAGGCCGGTGATGATCAGGGCCCACAGGATGAGCCCGCTGATCAGCTCGAACCAGACGCCGGGAACGTGCTGGCGCTTCCAGAAGCGGTGCCACTCCTTCAGCGACTGGCGTAGCGAGGGCGGCGGGCGCTCGGTCTTGACGACCACCGGTTTCACCATCGCGCGGTCCGTCAGGTCGAAGGCTCTCAGGTCCTTGCCCAGCTCGACCTGCCCCACCGGCCGGCCCTCGGCCATGCGAATCTCGGCGAAGCGCGGCGCGGCGGCGGGCGCGGCCCGGTGCGCCGCCGCGAGGGTCATCGCCATCGCCCGGTTCAGGTCCAGGTCCTTCGGCAGCGGCGGCGCGTCGAGATCCGGCTTGCCCAACACGGCATAGTCGGCCCGGCCGTTCTCGCCCTCGTGGATCGACAGCATGGTCGGATCCGACTCCGGCGCGCGGCTCAGCAGCGCGCGCAGGTCCTGGACCTGGATCAGCGTCCCGGTCACGCCGAGATACAGCATCAGCAGAGCGGCCACAGCCGCGCCGATGCGGTGGACGGTCTTCATCTGCAGCGGAGACTTAGCGGCCACGGCGCGAGGCCTCGCCGATCAGCCCGACCAGCCCCTCGACGACCGCAGGCTCCGAGCAATGCGGGGCCAGCAGCGACTTGGTCAGGCCGTGCCCCGGATGCGCATAGCTGGCGTCCGCGAAGACATAGCCGACCGAGGCGCCGGCCAGGGTGATCATGGTGCTATTGCGCGCTGGCGAAGCGGCCTTGAAGCCCTGGCCGATCGCGGTGGCGACATCGCCGCCCACGCCGGCCAGGGCGATGTCGCCCAGGGTGATCGCCGAAAGCGGAATGGAGACAGGCGGCCGCGCCTCGACGCTGACCGCGCCCGTCGCGCGATCGATCTTCAGCTGTTGCCCCGGACAGGTCGCCGCGCCGGTGGCGAAGCCCAGGCGCGCCGTCGATACTCCCAGCGGCGTACTGACCATCACGTCCAGCACTGAACCGGCCAGCCGGCGGGCCTGGGCGTCCAGCAGAGCCCAGCCGCCCGCGCCAGCATCGATCGGCGGCAAGGGACCGTTGTTCTGCAACGATTTGAACAGGGTCAGCTGATCGGCCTCGGCCCCGGCGGTGAACAGCACCACGGGCTGGGCCGGAAGCTGGGTTTCGAGGAGATGCGACACCGCGCCCGGCAGGTCGCCGCTGACCTCGTAGCCTCCGTCCCTGGTCACGCTTCGGAACATGACCTCGGCGTGGGAGGCGTAGTTCACCAACACGGCTACAGGCTGTCCGTCCAACGTGTCGAAGCGCACCACGTCCAGCGACTTGTCCGATGGGCCGAGCGGGTCATGGCCGGTCTTCAACCCGGCCTGCTCACCGTTGTTGACGTTGACGAAGCCCTGCCCACGCCCGAAGGCGACGCGCGCCGACCGCAGATGGTCGACCGCCGTCTTGGCGGCCCGGACCCCGCCCTGCTTGAGGCGATCGATCTCGCGCTGTTCGCGCACGCTGGGCTGCGCGCCGGCATAGCTGAACAGCGGCACACTGTGGGTATGGGTGGCGGCCACCATGACGGCGTCGAGCGGAACGCCGATGGCCTCGGCCACCGCCCGCGCGATATCGGCGGCGGCCGGAACGGCGGTCACCTCCAGCACGACCAGCACCGCCCGTCGCTCGCCGTCGTCGATGACCAGAGCGCGGGCATAGACCTCGTCGTGCACGCCCACAAAGCTGCGCTCGCCCGGGCCGGTGTTGAGGCTGGGCGCGGTAGACGGCGCGAACGGGAAGTCCGATGGCGCGGGCGTCACGGACACCCTCCCCGCCCCGACGCGTAGTTCGCCGGCGGCCGCGGGCGCGCCGCAGATCGCGCCGCAAAGCAAGGCCGCGGCCAGCGCGGATCGCTTGTACATGTCTTCTCCTCGAAGGGACCGGGACGCCCCGGGAGACCCACGCTCCCGGGGCGCTTGGGGTCTAGTGTCGGTAGCGGAAGCCCACGGTGTAGTAGCGACCGATGATGTCGTCGCCCTGGGCGAAGCCTCCGAAGACGCCGGGGATGGCCGAGGCGCCGGTGCTGGCGAACGGGTCAGGCGCCTTGTCGAACAGGTTCTTGACGTTCACGTAGAGCGACGTGTTTCCGGCCCAGGCCTTTAGGTCATAGGTCAGGGTCGCGTCGGTATAGGCCGCCGAGGGCACCTTCGGATCGGCGAAGACCAGGCCCGGCGTGCCGTTCTGCTGCAAGGCCGCGCGCCAGCGTTCCTGCACCAGGATCGAGAGGTTCGGCGTCAGGTCATAGTTGACGACGAACTGCGCCTTCACCGCCGGAATCGGCGGCAAGCCCGGCAGGGTGTCGGCCGCGCCGGCCGCGTCGACCTTACCGCTGGGACCCTGGTCGTAGATCAGGTGCGGTTGGTAGGTCGTCAGGGCCCGGAGGGTCAAATCCCGGTCGAACAGTTTGGTGGCGTAGTTGGCCTCCACGTCGATGCCGTAGGTCTCGACCGACGCCACGTTCAGGGCCTGGGCGTACAGGGCCGTCGGATAGTTGGCGGCGGAGCGATCACTGAACGGCAGCGGACGCGCATAGAGGGCGCAGACCGCCGAGGTCCCGTTGCTGCTCTCGCACAGCGAGGCGATCGCCGAATTGTAGGCGTCGACCGTGACGATGGCGTTCTTGATCTTGATCCGATAGCCGTCGATCGCGACGCTGAGGCGCGGGATCGCCGTCGGACGCCAGACCAGACCCAGCGTCGTCGTGGCCGCGATCTCGGGCGTCAGGTTCGGATTGCCCAGGGTATACTGATTGACCTGCCCCGACACGCCGGTGTGGACGTCGACATAGCTGCGCGGCGTCAGCAAGGCCGGCGCATAGAGGTCGTTGATCGTCGGCGCCCGGATATCGCGCGACTGCGTGCCCCGGAAGGTCAGGTCGTCATTGACCTTCCAGTCGCCGCCAACCTTCCAGGTCCAGACGCTGCCGCTGGTGTTGTAGTCGGTGTAACGGGCGGCCAGGTTCAGGTTGAACGACTTGACCAGGATCACGTCGCGGATCAGCGGAACGTCGGCTTCGTACGAGAGCTCCTTCACCGTCTGGCTGACCGGCGTACGGTCGGCGATGATGTTGGACAGGTAAGGCGTGACCGTGGCCGAGCAGTTGAACTGAATGCCCTTGCAGTCGACGACGTCGGACGGCTGGGCGTTGCTCTGCAGGTTGTAAGCCAGACGGCGCCATTCGCCCGCCACCGCCATGTTGACCGGACCGGCCCAGGTCGAGAACGGCGCGCCTGACAGGCTGCCGTGCAGGTCGTCCATCGTGTACTCGGCCCGGTACTTGGTGACCTGCTCGATGTACTTGATCGCTTCCGAGCTGGCCGAGTTCGTCCCGAACAGGTTCAGCGGCACGCAGTCCTTATAGGCCGCGTTGGTCAGCGAGGCGTTGCAGACGATCTCGCCGCTGGCCGGATCGACCACAGCGTTGATCGCCGCCAGCAGGCGGCCCCGATTGATGTTGTGGTTGTTGCGGGTGTCCTGGATCGAGTTCGAATGGCCGTAACCCACCGACCAGTCGAACTTGTCGAACTTCCCCTCCAGCCCCGTCAGCAGCATGAACTGCTGCTCGTGGGTGTCGGCCTGGTAGGCCGGGATGTCGGTGAACATCTTGCTGAACGTGAACGAGCCCAACGGATTGGCGGCCTTGGCCGCGGCGATCGCCGGCTGGTAGGCGGACTGAACCGACGACAGGAAGGCGTTGTTATAGCCGACCTGGATGCCTCGCACCTCGGCGTTGCGGTCGTTGTTGAGGTTGTGGATCTGCGAGCCCGCAAGCTGCGCGTAGACATGGACGTTATCGCTCAGATCGTAGTCGAACCGCGTGAAGAGCTGATGCGAGACCCGCATCATCTCCAGCGAAGTCGCCGTGTAGTAGGCCCCGTCGCCACCGCTCTCGACGCCGGTCGTGCCGGTGGCGACGCCGTGGACGAAGGGCGTGAGCGTCCCGCCCTGCTCGAACCGCAGGCCGTTCAGGGCGCAGCTGGTGATCAGGCCGCCGAAGCTCGTCGTCGACAGGCGGGTGTTCTGGGTCAGCTTGTAGGGGTTTGCCGCCTTGCCCACCGTACCGCCGCCCGCGACCGCGCCCTGCTCGCTCCAGACCTTCTGAAACCAGGACCGGCTCAGCTTGTCGGTGATGCCGGGGTCGTCGGAATAGTCGTACGAGAACTCGATGTGGCCGCGCCCGTCGAACAGGCGCGTGCCGGCCGCGAAACCGACCTGGCTGCGCTGGCCGTCGCCGTATTGGGAAACGCCGGTGCGCGCCTCAACCTTTAGGCCGTTGAACTTGGTGTCGGTGATGAAGTTGACCACGCCGCTGACGGCGTCCGAGCCGTACACCGCCGAGACACCGCCGGTGACGATGTCGACGCGCTTGAGCAGCATCTGAGGAATGACATCGACATTGACGGCCGAGGCCTGAGTCGTCGGAGCGACCCGATGGCCGTCGAACAGGATCAGGGCCCGCGTCGGGCCGACGCCGCGCAGGTTCAGCGTATTGCCGACCAGGTTGCCGGCGCTCGTGCCCTGGTTCGTCGACTGGCCCAGCGAGCCCATCAGGGCCGGGATCGAACTCAGGGCGTCGGCGATCGTGCTGGGATTAGCCTTGAGGATGTCCTCGGCGCTGACAACCGTGACCGGGGTCGGGCTGTTGTCGCCGTTCTTGATCACGCGCGAGCCGGTGACCACCACTTCCGTCACGGCCTGGCTCGTTTCCGCGGCGGGCTCGGGCTGAGGTGCGGGAGGCGCTGCCTGATCGGGCTTGGGTTGGGTGAGGACGATAGTCTTGCCGTCGTTGACCGCCACCTTGAGGCCACCCGCGGAGGCCAGCCTCTGCAGGACCTCGGCGTCGCTCAACAGCCCCGTGATCGCCGGCGTCTGCTTGCCAGCCACGGGCGTATAGGGAAATAGAATCCGAACGTTCGCCTGATGCCCAAAATCGTTGAGCGCATCAGCCACGCTGCCGGAAGCAATATTGTAATTGTGACTCGATGATTGAGCTTGAGCACCAGCCGTCATGAATGTCAGAGCCACGCCGCTCAACAGAACGATACGCGCGGATCTACTTGCACGCCCCCTCGTGTACATTCGCTTCCTCCAGATATTTTTGTTATCTGGAAATAGAAACGAACGGCTTGGCTCAGTCCCCCATCGCCGGCCTGAAATTATTTGGGCATCAGGTAGGTGACGCCCTCCCCGCGCACGGTCCGCACCCCGAAACCGGCCTCCAGCGCCTCGACGAACCTGTCGGCGCCGTCGGTTTCGAACGTGCCGCCCACCCGCACGGCGGCCAGGGTCGGATCGCCGACCACCAGCTTGGCGTCGCTGTAGCGGTTGAACTCCGCCACCGCCTGCTCCAGCGTTTCGCCGTGCAGGTCGATGACGCCTTCGGTCCAGACCACGCGCCGCTGCAGCGTACTGGCGTCCAGCGAGAGCTCAGCAACCGCGCCGGAACCGATCATGGCGGCCGAGCCCGCGACGAGGCGGCTGGCGCTGGGCGGCCCCGTCCGGGCGGCGTTCTTCTCCGTGGCCTCGACAGCCACCGCGCCCTCCGCCACGGTCACCTCGACACTGGCGTCCCGCAGGCGGACATTGAACACCGTGCCCAGCGCCTGGACACGCGCGTCTTCGGCCTGGACGACGAAAGGGCGCTTGGGATCCTTGGCGACGTCGAACAGGGCCTCGCCCGCCAACAAACGGATCCGGCGAGAGCCGCCTCGGAAATCGACCTCGATGCGGCTGGCCGTATTGAGGTTCACATGCGAGCCGTCGGCGAGCTGCACCGTCCTACGCTCGCCCAGCGCCGTGGCGTAGGGCGTGCGCCGCCGGAGCGCCAGCGACGTCGCCACGCCCGCGCCCGCCAGGAGAACGGCCGCCGCCGCCCGCCGGGTCATCACGCCGGGAACATGACGCCGCGCGGACTTGGCCGCTTCGACGGCGGGGATCGCCCGCAACCGCTCGGTCCGCTCCCAGGTCGCCTCCACCCGGTGGTAGGCGACCGCATGGGCCGGCGTTTCCATCCAGGCGTCGAAGGCCTTCTGGTCGGCGGGCGAGACCTGCGGACGCTGCCGGCGGACGAACCAGGCCGCCGCCTCTTCGTTCAGGGTTTCCGCGTTCCTGTCCGCCATCTCGTTCCAGAATCCGCTGGGCTCAAGGTGTCGCTCTGCGCGAGCGTTCGCGTTAGCTGAGCCAAGGCCCTGGTCATATGCCGCTCTACTGTCTTAACGGCCAAACCCAGCCTGTCCCCCACTTGGGCGACGGAAAGTTCTTCGACCCGCCGCAGAAGGAAGACCTCTCGGCACTTGGGCGGCAGGTCGTCGATGGCCGCCTGCAGCGCCCGCAGCTCGTCCCTGGCGGAGACCTGAGCCTCGGGCGAGGCATAGCCGTCGGGCGTCTGCAGCGTATCGATATCGGCGTAGGACTCGAAGGCCACGACCTTCTGCCGGCGAGCGTTATCGAGGATCAGGTTGCGCGCGATGGCGAAGAGATAGGCCTTGCCGGAGGTGATCCGGTTCCAGTCCGCGGCCGTGTAGGCCCGCGTGAAGACCTCGGAGATCGTATCGTCGACGTCGAACGGCGACATGAGCCGGCGCAGGTGGCGCCTCAGCGCGGCCTCATGCGGCAAGATGGTCGACTTGAACCAAGCCGCCTTATCCTGGCGCTCCCCCATCGTTCTGGTCTTCCTTGCCGACGCCCTTGTCGGATGAAGAGCCATGCTGCGTCCCGCCCGAGCCGGGCGCGCGATCACTAATCAGTTCGCGGGTATCAATTCGGGGACGGGGCGATGATCTCGGTCAACGGCGCCCTCGCCCATCGACGCCCCGGATCAAGGTGCGTCCGCTCGCGCCAGACCATCAGCTTCGAAAAGCCGGGGATCTCGACCGGTTGCCTGCCTTTGCACGCCACAGCACGACACCGCCGGGAAGCCGCTTGCAAGGGCTACAAGCGAGCTTCCCTACGGATCACGAGGCCCCCTGGACGCGAGAATGGCATTCGCAGGGATGACCAAAGCGCCCCCCTGGACGACGGATTCAGATCCGGCGGATGCGGTATTTTCTTACCGCTATTCCCACTCGATCGTGCCGGGCGGCTTGCTGGTCACGTCGTAGACGACGCGGTTGACGCCTCGGACTTCATTGATGATCCGGGTGGCGGTTTTGCCGAGGATTTCCCAGGGGAATTCGAAGAAGTCGGCGGTCATGCCGTCGGTCGAGGTCACCGCGCGCAAAGCCAGGACGTTCTCATAGGTGCGGGCGTCGCCCATAACGCCGACCGTCTTGACGGGCAGCAGCACGGCGAAGGCCTGCCAGATCTTGTCGTAGAGGCCGGCGTTGCGGATCTCTTCGAGGTAGATGGCGTCGGCGTCCTGCAGGACCTTGACCTTCTCGGGCGTGATCTCGCCCGGGATGCGGATGGCCAGACCCGGGCCGGGGAACGGGTGGCGGCCGACGAAGGCGGGGGCCAAGCCCAGCTCGACGCCCAGGGCGCGGACCTCGTCCTTGAAGAGCTCGCGCAGGGGCTCGACCAGCTTGAGCTTCATGTAGTCGGGCAGGCCGCCGACGTTGTGGTGGCTCTTGATGACGGCCGAGGGGCCGCCGCGGGCCGAGACGCTCTCAACGACGTCGGGATAGAGCGTGCCCTGGGCCAGGAACTGCGCGCCGTCGATCTTGGCGGCTTCCTTGTCGAAGACGTCGATGAACAGCTTGCCGATGGTCTTGCGCTTGGTCTCCGGGTCGGAAACGCCGGCCAGTTCACCCAGGAACAGGTCGCCGGCGTCCACATGGACCAGCGGGATGTTGTAGTGGTCACGGAACAGGGTGACGACCTGGTCGGCCTCGTTCTTGCGAAGAAGGCCGGTGTCGACGAAGACGCAGGTCAGCTGGGCGCCGATGGCTTCGTGGATCAGCACGGCGGCCACCGAGCTGTCGACGCCGCCCGACAGGCCGCAGATCACCTTGCCGTCGCCGACCTGGTCACGGATCTTCTGGACCATCTCCTGGCGGAAGGCGGCCATGGTCCAGTCGCCCTTCAGGCCGGCCAGGGCCAGGAAGTTCTTGTAGATCTGGGGGCCGTTGACCGTGTGGTAGACCTCGGGGTGGAACTGCAGCGCGTAGATCTTCTTGGCGTCGTTGGCGATGGCGGCGAAGGGCGCGCCGTTCGAGGTGCCCACCACCTCGAAGCCCTCGGGGATGGCGGTGACGCGGTCGCCGTGGCTCATCCAGACGGTTTCCAGCTCGCCGACGCCAGCCAGGCCCTGGAACAGCGGGCTGGTTTTGCCGATGGTCAGCTCGGCGCGGCCGAACTCGCCGGCGTGGCCGCCCTCGACCTTGCCGCCCAGCACGTCGCACAGCAGTTGCTGGCCGTAGCAGATGGCCAGAAGCGGCAGGCCCAGGTCGAACAGCTTGCGGCCGATGCGGGGGCTGTCGGCCTCCAGCACGCTGGCCGGGCCGCCCGACAGGATGATGGCCGAAGGCTGGTAGTCGTCGACGAGTTCTTCGGCCTTGTCGAACGGATGGATCTCGCAATAGACGCCGGCCTCGCGCACCCGGCGCGCGATCAGCTGGGTCACCTGGCTGCCGAAGTCGACGATCAGGACGCGCTGGTGGTGGGGTTCGGTGGTCATCGGGCGGGTCTCCAGCGGTCGTATGCGTCGATCAGGGGGCGTAGGTGGAGCGCTGCAGCACGGCGGCGAAAAAGCCGTCCGTACCGGCGCGGTGCGGGGTGAGGCGCAGATAGCCTTCCGGGGTCACATGGGTGACGCCGTCGAGGGCGATCGGCTTGACGGTGAATTCGGGGTGGCGCTCGAGGAAGGCCGCGACGCGGTCCTCGTTCTCCTCGGTCAGCAGCGAACAGGTGACGTAGACCATGCGGCCGCCGGCCTTCACGAAGGTCGAGGCGTCCTCCATGACGCTGTCCTGCTCGATCTGGCGCTTGGCCAATTGGTCGGGCGACAGACGCCATTTCGCATCAGGGTGACGCCGCCAGGTGCCGGCGCCGGTGCAAGGGGCGTCGACGAAGACGACGTCGATCTTGCCTTCCAGGCCCTTCAGCGGCTGAGCCTCGATCGGCGAACGGATCTGCAGGTTGCGGACCCCTGCCCTCTGGCCGCGACGGATGGTGTCGGCCAGGCGGCGGGCGTCGCTGTCATGGGCGAAGATCTGGCCGCTATTGCCCATGGCGGCTGCCAGGGCGAGCGTCTTGCCCCCACCGCCGGCGCAGAAGTCGAGCACCTGCTTGCCCTTGACCTCGCCGGCCACGGCGGCGGCGATCTGCGAGCCCAGGTCCTGGACCTCGAACCAGCCCTTGGAGAAGGCCGGCACGGCCTCGACCGAAGGCGTGCGATCGGCCGCGGCGGGCGTGGGAATGCGGAAGGCGTTGGGCAGGATGCCGGCCGGAGCGGCGTTGATCGGCGCCAGGGCCTTGGCGCCGCGCTCGGCGTCGGTCTTCAGGGTGTTGATGCGCAGGTCGACCGGAGCGCGCTCAGACAGAGCGGCCATCTCGGCGACTTGGTCGGCGCCCAGGGCGCGGGCCAGATGCGGTTCGAGCCAGTCGGGATAGTCACCGGCCACCGGCGCGGGCGCGCCGTCCAGCGAGACGGGATCCTTCAGGCGGGCCTGCTCGGTCTCGGAAAGCGCGCCGAAGCCGTGTTCTTCCGAAGCGGCTTCTGCGATGCGCTCGGCCGGCCACTTCCAGACGAAGGCCAGGACGCCGAGCACGACGCCGCGCGCGGCGGGATCGCCCATCGCCCAACCCAGCGAGCGCTTGCGACGCAGGGCGTCGAGCACGAGGCCCGAAACGAAGGCCCGGTCCTTGGAGCCGGCGTAGCGCGCGGCCTCGCCCCAGCGCTTGAGCGCCATCTTCACCGGAAAATGCCGCGTCTCGATCTCGGTCAGAACCTCGATCGCCGCGGAAACCCGTCCTCCGTCACGCATGGAGCTAAATCACCAACGCCAGAAGGACCAAGCCCAAGCCCGCCATAGAGGCGACCCAGACCAGGCTGCGAACGACCGGCACGCCGAACGCATAGAGAAAGATGTAGACCGCCCGGGCGCCGACATAGAGCGCGGTTCCGGCGACGGTCAGCGCGCCGAGCCGGCCACCCAGATAGGCGACCAGCACGGCGGCGACGAAGAACGCGAAGGTCTCGCGGAAGTTGGCGAAGGCCCTTTCGAGCCGTCCGGCCATGCCGGTCAGCACGACCGGCGTCTCCCGCGAGCCGACATTCCACTTCAAGCCGCGCTGGGGCTGGGCCGCCGCGCTGGCCCACAGAAGGTGGACCAGCCCGATGACGACCGCCGCCGCCAGCATCTTCAGCTCGAAGGCCATCTGCATGGCCTAGACCGCGCTCGGATAGTTCGGAGCTTCGCGCGTGATCATCACGTCGTGGACGTGGCTTTCACGCAGGCCCGCGCCCGTGATCCGCACGAAGCGCGCGCGCTCCTGCAGTTCCGCGATCGTGGGAGCGCCGACATAGCCCATGGCCGCCCGCAGGCCGCCGACCAGCTGGTGCAGCACCGGGGCGATCGGACCCTTGAACGGGGTCTGGCCCTCGATGCCTTCCGGCACCAGCTTGAAGCTGTCGGTCACTTCCTTCTGGAAGTAGCGGTCGGCCGAGCCGCGGGCCATGGCGCCCACCGAGCCCATGCCGCGATAGCTCTTGTACGAGCGGCCCTGGTACAGGAACACCTCGCCCGGCGCCTCTTCGGTGCCGGCGAACATCGAGCCCATCATGGCGGTCGAAGCGCCCGCGGCGATGGCCTTGGCCAGGTCGCCCGAGAACTTGATGCCGCCGTCGGCGATCACCGGCACGCCGCTCTCGCGACCGGCGCGGACGGCTTCCATGATCGCGGTCAGCTGCGGCACGCCCACGCCCGCGACGATGCGGGTGGTGCAGATCGAGCCCGGGCCGATGCCCACCTTCACCGCGTCGGCGCCGGCGTCAATAAGAGCGCGGGCGGCGTCGTAGGTGGCGATGTTGCCGGCCACGATCTGGACGCGGTTGGCTTCGCGCTTCAGGCGCGAGACGGCCGCGGCGACCTGGCTGGAGTGGCCGTGGGCGGTGTCGATGACGACGACGTCGACGCCGGCGTCCACCAGGCCCATCGAACGTTCGAAGCCGGCGTCGCCGACTGTCGAGGCCGCGCCGACCAGCAGGCGGCCCTTGTCGTCCTTAGCGGCCAGGGGGTGAGCCTGGGCCTTCTCGATGTCCTTCACCGTGATCAGGCCGACGGCGCGGTAGGCGTCATCGACGACGATCAGGCGTTCGATCTTGTGCTTGCGCAGCAGCTCACGGGCTTCGCGGCTATCGACGCCCTCGCCCACCGTGATCAGGTTCTCGCGGGTCATCAGCGCCGAGGCCGGGACGCTGGCGTCGCCCTCGAAGCGCATGTCGCGGTTGGTCAGGATGCCGACCAGCTTGCCCGTCTCGCGCTCGACCACCGGGAAGCCCGAGATCTTGCGGCGGGCCGTGATCTCGCGGACCTCGGCCAGGGTGGTGTCGGGGTGGATGGTCAGCGGGTTGATGACCATGCCGCTTTCGTACCGCTTCACCTCGCGGACGTGGTCGGCCTGCTCCTCGTTGGAGAGGTTGCGGTGCAGGATGCCCAGACCGCCGGCCTGCGCCATGGCGATGGCGAGGCGGCTTTCGGTGACCGTGTCCATGGCGGCGGACACGAGCGGGATGTTCAGACTGATTTCACGCGTGAACTTGGTCTCGGTCGTCACTTGCGTCGGCATGACGTCGGACGGACCAGGTTCGAGCAAAACGTCGTCGAAGGTGAGCCCTTCGCGAATCTCCATCGGATTCTCCATTTTGCGGCGCGGGTATAGTCGCGAGGCGGGCGTTTGTCGACCCGCCCGGAGCCGGAAATGGAGATGATTTTCTGGAACAGAAGCCGGGAAGGAACGGCTCGCCCCTCCCCGGCCGCCGGATCACTTCACCGGCTTGGCGCCCGGCGTGCCGCACTTGGCGAACTTGCCCTTGGCGTCCTTGCACTTGACCGGCTTGGCCGGCGCGGCGGCGGCCGGGCATTTGATGAACTTGCCCTTCGCATCCTTGCAGGGAGCGGCCATGGCGCCGCCGGCAGCGGAAACGGCGAAGGCGACAGCGAGCGCGGTGACGAGCGAACGGGTCATGGGGAGATATCCAGTCTGGCGAGCGCGGGGGATACGCTCACGCCGAGATCACACCCACGCGAAAGCCAGAGCAAGATCACCCAGGGCTGCAAGCTCCAGTATTTTCGAAGCAAATCCCGAAAACACAACCTAAAAGAAAGTCTCTATAAACATTCCCGAAAGACGCGTCGGAAACATCGCGGCGGCGCAATACTCGAGTCCACTCGCCGGAACATTCTCACCGATCGACGCAAACCCAGCACGAGAGCCGATTGAAGCAGACACTCGGTCAGGCGGCGCGACGACTCAGCTGATCAGCGTCCCTTGAAGCCTGTCGCCACGAGGAAGACCTCGGAGCTGTCCTGGCGGCTGGCCTTGGGCTTGAAATGCTGGACCTTCTCGAAGTGCTTCTTCAGGCGGGCGATGACCTCGGAGGTCTCGCCGCCCTGGAAGGCCTTTGCGACGAAGGCGCCGCCGGGACGCAGGGTCTCGATGGCGAATTCCGCGCCGATCTCGATCAGGCCGACGATGCGCAGGTGATCGGTCTCGCGATGGCCGACGGTGTTCGGAGCCATGTCCGACATGACGAGGTCCGGCGCGCCGCCCAGCAGCTCGATCAGCTTGGGCGGACAGGCCGGGTCGGTGAAGTCCATCTCGATGATGTGAGCCGGCTCGACCGGATCAACGTGCAGCAGGTCGACGCCGACCAGCTGGGTCACGCCGCGCTCGACCGCGATCTGCAGCCAGCCGCCGGGCGCGCAGCCGAGGTCGATGACCCGCGCGCCTTTCTTGAAGAAGCGGAACTTCTCGTCGATCTCGCTGATCTTGAAGGCGGCGCGGCTGCGATAGCCGAGCGCCCGGGCCTTGGCCGAGAACGGATCGTTGATCTGGCGCTCCAGCCAGGCCTGCTGGCTGGGCGTGCGGCCGTCGGCGGTCTTCAGGCGCGCGGGCTTGGCGCGGCCGTCGGCGTTGCCGCCCGTGGGCGGCTTGACCATCCGGCGTCTGGGGGGCTCGTCGTTCATGCGTTCACCGTTCGGGCCGAACCGGCTCCGCCGCGCCGCCGACGGCGGGGGCGCTTCTGCCGATCCGACATCAGAGACATCAGGAGCCCCTCTCTAAGCCCTCGGTCGGCGACTCGCACGCGCGAACATGGCCAAAGCTCTTGAACGGCTTGAAGAATGGCCGCGCCGGCCAGAACCAGGTCGGCGCGATCGGCCCCGATGCAGGGTTCCAGCGCCCGCTCCTTGGCGGTCAGTTGCAGCAAGCGGTCGGCGGCGGCCTCGCAGTCGGTTCGCTGCATCCACAGCCCATCGACGACGTTGCGGTCGTAGCGCGGCAAGCCGAGGTGCAGCCCGGCCAGGCTGGTGATCGCGCCGGAGGTGCCGACCAGGTGGGCCCGGCCGGCGTCGAAGGTCTTGCGCATCGGGGCGGCGTGCGGAAAGGCCGCGATCTTGGACTTCACTTCCTCGACCATGGCCCGGAACCAGCCGTCGTCGGCCCGCTCGCCCTCGGGGAAGCGCTCGGCCAGGGTGACGACGCCGATCGGGATCGAAAGCCAGGCGCGGATCGGCAGCTTCCAGGCCTCGAACTGACGCGGCTTGGCGTCGAGCCCGCCGGCCTTGAGATCGACCCAGGACAGCTCGGTCGAGCCGCCGCCCACATCGACGACCAGCGCCGCGTCGGCCTGGCGGTCGAACAGGCTCATGCAGCCGGCGACCGACAGCTGCGCCTCTTCGCGCGGGGTGATGATCTGGAGCCGCAGACCGGTCTCCTCGGCCACGCGGCGGACGAATTCGGTTCCATTGGAGGCGCCGCGGCAGGCCTGGGTGGCCACGGCCTTGACCCGGATCGCCTTGCGGCGGCGGATCTTCTCGGCGCAGACCTTGAGGGCGGCCATCGACCGCTCCATCGCCGCGTCGGACAGCTGGCCTGTCTGGGAAAGCCCCTCGCCCAGCCGGACGATGCGGGAATAGGCTTCGACGACGCGGAAACCGCGCGGAGAAGGCGTCGCCACCAGCAGGCGGCAGTTGTTGGTTCCGAGATCGAGCGCCGCGTAACACGGCTGCTCGCCCGGAGGCCGGCGTCGTTCCCGGCCGTCCTGGGCCTGGGATGCGCCGGGCGCTCTCGGCGCCTCCGACATGGTCTTTCCACCTTGTCTCGCAGGCGATTCGTGACGAACCGCCTCACTTCGTCGCCGACCATAGCAATCGAGTTCGCCTCTCGGAAGCATGGCGTTGCGCGACAATGGGCGTCGTTTACGTTCAGGATTCAGTCAGGAGACTCGTCGTAATCTCTTCATCATGAACGAGAGACTCGCCAAATTCGCGATCGGCCAGATCGTCAAGCACCGCATCTTCCCTTTCCGGGGTGTGGTGTTCGACGTCGACCCCGTGTTCGCCAATACGGACGAGTGGTGGGAGTCGATCCCCGAGGACATCCGGCCGTCCAAGGACCAGCCGTTCTACCACCTGCTGGCCGAGAACGACGACAACACCTACGTCGCCTATGTCTCCGAGCAGAACCTGCTGGCAGACGAGACCGGCGAGCCCGTGCACCATCCGCAAGCCGCGCTGATCTTCGAGTCCTTCGATCACGGCGCCTACAAGCTTCGCCCCCGGATCTCGCACTGACAGGCATGCCTATCCGCCCACATGGCGGTTGCGCGCAAAAATCGAACGGAACTTGCCGCTGAGCGGGCGTAACGTCGTTTCATGAGCGCAGACGGTTTCAGCGGCGGGCTGCCCCCAGGGGGGCGGCCCGATTGGACGATCGATCAGGGCTGGGAAGCCTATAGCCAGGCCGAACACGACGTCTGGATCACCCTCTACGAACGCCAGGCCGAGGTGCTGCAGGGCCGCGCCTGCGACGAGTTCCTGCGCGGCCTCGACGCCCTGGACCTGCACCGCACCGGGATTCCCGACTTCAATCGCATCAACGAGGAGCTCCAGCGCCTGACCGGCTGGAGCGTTGTGGCCGTGCCGGGCCTGGTGCCCGACGACGTGTTCTTCGACCATCTGGCCAATCGCCGCTTCCCGGCCGGCCAGTTCATCCGCAAGCCGCACGAGCTGGACTACCTGCAGGAGCCGGACGTCTTCCACGACGTGTTCGGCCACGTGCCGATGCTGACCGATCCGGTCTTCGCCGACTACATGCAGGCCTATGGCAAGGGCGGCCAGCGGGCGCTGGGCCTGGGGCGGCTGGCCAATCTGGCGCGGCTGTACTGGTACACGGTCGAGTTCGGACTGATGGCGACGCCGGCGGGTCTGCGGATCTATGGCGCGGGCATCGTCTCGTCGCGGACGGAGTCAATCTTCGCCCTGGAAGACCCCTCCCCCAACCGCATCGGTTTCGACCTGGAGCGGGTGATGCGCACCCCCTACCGCATCGACGACTTCCAGCAGGTCTATTTCGTCATCCCGTCGATCCAGACCTTGCAGGAAGTGACCCTGCGCGACTTCGCCGCGCTCTACGAGCGGCTGGCCGGCGCGCGCGACATCGGCATCGCCGAGATCGTCGGCGGCGACCAGGTGCTGACGCGGGGCAGCCAAGCCTATGCGACGGCCGGCGGACGACTGGCCTCGGCCTAGTGCCGCTCTTTTTGCAAACTCCAATTTCATCGTCATCCCGGCCGCAGCGAAGCCCAGACCCGGGATGACGAATTTGGGCGAGCCCTGGGATTAACCCTTCACCGCCCAGAGCAGCTTCTCGACCTGCCCCTCGCCGCCGGCGATCGGGCTGTCGGCATGCTCGCGGACCGTCCAGCCGGACGCCTCCAGGAACGCCGACACCCGCTCGACGCAGGCGGCGATGATCTCGGGATCCTTGACCAGGCCGCCCTTGCCGACGTTCTCGCGGCCGGCCTCGAACTGCGGCTTGACCAGGGCGACGAGGTCAGCGCCGGGCCCGGCCAGAGCCAAGGCCGCCGGCAGCGCCTTTTCCAGCGAGATGAAGCTGACGTCGGTGACCACGAGGTCGACGCCGTCCGGCGCGTGCTCGACGGTCAGGGCGCGGGCGTCGAGCGGCGACAGGTCCTCGACGCGGGGATCGGCCTTGAGGCTCGCATGCAGCTGGTCGCGGCCGACGTCGACGGCCAGGACGCGGGCCGCGCCCTTCGACAGCAGCACCTCGGTGAAGCCACCGGTCGAGGCGCCGACATCGATGGCGATCCGGCCATCGACGGTGACGGGCCATAGCTCCAAGGCGCGGACCAGCTTCAGGGCGCCGCGACCGACCCAGGGATGGGCGGCCTCGGCGATGATCTCGGCGTCCTCGGCGATAGCCTCGGAGGCCTTGGCCACGACCTTGCCGTCGGCCGTGACGCGGCCGGCCTCGATGGCGGCGCACGCCTTGGCGCGGCTGTCGAACAGGCCCTTCTCGACCAGCAGGATATCGGCGCGTTTGCGGCTCATGGCGCGCCTGATAGCAGACTCGGCTTCAGGCGGCTTCAGCGTCGTTGGCGGCGAGACCCAGGCGCGCGGTGACGGCGTCCATCGGCGCGCCGCGCGGAACGACGACCCATTCGCGCGGCCGTGAGGCGTTGACGGCGACCACGGCGTCCTTGGGGCAGACGTCGAAGCAATCGACCTCGATCACCGCCAGCGGCGCCTTGCGATCCTTGCCCTTGCCGCCGCCGGAGGCCTTGCGCAGGGCCTTGGCGAAGCTCTGCTCGCCGCCCTTGCCGAAGCCGCCGTCCAGCTTGCGCGAGCACTTGCGACAGACGAGGACCACCTCGTTCCAGTCGGCGCGTACGCGCTTGATCGGCCTATCCTTGCTCACCCGAGCCTCGTTGTGTTCGGACGCCCAGCCCGAGCCTTGGACATGGGAAGTCCCGGCGTGAAGTGCTAGAGACGCCCGCTTCAACGCTTCGGAGGCCGTCATGGTCCGCAATCTCAAGGGCAAGCTCGCGCCGCCCGCCGCCGACCCGACCGCCGCCGAGGACCTGGCCTGGTTCGCCGCCAAGGCCGACCGCGCCTTCCGCCTGCGCGACCCGGCCCCGCTGGAGTTCGGCCCGCTGGGCGATCCGGGCGACGGCTTCAGCTGGCGCGTGCTGGTGGCCCGCCTGCCCGACGGCGGTCGCCTGCGCCTGCCGATCTCCCTGGCCTGGGACCTGCACAACGACCACGCCAAGGACCAGCACCTGTCGATGCTGTTCGACCAGGTCGCCCCGGCCGAGGCCAAGGCCCTGCTGAAGAAGAAGGCGAACTAGGCGGCAGGTTGAATATCAAGGTCGAAAAATGGATTATCGCGCACAATCAATCTGAGACTGGCACGAGCTATGACAAAACGACTGCTCCTCGGCGAAAAGGAGGTCGAAGCCCTCGACGCCGAAGAAACAAGTTTGACACTAAAGATCGATCAGAACGATCTTACATTTCAACCCATAGCAACATTCATTGCAGCCATAGCCAGCTTTTCGGCCCTCACAGAGGCCTATAACTCTCCAGATCAAATCGCACGACCGTGGCGCATCGAAGATACAGCAACCCTCGATTCCGTGGCGAGCAAAACTCGACTAACCTGCGCCCCTCGCGATTTGTTGATGCGGTTCGTCCGAAACTGGCTTCCCGAAACCATCCAATTCCAGTGCTCACCAATCGAATTAATCCCCCCCACAGCCCCCATCGACATGGGACCATGCAGGCCCTTTTCTATTTGGCCTAAGTCAAGCCATGTTTACTGCATTTTACGAGAATAGTGTAGATAGAATTTACTCAACTTACGGCAAAAAGCGAAGCGATTACGAAAATTGGCCAACAGTATGGAATTTTGGCCGCGTTATCCGCAACGCACTTTCACATGGAGGCGACCTCGAAATTCGCTTCCCCACGACAGTACAGTGGCACAACACAAAATACACTGAGGCGGATCATGGGCGAAAGGTATTTTTCGCCGATATATGGCCCGGAGACCTAATTCTACTTATGAATGAAATGGAACAAGCGCTGCCACGCTAAATAAAACCCTTCCGCATCCACGCCGCGACCGCCCAGGAGTGAGCGTCGTGGCGCAGGGCGACGACGGCGTCGCGGGGATCCAGCCAGACCAGCTTGTGGTCGTCCTCGACCTTGAGGTCGGGGCGTTCGCCGATCGCTTTGACGGCGTAGATTCCGCCATAGTTCCGCACCGGCTGGCCGTCGGACTTCAGGAACGGCTGGGAGACGTCGACCACGCGCGCGCCGACCTCGACGACGAGACCCGTCTCCTCGCCGAACTCGCGGACCAGGGCCTCGCCCTCGGTTTCGTCACCGTCGACGGCGCCGCCCGGCAGGTCGAAATAGGGCGCCTTGCCGGGCTTGGTCACTTCGACCAGGGCGATCCGCCCCTGCGTGTCCTCGGCGATGCCGAAGGCGGCGTGACGGTCCTGGTAGGCCAGGGACGCGTCGGGGGCGTAGAACGCGATCAAGGATGTCAGTCCTTGCCGAACAGGTCGTTCCACGGATCGGCCTTGCCGGACTCGACGTCGGCGACGCTGATCTCGGGGCGATAGCCGATCTTGCCGTTGGCGCTGGCCTTCCAGGCCATGGTCACGACGTCGCGCAGCTCGGCGGCGCCGGCGGCCAGACGGGCGTCGACGAAGGCCTTGGCGCGCGGATCGGTCTCGACCATGCCGCCGGCCTTTTCCAGCTGGTACAGCGGCTCGGTCTGCTTCCAGGTCGTGGTCAGGTAGCCGACCATGCGGGTCTCGATGCTGCAGGCGCAGTCGACCGGGGCCGGCATCAGCGCCTTGACCTCGTCGTCCTTGGCCACGGCCTTGACCAGCGGCCCTTCGAAGGCGCCGTGGGTGCCCTTGCTCTGGGTGTAGTTGTTGGGGTTCGGATAGTCGCCCCAGCCGTTGTAGTGCACGCTCATGTGCAGCGGCTGGCTGCCGTCGCCGATATAGTGGGCCCAGACGCCCAGGTCGCGCAGCAGCAGCTCCTCGCGGCGCTTAAGGTCGGCGGCGTACCAGGCCTTCTTCTGGGCGTCGGTGGTCGCCTTCTCGGCCGCCACCAGGATGCGCCAGTAGGTGAAGTCCTTCACCAGCTGCTGGTAGCCGTCGATGATGGCGTACGGCAGATAGCCGGCCTTCCAGCTGTCCTGGCCGGCGGCGCGCAGGGCGGTCTCGTAGTCGGCGCGGGTGGCCGGCATGGTCTCGACCGTGAACTTCGGCCCGCCGAACATGCGGCCTTCGTCGTCGAGATCCAGGAAGTGGGCGGCGTCGCGGTCGGCGTCGTGCACCTTGCCCGAGCCCTTCCAGCGGTCCGGCTCGCGGGCGTATTCACCGATGGCGGCCACGCCGTAGGGGCTGCGCACGAAGGCCGGCACGTCTTC
This sequence comes from Caulobacter sp. GW821-FHT10A10, assembly GCF_059415745.1. Lineage (NCBI taxonomy): Bacteria > Pseudomonadati > Pseudomonadota > Alphaproteobacteria > Caulobacterales > Caulobacteraceae > Caulobacter > Caulobacter sp. GW821-FHT10A10. The sequence goes on along the minus strand of NZ_JBWKNV010000008.1, from coordinate 164,766 downwards.
CGGCAGGGTCGAGGCGCCGAGCACGCCGACCATGCGGTGGCCAGAGGCGCCCCAGGCCAGGGCCGATTGAGCCGGTGCAGCCAGGGCGGCGGCGAGGACGAGAATCTTGACGGTGGAAGACGGCGACGTCATGCGCGCTCCGAGGCGTTTCAATCGATGCCGAGGGCCGTCTCGATGCGGCCCACCCAGGCCTTGACGGCCGGATAGCGCGACAGATCGAAACCGCCCTCGTGGGCGACACGGGTGTAGGCCACCAGCGCGATGTCCGCCAGGGTCAGGCGGTCGCCGACCAGGAAACCGCTGCCGGAAAGGCCGTTTTCCAGGCGCGCCAGGGCCGCGTGACCGCGCTCGACGATCTTCCCGTCCAGCGACTCGGCCGGCTTGCCCATGTAGGCGACCTGGAACCTGGCCACCGCGACATAGGGCTCGTGGCTGTACTGCTCCCAGAACAGCCACTCGTACATCTTGGCCTTGAGGTAGGGATCGGCCGGGATCAGCACCGAGCCCTCGGCCAGATGCAGCATGATGGCGTTGGACTGGGCCAGGGCGCGGCCGTCCTCGAGGATCACCGCGGGCACCTGCCCGGCCGGGTTCATGGCCAGGAAGCCCTCGGTGCGCGACTCGCCCTTGAGGATGTCGACCTCGATCCATTCGTAGGGAAGACGCAGGCGCTCGGCGGTCCACTTCACCTTCAGGCAGTTGCCCGACTTACCGTCGCCGAAGATCCGCAGCGTCATTCCGTCGCCCTCCCTCACTTTTCAAACGGCGCGCTAAACGATTGAATTTTCAACCGAGTTCCGAGCTTGATCAGAAGTTTTCATCCGATTCCGGCCCATTTGGGCGGTTTTAAGCGGGTTGTCACGGAGCCGTGATCGGCTTAAGGAGACCGCCGAACCGACAGATACGCCGATAAGAGGACAACCTCGATGCGACGCACGCTCGCCGGAATTTTGGCCTTCATGGCCATGTTCGCCGCCCTCCCCGCCGCCGCGGGTCCTGACTCCGAGCGCAAGGACCCCCTGGGCGAACTGATCGCCGGCGCCCTCACCGGCAGCCTGCCCGGCTCGATCGAATACAAGATGAAGGCGACGCTCTACCACGCCGGCGCCCGGGGCATCCGAGCCCTCGACAGCCTCGGCTGCAAGGTGGTGGCCATGCGCACCCTGGCGGTCGACACCAAGGTGATCCCGCGCCGCACCGTGGTCTTCATCAAGGAAACCGTCGGCCTGCCGATGCCCAACGGCGAAAAGCACGACGGCTACTGGTACGCCTCCGACATCGGCGGGGCGATCAAGGGCAACAAGATCGACATGTTCAGCGGCCAAGGCGCCGGCTCGATGAAGCCGCTGGCGGACCTGAACCTCGCCAACCTCTCGGTGACCAAGGTCGGCGAGTTCAAGGGCTGCCCGCCCGAATAGGCTTCGGCCTTTTTCCGACAATTTCTCGATGACGCCGGCGCTTTACGCGCCGGCTTCGTTTGCGCGCCTGACGCGCAACGCCGCCCCGGTTAACCAAACGCGCGATGTTCGCGCTGGCCTCGCGCGCGGTTCTGAACCACTCTGGATAGGTGCTCTTCGACTCCCCTATAGCTAAGCTTGCAGGCATGGCATGGCATCGAGGCGATCCGATAGTAACCAAGCGTCCTCGCCTTCGGTCCTGATAGCGGACGACGACGCCCTGCTCCGGGAGATCCTGGAGCACAAGCTCAGCATGGCCGGCTACGAGGTGAGCGTCTTCGAGGACGGCCGCGCCGTGCTGGAGGCGGCCCGGACCGCGCGGCCGCAGGTCGTGGTGCTGGACGGCATGATGCCGATCATCGACGGCTTCGAGGTGCTGCGGCGGATGAAGGGCGACGACGCCCTGCGCGACATCCCCGTGGTCATGCTGACGGCCCTCAAGGGTCGAAACGACATCGTCACGGCCTTGAACCTCGGCGCCGCCGACTACCTGCCCAAGCCGTTCGATCCGGACGAGCTGCTGGCGCGGCTGTTCCGCATCGCCCCGGTGGCCGCGTGATCGAGGCGGTCCAGGAAGCCCAGGAAACCCAGACGGCCGATCCCGCCTACGCCTCGGCGGTGGCGGCGCGTCAGGCCGGACGCACGGGCGAGGCGATCGCCGCCTTCGACCAGCTGTCCAGGCAGCGCCCCAAGGACCCCGACGTCTGGCTGAACCTTGGCCTCTCGCGGATGGCCGCCCAGCGCTACGCCGAGGCCGACCGGGCCTTCGAGACCACCCTCGCCCTGGCCCCCGACTATCGCGACGCCCGCATCGCCTACGCCCGCTCGGCGCTGTTCGCCGGACGCCCCGAACTGGCCAGGCGTCGACTCACACCGCTGCTGGCCGCCGGCGACGATGCGGAGGCCCGCGCGCTCGACCAGCAGATCTCCGCCACCCTGGCCATGCCGGGCGAGCCGAGCTGGCGGCTGGACGTCGCCTATGCCCGCAGCGAACTCAGCCAGGACCTGGGTCACTGGAGTTCGGCCACCCTCGCCCTCTCCCGCCGCATCGATCCGCGCACGACGATCGGCGGCTCCATCGAGCACACCGAGCGGTTCGGCGTCTCGGATACCTATGGCGAGGTGCTGGCGGCGCACACCTTCTCGCCGCGCTGGGATGGTTTCATCGCCGTCGGCGGCGCGCCGGACGCCGACTATCGGCCGGAGTTCACCGTACGGGCCGGCGGCTCGGCCGGGCTGCGGACGACCGGAACCTTCCGGGCGCGGCTGGGCCTGGACGGCGTCTGGTCGCGCTACGCGGTCGGCGAGGTCAAGAGCCTGCAGCCCTATCTGGTGCTGGCGGCCGGGCCGGTGTCACTGACGGCCCGCTCTATCAACACCGAGGACGAGCGCGGCAAGCATCAGTCCGGCTACACCCTGAACGGCGAATGGGCGGCGACCGAGCGCCTGCGCCTGCGCTTGGGCTGGGCCGACGCGCCGGAAAGCGCCGACGGCGCCACCGTGCCGGTCGAGGCCGTGTCGGCCGGGGTCGCCTTCGACCTTGCGCCGCGCTGGACGGTGCAGATCGCCGGCGCCCACGAGAAGCGCACGGCCTATGACCGCGACGAGATCGGCGTCGCCGTCACCCGACGGTTCTAGATGTCGTCGCTGACGCTGATCTGGGTCGTCGCCCTCGTCCTGATCGCCGGGGCGCTGACCTGGATGAGCGCGCTGATCGTCGCGCGGCTTTTCAAGGAGGCCGGCGCGGCCGATCGCGCCAGCGAACGCCGGATCATCATCCAGGCCCTCTCCGGTCTGCTGCGCGGCCAGGCCGAGGCGGCGGACGAACTGGGCCGGTTCGTGCGGCGGCCGGAAGTGCTGGCCGAGGCCATACTCGACTTCCAGGGCATGATCCGCGGCGCCGACCAGGATCGCGCCATGGCCGCGCTCAAGCGGCTGGGCCTCGTCGCCGCCCTGGAGAAGCGCGCGACCCGCGGATCGCGCGACGAACGTCTGACCAGCGTCGAGGCCCTGGCCGCCCTGGGCGGCGAGGAAGCCAAGGCCGCTCTGCGCCGCGCCATCGGTTCCAAGGATCCGAACGTGCGGATGGCGGCCGTGAAGGGCCTGGCGGCGGTTGGAGCGCCGCCCTCGGCCTCGCGCCTGCTCGACTATGCGGGTTCGGGCGAGCTGGCGCCCTCGCGGGTCTATGCTGAACTGATGCGCCAGGCGGTGGCTGCCCGGCCGGCCGACGGCCTGCTGGCGCTCGACCGCCAGGGCCTGACGCCGCTGATGCGGGCGCTGCTGCTCGACGCCCTGGGCCGCTCGGGCGCCTACGAGGCGGTGCCGGCGCTGGCGGCGGCGGCGAGCGATCCCGATCTCGACGTGCGCACGGCGGCCGTGCGAGGCCTTGGCCGGCTGCAACACCCCGCCGCCGCCGCGCCCCTGACCGCCGCGCTCACCGACGAGGCCTGGACAGTTCGCGCCGCCGCCGCCGAGGCGGTCGGGGCCGCGGGACTGGCCAAGCTCGCGGCCCCGATGGCCGCGCTTCTGGATGATCCGGAATGGTGGGTGCGCTTCCGGGCCGGCGACGCCCTTGGAAAGCTGGGCAAGACCGGTCGCGCCCTGCTGGAGGCCGTCGCCGGAGACGATACGCGCCCCGTGGCCCAACGGGCGGCCGAGCGCGCCTTGGCGGAGGGCGCCTGACCATGCTGCCCGAACTGGAGGTCCTGGCTCTCGTCGTCGTCCGCTTCGCCGAGACCATCGCCTGGGCGGTGATCGCCACCGGCCTGCTGCAGAACGCGCTCTATCTCTACCAGCTGATCCTGGCGGCCCGTGCGCTGTCGCAGGCCCCGCCGGTCAACCAGGCCGCCCTGCTCTGGCGGCGCTACGCCGAGGCCGCCCCGCCGATCACCCTGATGGCCCCGGCCTATAACGAGGCCCTGACCATCGTCGAAAGCGTGCGCTCGCTGCTGGCCCTGCAATACCCCCACTTCGAGGTCGTGGTGGTCAATGACGGCTCCAAGGACGAAACCCTGCAGGTGCTGATCGACGCCTTCGAGCTGCATCCCGTCGAGCGCCACTACGACCTGGCCGCCTCGTGCCAGCGCATCCGCGGCCTCTACGCCGCCGCCAACCAGCCGCGCCTGCTGGTGGTCGACAAGGACAACGGCGGCAAGGCCGACGCCCTGAACGCGGCCATCAACCTGTCGCGCTCGCCGATCGTCTGCTCGATGGACGCCGACTCCCTGCTGGAGGTCGACGCCCTGCTGCGAGCGGTGGCGCCGTTCGTCGAGGATCCCGATCGCACGGTGGCCGTGGGCGGCACGATCCGCATCGCCAATGGCTGCAAGATCTCGTTCGGGCGGGTGGTCGAGGTGGGCGTCCCGAAGAACCTGCTGGCCCGCTTGCAGACCGTCGAATATCTGCGCGCCTTCCTGATGGCCCGCCTGGCCTGGAGCCGCATCTCGGCCCTGACCATCATCTCCGGCGCCTTCGGCCTGTTCCGCCGCCAGGCCGTGCTCGACGTCGGCGGCTACAGCCACGGCACGGTCGGCGAGGACATGGAGCTGGTGGTCAAGCTGCACAAGCACTACCGCCGCCTGGGCAAACCCTATCGCGTGGCCTTCACGCCCGAGCCGGTGTGCTGGACCGAAGCGCCCGAGACCATGGCCGTGCTGTCGCGCCAGAGGGCGCGCTGGCATCGCGGGGCGCTGGAGACCTTCTTCCGGCACAGGGACATGATCCTGAATCCGCGCTATGGCCGGATCGGGCTGATCGGTTTCGGCCACATCCTGGTGGTCGACGTGCTAGGGCCGCTGATCGAGATCTTCGGCTACGTGCTGATCCCGGCCTTCTGGCTGCTGGGCGTGCTGGACGTCGACTACCTGTGGGCGCTGCTGGCCGTGACCTTCGGCTTCGGCATCGTCATCAGCGTCGGCGCCCTGGCGCTGGAGGAGACCGAGCTGCGGCGTTTTCCCAACGCCCGCAGTCTCGCCGTGCTGATGGGCGCGGCGATCCTGGAGAACTTCGGCTATCGCCAGATCAACAACTTCTGGCGGCTGCGCGGCACCTGGCAGTTCCTGACCGGGGCCCAGGGCTGGGGCAAGATGACCCGCAAGGGCTTCTCGTCCAGCGCCTGAACCTCAGCGTCTCAGATGTCGCCGCCGACATTGGGGGCCACGCCCGGGGCGCGGGCGACGTGGATGCCGCACTCGGTCTTGTCCTGGCCCTGCCAACGGCCGGCGCGGACGTCGGCGTTGGGGTCGTCCACCGGCTTGGTGCACGGCCAGCAGCCGATCGAGGGGAAACCCTGGGCGACCAGCGGGTGGGTCGGCAGCTGATGCTCGGCGACATAGGCGTCGAGCTCGGCCTTGCTCCAGTTGGCCAGCGGGTTGAACTTGATCTGGCCCTCGGTCTCCTCGACCACGGCCAGGCGCAGGCGGTCGCCGCCGTGGAAGCGCTTGCGGCCCGTGCACCAGGCCGAGAAACCTTCCAGCGCACGATCCAGCGGCAGCACCTTGCGGATGTGGCAGCAGGCGTCGGTGTCGGTGCGCCAGAGGTCCGACTTGGGATCGGTCACCGCGATATCCGCGAAGGCCGGGCGCAGGTCGCGCACGTCGGTGAGGCCAAGCTGCGCGGCCAGGCTCTTGCGATAGTCCAGGGTCTGGCCGAACAGCATGCCGGTGTCGAGGAACAGCACCGGGATGTCCTTCGAGACCTGCGAGGCCAGGTGCAGCAGCACCGCCGACTCCGCGCCGAACGAGCTGACCAGAGCCAGCTTGTCGCCGAAGGTCTCGTAGGCCTTGCGAAGTATGGTCAGCGGATGGGCGTCGCGCAGTTCGGCGTCCAGCCGCGCCGCCAGGGTCGGCGCGGCGTCGGTCTGGTCGTAGGCCATCAGAGAGCGCCTTCCTCGGCTTGCGCGCGCTCGTCCGCCGCGATCGGGCGGGCGTCGACGGCGCGCTGATAGACATGGCGGAAACGGTTGGCGGCCTTGGCCCAAGCCTCAGGCGACGAACCGTCGTTGGGCTCGAAGGCGTCGAAGCCGACGCGCACCATGAAGCCGGCCTGCTCCTGCAGCACGTCGCCCACGGCGCGGATCTCACCCTGGTACTTGAAGCGCTCGCGTAGCAGGCGGGCCGAGGTGTAGGCGCGGCCGTCGCGGTACTTCGGGAAGGCCAGGGCCACCACCGACAGGCGCGGCAGGTCGTAGGCCAGGGCCTCGACCTCTTCGGCCGGCTCGATGCGCACGCCGACGCGGCGGCTGTTGGACGACAGCAGCGCGTCGCCCTCGGCCTGGAAGCGGGTCAGCGACAGGATGACGTCGCCGGCGTCCGGAATGGCGTCCTCGTCGGCGACGTTGACGAAGGCGTTTTCAGCGAACTGGGTCGCGCCGTCGATCAGCTTAATCAGCTTGGGCATAGACCGCTTCCTTGAAGGGCTCGAGGCCGACGCGGCGATAGGTGTCGAGGAAGCGTTCCTCGCCCTGGCGCGCGGCCAGATAGGTGTCGACCAGGGTGTCGATGGCGGGAGCGACCTTGTCGGCCGGCAATGCCGGGCCGAGGATCTTGCCGATCGTGGCGTCTTCCGCGCCCGATCCGCCGAGCGAGAGCTGGTAGAATTCCTCGCCCTTCTTGTCGACGCCCAGGATGCCGATGTGGGCCACGTGGTGGTGGCCGCAGGCGTTGATGCAGCCGCTGATCTTGATCTTCAGCTCGCCGATCGTCTCGGCCCGGTCAGGGTCGGCGAAGGTCTTGGCGATGTCTTGGGCGATCGGGATCGCGCGCGCATTGGCCAGGGCGCAGTAGTCGAGGCCCGGGCAGGCGATGATGTCGCTGACCAGGTCGATATTGGCCGTGGCCAGGCCGTTGGCCTCGAGGATCGCGTGCACCGCGGGCAGGTCGTCAAGTTTGATGTGCGGCAGGACGAGGTTCTGGGCGTGGGTCACGCGCAGGTCGTCCAGGCCGTAGCGCTCGGCCAAGTCGGCCACGACGTCCAGCTGGTCGGCGGTGGCGTCGCCCGGCGTCTGGCCGATGGCCTTCAGCGAAACCTCGACGATGGCGTAGCCCGGCTTCTTGTGCGGCTTGACGTTGTTGCGCGCAAAGCGAGCCAGCGACGGACTGGCGGCCTTGGCGGCCTCGAAGATTTCCGAGCGGGCCGGCAGGGTCTCGAACGGGGTCTGGGCGAAGGCGCCGCGGATGCGGGCCAGCTCCACGTCGCCGAGATCGGCGCGGCCTTGATCGATCTTGGCCCACTCTTCCTCGACCTGGCGGCCGAACTCCTCGGCGCCGAGGGCGGCGACCAGGATCTTGATGCGGGCCTTGTAGATGTTGTCGCGGCGGCCGTGGCGGTTGTAGACGCGCAGGATGGCTTCCAGGTAGCTCAGCAGGCTCGAGGCCGGCAGGTGCTGCTTGATGGTCGGGCCGACATAGGGCGTGCGCCCCTGCCCACCGCCGACGATCACCTCGAAGCCCAGCGAGCCGTCGCGGGCACGGCGCAGGATCAGGCCGATATCGTGCACCTTCACCGCCGCGCGGTCGGTCAGGGCGCCGGTAATGGCGATCTTGAACTTACGCGGCAGGTAGCTGAATTCCGGGTGCAGGGTCGACCACTGGCGGATCACCTCCGACCACACGCGCGGATCGTCGATCTCCTCGGCGGTGGCGCCGGCATAGGGATCGGCCGTGGTGTTGCGGATGCAGTTGCCGCTGGTCTGGATGGCGTGCAGGTCGACCTCGGCCAGGGCGTCCAGGATGTCCGGCGCGTCCTTCAGCTTGATCCAGTTGAACTGGACGTTCTGACGCGTGGTCATGTGCCCGTAGCCCTTGTCGTAGGTGCGGGCGATCCAGGCCAGACGGCGGGCCTGGCGGGCGTTGAGCGAGCCGTAAGGGATGGCGACCCGCAGCATGTAGGCGTGGAGCTGCAGGTAGAGGCCATTCATCAGCCGCAGCGGCTTGAACTGGTCCTCGGTGAGGTCGCCGGCCAGGCGGCGAGCCACCTGGTGACGGAACTCGTTGGAGCGGTCCGTCAGGAATTCACGGTCGATGACGTCGTACTGATACATAGGGTCGGCCTACTTGCGGCGGATCAGGTCGACGCGGCCCGTCGAGCGGGCGGCGCCGGAAGCGTGGCGGATGGCTTCGACGACGGCGCCGCCTTCAGCCTGCTTGCCGTGGAGAAGTTCGTTGGTGGGGCCGAGCGCGCGGATGCGTTCGCGGTAGCTGACCGGGGCCAGGCCCAGGCCTTCGACGGTGATCAGGTCGATCGGATAGGGATCGACGATCACGGTCGGGGCGGCCTTGCCGGCGGCGACGGCGGCCTCGACCTGCTCGCCTTGCTCATCGTCGAACAGCTGGGCGTCGCCGAAGCCGTCCACCCACGCGCCTTCCTTCCAGAAGACGACCTCCCCGTCGATCAGGCGATTGGCGGTCACGGCTTTCATTGGCCCGAACTCACGTTTTGAACTTCGAAGACGGCGGCGGTTGCGACGCTGCCGGGAACTTGCCCCGATATATGGGGGATTTCGGCCATGGCCATGGCCTCGCCAACCATCAGCAGGGCCGGTCCCTTCAGCCCCTCGGTCGCGGTCGCCAGACCGGCCAAGGTGGTGAGGATGCGGCGCTCGTCGGCGCGGCTGGCGTTCTCGACCACCAGGGCGGGGGTCGAGCCGGCGCGGCCGGCGGCGGTCAGGCGCTCGGCGATGAAGCCCGCGGTCGAGACGCCCATATAGACGACGACGGTCTGGTTCGGACGCGCTAGGGCGGCCCAGTCCAGATCCGGTTCGCCGTGGGCGGCGTGGCCGGTGACGAAGGTGACGGCCTGGGCGCTGCCGCGATGGGTCAGGGGCGCGCCGGCGCCGGCGCTGGCGGCGAGCGCCGCGGTGACGCCGGGCACGACCGTGCAGTCGATCCCGGCCTCGCGGCAGGCGGACAGCTCCTCGCCGCCGCGGCCGAACAGGAAGGGATCCCCGCCCTTCAGGCGCACGACCTCCAGGCCTTCGCGGGCCAGGGCCACCAGCAGTTGGTTGATGTCGTCCTGCGGCAGGGTGTGGCGCGACTTGCGCTTGGCCACGTCGATGCGGCGGGCCTGGGGGGCCAGGTCGAGAATCTCGGCCGAGACCAGACCGTCGTGCACCAGCACGTCGGCGGCCTGCAGGGCCTTCAGCGCCTTGATCGTCAGCAGGTCGGGATCGCCGGGACCGGCGCCGACCAGCGTCACGCGCCCGACCGCCGGCCGCACGCCCTCGCCGCCGCGAAGCGCGACGAGACGGGGTTCAGCCTTGCGATCCCCAATCCTGCGGTCAGAGGGTGACGCCATGCGCGATCCCAGGTCCTCTAAAAGCGTCGATGGACGCGCAAAAGCAGCGCGAGCCGATCGACCCTCGCCGTCCAAACCCAATGAAATACGGGGCGAACCCGAAAGCTCGCCCCGCTCTTGCCCGCCGACGAAAAGGGCCAATCCGTCAGCGAACGCTTGCAAACTGGGCGCGGGCAGGCCAATTCGCAAACAAGGACTTCTGCCGGGGCGTTCAGTAAAACTCATGGAACGACAGAACGAACGGCGCCGCCTTCCGCCTCTCAACGCCCTGCGGGCTTTCGAGGCCGCGGCGCGCCATCTGAACTTCAGCCGCGCCGCCGACGAACTGTCGGTGACGCCCGGCGCAGTGAGCCAGCAGATCCAGAACCTGGAAGACTATGTCGGCGCGGCCCTGTTCAAGCGCACGCCCAAGGGTCTGCTGCTGACCGACGCGGCCCAGACCGCCCTGCCCGCCCTGCGCGAAGCCTTCGACCGCCTGGCCGAGGCCGCCTCCCTGCTGACCGCCGCCGTCGACGGCCGCCGCCTGACGCTGACGGCCGCCCCGTCCTTCGCCGCCAAGTGGCTGGTGCCGCGCCTGGGCAAGTTCGAACAAGCCCAGCCGCAGGTGGACGTCTGGCTGTCGGCCGGCATGGAGGTCGTCGACTTCGCCGCCGGCGAGGTGGATCTCGCCATCCGCTACGGCTCGGGCCGCTATCCGGGCCTGGAAGTCATCCGCCTGCTCAACGAGACGGTCGTGCCCGTCGCCAGCCCCGAACTGCTGGCCGAGACGCCGCTGGAAAGCCCCGAAGACCTGTCGCGCCACATCCTGCTGCACGACGGCTCGCCCGACGCCGACGATTCGTGCCCGGACTGGGCCATGTGGCTGGCCGCGCGCGGCATCAAGGGCGTCGACGGCGCCCGGGGGCCGCGCTTCAACCAGTCGAGCCTGGTGATCGAAGCCGCCGCCAACGGCCGCGGCATCGCCCTGGCCAAGCGCACCCTGGCCCAGGCCGACCTCGACGCCGGCCGCCTGGTGATCCCGTTCGACATCGCGACCTCGGTCGACTTCGCCTATTACGTCGTCCACCCCAAGGCCAAGGGCCGCCTGCCGCAGGTGAAGGCCTTCGTCGGTTGGCTGAAGGACGAGGCGGCCGCCCACGAAGCCGCCCTGCTGACGATCGACAACGGGGCCGGCATCTAGGCTGGAACAGCCCCGTCAAACCGGCTTAAAGGGGCGCATGATCAAGACGACTCTCAACGTCGACGAGCGCCTCGCGCCGGCCGACTGCCAGACCATGGTCGACGTGCGCCAGGGCGTCGACGCCCTGGACCGGGCCCTGGTGGCCCTGCTCACCGAACGCCAGGGCTACATGGACGCCGCCGCCCGCATCAAGACCGACCGCAGCAAGGTGTTCGACCGCGCCCGCATCGAGGACGTGGTCGACAAGGTCAAGGCCGCCGCGCGCGACGCCGGCCTGTCCGAAGCCATCGCCGAGCCGGTGTGGCGCACCCTGATCGACCGCTGCATCGCCTACGAGCACGACAGCTGGGACCGGACCAAGGGCGCCGCGTGACCAAGGAAGAGATCGACAAGCTGCTGGACGAGATGGTCGCCGAAGCGCTCGCCAAGGGCGACGACGACCTGCGTCCGGGCCTGATCTATCTGAGCGACCGGGCGTACGGCACGGAGATCCGCACCGAGACGGTGTCGGCCAAGCGCGGCCAGCGCTATCGCGGCGTGAGGGTGTTCGTGTCGCGCAGCTACGACACCAAGGTCATCACCCGCAAGGAGACGGCCGGCCTGGAGGTCGGTGAGTTCGAGGACCTGACGGACTCGATTCCGAACCCGACATAGGCCCGCACTCCGATCCCTCTTTCGGGCGATCGCTCCGTGGCGCGCCGGCATCCGCCCGGAAGAAGCCGACGGAGCGCCAGGTGATCGACATCAATCCAGCCCCGTCTTGCCCTGGGCCCAATAGGCCTTGGTGAGGATTCGCCTGGACTCGACCGCGCGTCGCTTCAGGCCATGCCGCAGCTTCTGGACAGCCGCCGCCCGCCCCGTCAGGACGAAGGACGCGCCCACGCCGGCCAGAGACGAAAGCGCCTCGCCGATCGTGTCGAGGTGGGCCTCGTCGGCCGCCTTCCTGAACAGCGCGGCCTTCGAAAGCCCAAGCCGCTCGACGACGATCTCCGCCTCCGCCAGATCGGCGACCTCGAAGACGCAGGACATGCTCCGCGCGGGATGCTGCGCGGCCAGCGCACAGGCCAGCCCGATCGAGGTCTCGTCGCCGAACACCACCAGCGGCCCGGCCAGCGGCGCCGCGCTCAGCGAGGCGCGCGGACCGAAGAGGTCGCACGACGCGCCGGGCGCGAGCGACCGCAGCCAATCGCTGCCCCGCCCCTCGCCGTGCGCATAGCCCAGGATGCGCGCCCGGCCCTGGCCGGCGTCCCAGTCCATCGGCGTATAGGTGCGGGCCACGAAGGCCGACCCCATGGCGACCTGGATCTTCTGCCCCGGGGCCCAGGAGACGCCCTTCAAGGCCGCGCCCTCCAGAGTGACGAGCCGGAAGCGGTCGCCGATCGGCTGGCAGGCGGCGATCCTGGCCGGCCGCATCATCAGGCGGATCAAGGCTTGGCCAAGACCGCCCCGCGACGGGTCCGTGCGTGCGTCGATCGACATGGTCATGGCCGCTGCATCCTTCTCGAAACGCCAAGCCGAACCGATCTCGACTTGCCTCCAGTGATCGGATAGCCAGAAGCGGCGATGGCGTCATTCCGAAGGATCGCCAGATTATTATCGAATTCCGCCACACCCTCGTTCGGAGCCGGCCGTGCCCATCATCAGCGACCTGACGGCCAAGGACGACTGGATCGAACCCGACGAGGTTCCCCGGCCGATCGTGGTGTTCGGCGCGATGATGGACGAGGTCGGCGGCATCGAGCTGGACCCGCACCGTCACCGCAAGGGCCAGATCATCCTGGTGCAGCGAGGCGCGCTCAGTTGCGAGGTCGAGGGCGGACTATGGGTCGTGCCGCCCCGGAGCGCGATCTGGATTCCCGGTGGCGCGCTGCACGCCATCAGGGCCAGCGGCGCGCTGGAGGGCTACAACGCCTTCATCGACCCGCGGATCGACGCGCGCCTGCCCAGGGCCTGCTGCGCGGTGTCGGTGACGCCGCTGCTGAGGGAGCTTCTGGCTCGCGCGGCGCACCTGCCCTACCTCTACGACGAGAGCGGGGCCAATTGCCGCCTGGTGTCGGTGCTGCTCGACGAGGTGGCGGCCGCCCATGTCGAGGACCTGCACCTGCCGATGCCCGCCGATCCGCGCCTGCGCAGGATCGTCGACGAGATGATGGCCCAGCCCGCGGCGCGGGGCAGCCTCGCCGCCTGGGCCAAGCGCGCCGGCATGAGCGAGCGCACCCTGATGCGCCTGATCGATCGCGAGACCGGCATGAGTTTCGGACGCTGGCGCCAGCAGCTGTGCGTGGTGCTGGCCGTCAAATGGCTGGCGGCCGGCGCGTCGATCCAGAGCGTCGCCGCCGACCTCGGCTACGAGAGCACGCCCAGCTTCGTGACCATGTTCCGCAAGGCGCTGGGCGCCTCGCCCGGTCGCTACATGGCCGAACGCCACCCAGCGCGCGCCTGACCTCTAACCTTTGAGCGAGCGCAGCGCCTGCTCGTGGACATAGGCGGCGATGTCGAGCAGCACCGCGTCAAGCGCGGTGATGACTTCGTCCAGACTGGCCTCGCCGGCCTCGGCGCGCTGGCAGACGTCGCCCAGCGCATTGGCTCCGACGCCCCGCGCTGCGCCCTTGACCGTATGCACCGCGTCGCGCCAGCCGGGATGGTCGGGAGACAGCATCGGAGTCCACAGCGCGGCCTGTTCGCGAAACAGCGCCAGCACCTCTTCGATCACCGTGGCGTCGCCGGCCGCGAACCCTTCCAGATAGGCGAAATCCACGGCTCCGCTGATATCTCGCCTGGCCATCGAAAAAGTCCTTGCGCTCTCAAATTCATTGCGTATGTTCCGCGCCTCGCCGCCGGGGCGCTTCAGCGCTTCGGAATCGCGAATGGGTGTATAGCTCAGTTGGTAGAGCAGCTGACTCTTAATCAGCGGGTCGTAGGTTCGAATCCTACTACACCCACCATTCTCCTCAAAACTTGATCCAGTAAAGAATTCCCCCTCCGGGGCCCTCTTGCTGTGTTTGCGCGCCTGGCGTCAGGTGCGACGAATATATCCACACCTAATGTTCTGAAGTGGATTGCGCTCCCCGCGTCTTGGGGTATGTATCGCGCCTCGCCGTCGGGGACGCGAAAGCGACTTCGAAACGCGAACGGGTGTATAGCTCAGTTGGTAGAGCAGCTGACTCTTAATCAGCGGGTCCAAGGTTCGAATCCTTGTACACCCACCATTCTCTCTTCCTTGAAAAATAAGTCTTTTCCCTTCGGGGACGCCAGAGCGGTGCGCCTCCGTGTGAGTTTTTCGAACTCTCGCGTGTGAGTTTGCGCGAAAACGCTCCGCGCTTGTCCGACTGTCGGGCGCCGCCGCCCACGCCCCCTTGAACCTCCGTTTCGCGCCTAGCGTCGCCGATCCCTTTCATCGGATCCGCGCCATGACCGCCGCCAAGCCGCCCTCGCCCCGCCTGCCCCTGCTCGTCCACGCCGGCTATGGCGCGGGCCAGATCGCCGGCCAGGTGTTCCGCGACGCCCCCTCGCTGCTGCTGTTGTTCTTCATGACCAATGCGCTGGGCGTCGAGCCGGCGCTGGCCGGAGCGGCGATCTTCTTTCCCAAGCTGTTCTGGGGCCTGATCTCGGACCTGACCGTCGGCCTGGTGTCGGACCGCTGGAAGGCCCAGGTTCCGCGCCGGCTGTGGCTGCTGGTCGGGGCGCTGCTGGCGCCGGCCGCGCTTATCCTGCTGTTCCACGTGCCGGAAGGGAGCCCCGCGTTGAAGGCCGGCTACGTGGCCGCCGCCTTCAGCGTCTACATGATCGTGTTCGGGGCCTTCTCGGTGCCGTACCTGGCGATCGGCACGGAGCTGTCCGACGATCCCAAGGAGCGCACCGTGGTCATGGCCTGGCGGATGGGCTTCTCGGCCATCGGCCTGCTGGTCGGCAGCGCCCTGGCGCCGGTGCTGGTGCAGACCTGGGGCGGCGGGCGGCCGGCCTATTCACAGATGTCGCTGGTTCTGGCGGCGGTGTGCTCGGTCAGCCTGCTGATCGCGTTCCTCGCTTCGCCGCGCCCCGTGGTGCAGGCCGCCGGCGCCCCGGCCATGCGGCTGAAGGCGATTCTCAGCGCCGTGGCCGACCCGACCTTCCGACCGCTGCTGGGCGCCTATGTGCTGCAGCTGATCGGCTCGGGCCTGGGCTACGCGGCCATGGTCTACTTCCTCAGCTACAACATGGGCCGCCAGGACGCCCTGACCCAGATCGGCATGATCGTGCTGGTGATGAGCGCCGTGGTCATCGCCGCCCAGCCGCTGTGGATCAGGCTGTCAACCGCCTTCGGCCGCAAGCGCGTCTACATCGCCGCCGCCTTGGGCCATGCCGTGGTCCAGGCCGCCTGGGGCGTGATGGCCGGCGCGCCCCTGCCCGCCATCTACGCCGTCGTGGTGCTGTTCGCCCTGTTCAATTCCGGCTGGAGCCTGATGGGCTACAGCCTGCTGTCGGATGTCATCGCCAAGGACGAGGCCGAGCACGGCGAAAGCCGGGCCGGGGTGTTCTCGGCGCTATGGACCGGGGCCGACAAGATCGGCTTTGCTTTGGGCGGCACGCTGCTGACGGGTCTCGTTCTGTCGGCCTTCGGCTTCTCCAGCGCCCTGGCGGTGACCGGCGCGCCCCAGCCCGGCTCAGCGCTGGTGGGCGTGGCGATGGCGTTCTCCTATCTACCGGCGGCTTTCAACCTGGCTGCGGCGGCGCTCTATGCGCGGTTCGGGAGGGCCTAATCCACCCAACTCGTCATCCCGGCCGAAGCGAAGCGCAGAGCCGGGACCCAGGCGACTGGGCTCGGCGGTAAGGCTCACAAACGAACAGAGGCCGACGCAGTGCGCCGACCCCTGGATCCCGGATAAGCCCTGCGGGCTTTCCGGGATGACGTACTTATTGAAGTCGAAAGCTACGCGACCTTCACCAGCGTCTTGCCGGCGTTGGCGCCCTTCATCAGGCGCTCGAACTGGGCCGGGGCCGACTCGATGCCTTCGCCCAGGTCCTCGACCTGCACCAGGCGGCCTTCCTTGAGCCACGGCTCGGCGGTCTTCACCCACTCGCTCCAGCGCGGATAGAAGTCGTAGACCACCAGGCCCATGACGGCGGCGCGCTTGCCGACGATGGGGCCAAGGCCGAACTGCGGCGGCGGGCCGTCGGCGTGATAGTGGGCCGACAGGCCGCAGATCACCACCCGGCCATAGGTCTTCAGCAGGCCGAACACTGGATTGAGGATCGGCAGGCCGACATTCTCGAAGTGAGCGGTCGGGCCGCCGTCGGTCAGGGCCTTCAGTTCATCGACCCAGCCTTCGTTGCGGTAGTCGACGGCAGCGTCGAAGCCGTAGCGCTCGACCACCTGGGCGACCTTGTCGGCCCCGCCGGCGATGCCGACGGCCTTGGCGCCGAGGATTTTCGCAATCTGCCCGGCTGTGCCGCCGACGCTGCCAGCGGCTGCATCTACCGTGAAGACGTCGCCCTGACCGACCTTGGCCAACTGGGTGACGCCGGCCCAGGCGGTCAGGCCCGGCATGCCTAGCACGCCCAGGTGATTGGAGACGCCCAGCGAGGCGTCGACCTTGCGGGCGAACTTGGCGTCCATCAGGCCAACCTGCGCCCAGCCGGCGTCGCCGACCACGTGATCGCCCGGGACGAAGTCCGGATGGCCCGAGGCGATCACCTCGGCGACCGACGAGCCCGGCAGGGTCTCGCCCGGGGCCGGGCGCGGCTCGCCCATGTGCCGCCCACGGAAGCGCGAGCCGAGATAGGGGTCGAGCGACAGGTAGAGCACCCGCACCAGAAGCTGGCCGGCCGGGGCCGTGGTCGGCGCGGCGCGCTCGATCACCTCGAAATCGGCGGCGACGGGCACGTCCTCGATCGGGCGCTTGATGACGACTTCCAGGGTCTTGCTCATGGTCAGCTTCGCTCCGGCGGGCGCCGCCTGTCGGAGAGAGCATGCGCCCCCTGCCCGGCCGCCCCGCGGTTGGGACTATCGATGGCGCGAACCCTAGCTTTCCGGACCTGCCCGTGGCCGCCGCCGAATTCGATCCATCCGCCAGCCGAACTTCCGCGCTCGCCGCCCTGCGGGCCATCGTCGGCGAAACCGGCGTCCGCGACGACGAGGCGGCCCGCGTCCTCTTCAGCCAGGACATCTTCGCCATCGCCGACGAGACGGTGCTGGCCGTGGTCGCGCCGACCAGCGTGGGGCAGTTGGCCGCCATCGCCGCCCTGGCTGCGCGAGAGGGCCTGGCCCTGGCCCCGCGCGGCGGCGGCATGAGCTACACCAAGGGCTACATTCCGGCGCGAGCCGGCACGCTGAGCCTGGATCTCTCCAAGCTCGACCAGATTGTGCGCATCGACGCGGCCGACATGGTCGCCACCGTCCAGGCGGGCTGCACCTGGAAGACGCTGGACGACGCTCTCAAGCCTCTGGGCCTGCGCGCGCCGTTCTGGGGGCCAATGTCGGGCCTCTCCTCGACCATCGGCGGAGGCCTGTCGCAGCAGAACGCCTTCTTCGGTGCCGGCCATTACGGCACCACCAGCGAGAGCGTCGTGGCCGTGACCGTGGTGACTGGCGACGGCCGCATCCTGCGCACCGGCGCGCGCGGCCAAGACGGTGAGCAACCGTTCTGGCGGTTCTACGGGCCAGACCTGACGGGCCTGTTCGGCGGCGACTGCGGGGCGCTGGGGATCAAGGCCGAGGTGACCCTGCGCCTGATCCGCCGGCCGGCGCACGAGGCCTACGCGTCCTTCGCCTTCGCCGACGCGGCCTCGATCATCGGGGCCATGGCCGAGATGACCCGGGCCGGGATCGCCAGCGAGCTGTGCGGTTTCGATCCGAACCTGACCAAGGTGCGCCTGCGCCGCTCGTCGCTGCTGAGCGACGTCAAGGTGCTGAAGGACGTCGCCGCCAAGCAGGGCTCCGTGATCAAGGGCGCGGTGGCCGCCGCCAAAGTGGCCCTGGCCGGCCGCGATTTCGTCGGCGTCGACGACTATCCGCTGCACGTGATCTGCGAGGGCCGCAGCAAGGCCGGCGTCGAGGCCGACCTCGCCGAAGCCAAGGCCATCGCCAGGCGCTTCTCGGGGCGCGAGATCGAGAACAGCATCCCGCGCATCATCCGCGCCCAGCCCTTCCCGGCCGCCAATTCGATCCTCGGGCCGGGCGGCGAGCGGTGGGCGACGCTGCAGTGCGTGGCGCCGCTGTCGCGGGCGGTGGCGATCCACGCGGCGATCGAGGCCGTCTATGCCGAGATGGCGCCCGCCTTCGCCGAGCACGGGATCGACACGGCCTTCATGTTCACAGCGCTGTCGACCAACGCCTTCGTCATCGAGCCGACCTTCTACTGGCCCGGCGCCCGCCACGCCCTGCACGAGGCGACGATCGAGCCGCACCTGCTGGCCAAGCTGCCGGCCCAGCCCCACGACCCGGCCGCCTTCACCGTGGTCAGCCAGGCCCGCGCGCGGGTGATGACGATCTTCCAGGCCGAGGGCGTCGGCCACCTGCAGATCGGCCGCGTCTATCCTTACGCCGAAAGCCGCGACGAGGCCTCCCGAGCGCTGCTGCAGGCGGTGAAGGCCGCGCTGGATCCGCAGGGTCTGATCAATCCCGGCGTCCTCGGCCTCGGAGCCCCGCAATGACCTACCGCGCCCTCGAACTGCGCCGCTTCGCCCGCACCCTGCGCGAGGCCGCCGACGTGGTGGAGATCCCCATGCGCGCCCCCGGTCCCGGCGAGGTCGCCGTGCGCAACGCCTGGTGCGGGATCAACGGCCTGTTCGACGTGCAGATCGCCCGCAACGCCGTCAGCTACGTCAAGGTCTCCCCGCCGATGCCGATGGGCGTCGAGGCGGTCGGGATCGTCGAAGCCGTGGGCGACGGCGTGACCGATCTGGCGGTCGGCGACGCAGTGGCCAGCGTGCGCTTCGGCGGCGGCTATCGGCAGATGAACATCGCGGCGGCGAGCACCTTCGTGAAGGTGCCGGCGGCCGACCAGGAATCGCTGATCCTGGCCTCGACCGGCGTCTCGGCCCACGTCGCCTTCCACCAGATCGGCCAGGCCCGCCCCGGCGAGACCGTGGCGATCTCGGCGGCTGCCGGGGGCCTTGGCCACATCCTGGTGCAGATCGCCAAGGCCCACGGCTGCAGGGTCATCGCCGTCTGCGGCGAGCCGAAGAAGGCGGCGTTCGTGCGCAGCCTGGGCGCCGACGCGGTGATCGACTACCGCGCCGAGCCGGTCGCCGCCGCCCTGGCCCGCGACTTCCCCGAGGCCCTGGACGTGGCCATCGACACCGTCGGCGGCGAGATCTTCGACGCGTTCGCCGACAACCTGGCCCGCCACGGCCGCCTGGTGGTGGCCGGGGTAGCGCAAGACATGGACGGCGGCGCCGAGATCGTCAGCGCTCCGCGCATCGCCCACAAGCTCTACTACAAGGCCGCCTCGATCCGCGGCTTCATGAACGGCCTGCTGACCGAACGCTGGCCGGCGGCCCGGGCCGACCTGACGGCGCTGAAGGCGGCCGGCAAGCTGAAGGCCGTGGCCGACGACACGGCGTTCGAGGGCGTCGAGGCGATCTACGACGCGGTGGACTGGCTGAACTCGGGCAAGTCGATGGGCAAGGTGACGGTCAGGCTCTAGCGCGCCCGGCATTGCCAGCCACGCCGTTCCGCTCCTTGATGCCCGAGGGGAGGACGACATGCTGACCATCTGGGGCCGCCGCAACTCGTTCAACGTGCAGAAGGTGCTGTGGCTGGCCCACGAACTGGGCCTGGCCTACGAGCACGTTCCAGCGGGCGGCGGCTTCGGCGGGCTGGACTATGCGGACTTCCTGGCGCGCAATCCGCACGGGCGCGTGCCGGTGATCGACGACAACGGCGTCGTGGTCTGGGAGTCGCACGCCATCCTGCGCTATCTGGCCGCCCGCCACGGCGGTGCGCGCTGGTGGGCGGAGAACCCGGCGGCGCGGTCGCGGCAGGACCGCTGGATGGACCGGTCGCAGGCCAGCCTGCAGCCGGACTTCCTCAACGGCGTGTTCTGGGGCTTCTACCGCACGCCGCCGGCGCGGCGGGACATGCCGCGGGTAGAGGCGGCGATCGCCAAATGCGCGGCGCATTTCCGGCTGCTGGACCAGGTGCTGACGGACCAGCCCTGGCTGGGCGGCGACGAGATCGGCTTGGCCGACATTCCTGCGGGCACGGCGCTCTATCGGTATTTCGAGCTAGAGATCGACCGCCCCCACGTGCCGAACGTGGTCGCCTGGTACGAGCGGCTGCAGGCGCGGCCGGGGTATCGGGCGAACGTGATGATTCCGTTCGGGGAGCTGGAGGGGCGGCTGGAGTATTGAGGCTGTCCACGCCCCTCAAACCGTAAAACCCCCGCGAAAGCGGGGGCCCAGGTGTTTTATCGTCGAGCGCCGCGGGTTGCAGAAAAAGCCTGGGTCCCCGCTTTCGCGGGGATTTTACGGAAGAAGGTAAGCGTAGAGCGCCTCAGTGCGGCTCCTCGCCCCCCGAGACGTTCAAGCTCTCCGCCGTGATGTACTTGGCGTCGTCGGAGCACAGGAAGGCCACCGCGTCGGCGGTGTCCTCGGCCTTGCCGGGACGGCCCAGCGGGATGCGGGCGGCCATGGCGGCGAGGTAGGCCTCGACCGAGGCCGCGCCGGTGACCTTGGCGAAGTATTCGTTCTGCCAGACGCCCAACCCCGTGGTCACGTGGTTAGGGCAGACGTTGTTGACGGTGATCTGGTGCGCGCCCAGCTCGATCGCGGCCGAGCGGGTCAGGCCCACCAGGCCGTGCTTGGAAGCGGTATAGGCCTGGGCGTGCGGGAAGCCCGACTTGGCCGCCTGGCTGGCGATGTTGACGATGCGTCCGCCCCGCCCTTGCGCGATCATCACCTCGGCGGCGGCCTTCAGGCCGAAGAAGCAGCCGGTCAGGTTGACGTCGATGACCGCCGACCAGTCCTCGGGACGGACCTCCATCAGCGGCTTCATGATGTAGCCGATGCCGGCGTTGTTGACCCAGATGTCGAGCGAGCCGTGGGTTTCCTTGGCATGGTCGGCCAGCGCCCGGACCTCCTCCCAGCGACGCACGTCGCAGGGCTGGGTGCTGGCCGACCCGCCGTACTGGCGCAGATCGGCGGCGATCGCCTCCATCTCCTCGGTCCCGCCGATCATACCGGCTGGGGTAGAGGGATCGACGGGGCGACCAAGATCGGAGACGACAACCGCCGCTCCCTCCTGCGCCAGGCGCCGGGCGATGGCCTCCCCCAGGCCCCCGCGCCGGCCGGACCCGGTGACGACCGCCGTCTTGCCCTCGAAACGTCCCGCCATGCTCAACCCACCTTTTCGGTGACGATGAAGGTGGTGTCGGCCAGGGCCTGGAATTGGGCGGCGATCGCCTGCATCGTTTCGCTCGCCACGTCGGCCCCGAAGGCGTCCATGTCGGCGACGTCGATGATCTCGATATATTGGTAGGGCGGCGCGGCCTCGGACCCGAGCAGAGCGGCCGAGCGGAAGACCTCGAACTTGTCGATCGACTTCAGGCCGTTGACCGTGGGCAGGTCGCTTTCCTTGGCCCAGGCCTCGTAGTCGGCGGCCGAGACGCCGGGCTTCAGGTTGAACAGGGCGACAATCCGCGTGACGGCCATGAAGCGCTCCCTCCGTTGCGGCTCCAGCGCCGCCGTGAAGATTGAAGCCGCATGCTGGATCGCCGCCCCGATGGGCGCGAGCGCCGCGCTCAGACTGTTCGCCTCTTGGAGAAAGCCCCCATGCCCGCACCTGACGATTTCCGCTGGCCGGACAGCTCTCGCCTTGCCCTGTCGATCGTCGTCAATGTCGAGGAAGGCGCCGAGCACAACATCCGCGACGGCGACAAGGGCCCCGAGCCCGTCGACGAGCTAGGCGCGGTTCCCAAGAAGCCGATGCGGATGCACGGCAGCGAGAGCAACTATCTGTATGGCGTCAAGGCCGGCGCACCACGGATCCTGCGGATCTTGGATCAGCACGGCATCGAGGCCACCTGGACCGCCGCCGCCCTGGCCCTGGAGCGCGCCCCGGAGCTGGCCGCCGCCATCCGCGCCCGCGGCGACGAGGTGGCCGCCCACGGCTATCGCTGGACCCACCAGTTCTGGATGGACGAGACCAAGGAGCGCGAGTTCATCACCAAGGCCGCCGACTCGATCGAACAGACGATTGGCGCGCGCCCCTCGGGCTGGCTGTCGCGCTACCTGCACACCGACCACACCCGCCGTCTGCTGGCCGAGGCCGGGTTCAGCTATCACATGGACGACTATTCCGACGACTTCCCCTTCTGGGACCGCGTCGAGACGGCCGACGGCACGAGCAAGCCGATGGTCATCCTGCCCTACGCCATGGACTCCAACGACATGAAGTTCTGGCTGGCCCCGTCGCTGACCGCCAAGGACTGGCTGGACTACGCCGTGGCCACCTTCGACGAGCTGCACGCCGAGAGCCAGGAGGTCGGGGCGCGGATGATGAGCCTGGGGCTGCACCTGCGGATCATCGGCCGTCCGGGCCGCATCGGCGCCTTCCGCAAGTTCCTGGATCACGTCGCCGCCCACGACGGCGTTTGGATCGCCTGTCGGAGAAAGATCGCCGAGGCGTTCGCGCAAGGGGTCCCGATCGGCGATTGACGGCCAGGGCGATTGTCCTGACATTTCAACGACACGGGCGGCTTTGCCGATCATGACCTATCGCTCGCTGCTCTTCGTGCCCGGCACGCGTCCGGACCGCTTCGGCAAGGCGCTGGACGCCGGGGCCGACGCGGTCTGCATCGACCTGGAAGACGCCGTGCCGCCGGCCGGCAAGGCCGAGGCGCGGGCCGCCGCCCTCGCCTTCCTTAGCCAATTCCACACCGCCGTGGTCGGCCTGCGGATCAACGGCGTGCGCACGCTGGAGGGCCTGAAGGACCTCGTGGCCCTGGTCGAGAGCGAGGCCCGCCCCGCCTTTCTGATGATCCCGAAGGTGGCTGCGCCGGAAGACCTGCTAACCGCCGGCGAGATCCTGCCAGGCATGGCGCTCTGGCCGGTCGTCGAGTCCGCCGAGGGCCTTCGTCGCGCCTTCGAGATCTGCGCCGCGCCTGGCGTCGCCGGCGCCCTGTTCGGCGGGGCGGACCTGTCGGCCGACCTGGGCTCGACCATGGACTGGGACGCCCTGCTGCTGGGCCGAGGCACGCTGATCGCCGCCTGCGGCCGCGCTGGCGTCGCCTCGCTGGACGTGCCGCACCTGAACATCGCCGATCCGGACGACCTGACTGCCTCGACCTTGCGGGCCAAGGCCCTGGGCTTCACCGGCCGGTCCTGCATCCACCCGGCCCAGGTGGCCGCGGTGAACGCCGCCTACACCCCCTCGCCCGCCGAAATCGAGCGCGCCCGGCGCGTGGTCGAGGCCTTCGACGCCGCCGGCGGGGCCGCCGCCCTGCTGGACGGCAAGCTGATCGAACTGCCGGTCATCCGCGCCGCACGGCGCGTGCTCGACCGCATCTGAATTCGTAGGAGAATGCCCGTGTCGCAGAACTGGAAAGAGGTCGGTCCTCAGCGCTACCGCGAGACCTTCGGCCGCTATTTCGAGGACTTCATCGTCGGCGACGTCTACGAGCACCGCCCCGGCAAGACGGTGACCGAGTACGACAACCACCTGTTCACGCTGCTGACGCTGAACACCCATCCGATGCACTTCGACGCCGAGTTCGCCAAGGCCTCGGAGTTCAAGAAGAACCTGGTGGTCAGCCCCTACACCCTGGCCCTGCTGATCGGCATGAGCGTGACCGACGTCTCGCAGAAGGCCATCGCCAACCTCGGCATGGACGAGGTGAAGTTCAGCGCCCCGGTGTTCGCCGGCGACACGATCTATGGCGAGAGCGAAGTGCTGGCCAAGCGCGAGAGCAAGTCGCGCCCCGGCCAGGGCATCGTCACGATCCTGACGACGGGTATCAACCAGGACGGCACCGTCGTCTGCACCTTCAAGCGCAACATGCTGATCCCGGCGCGCGGCCACGCCGTCGAGGACAAGGTCGGGAACTACTGACGATGAGCGAGATCTCGGAAGCCGACGAACGCGCCATCCTCGACGCCATCGACAAGTGGCTGGAGAAGAAGGTCGCCCCCGTGGCGATGCAGCTCGAGCACGACGACGAGTATCCTCACGCCCTCGTCGAGGACATGAAGGAACTGGGTCTGTTCGGCGCCCTGATCGACCCGGAATACGGCGGCCTGGGCCTTTCGGCCCTGACCTATTCGCGGATCGTCACCAAGATCAGCGCCGAGTGGATGAGCCTGACGGGCGTGTTCAACTCGCACCTGATGATGGCCATGGTCGTCCAGAAGTTCGGCACGCAGAAGCAGAAGGACTTCTGGCTGCCCCGCTTCGCCAGCGGTGAGATGCGCGGCTGTCTGGGCCTGACCGAGCCGGACGCCGGCACAGACCTGCAGGGCATCCGCACGGTCGCCAAGCGCGACGGCGGCGACTACGTCGTGAACGGGACCAAGACCTGGATCACCAACGCCATCGAGGGCCATGTCTCGGCCCTGCTGGTGAAGACCGATCCGGAAGCCCAGCCGCGCCACAAGGGGATGAGCATGCTCATCACCCCGAAGATCGATCCCGAGACCCGCGCCCCCATCGCCGGCGTCACGAACGGCCGAAAGCTGGAGAAGCTCGGCTACAAGGGCATCGACAGCGGCGAGTTCATCTTCGAGGACTATCGCTGCGACGCCGAGCTGTGCCTGGTCGGCGGCGAGGAAGGCCAGGGCTTCGTCATGGCCACCGGCGGCCTGGAGATCGGCCGCATCAACGTCGCCGCCCGCTCGGTCGGCATCGCCAAGCGCGCGCTGATGGAAAGCGTCAAGTACGCCCAGGTCCGCAAGACCATGGGCAAGCCGATCGCCCAGCACCAGGCCATCCAGCTGAAGCTCGGCGAGATGGGGGCCAAGACCCGCGCCTCGGAGCTGCTCGTGGAAGACGCCGCCAAGGCCTACGACCGCGGCGAGCGCGTCGACATGGAAGCGGGCATGGCCAAGTACTTCGCGTCGGAGACGGCGCTGGAGGTGGCCACCGAGGCCATGCGCATCCACGGCGCCTACGGCTATTCCAAGGAATATCCGATCGAGCGTCTGTTCCGCGACGCCCCGCTGATGTGCATCGGCGAAGGCACCAACGAGATGCAGCGGATCATCATCGCCCGCCAGCTCGTGGCCCGGAACCCGGTCTGATGGGAGACGTTCGCCGCCCGCTCGCCGGGATCAAGGTGTTGGCCGTCGAGCAGTACGGCGCCGGCCCCTACGCCACCCAGCTGATGGCCGAACTGGGCGCCGAGGTCGTCAAGATCGAGGCCCCGGCCATGGGCGGCGACGTCAGCCGCGCCACCGGCCCGTTCTTTCTGGGAACGGCCGACAGCCAGTTCTTCCAGACCTTCTCGCGGTCGAAGAAGTCCATCGCGCTGGACATCAAGACCCCCGAGGGCCGCGCGGCCTTCGAGGGTCTGGTGCGCGAGGCCGACATGGTCGTCGACAACCTGCGTGGCGACCAGCCCGGCAAGATGCGGCTAACTTACGACGACCTGAAGGGCGTCAATCCCGCCATCGTCTGCGGCCACCTTTCCGCTTACGGGCGCGGCAACAGCCGGGCCGGGTGGCCGGGCTACGACTACCTGATGCAGGCCGAGGCCGGGCTGATGAGCCTGACCGGCGAGCCTGATACGCCGCCGGCCCGGCTGGGCGTGTCGATGGTCGACTTCATGACCGGCACCATGCTGGCCTTCGGCGTGGTCAGCGCCCTGCTGTCGGCGCGGACCACGGGGCAAGGCTGCGACGTCGACGTCTCGCTGTTCGACGTGGCCCTGCATCAGCTCTCCTATCCCGCCGTCTGGGCGATGAACGAGGGCTACAAGGTCCAGCGCCTGCCGCGCGGCGCCCACCCGTCGATCGCGCCCTCGCAGGCGGTGAAAACGGCCGACGGTTGGGGCCTCGTCATGTGCCAGACCCCGAAGTTCTGGGAGGCGCTGTGCGACCTGGCCGGCGCCGCCGAACTGAAGGCCGATCCGCGCTTTACCGACATCCCCAGCCGCCACGCCAATCGACCCGCGCTGAGCGAGGCGATGGACGTGCTGTTCGGCCAGCGCACCACGGCCGAGTGGACCGCTCTGCTGGGCGGCAAGGTTCCGTTCGCTCCGATCCTCGAGATGATGGACGCGCTCGACAACCCGTTCGTGGCCGAGGTGGGCATGCGCGACGTCGTCGCCCATCCTGACCGTGCGGAAGGCTTGGCCATGCTGGCCTGCCCCGTGAAGATCGACGGCGAGCGGATGCCAGGCGCCCGCGCGCCGAAGCTGGGCGAACACACGGACGAAATTCTGGGAGCTGCCTCGTGAAGCTGGAAGGCGTCCGCGTTCTAGACCTGTCGTTCTTCCTGCCGGGGCCGATGCTGACCCTGATGATGGCCGACCACGGCGCGGACGTGCTGAAGATCGAGCCACCCGGCGAAGGCGATCCGGCCCGCGAGATCGGCTATCGCAAGAACGGGACGAGCGTCTGGTTTCGCAATACCAGCCGTGGCAAGCGCAGCCTGCAAGTGGACCTCAAGTCCGCCGAGGGCCGCGCCCTGCTGCTCGATCTGGCCGCCGAGGCCGACGTGGTGGTCGAGGCCTTCCGGCCCGGCGTCATCCAGCGACTGGGCTTCGACTACGAGGCCGTGAAGGCCCGCAATCCGGGCATCGTCTATGTGGCGATCTCGGCTTTCGGCCAGACCGGTCCCTATCGCGACAAGCCGGCCCACGACATCGCGGTGCAGGCCCTGGCCGGCATGGTGTCGTTGAGCGAAGGGTTCGATGGCAAGCCGACCCCGCCGAACATGCCCGCCGCCGACGCCCTGGCCAGCCTCACCGCCCTGTCGGGCGTGCTCATGGCCCTGCTGCGACGGGAGAAGACGGGCCAGGGCGACTATGTCGACGTGGCCATGTTCGACAGCGTGCTGGCCTGGACGCCCAACGTCACCGGCAAGATCTTCGCGACCGGGCGGGCGCATGTTCCCAAGGACGAACGCTCCTGGGGCGGCAACGCCATGTACGGCCTCTACGAATGCGCCGACGGCCAGTGGATCTGCCTGGGCGGCTCGGAGGTGAAGTTCGCCCGCAACCTTCTGGCGGGCCTCGATCGCCTGGACCTGCTGCCCTATGCCGAGCTTCAGCCCGGTCCCGGCCAGGAGCCGCTCCGAGCCTTCCTGCGCGAGGCTTTCGTCACCAAGACCCGGGCTGAATGGGAAGCCTGGTTCGAGGGCCGCGACGTCTGTTTCGCGCCGGTGCGCACGCTGAAGGAGACCTTCGAGGATCCAGCCCTGGAAGCGCGGGGCATGCTGTCGCGTGACGCCGACGGCAATGAGATCGTCGGCACGCCGATCCTGTTCTCGAATGAGCCGGCGGTGATCGACCCGGTTCCGCCCGCGCTGGGCGCCGGTCCGGCGGGGTGGCGGGCGCGCTAGACTGAGGCGGGCTTCAGAAACTCTCGGTTATATTTTCACCGAGCATCCCCGCGAAGGCGGGGATCCAAGCCGAGCTCGCGGCTCGTCCACGGCCTCGCCCCATCCTGAACGTCCGCTTGGATCCCCGCCTTCGCGGGGAAAGTCGGATTGAGGGGGTGCCGGCAGACGCTTGCCGGGCCTCCCCCTTCCAAAAGCCCGTCGCTCCGTCCAAAGCGCGGGACGACGGGCAAGTTGGAAGAGGAAGACGTCAGGACTCCGCCCGCTCGCGTTCCATCTGGTCGAGCAGCATCGGTCCGGCTTCCATCAGCAGAAACGCGCTGGTCAGCAGCAACAGAACACGCATCAGCATGGCGGCTCTCCTGGCTTGCGGACGATCCCCCGATAGTCCGCGAACAGAAGGCTGAACCCGTCCCGCCCAGGCGCGACGGGGATTTCGCGTTTGGCCGACTGGCGGACAGCCGCGCCGTTGTCCGCTGTGCGCGCAAACCCGAACGCCGCGTCCGAAGGCGGCCGGCGCCGCTGCTAGCGTCGCCACATGATCGCCGCCGAAGCCCTCGTCGACCACGCCCTCTCCCTGCGCTGGGACGCCCTGCCGGACGCCGTCCAGGCCGACGCCCGCCGGCTGCTGCACGACGCCGTGGCGGTGTGCGCGGCCGGCGCGGGCGCGGCCTATTCCGACGCGATCCTGGCCGCCGCGCGCGGCTGGGGCGGTGAAGGCGACGGCCTCGTGCTCGGCCGCCCCGGCGTGCGCCTGCCGCCGGCCCAGGCCACCTTCGTCAACGCCTTCCAGCTGCACGGCCAGGAGTACGACTCCGTCCACGAGAAGGCCGTGCTGCACCCGCTGCCGACCATCGCGCCGGCCCTGATCGCAGAGCTGGACCGTTCGGGTCCGTACAGCGGCGAAGAGGTGCTGGCCGCCATGGTCGCCGGGGTCGACGTCGCCATCGCCTTGGGGGTCGCCGCGACGACCGCCCTGCGCTTCTTCCGGCCGGCGACGGCGGGGGTGTTCGGCGCGACGGCGGCCCTGGCGCGGCTGAAGCGCCTGCCGCGCGAGACGGCGATGGACGCCATGGGCTACGCCCTGGCCTTCAGCAGCGGCACCATGCAGGCCCACACCGAGGGCAAGCCCGCCCTGCCTGTCCAGATCGCCGCCGCCGCCCGCTCGGCCCTGCAGGCGATCGACGTCGCGCAGGCTGGCCTGCCCGGACCGCGCGACTGGCTGGAGGGGCCGTTCGGCTACCTGCCGCTGTTCGAGGCCGGGTTCGACCTCGCCCCCGTTCTGGCCGATCTCAAGGACCGCCGCCGCATCGCCGAAGTCTCCTGCAAACCTTTCCCCACGGGACGCGCCTGCCACGGCGGCCTGGTGGCGGTGCGCAAGCTGGCGACCGAGCACGGCGTGACGCCCGCGGACCTCGAAAGCCTGACCTATTCGGCCCCGCCGCTGATCCGCCACCTGGTGGGCCGCGTCGCCAAGCCGGAGATGGATACGGCCTACGCCCGTCTCTGCCTGCCTTACCTAGCCGCCGTCATGCTGACCCGCGGTCGCGTCGGGCTCGACGACTACACCCCCGAGCGCCTGAACGAGCCCGACGTCCTGGCGCTCGCCGCCCGCATCGTGGTCGAGAGCGACGGTAATCCCGATCCCGCCGCCTTCGTGCCGGCCCGCGCCATCGCCCGCCTGAAGGACGGCCGCGAGATCGTTCTCGACGTCACCGCCCAGCTCGGTTCGCCCGACTTCCCGATGAGCCGCGACGAGCACTTGGAAAAGGCCCGCTCGTGCCTGGCCTTCGTCGGCATGGAGGCCGTCCACGCCCCCCTGACCGACCTCTTCGACCGCTTCGACACCCTGGCCGACGCCCGCGAGGCCTTCCTCCTCGCCAGCGGCGGCTAGCTCTCTCCCCAAGGTTCTCATGTCCCACCAGACCTACTGGCAGTCGCTCGACTACCCCGCCCTCGTCGCCGACCACCCGATCGGCGAGGCCTTCACCCAGTTCGCCACCACCACCAGCCGCGACGAACTGCGCTGGCGGCAGAACCGCCTGTTCCTGCGTTGCGTCGAGCGGGCCTGGAAGACGCCCTTCTACCAGCGCCTCTGGAGCGCGGCGGGCGTCCAGCCCGGCGACATCCGCTCGCTCGACGACCTGCCGGGCCTGCCCAGCTTCGACAAGTCCGACATCATGGCCTCGCTGGAGCGCAAGCCGCCGTTCGGCGACTTCGCCGGCTTCGAGGGCTATCCGGACAGCCAGCGGCCGCCGGTGATGCTGCACACCACCTCGGGCACCACGGGATCGCCCCAGGTGCTGCTGTTCGGCCCCAAAAGCCGCGAGGTGCAGAACCTGCTGCTGGCCCGCAACTACCAGTTCCAGGGCCTGCGGCCGGACGACGTGATCCACTCGGTCTACGGCCACGGCATGATCAACGGCGGCCACTATGTGCGCGAGGCCGTGACCCGCTGGACCAGCGCGACCTTCCTGTCGGCCGGCACCGGGGTCGAGACCCGCTCGGCCCAGCAGGTCGAGGTCATGAAGCGCTTCGGGGCCACCGTGTTGGTGGGCTTCGGCGACTACCTCAAGAAACTGGCCGACACGGCGCTGGAGATGGGCATCGAACCGGGCCGCGACATCCCCGTGCGGCTGATCTCGGCGCACCTGGGCCGCGAGGACCGGGCGGCGATGGAGAAGGTGTGGGGCGGCGCCAAGTGCTTCGACTGGTACGGCGTCGGCGACACCGGCCTGATCGCCGGCGAAGGCCCCGACCGCGACGGCCTCTACGTGCATGAGGACGCGCACTACCTGGAGATCTGCGACATTGACACCGGCGCGGCCGTGGCGCCGGGCGAGCTGGGCGACATGATCGTCACCTGCCTTTTCAAGGACGACCTTTATCCGCTGATCCGCTTCAACACCCACGACGTGACGCGGGCGATTCCCAAGCCGTCGTTGATCGACGTGGTGTTCCAGCGGATCGAGGGCTTCCTGGGTCGCTCTGACAACATGGTCAAGATCCGCGGGATCAACATCTTCCCGCAGGGCGTCGGGGCGATGCTGGAGCATGCGCCGGCCTTCGCCGGCGAGTTCATCTGTCGCGCGCGCCGCGACGCGACCGGCCGCGACAGTTTCGCGGTGACCGCCGAGACCACGGCCGACGCCGCCGAATGGCGAGATATCGCAAGCTTTTACGGCGAAATCCTGAAGCGGAAGATCGGCATCGAGGTCGAGGTCGAGCTGGCGCCGAAGGGCGCAACGGCGGGCCTGACCCAGATCGACGTGCGCCAGAAGCCGATCCGCCTGATCGACGAGCGCTACTGAGGTGGCGGGCTTCTCCGACCCCATCATCGCGGCGGGCGTCTCGGGCCTGCCGGCGCTCTACGCGGCGGGCGTCAGTCCCATCGACGTGACCGAGGCCTATCTCGCGCGGATCGAACGGCTGAACCCGGCGATCAACGCCGTGGTCGAGCTCGACGCCGAGGGCGCGCGAGCCGAGGCGCGCGCCAGCGCCCGACGCTGGGCCGAGGGCAAGCCCTTGTCGCCGATCGACGGCGCGCCGATCGCGGTGAAGGCCAATATCGCCGTCGAGGGCCTGGTGCACAGCGCCGGCATCAAGGCCTATGCCCGCAACGTCGCGCCGGCCGATGCGGCCTGCGTGGCCCAGTTGCGGGCCGCCGGGGCGGTGATCCTGGGCGCGCTGAACATGCACGAGGCGGCGCTGGGCGCGACCAACGACAACGTCTTCCTCGGCCGCTGCGAGAACCCGCATCGCGCCGGCTTCACCCCCGGCGGCTCGTCGGGCGGTTCGGCGGCGGCCGTGGCGGCGGGGCTGTGCGCGGCGGCCCTGGGCACCGACACCATGGGCAGCGTGCGCCTGCCGTCGTCCTATTGCGGCGTCGTCGGCTACAAGCCGGCCCTGAGCGCGATCGCCACCGACGGTGTCACGGCCCTGTCCTGGACGTTGGACCATGTGGGCGTCCACGCCCGCTCAGCGGCGGACGCGGCCCTGGTCGCCCAGGCCTGCGGCGTAGACGCCTCAACCGCGCCGGACGAGCGGCCGCTGGCGGTGCTCGACCTCGACGGCCTGGTGCAGCTGGAGCCGGCGGTGGCCGAGGGCTTCGCCCGCACGCTCGACGACCTGGCTCGCGCCGGCTGGCGGCTGGAGAAGCTGCGGATCGACGACCTCGACCTGGGCGCCCTGCGCCGCGCCGGCCTGCTGCTCAGCGAGATCGAGGGCGGGATCGAGCACCGTCGGGCCCTGGCCCTGGATCCGGAAGGCTTCACGCCGGAGCTTCGGTCGCTGCTGGCCTGGGGCGCCAGGCAGACACCGGCCAAGCTGGCCGAGGCCTACCGCCTGCTGGCTGAAACCAGGCGGAAAATCCTCGCTGTCACAGCGCCCTATGCCGGACTTCTGACGCCGACGACGCCACAGCAGGCTTTCGCTTTCGGCAGCGCGGTTCCAGCCTACCAAGCCGACCTCACGGCCCTGGGCAACGTGCTGGGCGCCCCGGCCTTCGCCCTGCCGTCCGGCGAGGTCGACGGCCTGCCGCTGTCGCTGCAGGTGATCGGTATGACCGACGGCGCTACCCAGGCGCTGGCCGCGCGGCTGTCCGAAGCCCTGCCTGCCGCCGCCGTTCCGGAGGCCTTCCGATGACCGTTTTCGCCGACGGGGCGCTGACCCTGACCATCGACGGCGACGTCGCGACCCTGGCCTTCGATCGGCCGGCCAAGCGCAACGCCATCACCCTGGCCATGTGGCGCGCCCTGCCCGACGCCTGCGCGGCCGTCTCAGCTTCAAAGGCCAAGGTTCTGGTCGTCACCGGTCGCGGCGGCCATTTCGCCGCCGGGGCCGACATCGGCGAGTTCGAGGCCGTCTACGCGACACCGCAGAGCGCCGCCGGCTACAACGCCGCCATCGCGGCCGGGATCGGCGCGATCGCGGGCCTGGAAAAGCCTGTGCTGGCCGCCATCGAAGGCGCCTGCGTCGGCGGCGGCCTGGCCGTGGCCCTGGCCTGCGACCTGCGGATCGCCGCCTCGGACGCCCGCCTGGCCATCACGCCGTCCAAGCTGGGCCTGACCTATAGCCTGGAAGACACCAAGCGGCTGGTGGACGCCGTCGGCGCTTCGGCGGCCAGGGACATCCTGTTCACGGGCCGGCTGCTGGGGGCGGACGAGGCGCTGCGGTTGGGCTTGATCGATGCGGTCGAAGCGGATGTCCCCGCCGCCGCAGCCGCCAAGGCCGAGCAGATCGCGGCGGCGTCGCAGCACTCCGTGCGGGCGATCAAGGCGACGATCCGGGCCATCCTGGCCGGCGCCGTCGAGGACGATGCAGCGACGCGAGCGGCTTTCGTGGCCTCGGTTTCGGGACCCGACTTCCTGGAAGGGCGCTCGGCGTTCCTGGCGAAGCGGAAGCCGGTGTTTCCGGAGCGGTGAGCGCTGCCGCCCCATCTCAGGATGAGGCGCTAATCCACTGCACGACAACTACAATGCTCGTCATCCCGGCCGAAGCGAAGCGCAGAGCCGGGACCCAGGGGCCACCGCAATGCATGGGCAACCGCTTGAGCGGTGGAGCCGCCACGGCGCCCCGTCCCCCTGGGTCCCGGATAGCCGCTTCGCGGCTTCCGGGATGACGACATTTTGGGAGTTGAAGCAGCAGGAATTACCGCTCCAACTCCACCAGCTCGTACCACGTCTGCATGTAGCCCCCGACGCCGCCCTTCACGAACAGGGAGTCTTCGTCGGCCGTAACCCACATGTCGTAGGTCGGGTGCTCGCCGTCCTTGCTGACCATGCCGCCGTCCTCGCCCAGGAAGCGGAAGTGGCGGCAGGCGAAGGTTCCGGCCGGCGTGGTGGCCTCTTCCTCGCCGACATATTCCAGGGTGATGCCGCTCTCGACGATCTGCGGCGGGGTGGCGCCGCGGTGATCGACCGAGGGCAGGAAGACGCGAAGCTTGCGCTTGTGCGGCCCCTTGGCGACGTCCATCACCTTGCACATGTAGGCGTCGCCGATGATCGGGTGGGTGCCGAAGCCATCGAAATGGCCGTTCATCGGCACGCGCTGCGACAGACGGCCGATCGACGGGCCGTAGCTCTCGCACTCGATGAAGTCCTCGCCGAAGCGGAACCAGCCCGAGCCCATGAATTTGTCGCCGACCGTCAGGCGCAGATGGAAGTCCATCGGCCGGTTGTGCTCGTCGAGGGAGTAGACGGCGTCGCGCAGGACGGTGGGATCCGGCTCCTCGATCTCGCACTGGGCGCGGATGGTCACCTTGCCGTCGGTGTGACGGGTCATGGAGAAGTGCTCACGCCCCCGCTCCTGCCCCTCCCGGCCCGGCTTGCGCGAGGTGTAGAGGATCTTGCCGCGGATGGTCTGGTGCTTCATCGCCCTGCTCCTCAGAACGCCGCCAGGCCGGTGATCGCCCGACCCAGGATAAGGGCGTGGACGTCGGCCGCGCCCTCGTAGGTGTTGACCGTCTCGAGGTTGGCCGCGTGGCGCATCACGTGGCTGGCGCCGGAGATGCCGGCTCCGCCGTGGATGTCGCGGGCCTCGCGGGCGATGATCAGGGCCTTGCCGCAGTTGTTGCGCTTCATCAGGCTGATGGCCTCGGGCACCCAGTCGCCGGCGTCCAGGCGACGGCCGAGCGCCAGGGCGCTTTCGAAGCCCAGCGCGATCTCGGTCTGCATGTCGGCCAGCTTCTTCTGGATCAACTGGCGGGCGGCCAGCGGGCGGCCGAAGACGACGCGGTCGGCGACATAGGCCGCGCTGGTCTCCAGGCAGAACCGCGCCGCGCCCATGGCGCCCCAGGCGATGCCGTAGCGAGCCTTGTTGAGGCACGAGAACGGACCGCGCAGCCCTTTCACGTTCGGCAGGATGGCGTCGGCCGGCACCAGCGCGTCCTGTAGGACGATCTCGCCGGTGATCGAGGCGCGCAAGCTGAGCTTGTCGTCGATCTTCGGGGTGGTGAAGCCTTCGGTCCCGCGCTCCACGAGGAAGCCGCGGATCTCGCCGTCGAGCTTGGCCCAGACCAGGGCGACGTCGGAGATCGGGCTGTTGGTGATCCACATCTTGGCGCCGTTCAGCACGTAGCCGCCGTCGACCTTCCGGGCCACGGTGCGCATCGAGCCGGGGTCGGAGCCGCCGTCGGCTTCGGTCAGGCCAAAGCAGCCGATCAGCTCGCCGCGGGCCATGCCCGGCAGCCATTTGCGCTTCTGCTCTTCCGAACCGAAGGCGTAGATCGGGTACATGACCAGCGACGACTGCACGCTCATGGCCGAGCGATAGCCGCTGTCGACGGCCTCGATCTCGGCGGCGGCCAGGCCGTAGGCCACATGGCTGACGCCCGCGCCGCCGTACTCTTCCGGCAGGGTCGAGCCCAGCAGGCCAAGCTCGCCCATCTCGGTCATGATCTCGCGATCGAAGCGGCCTTCGGCATAGGCGGAGACCACGCGCGGCAGGAGTTGCTCCTGCGCATAGGCGCGGGCGGCGTCGCGGATCAGGCGCTCGTCCTCGGTCAGGCGGGCGTCGAGGGCGAGCGGGTCCTTCCAGTCGAAGGCGGGAATGGTGCGAGCGGCGTCGAGGGGCATCGTAGTCCTCCGGCGGCCGGAAATGACCGCACAGCAATTGATCTGAACTTCCGCCTTTCTAGCCGGGGGCCCCGCGCCTACCCCGGTCGCCGCTGGATTTGACCGGGAGGCGATTAGGTTGGGCGCCCAGAGTAACGGACGTACCCTCGTCGAGAAGGTGATCGCCAAGGCCGCGGGCCTGCCGAGCGTGCGCGCCGGCGACCTCGTGACGGCCAAGGTGGATCTGGCCTTCGCGCACGACAGCAGCGGCCCGCGCCGCTGGCGTCCGCTGCTCGAAGAGTTGGGCGTGGGCCTGTGGGACCCGTCCAAGGTGGCCATCGTCTCGGACCACTACGTGCCGGCCGTGGACGCGGAATCGGCAGCGATCCTCAAGGGGACACGCGACTTCGCCCGCGACTATGACGTCAGCGCCTTCTTCGACATGGTCGGCATCTGCCACCTCGTCCTGCCCGAACACGGCCTGATCCGTCCGGGCGCCTTCATCGCCGGCGGCGACAGCCACACGCCCACGGCCGGCGCCTTCGGGGCCTATGCGGCCGGCTACGGCGCCACCGACATGGCCGCCATCGCCGCAACGGGCGAGACCTGGCTGGCCGTGCCCGAGACGATCCGCGTCGAGTGGACCGGCGCCTTCCAGCCGGGCGTGACGGCCAAGGACGTCATGCTGTTCCTGTGTCGGGAACTGGGCATGGACAACGCCTTCAAGGCGGTGGAATTCGCCGGTCCCCTGGTCGAGGCCATGCCGATGGCCGAGCGCATGGTGCTGGCCAACATGGCCGCCGAACTGGGCGCCGAGACCGGCGTCGTGGCGCCGGACGTGACGACCTTCGCCTATCTGGCCGCCCGCGGCGCGCCGGTGACGGACCAGGCCGCGGCCCTGGCCCTGCATTCCGACGCCGACGCGACCTACGCCGCCGTGCACCGCTTCGACGCCTCAAGCCTCTCGCCGCAGATCGCCGCCCCGCACTCGCCGGCCAACACCCGCGACGCGACCGAGTTCTCCGAGGTTCGTATCGACCAGGCCTATATCGGCGCCTGCGTCGGGGCCAAGATCGAGGACCTGCGGATGGCCGCCGCCGTGCTGAAGGGCCGTCGCGTGGCGCCGGGCGTGCGGCTGCTGGTGGCCCCGGGCTCGGCCCGCACCGCAGAACTGGCGGCGCGCGAAGGGGTGATGGAGACCCTGCTGGCGGCCGGGGCGGTGCTGATGCCGTCGGGCTGCGGGGCCTGCGCCGGCATGGGCGCCGGCATCCTGGCCGAAGGCGAGACCTGCATCTCGTCGACCAACCGCAACTTCCAGGGCCGCATGGGCCATGCGGGCGCCAAGGTCTATCTCGGCTCGCCCTACGCCGTGGCGGCCGCCGCGACGGCCGGCCGCATCGTCGATCCCCGCCCCTATCTGACGGGAGCCGCCTGATGTCCCGCGCCTTCGTCTTCGGCGACGCCATCGACACCGACCTTCTGGCCCCCGGCAACCTGATGAAGCTGCCGCCGGCCGAGCTGGCCCAGCACTGCCTGCGGGCCATCGCGCCGGACTTCGCCTCCAGCGTCCAGCCCGGCGACGTGGTGTTCGCCGGCGCTAATTTCGGCCTCGGCTCGTCGCGCGAGCAGGCGGCCGTCTCCTTACGTCTTCTTGGCGTCTCCGCGGTGCTGGCGACCTCGTTCGCCCGCATCTTCTACCGCAACGCCATCAACCTCGGCTTGCCGGCCTTTGTGTTTCCCCAGGTCGGTGAGGTGAGCGACGGCGATCGGATCTCTTTGGATCCGGTCGCCGGCCGTCTCGAGAATTTGACCACGGGCAAGGTCTACGCCCTGACGCCGATCCCGCCGCACCTGATGGCGATGATCGAGGACGGCGGCCTGATTCCGCACCTGAAACGCCGACTGAAGGGAGCCGCCGCATGAGCCTGCGCGACCGCCTCGCCCAAGACACGCCGCTGCTGGCCCCCGGCGCCTATGACGCCCTGTCGGCCCTGCTGATCGAACAGGCCGGGTTCGAGGCCGTGTACCTCTCTGGCGCCTCGATCGCCTACACCCAGCTAGGCCGGCCCGACATCGGCCTGGTGTCGTTCGACCACGTTGCCGACGTGGTCGGCCGGGTGTCCGAGCGGGTCGGCTTGCCGCTGATCGTCGACGGCGACACCGGCTTCGGCAACGCCGTCAACGTGCAGCGCACGGTGCGGATCTTCGAGCGCATGGGCGCCTCGGCCATCCAGCTGGAAGACCAGACCTTCCCCAAGAAGTGCGGCCACCTGTCGGACAAGGGCCTGGTCTCGACCCAGGAGATGTCGGGCAAGATCCGCGCGGCGCTGGACGCTCGGGCCAGCGACCAGACCCTGATCATCGCCCGCACCGACGCCATCGGCGTCGAAGGCTTTGAAGCCGCGCTCGACCGCGCCCACGCCTATGTCGAGGCCGGCGCCGACGTGCTGTTCGTCGAGGCCCCGCAGTCCCTGGGCGAGATGAGCGCCATTGCCCATGCCTTCGCTGGCCGGGTTCCGCTGCTGGCCAACATGGTCGAGGGCGGCAAGACCCCGCTGCTGGACGTGACCGAACTGGGCCGCATCGGCTTCAAGCTGGTGATCTCGCCCGGCGCCCTGGTCCGCGCGATGGTGCCGGCGGCCGAGGCTTTCCTGGCCAGCCTGAAGACCAACGGCGCCAGCAAGCCTTTCGCCGACCGGATGATCGATATGGGCGGCGTCAACGACCGCATCGGCCTGGCCGACATGGTCAAGACCGGCGCGGCCTACGCCGCCGGCTGAGTGGAGCGTCAGATGCAGGCCGATCCCAATCTCTACGACCATTGGCCCTATCGCGACCGGCCCAAGATCGTCTGGCCGGACGGCAAGAAGCTGGCCTTCTGGATCGCGCCCAACATCGAATATTACGAGTTCGATCCGCCCAAGAACCCGCAGCGTCCCGGCTGGCCCAAGCCCTCGCCGGACGTGGTGGGCTACTCGCAGCGCGACTGGGGCAACCGGGTCGGCCACTGGCGGCTGATGGAGCTGCTCGACAAGTACGGCATGCGCGGCTCGATCTCGCTGTCGGTGGGCCTGCTCGACCACCATCCGGAGATCATCGAGGCCTGCGTGGCGCGGAACTGGGAGTTCTTCAGCCACGGCATCTACAACACCCGCTTCTCCTACGGCATGGACGAGGCCCAGGAGCGGGCCGTGATCGAGGATTCGATCCGCTCGGTCGAGGCCGCCACCGGCCAGCGCATCCGGGGCTATCTGGCGCCGGCCCTGACCCACACCGAGAAGACCTTCGACCTGCTGGCCGAAAACGACTTCTGGTACACCTGCGACCTCTTCCAGGACGACCAGCCCCAGCCGGTGAAGACCAAGACCGGCAAGCTGATCTCGATGCCCTATTCGCTGGAGGTCAACGACGTCATCACCTATGGCGCGCTGTCGATGAGCCCCTGGCGCTATGCCGACGTGCTCAAGCGACATTTCGACCAGCTGCTGGAGGAAGGCGAGAAGTCGGGCACGGTAATGTGCATCCCGCTGCACGCCTATCTCGTCAGTCAGCCGCATCGCATCCGGCCGTTCGAGGAGGCCCTGCGCCACATCGCCGGCCACGACGAGGTGTGGATCACCACGGCCCGCGAGATCGCGCAGCACTATCGCGACAACTACTTCGACCAGACCGTCGCCGACATTGCCGCGCGCGGCCTGGCCACGCCGGGAACGGGGTTCGACAATGCCGCTGCCTGACGAACACCTGATCTACCCGCATCGCTCCTACGGTATGGACCAGGACCGCTACGCTTGGCGGCCCTCGACCAAACGCGCGCCGATCGCGCTTACGGGCGGCGCGGCCGTGACGGCGATGATCGTCGTGCCGATCGAGCACCATCCGCTCAATCCGCCGGGCAAGCCGTTCAAGCACCCCGGCGCGATGGTCACGCCCTATCCGGACCTGCGCCACTACACGACGCGCGACTACGGAAACCGGGTGGGCGTCTATCGCATCCTCGAGGCCCTGAAGGCGGCAGGGCTGAAGGCGACCTTCCCGGTCAACGCCGACCAGCTTGAGCGCCTGAAGCCGCTGGTCCAGGCCATTCTCGCCGACGGCCACGAGATCGCCGCCTATGGCCTCTCGACCACCCACATCCACTGGGGCGGCCTGGATCGCGAAACGGAAAGCGCATGGATCGCCGAGGTGCGGGCGCGGTTCGACGCGGCGGGTCTGAAGCCGCGCGCCTGGCTCAGCCCGGCCCGGCAGCAGTCGTTCGCGACGCTGGACCTGATCCGCGCGGTCGGCTTCGACATCTGCCTCGACTGGGAGCAGGACGAGGTTCCCGTGGCGATGAAGACTGACGCCGGCGAGGTCATCGGCCTACCGCTGTCCAACGAACTCGACGACCGCGCGCTGATGATCGACCGCCGCCAGACCGAGGACGAATGGGCGAACCAGGTGGTGGAGGCGGCCGCGTATCTGGTCGACGGCGCCGAGCGGTTCGGCGGGCGGGTGCTGGGCTTCACCCTGACGCCGTACGTGACGGGCCAGCCGTTCCGGATCTCGGCCCTGCGGCGGTTGCTGGCGGGGCTTGGGGAGATCGGCGTCAAGGCGATGACGGCGAGCGAGATCACCCCCTGATCCTTCTCCCCTTGCGGGAGAAGGTGTCGGCGAAGCCGACGGATGAGGGGTCGTGCGGACGGTTCTGAGAGACCCCTCACCCGACCCTGCTCCGCAGGGCCACCCTCTCCCGCAAGGGGAGAGGGATCAGAGGATCAATCCCATGGCGATATCGTCCTCGAACGTGCCGTCCGGAAAGCGCCCACGCTTTTCCAGCCGGCCCTCGATGCGGAAGCCAAGCCGCTCATAGAGCCGCATCGCGCCCGCATTGCCCGCACCCGTCCCCAGTTCCACGCGCACGATCGGCGGGTCCATGGCCCGCGCCGCCGCGAACAGCGCCTGGAACAGGGCCGAGCCGACGCCCCTGCCCCGCCAGTCGGGATGCACGGCGACGGTCAGGTCCGACAGCACGTGCGAGAACAGCTTCACCGGGATGCGCACGGCGTGGATCTCGCCGATGACGACGCCGCCTTCATCGACCGCCACCAGGCCTACACCGTCAGCCAGGGCCTCGTGCAGGATCCGGTCGATATAGGCGTCGGTGATCTCTTCCGGCTGGCGGGCAATGCCGCCGGCGATAGCGGCCGTGGCGCGATGCACAGCTGCGACCGGGATCGCGTCGTAGGGCCGGGTCGGGCGGATCGAGAAGCTCATCCGTCCCTCTGGCCATCTCTCTGGAAAGGATAGAAGTCGCCGCCCAGGTCGAGGATGGCGGTCAGTTCGTCGAGCGCCTCGCGGCTTTCGACCAGCAATGCAGGATCAGCCAGATCGGCGGGCGCGAGGCGGTCACGGTAGCGGCGCGCGCCCCAGTCGGCCAGGCGCTCGTGCAGGGCCGCGTCGAAACGCTGGGCCGGATTGGCGGCGGCCAGTTCGTCGTCGTTCAGCACCACCCGCAGGCGCAGGCAGGCCGGGCCGCCGCCATTGCGCATGCTCTGGCGGACGTCGGCGTAGTCTACCCGGCCGATCGGCCCGTTGGAGGCGACCAGACCCTCGGCGACCGCGCGGGCGCGGGGATTGTCGCGGGTCTCGCCGGGGGCCAGCAGCACCAGCCGATCCTCACCGGGCAGGACGAGAAGCTGGGAGTTGAAGAGATAGCTCTTCACCAGGTCCTCGATCGGCAGGTCGGCCTCGGAGACCTCGACGAAGATCGGCTCGAACAGGCCCCTGGCGGCGCAGCGGACTTCGGCCTCCATGGCGGCGCGGTCCTCGAAGGCGGCTTCGTGGAAGAACAGGGTCTCGCGCGTGCCGACGCACACCACGTCGTTGTGGAAGGCCCCGCCAGCGATGGCGCGGCGACCCTGACGGGGGAAGACGGCCCGGGAGGCGGCGTGGCGGCGCTGGATCGCCTCGAAGGCCTCGCGAGT
Organism: Caulobacter sp. GW821-FHT10A10; assembly: GCF_059415745.1. Taxonomy (NCBI): domain Bacteria; kingdom Pseudomonadati; phylum Pseudomonadota; class Alphaproteobacteria; order Caulobacterales; family Caulobacteraceae; genus Caulobacter; species Caulobacter sp. GW821-FHT10A10. The sequence goes on along the minus strand of NZ_JBWKNV010000008.1, from coordinate 123,844 downwards.
CTGGCGGGCCGGATATGCGCCGCTCCAATGCTCCCAGGCCTCGCGTCCCCAGACGAAGAGGTTCACGCCCGGAGCCCCGTGCTCGACGCAGAGCCGCACGTGATTGGCCGCGCCCTCGTCGGCGAAGTGCGGCTGGCCCGGCAGCGGGTCGTGGACGGCGAAGCGGGTCTCGTCCGGAAACAGGCGGCGCAGGGCCCGGGCGGTCTGCGGGCCTTCCAGGCTGCGGTGCAGGTTGGTCAGCAGGTTGGCGGGCGTGAAGTGCACGCGGCCGTCGGCCGCATCAGCGCTGGGCGTCACCGTGGCGGCGTTGGCGGCCCACATCGGCGAGGCCGAGCAGGCGGCCGCCGCCAGGGCCGGAGCGGTCTTCCAGGCGCTCTCGATGACGGCGGCGTCGGAGCCCGTGAACCCGATCAACTTCAGGAAGCCCACGGCCGGACGCTCATGCGGCGGTAGCACGAACTGCGGCACGCCCCAGTCGGCCAGACGACGCATCTTGTCGAGGCCCTCCAGCACCGCCGCGCGCGGGTCAGACACCTGGCCGGCGTTGACCTGGCTGGCGATGTTGCCGGGCGACAGGCCGACATAGGAGTGGGTCGGCCCGACCAGGCCGTCGCAATTGGCCTCGACGGCCGTCATGGACGCAGGCCCTTGATGTCGCCCGTCGTGTCGAGCACCGCCCCGGCCTCGAAGCTGGCCACCGGATAGGCGCAGTAGTCAGCGGCGTAATAGGCGCTGGGACGGTGGTTGCCCGAGGCCCCCAGGCCGCCGAACGGCATGGTCCCGGCCGCGCCCGTGGTCGGGCGGTTGAGGTTGACGACGCCGGCCCGGATGCGAGCCAGGAAGCGCTCCCACAGCGCCGGGTTCTCGGTCACGAGCCCGGCCGACAGGCCGTAGCGGGTGGCGTTTGCGGCGACGAGCGCTTCGTCGAACGAAGCCACGCGGCGGACCTGCAGGATCGGCGCGAAGATCTCGTCGTCGGGCACGTCGACGCCGGTGACGTCGATCAGGCCCGGCGAGACGAAGGCGCCCGACAGGCCTTCGACGCGGCCCGGCTCCAGCAGGCGCCGGCCCTCGATGCGCCCGGCGGCGGCCAGGGCGTGGCCGGCGGCGCGTTCGGAGATCAGCGGCCCCATGAAGGGCTCCTCGCCGTTCCACGGACCGATCGAGAGCTTCGGAACCAGAGCCAGCACGGCCTCGATGATCGCCTCGCCTTCCGAACCGTCCGGCACGATCAGCCGGCGGGCGCAGGAGCAGCGCTGGCCGGTGGTGATGAAGGCCGACTGCGCCACCAGGGCGGCGACGGCGGCCGGATCCCCGGCCTGCCAGGCCACCAGCGGATTGTTGCCGCCCAGCTCCAGGGCCAGGATCACATCGGGCCGGTCGGCGAAGTGACGGCGGAAGAAGGTTCCCGCCTGGGCCGAGCCGGTGAACAGCAGGCCGTCGATCTCCTGGTCGATCAGGGCCTGTCCGACTTCGCGCCCGCCCTGCACCAGATTGACGACGCCGGCCGGAACGCCCGCCGCCTCCAGCGCCTCGACCAGCAGCTGGCCGGCCAGGGGCGTCTCTTCGGAGGGCTTGAAGACCACGGTGTCGCCGGCCAGCAGGGCCGGCACGATGTGGCCGTTGGGCAGGTGGCCCGGGAAGTTGAACGGCCCTAGCACCACCATGACCCCGTGTGGGCGGTGGCGCAGCACGGCGCGGCCAAAGGGCATGGCGTTTTCGGCCACGCCCGTGCGCTCGTCATAGGCCTTGATCGAGGCGTCCACCTTGCCGGCCATCGAGCCGATCTCGGCCTTGGTCTCCCACAGCGCCTTGCCGGTCTCGCGGCTCAGGGCTTCAGCATAGGCGCCCGCGCGATCGAGCAGCACCTCCTTGTAGCGGCAGAGGATGGCGATCCGCTCTTCGCGCGGCAGGTCGGCCCAGGGATGGAAGGCCTTGCGAGCCGCCGCCACGGCGGCCTCGACATCGACGGACGACGCCGTCGCCGCGCGCCAGACGACCTCGCCCGTCGCCGGATCGGTGGAGACGGCCTGCGGCCCCTGCCCGCTCTTCCAGACCCCGTCGATATAGACGCCGCTCATGCCTTCACTCGCACATAATCGCCCTCGGCCACGCCCAGGGCGTCGGCCGCCTCGCGGTCCAGGATCGCCGCCTCGCCGTCGATCAGCACGGCGGCCCGCACCGCCCGGAAGCGGGCGACGTCGGTGGTCGAGATCAGGGCCTCCTCGCCGAACGCATCCTCGCCGATCTTCACGCGCAGCCGGCGGGCGTCACGCACCGTGCGGATGTCGTCGCGCGGCGCGGCCACGGTCGGGCCGGCGTCGAACAGGTCCACCAGACCCTGGTAGCGGAAGCCCTCGCGCTCCAGCATGGCCCGGGCGGCCTCGCCGTCGCGGTGCACCTTGCCGATCACGTCGCGCGCGGCCGGCGCCAGCAGCTCGGTATAGATCGGATGGCGGGGCGCCAGGTCGAGGATGAACTGACCGTTGGTCGAGGCGCTCATCAGATCCGCCTGGTCGAAGTCCAGCCGGAAGAACTTGCTGGCCGCGTGCTCCCAGAACGGACACGAGCCATCCTCGTCGAACCAGCCGCGCAGTTCGGCCAGCACCATCTCGGCGAAGCGCTGCGGCTCGATTCCGATCAGCATGTAGCGCGACTGGGCCAGCAGCCGCCCCGCGCCGCCCTTGCGCTTTTCGGGCCGCAGGAACAACGAGCCCACCTCCGACCAGCCGGCGCATTCGTTCACCAACACCAGGGCCTTGTGGTCGAAGCGCATCTCCAGCACCGGCGACGACTGCGCCAGGGTCACGACGCGGAACGAGAAGAACGGCCGCTTCAGGCCGACGCTGGCCTTGACGCCCGCGACGCCGTCGATGACGCCGCTCTCCAGGTCCTCCAGCATCAGGGTGTACCAAGCCTCGGGCGGGGCGACGCCGGCCTGGAAGCTGGCTTCGGACAGGGCCAGGCGCTCACGCAGGGTCGGCTCGTCCTCGGGCAGGCTGGTGAAGCCCCGCCCCGACAGCACGGCCAGCTCCATCAGGGAGTCGAAATCCGCCGAACCGGCGGGACGGACCACGAGCATTCAGAGGGTCTCCGGTACGGCGGCCATGGCCGCGCGGATCGCGTGGGCGTCGATGTCGCCGCTCGCGAGCTTGGTCAGGGTGAGGGCCGAGAGCTGGGCGCGCTCGACGAAGCTGGCCGGCCAGGCGTGCTCGGCCTCGCTGTGGATGTCGCCGCCGCGCACCCCCAGGCTGTCGATGTTGGGCAGGCCCGAGGCGAACAGGTTGTTGCCCTCGCAAACGCCGCCGGACGGCTTCCAGGCGATGTCCTGGCCCAGCAGCGCGCCGACCTCCTTCACCGCGCCGAACAGCCGCTCCTGGGCGGCGTTGAACGGCTTGGCGCCGCGGGTGATGCGGCCATGCAGGTGGGCGTGCAGGCCATCCGCGGAGGTCGAGGCGACGATGGCGGCGATCTCACCCTCCAGCCAGGCGGCGTCGGCGACCGAGGGGAAGCGGACATTGAAGCGCAGCACGGCGATATCGGGCACCATGTTCAGCGGCGAGCCGCCGTCGATCTTGGCGACGTTGAGCGTGACCCCCTCGCGCCGGCCGTTCAGGGCGTGCAGGGCCTGGGCCAGGCGCGCGGCCTCCATCACCGCGTTGCGGCCCGAGGCGAAGTCGCGGCCGGCATGGGCGGCGCGGCCGTGGATCACGACGTGGAAATTACCCGAGCCCTTGCGCACGCTGGCCAGGGCCCCGTCGGCCAGGGCCGGCTCATAGGTCAGGCCCACATGGCCCAGCCGCGCGAAGTCGGCCAGCACCGGGGCCGAGGCGATCGAGCCGATCTCCTCGTCGGGCGACAGCAGCACGCGGTAACCGAGATTGGCCGCCTTGGGATGGCGCTCGAAGGCCTCCAGCGCCGCCAGCATCACCGAGATCCCGCCCTTCATGTCGGCGATCCCAGGCCCATGCAGCGCGCCGTCGGGACGGGTGCTGACGCTCTGGAAGGCCGAGGTCTCCGGATAGACGGTGTCGTAGTGCCCGGTCAGCACGACCTGGACCGGCGCCTCGGGGCGCACGACGACGGCGATGGCCGGGGGATGGGCCTGCGTGACCTCGCGCCCGTCGGCGGCGATCTCCGGCGAGGCGGTCAGCGGGATCTCGGTCGGGGCGGCGGGCAACGCGGAGAAGGCCTCGGCAAGAACCTGCCGCTGCCGCTCCAGGCCCGCGATGTGTCGGCTGCCCGAGTTGATGGCGCACCAGGCCACGGCCCGGTCGATCATCCGGGGCCCGTCGGCGGCCAAACTCCCCAGGACAGCCCGATCTTCGTCGTCGATCCGCATGGATTCGCTGTCTCCTTGGGGGCAAGCCTAATCCAAGGGCCGCAGGCAAAACGTTGTTTCCTTTGGCGAGGAAACCGCAGGCCCGCGCAACAGCCTTGCTCTACTTGTAGTTCTTTCGCCACTTCACGGAAAGCTTGGCGTCGCCGTCACCGCCCAGGCGCGAGACCAGCGACAGGGCCCGGCGGATGCGCCATTCGACCTGCGCCGCCGGCCCTTCGCGGCCGCCGCCGATGATCTCCACATAGACGTCGTCGGTGACGTACTTGCCGCCCGACACGGTCATCCCCGTGGTGCTTTCGGCGAAGGCCAGGCGGTCGAGGCGGGCGAAGCTTCTCAGGTTGCCGATCACGTCGAACCCGCCGCCGCCGGCCAGCGACGCCAAGGCCGAGGCCAGCTGGGCGGCCTCGATCGGCGACAGCTGGGCGGCCGACGATCCGAACAGCACCTGCGACAGCACTTCGTCCTGCGGCAGTTCCGGCGTCGAGGTCAGGGTGATCTCCGGCTTGGCGGCCGTTCCCGAGATCTTGATGACGGCCGTCAGGGCGTCGTCCTCGCGGGTGGCGGTCAGGTCCAGGCGGATGCGCTCCAGCTGGGTGGCCAGGCGCACCACGCCGTCGTCGTCGAACTCGAAGCGCTTGCCGGCGAAGTCGTATTCGCCGCGCACCACGCGGGCAACGCCGTCGAGACTGGGCGCGGCCGTGGTGCCGCCGACATGGGCGTCGAGCGAAAGTTCGACGTCCAGGCCCCTGCCCTTCACGAAGATCCGCCGCGGCGCCTTCAGGGTGACATCCAGCGCCATGCCGGAATCGGCCCGCCGCTGGCGGACCTCGACGCCCTGGACCAGGTCCTGCGGACGGTTGCGCTCGATGACGTCCATCGAGACGACGCCGGCCGGGGTCTTGGACTGGGCCGAGACGTCGGCGCGGTCGATGGTCAGGGCGCCGGTCAGCTTCACCTTGCCGGCGGAGTCGCGGTTGATCGTCGTCTGGCCGGTGGCGGACGCTTTCGCCAGCTCGTTGTCGATGACCTGGAAGTTCTTCATGTCGAGGCGGAAGCTGCCGACGCCGTCGCGCGCCAGGCTGATCCTTCCAGCCCCCGACACCGTGCCGCCCCGGCCGTCGGCGCCCTGGGCCTGGCTGACGTCGATGGCGTTGTCGGCAAGGGCCAGGGTGATGGCGACATCTTGGAGGCGAAGACCCGTGCCGCCGTCCTCGAACTTGCCGCCGGTCAGGGCGGCGCGGCCGATCAGGCGCGGGTCCGCCAGGGTGCCGGCCAGCGAGCCCTCGGCGTCGATCTTGCCCGACAGGCCTCGTTCCGGACCAATCAGCAGGTCCCACAGCGGCTTGATCTCGCCCTGGGCCAGGAACCGGCCCTGCACCGCCCGGCGGCGGTCGATGGCCAGGCGGAACGGCTTGGCCGAGGCTTCGGTCGGCAGGGTCAGGTCGGCCTCGGCCTTGAGACCCTGCGGGTTGGAGCCGCTGGCCTTGATGGTTATCACCCGGTCGCGCAGGTCGCCATGGATCGTGGCGTCCAGCGACTGGTTTTCCTTGGCCCCACGCTCGCGGGCGCCCGACAGGTTGGCGTCGAGTTCGCCGTCCAGCGCCTCGCCCTGTCCGCGCATCGAAACACGGGCGTCGATGCGTCCCGCGAGATCGGGATTGAGCGCGGTCAGGCTGACGCCCACCAGGTCGGCGCGCAGGTTGGCCAGTTCGCCGCCGATATCGAGATCGAGGTCGGCCCGGCCATCGCCGAGGTTCAGGCGCAGGCTGCTGGTCGTGCGCGGCCCCCCGAAGCGGATCTGGGCGGACTCTCGCGTCGAGATGTCGGTCCGGGCCATGCGCCCCTTGGCGTCGAGGGTCAGCAGGTAGTCGTCGGTCTGCTGGGCCAGCACGCCGGTCCCAGCTAGGTTCCAGCGACCGGCCGGCGCCTCGCCGCGAGCGTCGAGGGTCAGCGGCAGGCGACTCATCGGTCCATTGGCCTTGATGGTGGCGGTGCGCAGCTTCCAGGCGCCGCCGGCGACGTCCTGGGCGACGAGATCCAGCGTGGCGTTCGGCCCGCCGGGCGCGTCGACCAGCTTGACCGCGCCCTTCACCGACCCCTGGGCCAGGAACGCGCCCGGACCGATAGCGACAGTCAGGTCGGCGGTCGCGGGGCGGCCGTCGCGCAAGCTGGCGCCGCCCAGGGCCTTCAGCCCGCCGGCGTCGACGTCCAGATCGGAAAGCTCCAGCCCGCCCGGCGCGAACCGGAAGGCGGTCTTGCCGCGCGCCGGTCCGTACTGGCTGGTCGCCTGCAACGACGCCGTCCCGTCGCCGCCGTCGGGCAGCTTGGCGAAGGTCAGGGCCAGCTTGGCGTCCTTCAGCGGCAGGCGAGGCAGGTCGATGCTGTCGAAGGCGGCTTGAAGATCAGCGCGGGGAGCGGTCAGCGTGCCGGTGATGGCGCCCGTGCCCGAGGCCTTGCCGCTGACCTCGACCGGCCCGGCCCCGAACGGCCCTTGGGCCGACCAGTCCACCTTGAAGGCGAGGGTGTTGCCGGGATTCATCACGCCCGAAAGCCGGGCGTTGGCCGAGGCGCCGTCCAGCTTGGCGTCGGCGACCGACAGCTTGCCGTTGTCCCAGGCCGCGCGGGCGCTGAGCTTGGGCGCGGCGCCCAGCAGGCGGTCGAGCTCGGACAGACCCGTGGCGAAGCCCGCGCCCTTGGCGTCGGCGGTGAAGTTCCAGGGCTTGTTGCGGGCCTGGCTGGCCGACCACTTGATGTCGGCGGCGCCCTTCATGCCCGGGCGGATCGGGGCCAGGGAGGCGACCTTGGCCGAGCCGTCAAACGACAGCCCGCCGAGGATGCCGCGCTCGCCCTTGCCGTCGACGACGATGTTGGGCGCGACGATCTTGGCGTGCTTGATCAGGAAGCGGCCGTCCTTCAGCCGCGTCCCTTCGAACTCGGCCTTAGGGGAGCGGCCCAACGGCGCCAGCAGGCCCTCGCCCGCCCCGCCCTCGGTCGTGGCCGAAGCGCGGATGGTCAGTTCGCCCTTCTTCCAGCCGACGAAGGCCGGGCCGCGAGCCCGCGCCAGGCGGTAGCCGAGCAGTTCCAGATTGGCCACGTCCGCAGGCCCTTCGACCGAGAAGCCGTCGGCGCCCAGCTTGAAGACGCCCTGCGCCTTGGCCGCGCCCATCTTGGGGATCGGGGTGATCTTGGAGAGGTCGCGAACAGAAGCCGAGAAGGTCACGCCTTCCGGCGCGGTGCGGCGCTGGCTGAGGTCGGCCAATCCCTGGGCGTCGAGGTTCAGGTTCGGCGCCCTCACCTTCAGCGAGAGATCGGTGGAGGCCCCGGCCTTGCGGCCGACGATATCGACGTTCACCGCCGCGCCGAACATCCGCTCGTATAGGTCGGTATGGGTCGAGGCCGAGAGGTCCACATGGCCGCTGGCCGAGCCGCCCTGGGCGGTCCAGGCGCCGCCGGCCCGCAGCGGAACGGTGTCGCCGGTCTGGGCCCGCACGGTGAAGGCGCCGGCCTGGGTGGTGCCGTTGGCCTTGGCGTCGAGCAGGAACGGACGGTCGGCGGGCAAGCCAAGGCTGCCGGCCAGGGCGCCGCCCTTGGCCTCGCGTCCCGTGGCGGTCAGCAGCAGGGTCTGGTCGCGGCCCAGGTCGAAGACGAGGTCGAGGTGATCGCCCGGATGCAGCCGGCTGGCGGCCGACAGCCGGCCGGCCTGGCCGCCCGCACGTGCCATCTCGAACGCGCCCGAGACGTCGAAATCGCCAGCCACGTTGCTGAACGCCGGCCGCGAGACCAGGCGCAGCCTGAAGGCGTCGAGATCGACCGACACCGGCGCGGCGCTGGACTTGCCCTTGGGACCGAGTGTGGGGCGGCGCACCAGCGTCACCTGGCGGGCTTCGATGTTGTCGGCGTGGAACCGGCGCCACCACAGTTCGCGCGGCCGCCAGACGACGTGCAGGTCGGCGCCCTCCAGCCAGACGCCCTTCTCGTCGGAGATGGTCAGCCGGCGCACGCCGAAGTCACGCCAGATGTCGCCCGACAGGCCCTCGATCTTCAGCGTGCCGATGCGGCCCAGCTTCAGGCCGCTGGTGCGGGCTTCGAGGAACGCCCGCCCTTGAGGCGTGATCACGCCGTAGCGGACCACGCCCAGGAACAGGGCGACGATCGCCACCAGGGTCACCGAGACGATGATCAGCCAGCCGGGCCCGCCAATGCGGCGCGCGACCTTGGCCGCGGCTTCGGCGACCTGTTCGACGGGCTCTGGCGGCGGTGCGGCGTCGGTCAAAAGCTCTGCCCGATGCTGAGATAGATCTGGAAGGCCGGGTCGCCCTTGCGCTTTTCCAGCGGTACGGCGAAGTCGGCGCGGATGGGGCCAAAGCCCAGGTCGTAGCGCACGCCGAAGCCGACGCCGGCGCTGAAGTCGTCGGCGCTGGGCGTGGGCTCGACGCCCACGGCGCCGGCGTCAAGAAACAGCACCCCGCCCCAGCGCTCGGTGAAGCGATGGCGCACTTCGAGGGAGGCCTCGAACAGCGACAGGCCGCCTTGCGGGGTGTTGTCCGACAGGCGCGGACCGATGGCCTGATAGGAATAGCCGCGCACCGAGCCGCCGCCGCCGGAATAGAAGCGCCGCGAGGCCGGCACTTCGGGCATGGTGCCGCCCAGCATGGCGCCCAGCTTCAGCCGACCGGCCAGCACGGTCTTGGCGTCCTCGCCGAACGGAATGTAGGCCGCGCCCTGGGCCTGGGTGCGGATGTAGACGAGGCTGGTGTCGCCGGTGATCGCCGTGGGCTCGGCCCGGGCCTCGATCCGCCAGCCCTGCTTGGGATCGAGGATGTTGTCCGAGTGATCCCAGGCGTAGGCGGCCAGGGTGGTGAAGGTCGCCAGGTTCAGCCGCTGGCCCACCGTGCCGCCGTTAGCCGAGGTCAGTTCGGTGGTCTGCGACAGGTCCAGCGACACACCGTAGGTCTGGTAGCGCGTGGCCTGCAGACGGCGCGTCAGATCGGCGCTGATGGTGGCGCCGGTTTCGTCATAGGCGTCGGTCGTCTCGCCGAACACCTTGCTGGTCAGCTTCAGGGTCTGCTGCGGCCGCCCCCAGTGCGGCAGGGCGACCGACCCTTCCAGGCTCTTTTCCAGCTTGGCCACCTGGGTGGTGATGGTCGTGGTGTCGGCCCGGCGCAGGCGGTTGTAGCGGATCCATTTGACATCGACGCCGGGGCCTTCGCTGGTCGAATAGCCGGCGCCCAGTTCCAGGGTGCGTGAGGCCCGGTCGGCCAGGGTCACCTGGATCGGGCGCAGGCCGTTCTCAAGGGCCTTGTCCTTGGGGGCCAGGGCCACCGAGACGGTGTCGTAGACGCCGGTGTCGCGCAGCCTGCGCTCCAGTTCGGCGACGTCCTCGGGATCGTAGACGTCGCCCTCTTTCCAGGGCGCGAGACGGCGCAGCCAGGCGATGTTGGTGCGACCCTTGGTCGAAAGCTCCACGCCGTCGACCTTCACCAGTTCGCCCGAAGCGATGACGAAGGTCGGACGCACGGTGTGGTCGGCGTGGTCGACGATCACCTTGCGCGGATCGGCCATGGCGTCGGCGTAGCCCAGCTTCTGGACCTGGGCGACCGCGCGCCCCTCGGCCCCGAGCACCTCGGCGGCGCGGCCGGCCGAGCCCTCGGTCAGGCCCAGCACAGAGAAGGCCCGCTCGCGCACGCCCTCGTCCGGCGGCTCGCCCGACCAGTCAATGCGGGGGTCGGCGAAGACGAACAGCGGCCCGGGCGTGACCTTGACCACGCCGCGCGGCGGATCGGTCTCGGTGACGTCGGGCTCGACGACATAGGCGTAGTAGCCCTCGGCGCGCAGCACGGCCACGGCGTCGTCGGCGGCGTCGCGGGCGCGGCGGCGGGCTTCGGAGCGGCTTCCCGGGGGAGCGTCAGATTCGGTCAAGGCGCGCTGGATCGCCTCGCGCAGGGCGCGATCCTCGACGCCCGTGATGGTCGCCGATGGTTCGTCCGCATGCGCCTGGGCCGCGAAGGCCGCCATAACGGCGGCCAGGCCCAGGACTGTCGTCTTACGCACCAAGCTTAGTCCCCGCGCGGAGCGCCCCCAGGCCTCGTGTAGTCGGGCGCTTCACGCCTGTCACGCCGCGAAATGCTGCGAGGGCGAACGATGGCGCCTTCTCAGGCCCGGCAATTGGCGCCCAAATGATGAGCAGTCGTGCGCATTGGCGCGGCGGAGCGCGAAATCCGCCGCGAACCTTTTCGAGGCGTTCTAGGTTTCCATCGACCAGCGCCGCTTCGGCGCGGGTCCAAGAGACGGACAACCAAGGTGGATACAGGCGTGGCGGCGAAAATACAGAGCCTGGACGAAGCCCCTAACCTGCCGATGACGGGGGCGGCCTATCTGCCCGGCGTGGCGTATGACGAGATGTTCGCCCCGGGCGGCGAAGTGCGCGGCCACTACGCCACGCTGCAATCGCGGATGGCGACCCTGGGCGCCTCGGCCCTGGCCGATCGCCAGAAGACCCTCGAGCGCTCGTTCCTGCTGCAGGGCATCACCTTCACCGTCTACGGCGCGGGCAGCGCGACCGAGCGGATCATTCCCACCGACCTCTTTCCGCGAATCATCCCGGCGGCCGAATGGGCCAAGATCGAGTCGGGCCTGACCCAGCGCCTGCAGGCGCTTAACATGTTCCTCGCCGACATCTACGGCGAGCAGAAGATCCTGATGGACGGGGTGGTGCCCCGCGACCTGGTGCTGGGCGCGCCCTCGTACCGGCGCGAGATGCAGAACCTCTACGTGCCGCACAAGTCGTACGCCAATGTCTGCGGCAGCGACCTGATCCGCGGCCAGGACGGCCAGTTCGCCGTGCTGGAGGACAATCTGCGCGTCCCCTCGGGCGTGTCCTACATGCTGGCCAACCGCGACGCGGCCAAGCGCACCTTCCCGGGCACCTATCGCGAAGCCGGGGTGCGCCCGGTCGAGCGCTATCCCGACCTGCTGCTGGCCACGCTGAAGAGCATGAGCGCCGACTGGCGGTCGGACCCGCAGGTCGTGGTGCTGACGCCCGGCGTCTACAACAGCGCCTATTACGAGCACGCGTACCTCGCCCGCCTGATGGGCGTGCCGCTGGTCGAGGGCCGCGACCTCGTGGTGCACGACAACATGGTCTACATGCGCACCACCACCGGCCTGCGCCGGGTGGACGTGATCTATCGCCGGGTCGACGACGACTTCATCGACCCCCTCACCTTCCGCCGGGATTCGTCGCTGGGCGCGGCGGGCCTGTTCAACGCCTATCGCGCCGGCAACGTGGTGATCTGCAACGCGCCGGGCACGGGCGTCGCCGACGACAAGGCCGTCTACGCCTTCGTGCCGGACATCATCCGCTACTACCTCGGCGAAGACCCGATCCTGCCCAACATCGAGACCTATCTCTGCCGCGAGAAGAGCCAGCTCAGCCACGTGCTGGCCAATCTCGACAAGCTGGTGGTCAAGGCCGTGGGCGCCTCGGGCGGCTACGGCATGCTGGTGGGGCCTCACGCCTCGGCTCAGGAACGCGCCGAGTTCGCCGAAGCCCTGAAGGCCGATCCGTCCAACTACATCGCCCAGCCGACCATCCAGCTGTCGACCGCGCCTTGCCTGGTGGACGGCCGCATCGAACCGCGCCACGTCGACCTGCGTCCGTTCATCCTGTGTGGCGAGAAGACGATCGTCACGCCCGGCGCCCTCACCCGCGTGGCGCTGAAGCGCGGCTCGCTGGTGGTCAATTCCAGCCAGGGCGGCGGCTCCAAGGACACCTGGGTGCTGGCCGAGGAGAACGGCCATCACAACGGAAACGGAAACGGCCACTCCAACGGTCATAAGGGGAACGGCCAATGATGCTGGCTCGGGTCGCAGACAGCCTCTACTGGCTGGGCCGCTATATCGAGCGCGCCGAACACCTGTCGCGGCTGTCCAGCGTGATGCTGAACGCCACCCTCGACCAGACCGATTCCGGCGTCCAGGCGGTGTGGATCGCTCTCTCCGCCGTCGGCGACAGCGAGACCGGCAAGGTCTCGCCGTACGACGCCGCCCTGGCCCTGGTGCTCGACCGATCGGACCCCAATTCGGTGGTCTCGTCCCTGACCATGGCCCGCGAGAACGCCCGCCAGGTGCGCGACCAGATCACCACCGAGACCTGGGAACGGCTGAACGTCCTCTATCTGCGGGTCACCGATCCCAACGCCGAGGCCGAGTTCGCCGACAACTCGGTGGCCTTCCTGCACGACGTGATCGCCGACGTGCACCTGTTCAAGGGCGCGGCAGACGCCACCATGAGCCATGGCGAAAGCTGGCGGTTCATGATGCTGGGCATGTACCTGGAACGGGCGCAGCTGGTCTCCAGCCTGCTGGAGGTGTGCTTCGCCCCCGCTCCCGGCCGCGAGATCAACGACCACCTGGCGCTGGTCAGCCTGCTGCGCATGGCCTGCGCGCTGGAGCCGTACCTGCGGGTCTATACCGCCGAGATCGAGCCCCGGCACATCCTGGAGTTCCTGGTCTTCGACGAGGACTTCCCGCGTTCGATCCGCTTCGCCACCTCGCGTATCGAGGAGCACCTGGCGACCCTGGCCCGCCACGTCGAGGCCGCCGGCCGCGCCGCGCCCGAGCGCCTGGCCGGCAAGCTGAAGGCCCGCCTGCAGTTCGCCGACGTCGACGAGCTCGAGGCCGGCGGGGCCGGTTCGCTGCTGACCGCCGTGGTCAACGAGTGCGCCCGCATCCACGAAGCCATCTACGAAACCTTCGTCTCCTATCCCCTCGAACTGCGACTGCCGGCCTGATCCCATGCTGCTCGAAATCCGCCACGTCACCCAGTACCACTACGAGCGGCCGGTCCGCGAAAGCCTGATGGAGCTGTGGATGCAGCCCCAGAAGGGCGCGCGCCAGCGGCTGGTCAGCTTCGAGCTGGACATCGATCCGGCCGGCCAGCTGTTCTCCTACGCCGACAGCTTCGGCAATGCGGTCTATCACTTCGACGTGCCCCAGCCGCACGACCGCCTGACCATCATCGCCCGCTCGGCGGTGGAGACCGAACGCGCCGCCGACCTGCCCGACCGGCTCGACACCGGCGAGTGGGACCGCCTGCGCAGCGAGTTCGTGCGCGGCGAGTGCTTCGACTTCCTGCGGCCGCACGGCTTCGTCCAGACCACCGAGGCGCTGCTGGCGTTCATCGCCAAGCACGACCTGGAAGACCTTCGCCGGCAGGACCCACTGACGGCCCTGAAGCGCCTGAACGAGACCCTCTACCAGTCGTTCGGCTACCAGCCCGGCGTCACCGACGCCGACAGCCCGATCGACCTGGCGCTGGAGGCCGGCAGCGGCGTCTGCCAGGACTTCGCCCACATCATGCTGGCCATCTGCCGCAGCTGGGGCCTGCCCGCGCGCTACGTCTCGGGCTACCTGTTCACCGACCGCGACGCGGGCGATCGCTCCGATCCCGACGCCACCCACGCCTGGATCGAGGTGTTCCTGCCCAGCCTGCGCTGGGTGGGCTTCGATCCGACCAACAACTGCCTGACGGGCGAGCGCCACGTGGCCGTGGCCGTGGGCCGCGACTATGCCGACGTCACGCCTTCGCGCGGGGTCTACAAGGGCGACGCCGAGAGCCACCTGGCCGTCGGCGTGACGGTGCGCAGGGCCCGCGCGGCCCTGGCCGAACCCGAGTTCCTGCGCCTGGCCAAGCCCGCCGCCTTCGGCGCCCGCCGCCGCGGCGACGCTGCCGCGGTCCACCAGGACCAGCAGCGCCAGCAGCAGCAACAACAGCAGCAGTAGTAGCGTCGCCCCCACCCCTTGAGCCCGTCATTCCCGCCCTTGTGGCGGGAACCTCTCTGTCAGCGGCAAGGGCGGATGAGGCGGCGTGCTCAGCACGCCGCTTGCCCCTCACGTGGAAGCGGAACCAGGGGTTCCCGCCACAAGGGCGGGAATGACGGGAGATTGGAGTGCGTTCAGCACCAACAATCCCCCGCCGGGGCCGCCTCGCGTCAGTCGATCTTCACGAACGGCGTGGCGCCGCTGGTGACCTTGGGCAGTTCGCCGTTCCACTTCTCGATGGCCTGCTGCTGCAGAACCTGCGGATTGGCGCGGATCGCCTCGCCCTTGATGCGGATGGCCTCGGCCTCGCCGCGGGCCTTGGCGATGGCGGCGTTGGCCAGGGCGGTTTCCTTGGCTTCCAGGGCCTTGGCCGCCAGGGCTTCCTGCTCGAGCTTGGTCTTCTCCTGCATGCGATCGACCACGGCGGCCGGATAGCGGATCGAGCCGATCCAATCCATCTGCGAGACGGCCACGCCATGACGCGCCCACTTGTTGGAGACGCGCGCCAGGGCCCGCTGCACCACCATCTGGCGGCCGCCGCTGTAGAGCGTCTCGACCGACACCTTCTCGGTCTCGGCGGCGATGGCCGAGCGGACGTCGTTGCGGATCGGCCCGTCGAGCAGTTGATCGAAGGTCAGGCGATAGGTCTGGTACAGCGCCGGCGCCGAGGCCGGATTGACCTGCAAGGTCACCGACACGTCGGCCGTCATCGGCAGGCCGGTGTTGTCGCTGAACTGCAACTCCTCGTTCTCGTTGCCCCGCTCGTCGCGGTCACGGGTGTAGCTGTAGGTGCGCTGGATCACCGGGAACTGGACGATCCGTTCGCCGATGCCCCGGAAGTACCAGCGCGCCGGCAGCGACTCGGGCGCAACGCCGGCGCCGGAGCCCAACGTCTTGATCTTCACCCCGACATTGCCGGGCTCGACCGTGGTGCCCTGCGAGATCACCGAGCAAGAGCCGAGCACCAGCACGGCGGCAGCGGTTACGACGAGCAGGATCGCCCGCTTGTTCAGCGGCGAATGAATGGCGGTCATGATTTCCCTCAATGCGCCTTGGGCGCGCGATTGGAAGCGTTCGGCGGGCGCGTCGCGATGGCGACGAAGCGCCTGGCCAGGAAGATCAATCCGGCCGTGCCGAGCGCGAAGACGAGCGGCGCGGCGATCAGGCCCAGGTCCGTGCCGGAGCCCCACAGAGGACCCACGACGACACGCACCAGGACGACCGCAAGGACCACCCAGATCGTAAGAAGAGCGACAGCTTTCCCCAACATCCCCTCAGCCCTCATGGACGGGCGATATCCAATAGCTAGGCAGGGGAAGGCGCCCCTGCAATCAGGGCGCCCAGAAATTGCCGCGATTTAATCTTCGGCCAAAGAGCCCGAAGAGGCGCCGATCAGGCCGCGTAGACGTGGCTCTTGGCGGCCGCGACCTTCACCGTGCCGGTGAAGCGGTCGGCGTCGGCGCGCGAGGCGGCGATCTCGATCCGGGCGCCGCCGGCCAGGACGGCGTCGACGCGCACCAGGGCGCCCTGGACGTTGACCCGCTCGACCTTGGCTTCCACACCGTCATCGGCCAGCACGAAATCATGCGGACGGACAAAGGCTTCGGCCGGACCGTCAGCGAGGCCGGGCGCCGGCAGGGTCAGGCCGCCAGCGACGAAGCGTCCGCCCTCGACCTTGCCCGTGAAACGGCTGGATTCGCCGACGAAGCCGCAGACGAAGGCCGAGACCGGATTGTCGTGCACCTCGCGCGGGGTGCCGATCTGCTCGATCTTGCCCTTATTGAGGATGGCCACGCGGTCGGCCAGTTCCAGGGCCTCTTCCTGGTCGTGGGTGACGAAGATGGTGGTGACGCCGGTGGCGTCGTGCACGCGGCGCAGCTCCTTGCGCAGCGACTTGCGGACCGTCGCATCGAGGGCGCCGAACGGCTCGTCCAGCAGCAGCACGCTGGGCTGCACGGCCAGGGCGCGCGACAGGGCCACGCGCTGACGCTGACCGCCCGACAGCTGCGAGGGATAGCGGCCGCCCAGGCCGTCCAGCTCGACCAGCTTCAGCAGTTCGTCGACGCGCTTGGCGATCTCGGCCTTCGGCGGCTTGTCCTTGCCCTTCCGCACATCGAGGCCGAACGCGATGTTCTTGGCCACGGTCATGTGCTTGAACAGCGCGTACTGCTGGAAGACGAAGCCCACCCGGCGCGCGGCGGCCGAGGCGTAAGTCACGTCGTTGTCGTGGAACAGCACCTGGCCGCTGTCGGGGAATTCAAGGCCCGCGATGGCGCGCAGCAGCGTGGTCTTGCCCGAGCCCGACGGCCCCAGAAGCGCCAGCAGTTCGCCGTCGGCGATCTCAAGGTCGACATTGTTCAGCGCCGGGTAGCGGCCGAACTGCTTCTGGACGGAACGGATGGAGATGGTCATGGCGGCGTTCCGTTAGTGGCCGCCCCGGCGCACGGCCGGTTGGGCGACTTCGAGGGCGGTCTTGAGCACGAGGGTGACGATGGCCAGCAGGCAGAGCAGCGCGGCGACCGCGAAGGCCCCCACGAAGTCGTACTCGTTGTAGAGGATCTCGACGTGCAGCGGCATGGTGTTGGTCAGGCCGCGGATGTGGCCGCTGACCACCGACACGGCGCCGAACTCGCCCATGGCGCGGGCGTTGCACAGCAACACGCCGTAAAGCAGGCCCCAGCGCACGTTGGGCGTGGTGATCCGCCAGAAGGTGTAGAGGCCCGAGGCGCCCATCGAGATGGCGGCCTCCTCCTCGCTGACGCCCTGCTCCTGCATCAGCGGGATTAGCTCGCGGGCGACGAACGGGAAGGTCACGAAGATCGTGGCCAGCACGATGCCGGGCACCGCGAAGATCACCTTCATGTCGTGGTCCAGCAGCCATTCGCCGAACCAGCCCTGCAGTCCGAACACCAGCACGTAGATCAGGCCGGCCACGACGGGCGACACCGAGAACGGCAGGTCGATCAGGGTGATCAGGAAAGGCTTGCCGGGGAAGTCGTGCTTGGCCACGGCCCAGGCGGCGCAGAGGCCGAAGACCACGTTGAACGGCACGGTGATCGCCGCCGTCAGCAGGGTCAGCTTGACCGCCGCCAGGGCGTCCTCGTGGGCGATGGCGTCGATGGCCACGCCCACGCCCTTGCGCAGGGCCTCGGCGAACACGGCGGCCAGCGGCAGGATGAGAACCAGCGCCAGGAAGGCCGCGACGACGGCCAGGACCAGCGCCTTGACCCAGGTCGGATCCTCGGTGGGGTGACGGGCGCGGGCCATCAGACGAACCTCCGCGAGTAGGCCTGGATGGCGTTGATCACCAGCAGCATCACGAACGAGACCACCAGCATCACGACCGCGATCGTGGCGGCCTGGGCGTACTGGAACTGCTCCAGCTGGATGATGATCAGCAGCGGCGCGATCTCGGACTTGTAGGGCATGTTGCCGGCGATGAAGATCACCGAGCCGTACTCCCCCACGCCCCGAGCGAAGGCCATGGCGAAGCCGGTCAGCCAGGCAGGCCCCAGGGCCGGCAGGATCACCCGCCAGATGGTGGCCAGGCGCCCCGCGCCAAGGCTGGCGGCGGCCTCTTCCACGTCGGCCGACAGGTCGCGCATCACCGGCTCGATGGTGCGCACCACGAACGGCAGGCCGATGAAGACCAGGGCGATGGTCACGCCGATCGGGTTGTAGGCGGCCTTGATCCCCAGCGGCGTCAGGAACTGCCCGACCCAGCCGTTGGGAGCGTATAGGGTGGCCAGGGCGATGCCGGCCACGGCGGTCGGCAGGGCGAACGGCAGGTCGACCAGGGCGTTGAGGATGGTCTTGCCCGGAAACTCGTAGCGCACCATCGCCCAGGCGGTCAGCACGCCGAACACGCCGTTGACGACGGCGGCGACCAGGGCCGCGCCGAAGGTCAGGCGATAGGCGGCCAGCGCCCGCTGCGAGAAGGCGGCGGCCAGGAATTCGCTCGGCGACAGCTCGGCGGCCTTCAGCGCGACGGCCGACAGCGGAATCAGCACGATCAGCGACAGCACCGACAGGGTCACGCCCAGGGTCAGGCCGAAACCCGGGATGGCCGAACGACGGCGGAACAAGGGACGGCGCGCCGCGACGGGGCGTTGCGCGGCGGGGGAATCGGCGGTCATCGTCTGATCGTCGTCCTGGATCCGTCTGCGGCCGAAGGCCTTGGAAGATAAGAATGCGCCAGCCATCCTCCCGGCGCCGGCGCGGCGTCAAGCTGGACCGCTTAAATCCCCACCACCTCTGTGGGGTCAATTGAGATTTAGCGGGCGAACCCCGCAGAAAATCTGTCTCGCCGCCACCCTGCCCTCGCGCCTCGAAACCGCGAAGCGAATTCGGCCGATCGCTCAACCGCCGCCAGACAAGTTTCACAATGTGAAGTCATGATGCAATTTATGGGAAATGTGTTGCGCGTTTCGGCCGTCGTGCGAAGATCGCGGCAACAAAGTTCAAGATCCCTTTGGGGGGAAATCATGCCTCGTCGCTTCCGCAAGGCCGCCATGCTGGCGTCCGCCGCCGCCTCGCTGCTGGCGCTTCCCGTCCTCGCCGCGCCCCGCCAGGCCGAACGCCTCGACCGCGGCCTGGTCGCCGCCCCCGCCATCGACGGCGGCGTGCTGGTGTCCTGGCGGCTCAGCGGCGACGACGCCCTGGGCCTGGCCTTCAACCTCTATCGCGACGGCAAGAAGCTGAACGCCAAGCCGCTCGCCTTCGCCACCAACTTCGTCGACAAGACCGGCGTCGCGGGCTCGCACTACAGCCTCAAGACCGTGATCAAGGGCAAGGAAGTCGCCCTGGCCGGCGAGACCGCCGCCCTGAAGGACGGCTTCCTGACCATCCCGCTGCAGAAGCCCCCCGGCGGCGTCACTCCGGACGGACAGGCCTACGAATACACCGCCAACGACGCCTCGGTGGGCGACCTGGACGGCGACGGCCGCTACGAGATCATCCTCAAGTGGGACCCGACCAACTCCAAGGACAACGCCTTCGCCGGCTACACCGGCCCGGTGCTGCTGGACGCCTACACCCTGGACGGCAAGCGCCTGTGGCGCATCGACCTGGGCCGCAACATCCGCGCCGGCGCCCACTACACCCAGTTCCAGGTCTTCGACTATGACGGCGACGGCCGGGCCGAGATCGCCGTGCGCACCTCCGACGGCACGGTGGACGGAACCGGCAAGGTGCTGGGCGACCCGAACGCCGACTGGCGCGAAGGCCCAGAAGAGCGGCCGACCAACGACAAGACCGGCTCCGAGATCAAGCCGGACGGCACCAAGGTGGCCAAGCTCACCGGCCGCATCCTCAAGGGTCCCGAGTTCCTGACCGTGTTCGACGGCCGCACGGGCGCGGCGCTCGATTCGGTTCCGTTCTCGGCTCCGCGCGACCCCACTACCGACAAGCCGACCGCCGAGCAGATGACCAAGCTCTGGGGCGACGGCTACGCCAACCGCTCCGACCGCTTCCTGGCCGGCACCGCCTATCTCGACGGCCAGCGCCCCAGCATCATCATGGGCCGCGGCTACTACGCCCGCACCACGGTCAGCGCCTGGGACTTCCGCGACGGCAAGATCGTCCAGCGCTGGCTGTTCGACAGCGCCGCCCCCGGCGTGCCGGAGGGCTTCGGCGGCCAGGGCAACCACCAGCTGGCGGTGGCCGACGTCGACGGCGACGGCCGCGACGAGGTGGTCTACGGCTCGATGGCCATCGACGACAACGGCAAGCCGCTGTGGACCGCCAAGCTCTATCACGGCGACACCCTGCACCTGGGCGACCTGGACCCGACCCGTCCGGGCCTGGAGCGCTTCGGCGTCAACGAGAGCCCGAAGATGAACGGCGGCATCGGCTCGGCCATGGTCGACGCCAGGACCGGCGAAGTGCTGTGGACCACGCCCACCGAAAGCGACACCGGCCGGGGCGTGGCCTTCGACATCGACCCGCGCTTCCCCGGCGCCGAGGTCTGGGCCAGCAATTCCGACGTGCTCTACACCGTGAAGGGCAAGCCGATCGAAGGCGTGAAGCATCCGCGCCAGACCAATTTCGGCATCTGGTGGGACGGCGACGAGTTGCGCGAGCTACTCGACAAGAACCAGATCTCCAAGTGGGACTGGACCACGGGCCAGACCAAGGTGCTGTTCACCGCCGAGGGCATGCTGTCCAACAACGGCACCAAGGCCACCCCGACCCTGTCGGCCGACATCCTGGGCGACTGGCGCGAGGAGCTGATCCTACGCTCGGAGGACAACACCTTCCTGCGGATCTACGTCACGCCCTACCCGACCGACCGCCGTCTGGTGACCCTGATGCACGATCCGGTCTATCGCGCCGGGATCGCCTGGCAGAACACCGCCTACAACCAGCCGCCGCACACCAGCTTCTTCCTGGGCGACGGCATGAAGAACCCGGACCGTCCGAACATCGCCATCGTGAAGGTGAAGCCGTGAAGAACGCCCTGATCGGCCTGGCGACCGCCTTCGCCATCGCCCTGCCCGCCTTCGCCCCCTCCGCGTTGGCCCAAACGCCGGCCGCCGAGCCGCCGCGCGAGTGGATCGACAAGGACACCGGCCACCGCGTCGTGCGCCTGTCGGACGAGCCGGGCTCGAGCAGCCTCTATTTCAACTTCAACGGCTACACGCCCCAGGGCGACAAGCTGGTGATCTCCACGCCCAAGGGCCTGAGCACGGTCGACCTGGCCACCCGCAAGCTGGCGCCGCTGGTCGAGGAGAACGGCAAGTTCCTGTTCGTCGGCCGCAAGACGCGCTCGGCCTATTTCATCGTCACCGAGGGCGAGACCCGCGTGGTCAAGGCCGTCGACATCGACAGCAAGAAGGTCCGCGTCGTCGCCAAATTCGATCGCGGCGACATCCAGACCATCAATTCCGACGAGACCCTGCTGGGCGGGGTGGTGGTCAGCGACCCCAAGATCGAGACCCGCCCCGACGGCGTGCTCAAGCGCGACAACCGCTATGATCAGGCCGCCTACGCCGCCAATGGTCCGGACGGCAAGCCCCTGCCCTTCGCCGAGGCCAAGGAGGTGCGGCTGAACGAGCGGCTCGACTCGAAGATCCCGATGGAGATGTTCGTCATCGACCTGCGCACCGGCCAGAAGCGCGTGGTGCACGCCGCCACCGACTGGCTGAACCACCTGCAGTTCTCGCCGACCGACCCGAACCTTCTGATGTTCTGCCACGAGGGTCCCTGGCACAAGGTCGACCGCTTGTGGCTGCTGCGCACTGACGAGGCGAACGCCAAGCCGGTGAAGATCCACACCCGCACCATGAACATGGAGATCGCCGGGCACGAATGGTTCAGCGCCGACGGCAAGACCGTCTGGTACGACCTGCAGACCCCGCGCGGCGAGGACTTCTGGGTGGCCGGCTACGAGATCGCCACCGGCAAGCGCACCTGGTACCACGTCGAGCGCAACGCCTGGTCTGTGCACTTCAACTCCAGCCCCGACGGCAAGCTGTTCGCCGGCGACGGTGGCGACGCCGAGATGGTCGCCCACGCGCCGGACGGAAAGTGGCTGTACCTGATGCATCCGCGCGGCATCCCGGACGTCGCCGGCATCCACGCCCCCGACTCCGAGCACCTGATCCGCCCGGGCGTCATCGACGCCGAGCGCCTGGTCAACATGAGCGGCCACGACTACCGCCTGGAGCCCAACGTCAACTTCACGCCCGACGGCAAGTGGCTGGTGTTCCGCTCCAACATGCACGGCGGCCAGCAGGTCTATGCGGTGGAGCTGGCGAAGCCCGCTCCGGCTAAGTGAGGCCATTCCAAAATCCGTAAAACCCCCGCGAAAGCGGGGGCCTCGGCTTTTTCTGAAACGCGCGGCGCTCGACGATAAAACACCTGGGTCTCCGCTTTCGCGGGGATTTTACGGGAGGTTGTCGGCAGCCGCCGCCTTCTCTTCCCGCGCCCGCCACCTCGCCTTCAGCGTATGCGAGGTCTCGCGCGAACCGTCGGGGCTCCACCCCGGCGGCCCGAACAGATAACCCAGCACCTCGCGCGGCGACCGGCTCCCCGCCAGATCCTTCCCGATCCCAATCCACTCGTGGAAGACGTTGGTGAAGAGGTTGAAGTTCGCCAGGTTCCGCACGATCCCATACCGGCACGGCTCGGCGTCGTCCTCGGGGATGAAGGTGCCGAACAGGCGGTCCCAGATGATCAGGATGCCGGCGTAGTTGGCGTCGAGATAGCGGGCGTTGCGGGCGTGGTGCACCCGATGGTGCGAGGGCGTGTTGAACACCGCCTCGAACCAGGCCGGCATGCGGCGCACGGCCTCGGTGTGGATCCAGAACTGGTAGACGAGGCTGATCCCCTTCTGGATCGCCACCATGGCCGGCGGAAAGCCCAGGAAAGACAGCGGCAGCCACAGCAGCCAGGTGCCGGCCACGCCGCCGGTCCAGGTCTGCCGCAGGGCGGTCGTCAGGTTGTAGTGGGTCGAGCTGTGGTGGTTGACGTGGCTGGCCCACCAGAACCGCCGCTCGTGGCTCAGGCGGTGGAACCAGTAGTAGGTCAGGTCCTCGGCGAAGAAGAGCGCCACCCAGGCCCAGACGGCGCCCATGGGGATCGTGAAGATCCGATGCTCGTAGACCCAAAGGCTGGCGGCGAAGATGACGCCGCCGGTCAGCAGGCCGACGATGCTGTTGCCCAGCCCCATCATCAGCGAGGTGGCCGCATCGCGGGGCTCGTAATTGGCCTTGGCCTTGCCGAAGCGGGCCAGCAGCACCTCCAGCACGATCGCGATCACGAAGAACGGGATGGCCAGTTGGACGGGATCGAAGGCCGGCTTCACGCGGCCGTCTCCACCGGCGGCCAGGGCCGGTCGCCGAGGACCAGGCGCGGCGCGCCATCGACGCCGGGCAGCCTGATCCGCCCGTCCCGGGCCCCGCTGGCGACGACCCCGGCCCAGGGCGCGCTGCGGGCGACATAGCCGTCGCCGCGCCGCCACAGC
This sequence comes from Caulobacter sp. GW821-FHT10A10, assembly GCF_059415745.1. Taxonomy (NCBI): domain Bacteria; kingdom Pseudomonadati; phylum Pseudomonadota; class Alphaproteobacteria; order Caulobacterales; family Caulobacteraceae; genus Caulobacter; species Caulobacter sp. GW821-FHT10A10. The sequence continues at coordinate 100,715 of NZ_JBWKNV010000008.1, read as the reverse complement.
ACCAGCGCCTCGGCGCCCGAGCGGGCGACCAGCCCGGCGCCGTCGCCGGCCAGCCAGACGCTGTCGATGCGGTGATCCGGAAACTCCTCGGCCAGCAGGCGCATGGCCGCGTCGACATCGAGCGGCGGCGTGGGCCGGGCGAGTCGCGCCCAGGCGGCCAGCGCCACCAAGGCGGCTACGGCCACGGCCGAACCGACCAGCTGAATGACCATGATCAAGCTCAACGTTTCCCCCGATGCTCTTGTTTTCCAAGAACGTTCGGACGCGGGAACCGCCGGGTCAAGCCTCGGCGACGAAGGCGGCTTTACGGCGAGGCTTGCAACCCCCTAGACTTGACGAAACCGACCCATGCGCGTTCCGCGCGAAATTCTGGACCTTTTCGATGCAGATGCTGGAGCCGTTGCGCAAGTACGCCGAGTTCGAGGGTCGGGCCACGCGCTCGGAATACTGGCTGTTCTTTCTGTTCCGTACGCTGGTGTACCTGGCTCTGACGGTGGCGGGCGTCGTCGCCATCTCGTTCACCGGCCTGGGTGTCAACGGATCGACGCAGCCTGACACCGCCGCGGGCGTCGCCGCCGTGCTGCTGTTCAGCGTCTTCGGCCTCGTCACCCTCGCCCTGTTCATTCCGACCCTGGCCGTCAGCGTCCGCCGCCTGCACGACAGCGACAAGTCGGGCTTCTGGCTGCTGCTCGGCTTCATCCCCTTCGGCGGCTTCGTGGTCTTCATCTTCGACCTGCTGGACGGCACGCCCGGTCCGAACCGCTACGGGCCAGACCCGAAGGGTCGCGACGGCTTCAACGGTCCCGGGACCGTCCATCACCACTATCACTACCCGACGGCCGAACAGGCTCCGCCCGTGGTCTGACCGCGCTCTCGGAAGCCGGACACGAAAAGGCGCGCCGCCCGCGAGGACGACGCGCCTTTCTTCATTTCAGGCCTGGAGCTTAGAACTTCCGGGCGTAGCCCACCGAAACGACGTTGGCGTCGTCGGCGTCGTTGTCGCGGAACTGCTGGCGCGTGTAGTCGACGCGCACGCCGTTCTTGTCGTCGAACTTGTACTGGGCGCCGACGCCGTAGTTGACGCTGTCGGCGTCGTACTTGCTCTGCACGCCGGCCGTGGTCTGCTTGAACTGGGTGTTGCCGTAGCCGACGCGGCCGATCAGGTCGATGTTCGGGGTCACCGGCAGGAAGCCCACGCCATAGACGGCGGCCGAGTGGGTCTGCTCGAGGTTGGAGCGGACGCCGGCGCGGTCGATGTTGTCGTCCTTCACGCCGCCGGACAGTTCGCCCTCGACGCCGAAGTGCGGGGTCAGCTTCGCGCCCAGGCGGCCTTGGATCGCGCCGGTGTCGGCGCCTTCGGCGCGCGAGCTGTTGTAACCGAGGTTGCCGTAGATCTCCGGCGACGTCGATTGAGCATGGGCCAGAACCGGAACAGCAGTGACCGACGCGGCGGCCAGGGCCGCAGACATGAGAACCTTCATTTTTTTACTCCATGGTACTGGGATTTCTTGTGCTCCCTCAGCCTCCTCTGGGTATGGGGCCAACGCGGCCCGTATTTGACCGTCCGCGGACTTGTTTGGGGCCATTGCGTGTCGTTTCCGACATTTGCACCGGGGATTGTGGCCGGCCCCGGAAGGTTCCCCGACGGCAGGGCGAATAGCCGCGGCCGATGCGCCGGGGACACGGTCGCTAGCAGGTGACGCGGGCGCGGGGCGTGCTATTGATCCCGACCAAACAGTGATCAGATCGGCGCGCCCATGTCGCGCGCCGGCCATCGGGACAGTCGCCTTGCATCAAGCCGTCATCGCCGCCACGGGGCTCTTCACCCCGCCGTTCAGCATCTCGAACACCGAACTGGTCGACGCCTTCAACGCCTATGTCGAGCGCTTCAACGCCGCCAACGCTCAGGCCATCGAAGCCGGCGAAGTGACCGCCCTGGCGCCCTCCTCGCCCGAATTCATCGAGAAGGCCTCGGGCATCAAGTCGCGCTTCGTGATGAACAAGGACGGCATCATCGACCCCGAGGTCATGCGCCCGAACCTGCCCGAACGCCCGAACGACCAGATCTCGATCCTGGCCGAGATGGCGGTGAAGGCGGCGCAGCAGGCGATCGCCGCCTGGGGCAAGCCGGTGTCGGAGATCGGCGCGGTGATCTGCGCGGCCTCGAACATGCAGCGCGCCTATCCGGCCATGGCCATCGAGGTCCAGCAGGCCCTGGGCATCGAGGGCTTCGCCTTCGACATGAACGTGGCCTGCTCGTCGGCCACCTTCGGCATCAAGACCGCCGCCGACTTCATCGCCACCGGCAGCGCCAAGGCCGTGCTGATGGTCAATCCCGAGATCTGCTCGGGCCACCTGAACTTCAAGGACCGCGACAGCCACTTCATCTTCGGCGACGTGGCCACGGCCGTGATCATCGAAGAGGCCTCGCAGGCCACGGGCGGCTGGGAGATCCTGGGTACGCGCCTGAAGACCCAGTTCTCCAACAACATCCGCAACAACTTCGGCTTCCTCAACAACGCCGCTCCCGAAGGGATCGGCGCGCGGGACAAGCTCTTCGTGCAGGAAGGCCGCAAGGTGTTCCGCGAGGTCGTGCCGATGGTCAGCGAGATGATCGTCGAGCACGCCGGCGACATCGGCCTGGACGCCACCGCCCTCAAGCGCCTCTGGCTGCACCAGGCCAACATCAACATGAACGACCTGATCGCCCGCAAGGTGCTGGGCCGCGATCCCGAGGCCGGCGAGAACGTCATCATCCTCGACGAGTACGCCAACACCTCCTCGGCCGGCTCGATCATCGCCTTCCACACCGCCAACGACGACTTCGTCGCCGGCGACACGGGCCTAATCTGCAGCTTCGGCGCCGGCTATTCGGCCGGCACGGTGTTCGTCAGGAAGCGCTGAGCCCCTTCACGCGCTCCCCCTCACGCGCTCAAAGGCGCGGCCCGCGGGTATTTGAGCTCGCGGGCGAAGCTGGCCAGGATCAATGGCCAGCCATGGTCGGAGGCCATCCCCTGGCGGATGGCCTGCGCGCCCTCGCCGTGACGGTCAAGGTCGCGGTGCTCGACCACGATCCGGGTCCCCTCACCCGACGGCTCGAACCGGAACTCGACCTCGCTCTGACGCTCCAGAGGCTCGACGCCGCGATCGGGCGCGATGTTGAAGCCGACGATCAGACGGTGCCCGGGATCATAGGCGCGGACGTCGCCCCATGGACTTTCCCCGCCTTCCTTGTCGACCTCGAACCAGCGCCCGCCGGCCACCGGCTCGACGTGCACGGCGGCGAAACGGGCGCCGCTGCGGCTGTAGGCCATCGGCCACCAGCGCCCCATGTCGCCGACGAAGCGGGCGAAGGCCTCGGCCGGCAGGGCCTCTACGGTGATCTCGCTGACGATGCTTGCGGCCATGCAGGTCCTCCTCGGCGAGGAGAACGCGCACGGCCGCGAAGCGATCAGCCCGCCCGAGCGGTCTCTTCGATCGGTTTCAACACGACCGGCGCGGGAACGCCGTCCTCGCCGCGCAGCGCCCAGCCCTCGCCAAGGCGAACCAGGTCGCGGCAATGGGTGGCGGCGCCGTCGGCGCTGAGGCACAGCTTGCCGCCCTCGATGACGTACTTCCCCTGGCCCGAGCCGAAGTCGTAGCGCTGGAACCACGAGCCGTCCGGCTTGAGGATCAGCGGCCCGTAGCCGGCCGGCGCGGGCGACGACTGATCGACCATCCGCCCCACGAAGGCCGCCCTGGCCGCCGCGTCGAGCGCCGCGGTCGGCGAAGCCTTCGGATGCGCCGCCTTCCACTCCATCGCCCGCTGGATGCGGCGGCCGACGGCGGGATGGTCATAGAAGATGATCTCCTCCAGCCGGCCCGGCGTGGCGGCGCGGTACTCGATGGTCTTGACCAGGGCCTTGGACAGGCCGTCCGGCTCGTTGAAATGCGTCAGGCTGAAGCGGTCGGCGTCGCTCTCGGCGATGCGGATCAGGCTGCTGGTCACCGGCGTCGCCAGCAGGAACAGCACGGTCAGCACGGCGCTCAGCACCGGCAGGCCGGCCGGATCGGCCACGCCCCTGACCTGGTCGGCGCCCAGCAGGCGCGCGGCCGGCGCGAACAGGCGGTCGACCAGGAAGAAGGCGGCGATCGCCAGCAAACTCATGACCCCGGCGATCCAGATCGAATGCTGATGGGCGTAGTGGCCCATCTCGTGGCCGACCACGCCGCGCACCTCGGCGATGTCCGCGCCCTTCTTGAACATGGTGTCGCTCATGGCGACGCGCGCCGATCCGAACAGGCCCGAGACGTTGGCGGTATAGGCGTTGGACTGCTTGGAGCCGTCATAGACGAAGATCTTGTCGGACGGCACGCCGACGGTCTTGGCCATGGCCACGACCTCGTCGCGCACCGGACCGGCGGGCGCGGGCGTGTAGTGGTTGAAGATCGGCTCGATGTAGAGCGGGGCCAGCAGCAGGCTGGCGGCGATGAACACCGCCGTCAGGCCGCCGCTCCACGCCCACCAGGTGCGCGGGGCCTTGCGGATCAGGGCGTAGAGGGCGGTGAAGAACAGGCCGCCGATCACCGCGGTGATGGCCAGCGAGATCGTCCCTTCGATCAGCCAGCCGCTGAAGGCCTGGCTGGTCAGGCCGTACTGCTTCTGCCGCCACCACTGGCTGTAGACCGCCCACGGCAGCGACAGCACGCTGTCGACCACCAGATAGACCACCCCGACCACGAAGCTGGCCAGGACGGGCCGCGTGCGCCGCCCCTCGACCTTGCGCCGCAGCCCGGTGAGCAGGCCGCTGCGCACGATCAGGAACGAGACCAGCACGGCGACCAACGCGCCCCACAGCAGCAGCCAGTGGCCGCCCTGGGTGTAGGCCGTCGCCTTGGCGTGGGCCTCCGGCGGCAACTGCGCCAGATAGGCGGCGGTGGCCGCGGCCGGGTCGAAGGTCTGAGCCATATGCGTTCCCCCGCAAACAAACTGGCGGCAGGAAGCCAGAGCTGATCGTCCGCGTCAGGTTAAATCGCCGTCAGGTCGCGCGTCGACGGTCATACAAGCGTCTTCCCCCTGGCGGCGGCGAAGCCTCGGTATAGAACTGCGCGGATGACCTTTGCTTCGAGGCCCGCCATGCGATTCCTTGCCCGTCGTGACGTCCTGCTGGGCCTGGGCGCCGGAAGCGCCCTCACCTTGGCCGGCTGCGGCGGCAAGGACGCCGGCGCGGGCCAGAGCGGCGCGGCCCGGGTCGAGGCGACCAAGACCCTGCGCATCGGCCTGGAAGGCACCTATCCGCCGTTCAACTTCCAAGGCACCGACGGCCAGCTGACCGGCTTCGACGTCGATTTCGCCCGGGCCCTGGCCGAGCAGATGAAGGTGAAGGCCGAATTCGTCGCCGCGCCGTTCGCCGGCCTGCTGGGCGCGCTGGAATCGGGCCGCACCGACGTCGTCATCAACCAGATCACCATCACGCCCGAGCGCGAGGCCAAGTACGACTTCTCCAAGCCCTACACGGTCTCGGGCATCCTGATCATCGTCCCCAAGGGCAAGGGCGGCGTCGTCGGTCCCCCCGACCTGGCCGGCAAGAAGGTCGGCGTGGGCCTGGGCACCCACTACGAGCAGTGGCTGCGCGACAACCAGCCGAAGGCCGAGATCCGCACCTATGACGACGATCCCACCAAGTACCAGGACCTGCGGGCCGGCCGCATCGACGCGGTGCTGAACGACCGCCTGGTCGCCGCCGACTTCCTGAAGACCGCGCCCGACCTCGTGGCCGCCGGCCCGCCCTTCGCCCCACAGAGCCAGGGCGTGGTCATGAAGCGCGACCCGGCCCTGAAGGTGCTGGTCGACCAGGCCATCGACGCCCTGCGGGCCGACGGCCGCTTGGCCGCCATTTCGCAGAAATGGTTCGCCCAGGACGTGACGAAGTAGTCGATGACCGCCGCCGAGCTCATCGCCCAGTCGGCCCCGCTGCTGCTGAAGGGCGCGGTCTACACCGTGGCGCTCAGCCTGATCGGCATGGGCCTGGGCTTGGTGCTCGGCTTTGGCCTGGCCCTGATGCGGCTGTCGCGATCGCCGCTGCTGCGCTGGCCGGCGGCGGTCTATGTCTCGGCCTTTCGGGGCACGCCGCTGCTGGTGCAGCTCTTCCTGATCTATTACGGCCTGCCGCAGCTGGGGCTGGAGCTGCCGCCGCTGGTGGCGGCCGGTATCGGCTTTTCGCTGAACGTGGCCGCCTACGCCGGCGAGATCCTGCGCAGCGCCATCGCGGCGGTCGACAAAGGCCAGTGGGAAGCCGCCGCCGTGCTGGGCCTGACCCGCGGCCAGGCCATGCGCCGCATCATCCTGCCCCAGGCCGCCCGCACCGCCGTGGCCCCGCTGTCCAACAGCTTCATCAGCCTGGTGAAAGACACCTCGCTGGCCGCCACCATCCAGGTGCCCGAACTGTTCCGCCAGGCCCAGCTGATCACCGCCCGCACCTACGAGATCTTCGCCATGTATCTCAGCGCCGCGGCCATCTACTGGATCGTCTCCAGCCTGCTCGCCTTGGGCCAGGGCTGGCTGGAACGCCGCGCGGAGGCCCGCCGATGAGCGCCATCCTGGCCCAGGGCCTCGTCAAGCGGTTCGGCGACACGACGGTGCTGGACGGCGTCGACCTGGATGTCGCCCCCGGCGAGGTGGTGGCCGTCATCGGCCCAAGCGGCTCGGGCAAGAGCACGCTCCTGCGATGCCTGGCCGGGCTGGAGGCGCTGGACGGCGGAACCCTGTCGATCGCCGGCGTCGCGGCGGGCGGAAAGGTTCCGCTGGCCCGGGCGCTGAAGGGCCGGGTCGGCTTCGTGTTCCAGAGCTTCAACCTCTTCCCGCACAAAACGGCGGCGCAGAACGTCGCCGAGGCGCCGATCGTGGTGCGCGGCGATCCGCCCGCCAAGGCCCGCGAGAAGGCGCTGGCCCTGCTGACCAAGGTCGGCCTCGCCCACCGCGCCGACGCCTATCCCCGCGCCCTCTCCGGCGGCCAGCAACAGCGTTGCGCCATCGCCCGGGCCCTGGCCATGGACCCCGAGGTCATCCTGTTCGACGAGCCGACCTCGGCCCTCGATCCGGAGCTGGTGGGCGAGGTCCTGGCGGTGATCCGCGACCTGGCCGCCGAGAAGCGAACCATGGTCATCGTCACCCACCAGATGGAGTTCGCGCGCGAGGTCGCCGACCGCACGATCTTCATGGACGAGGGCCGCATTCTCGAAGCGGGACCGTCGGCGGAGCTTTTCGCGTCGCCCCGCCAGGAACGTACCCAAAGGTTTCTCAGTAAATTGCGAAGCTTGCAGCCATAATTTGGCCTCTGGCGCCCGGCACGCCTCCGGGCTACGCCGTGTGTCTAGAGGCGAGGATTCGTGAAACCCTATATCGACCTGAAAGGCGCTTCCGGCGCCGTCTATCGCTACAAGCTGGCCGAGGATCGCGACCCGCGGACCACGATCGCCGGCAATTACCTGTATCTCAACGCCGAAGGCGACGTGGTGTTCGCTGGTGAAGCCAACAATCTGCATGACTCCACGCGCGGCTTTTCCGAAGCCGCCGAGAAGCACGCGGCCGAATATCTCTACATCCGCCTAAACGTGTCGGGCGCCGCCCGCGCCGACGAACTGGCCGACTTGCTGGCGGCGCTGTCTCCTGTCGGCAATCCCGAAAACTCCGAAGACTAATCCCGAGCCTCGGCGAAGAACTCGCCGAGCCGCTCGACCACGTCTGAGGCCGGCGTGATGATCGCCCCCAGGTGATCGCCGGCCGTCGACACGAACGGTAGACCGTTCTCCGCCGCGAAGGCTTGGGACGGCCCGTGATAGGGATCGGCGATCCCGTCCCATAGCAGCACCGGAACGCCCGCCCCGAGCACCGCCTCGGGCGCCCCGTCCAATTGGCCCAGGGCCTCGAAGCAGGCCTGCATGGCCGGAACGATCTCCGGCGTGACCCAGGCCACCAGCGCCGGCGCGACCTGCTGCGAGAAACCCCAGAAGATGTCGAAGCGGATCGGCCCGGCCGGTCCCTTGGGCACGCCACCCACCAGATCCCAGCCGCCCACCGTCAGCGAGGCCAGACGCTTGGGGTAATGCTTGGCCACGCCCACCGCCATCCAAGCGCCCATCGAATAGCCGACCAGATGGGCTTTCTCAGCGCCCAGCGCGTCGAGCACCGCGATGATGTCGCCCGCCCGCTGCTCCTGGCCGTAAAGCGAGGGATCCGACGGCTTGTCGCTGAGCCCATGGCCAAGGGAGTCGACGCAGGCCACCGTGAAGCGCCCAGCCAAGGCGGCGACGAAGCCGTTGGCGCGCCAGCTGGCGGCGTCCATGAACAGGCCGTGCTGCAGCACCACGAGCGGCCCATGCCCCTCGACCGTGTAGTGGATCTTCTGGCCGCGATGGGTGGCGAAGGGCATGCACGATTCTCGGTGGAATGAGGCGCCAGTCGAGCCGATCCACAAATTCGCGCAAGGCGAACGGGACGGGAACAGCGCGGCTTGGCTATCCTGCCGCCGATGCGCCCCGAGTCGCTCTTTCCGTTGTACGCCGCGATCTCCACCCTCAAGGGCGTGGGGCCTCGCGTCGCGCCCCTGGTCGAGAGGCTGGCCGGGTCGCTGGTGCGCGACGTGCTGTTCAGCCTGCCCCAGGCTCTGATCCGCCGCACCCCGACCACGGCCGCCCTGGCCCAGGATGGCCAAGTGGCGACCTTTGTGGTCACCATCGACGCCCACCTGCCGCCCCAGCGCGCGGGCCAGCCCTGGCGGATCCGGGGCTGGGACGAGACGGGCTTCGTCACCCTCACCTGGTTCAAGGGCCATGGACCGCACCTGGAGCGCCAGCATCCGGTGGGCGCCCGCCGGGCGGTCAGCGGCAAGGTCGAGCGCTACGGTTCCGAGATCCAGGTCGCCCACCCCGACTACATGCTCGAGGCCGAGCGGGTCGACGAGATCCCACCGGTGGAGCCGGTCTATCCCGCCACGGCCGGCCTGCCCTCGCGCACCTTCCGCAAGTTCGCCCTGGAGGCCCTGTCGCGCGCGCCGCAGCTGCCCGAGTGGCAGGACCCCGCCTGGCTGGAGCGCGAGGGCCTGCCGCCCTGGCGCGAGGCCTTCGAGCGGCTGCATGGCCCGGAAAGCGAAGCCGACCTGTCGCCGCTGTCGCGCGCCCGCCGGCGCCTGGCCTATGACGAGCTGCTGGCCCACCAGTTGGCTCTGGCCCAGCGCAAGGCCGGCAAGCGCGCCCAGCCGGGCCCGCGCATCGTCTCCGGCGACCTGGCCGAAGCGGCGGAAAAGGCCCTCCCCTTCCGCCTGACCGGCGCCCAGGTGCGGGCGCTGTCGGAAGTGCGCGGCGACTTGGCCCATGGCGAGCGGATGAGCCGCCTGCTGCAAGGCGACGTCGGCTCGGGCAAGACCGTCGTGGCCATGCTGGCCATGGCCGACGCGGCCGGCGCCGGCTTCCAGTCGGCCCTGATGGCCCCGACCGAGATCCTGGCCCGCCAGCACTACGAGACCCTCGCCCCGCCGCTGGAAGCCCAGGGCCTGGCCGTGGTGCTGCTCACCGGCCGCGACAAGGGCGCGGCGCGGGCCGCCAAGCTGCAAAAGCTGGCCGACGGCTCGGCGGCCGTGGCCGTGGGCACCCACGCCCTCTTCCAGGACGACGTGGCGTTCAAGTCGCTCGCCCTGACCATCATCGACGAACAGCACCGCTTCGGCGTCAACGAGCGCCGCCGGCTTCAGGAGAAGGGTGACGGCGTGCACCTGCTGGCGATGTCAGCGACGCCCATCCCGCGCACCCTGGAACTGACCGTCTTCGGCGACCTCGACGTCTCGCGCATCGACGAAAAGCCGCCGGGCCGCACGCCGGTCGCCACCCGCGCCGCGCCGACGCCGCGCGTGCCCGAGATCGTCGATCGCCTGCGGGTCGCCATCGAGGGCGGCGCACAGGCCTTCTGGATCTGTCCGCTGGTCTCGGAATCCGAAAAGGTCGACCTGCGCGCCGCCGAGGATCGCGCGGCCGACCTCAAGAAGATCCTCGGTTCGCGCGTCGGTCTCGTTCACGGCCAGATGCCGGCGGCCGAGAAGGACGCGGTCATGCAGGCCTTCGTCGATGGCGAGGTCGGGGTGCTGGTCGCCACCACCGTGGTCGAGGTCGGGGTCAACGTGCCCAACGCCAGCATCATGGTCATCGAGCATGCCGACCGTTTCGGCCTGGCCCAGCTTCACCAGCTACGCGGGCGCGTGGGCCGGGGCATGCGCGAAAGCTCCTGCGTGCTGCTCTACGACCCGCCGCTGTCGGAAGTCGCCCAGCAGCGGCTCGACATCCTGCGCCGCTCCGACGACGGCTTCGAGATCGCCGAGAAGGACCTGGAGCTGCGCGGCGGCGGCGACCCGCTGGGTCTCAAGCAGAGCGGCTTCCCCGCCTACCGCCTGGCCGACCCCGTCGCCCACCGCGACCTGATCGCGGTGGCCGCCGACGACGCCCGCCTGATCCTCGCCCGCGATCCTGGCCTGACCTCGCCGCGCGGCGAAGCGGTGCGCACCCTGCAGGCCCTGTTCGACTGGAAGCCCGCCTCAGGCCTGAACGACGCGGGGTAGCCGCCTACGGCGACCCCACTCCCGTCAGTCCCCCACCCCGTAAAATCCCCGCGAAAGCGGGGACCCAGGTGTTTTATCGTCGAGCGCCGTGGGCTTTAGAAAAAGCCTGGGTCCCCGCTTTCGCGGGGATTTTACGGGAGGAGAGATCCCTTAGGACCTCAGCCGCTCACCGCTTCCCCAGCGCCGCCACGCGCGCCGCCGCATCCGCCTCGATATCCGCCCAGAACAGGTTGTAACCGTCCACCTTCCGGCGATCCGTCCACGAGCCGGTGTCCCGCAGCGACGGCGACTTGGGGCGCCCCGTATGCAGCAGGCCGTTCTCGCACTGGGCCCAGACCTGGCGCTTGAGGAAGGCCGGGCGCGCGCCCCATTCCAGGCCCGTGGCGTTGACCGCGCCGAGGTTCAGGCGAGCCGGCGCACGCTCGTCGGTGCGGGCGCCGAACACCGGGTTGACGCACAGCGGCTGGCGGCCGTTGAGGTTCTCCAGCTGGTCCCCGCCGATCCAGGTGAGCGAGCGGGCCAGCAGCTCCTGGGCCTTCTGGAAGTCGCCGTCGGTCAACGAGGCCCAGGCCACCGCGCAGCCGGCCTCGTCGCGGCGCACGCAGGCCGGGACCGGCGAGGTCGAGACGTACTCGTCGGCCGGCACGGCGGTCTCGATCAGATAGACCCCGGCCAGGCGCGCCTTCATCACCGGATCGGGCGCGATCTCCTCGGCGACCAGGCGGGCGGCGAGGCTTCCACCCTGCTCCACCCCGACGATCACCAGCGGCCGGCCCTTGTCGTAGCGGTCGCGCCAGGCGCGGAAGGCCTCGCGCACGTCGCCATAGGCGAAGCGGCGGGCCTCGCGGGCGTCGTCGCGCAGGGTCAGGAAGGTGTAGAGGCTGGCCTGCCGGTAATGCGGCGCGAAGATCCGCCCCACCCGCGCGAACGGCGCGGCGTAGTTGGGCAGCACCACCCGGTTCAGATAGCGGCTGGCCTTCGGCTGGTCGTAGGGCGCGTTCCAGTCGCGCCCGCCGTCGAAGGTGGTCGGGTGCACGAAGAACACGTCGGCGGCGCGGTCCATGCCGGTCGCCCCGCGCGGCAGCAGCGCCCAGGCGGCCGGATCGGCGTAGTTGGGGGCTGGCGGCGGATCGTAGGTCTGGAACGGCACCTTCGGGTCGAGGGTGGTGCGCAGGATGTCGTAGCGCCAATAGAACGCCGCCGTCAGGACGGTCCCCAAGAAGAGGACGCATCCGACGAAGATCCAGCGCTTGAAACCCTTGAAGCGTCCCGCCATGCCCCTCGACTACACCAGAGCGCGGCGGCGCACTACGCCCCTTCCCGCCCGATGATGGCCACCGAGCAGACATTGCTGGCCGGCGCGCCGCCGAGGTTGTGGGTCATGCCGATTATGGGATCACGCAGCTGGCGCTCGCCGGCCCGCCCCTGGAGCTGCAGGTACATCTCGTAGAGCATGCGCAGGCCAGACGCGCCGATCGGATGGCCAAAGCACTTGAGCCCCCCGTCGATCTGGCAAGGCACCCCGCCGTCGGCGTCGTAGAAGCCGTCGAGCACGTCGCGCCAGCCCCGCCCCTCGGCCGAGATGAAGAGATCCTCCATCGTGACCAGCTCGGTCACCGAGAAGCAATCGTGCACCTCCATCATCGAGATCTGCTCGCGCGGGCGCTCGATGCCGGCCTCCTTGTAGGCCTTGCCGGCGGCGATGCGGGCGGTGTGGAAGTGGCTGCCGTCCCAGCCGTTGTACTGGCTCTCGTAGCCGTTGGAGACCGACAGCTGCAGCGCCTTGACCGTGACGAGGTCGTGCTTGCCCAGGGCCCGGGCGATCTCCGGCGTGGTGACGATGGCCGCGGCCGCGCCGTCGGAGACGCCGCAGCAGTCGAACAGGCCCAGCGGCTCGGCGATGATCGGCGCGTTCAGGGCCTGCTCGGCGGTGATGGGCTTACGCAGGTGGGCCTTGGGGTTCTTGGCGCCGTTGGCGTGGCTCTTGACCGAGACGTGGGCGATGGCGCGTTTGAGGTCCTCCTTCGAGACCCCGTGCTTGGCGCGATAGGCGCTGGCCAGCTGGGCGAAATTGCCGGGAGCCGAGCCGTTGGGCATCACCTGCGGCGTAAGGGTGCCAGGCGCGCCGAACGGCAGGCCGCCATAGCCGGTGTCCTTCAGCTTCTCGACCCCGACGGCGAGCGCGATGTCGGCGGCGCCGGCCGCCACGGCGTAGACCGCCCCGCGGAAGGCCTCCGAGCCCGAGGCGCAGAAATTCTCCACCCGGGTGACGGCGATGTTGGGCAGGCGAAGCGCGATCGACAGCGGCGTGCCGCCCTTGCCCGTGCCGATCTCGTCGATGTGGGTCGAGAACCAGGCCGCGTCGAGCTGGCTGGCCTCGATCCCGGCGTCGGCCATCGCCTCGACATAGGCCTCGACCATCAGGTCGTCGGGCCCGGCGTCCCACCGCTCGCCGAATTTGCTGCAGCCCATGCCGAGAATGGCGACCTTGTCGCGGATGCCGCTGGCCATCGTGGGTTTCCCTTAGCTCGCCTTCTCGGGCGTATTGATCAGGTGTATATACGGAGCCATGACGCTCTATATCCGTAATGCGGAGGCTGATCGCCTCGCACGACAACTCGTTGAACAAACGGGAGAAAGCCTGACGCAGGCGGTCGTTCTGGCCCTGCGTGAGCGGCTGGACCGCACGTCCGCCAAGCCGCGCACGCCGGAGGAAAAGATGGCCTTCATGCGCATGCTGCAGGAGCGCAGCGCCAAGCTGCCGGTGCTCGACCCGCGCGACCCCGACGATATCCTGTACGACGAACACGGCTTGCCGAAGTGATCGTACTCGACACCTCGGCGGTGCTCGCCATCATCTGGAACGAGCCCGAGGCGGAAGACTTCATGCGGGCCGTCTCCGTGGCCGCAGGAGTGCTCATGTCGGCCAGCACGCGGCTTGAACTCCACGCCGTCTGCCTGCGCCGCCGAGGTGACACCGAAATCATCGAGCGGTTCATGTCCGACCTCGGCGTGATCATCGAGCCCTTCGACGAGGACCAATTGACGATCGCCAAGACCGCCTACGAGAAATATCGCTCCGGCCGCCATGGCCTGAACTTCGGCGACTGCTTCAGCTACGCCCTGGCCAAGGCGCGCGATCTGCCCCTGCTGTTCAAGGGCGAGGACTTCGCCGCCACGGACGTGAAGCGCGCGCTCTGACACCGCCTACTCCGCCGCCTGGGCGGTCGACGCCGCCACCGCCGCCCGGTCCGGCGCGGCTTTCCAGAAATAGCGGGTAAAACCGCGCTTCTCGTCGCGGTCCTTGATGCGGAAGACCATCTTCACCGGCAGGCCGGTCTCGACCTCGCCGAGGGCCACGTCGGTGATGTCGAGCATGATCCGCCCGCCGCCCTCGAAGACGATCATGCCGTAGTGGTTGGGCGGGCTCATCGAGAAGGTCAGGTAGTCGGCCGAATAGGTCAGCACCTGCGCCCGGCGCTCGGCGAAGCGGTACGGCTCCTGGGTGTCGACGGCCGGATTGTTGGGGGCCACCGAGATGCGGGTGCGGGGGAACTGCACGACGCCTGTCTCGCGGCAGCGGCCGCCGACCAGACCCAGGATCTGGTCGCGATTGCGGTAGAGCGTGGTCAGGGCCGTCTTGTTGTCCTTCTCGGCCCGCATGCCCCGGTCCCATTCGACCAGGTCGTTGAAGACGAGAAACTTCAGGTAGTTGGTCTCTTCCTGGCGGTCGGCGAGCGCGCCGGTCACGCCGCGGGCCGGCGCGCCGTTTCCGACGCCATCGCCGGCGCGGAACACCAGGGCCTCGGCTCCCTGGCCGAACTGGGCGACCAGGATGATCTCGCCCGGCTTGGCCTGCTCCAGCGCATGGGCCAGCAGCAGCGGACCGTGGGCCGCGCCGGCCTCTCCCAACTGACCCGCCAGGGTGTCTCGGACGGCTTCGGGGCGAACGCCCAGCGTCTTGGCCAGGGTCGCGCCCATGCCGGGAAAGACCGACGGGAAACAGAAGTGATCCACCTGCGCGGCCGAGACGCCAGCCACGTCCAGCGCATCGCGGATCGCCGGAGGGACCAGCTTGACGATCCCCTCGTCGCGGATCCAGCGCTCCTCCCAGGCATAGTCGAACTCCGCGTCCGAGCCCCGGAAGTGATCGACGAAGTCGTCGGTGACCGTGCCCCGGCCCAGGAACGTTGCGGCACCCCCGTCGGGCGAGACGACGAAGGCGGCGGCGGCGTCGCCGAAGTCCAGCTCCTGGGGCGAAGCGGCGCGCGCCCGGCGGTGCTCGCCGGCGGCGACCAGCACCCGCTTGCCGGCGGCCGCCGCGTCCAGGGCCTGGCCCAGGGCCGTCAGGCCGCAGCGCTGCGAGCCGGTGACGTCGGCCGAGGCGATCGAGGGCTCCAGGGTCAGGGCGGCGGCCAGGATTCCGGCGTTCTGGCGATCGGCGAAGGGCGCGGTCGTCGAGGCGAAGATCGCCGTGTCCACCGCCGCACGGCCCTCGTCTTCCGGACCCAAGGCGTCGCGAGCGGCCTCGACGGCCATGGTCAGGGCGTCCTCGTCCCAGTTGGCCATCGAGCGTTCGCCCTTGGCCTTGCCGGCCAGGCCCGGCGCGATCCAGGCGTTGGCGGCGACCACCGCCTTGCGGCTGAGGCGAAGGCGCGGCGCATAGGCGCCCCAGGCGGCGATGCCGACCATGTTCCACTCCCTGACGCACGCCTGTTCCGGCGACTTATCAGGGTTCAGGTTACGCGCGCGGCAAGCGTCCGCAAGCGTGCCCCTTGGTCAACCTCAACGGTAGGGGTCGTCCGTGTTCAGGAAGCCGGCGACGTAGTCGGCGACGCCGTCCTCCAGCGAGGTCATGGGCGCATTGTATCCCGCCGCGCGCAGGCGGCTCATGTCGGCCTGGGTGAAGTACTGGTACTTGCCCTGCAGCACCTCGGGCATGTCGAAATAGGTGATCTCGGGCTCGCGGGCGACGGCGGCGAAGGTCGCCAGCGCCAGGTCCTTGAACGAGCGGGCGTGGCCCGAGCCCAGGTTGTAGACCCCGCTGACGTGCGGGCTCTTGGCCAGCCAGGCGATCACGTCGGCCACGTCGCGCACATAGACGAAGTCACGCAGTTGGCCGCCGTCTTCGTAGTCCGGGTGGTGCGACTTGAAGAGGCGCACGCCTTCCCCAGCCGCGATCTTCGGCCAGATCTGGCAGACCACCGACTTCATGCCGCCCTTGTGGTCCTCGTTGGGGCCGTAGACGTTGAAGAACTTCAGCCCGACCCACTGCGGCGGCGCATGGCCCCGGGCGGCCTCGCGCACGGCGAAGACGTCGAACAGAGCCTTGGACCAGCCGTAGGCGTTCAGCGGCCGCAGGGCCATCAGGCTGTCGATGTCGTCCTTGCCGTCGAAGCCCTGGTCGCCATCGCCATAGGTGGCGGCCGACGAGGCGTAGATCAGGCGGGTCTGGTTCTTGGCGCACCACCGCCAGAGGTCGCGCGACAGCACGAAGTTGGACTGCACGATCAGGTCGGCGTCCGGCTCGGTGGTCGAGGAGATCGCCCCCATGTGGATCACCAGCTCGACCTCGTCGCCGCGTACGGCCAGCCAGTCGAACAGCTGCTCGGGCGCGACGAAGTCGGCGATCGGGTGCTTGGCGATGTTACGCCACTTGCCCTCGGCGGCCTGGCCCAGCCAGTCGCAGACCACGACGTCGAGCGCCGGATCCTCGCAAAGCTTGGCGACGATGTTGGAGCCGATGAACCCGGCGCCGCCGGTGACGAGAACGATGCGTCTGGACATGGGCGGGTTATGGCACAGGGGAATGGAGGGGCAATAGCGAGGGCTTCTCGTGAAGGAGCTTCCCCTCCCCCTGACTAACCCAATCCCGCCTTCCTGGGCCTTGTGCCCAGGATCCATGGTTCCGCCGCTCAGACCTTGTCAGAATGACCGAGGTTTGAGCGGCCGCCGGCATGGGCCCTCGCCACAAGGGCGAGGGAGGCGAACTTGTTTGGATAGATTGGATCGAGAAGCCACCGATCGGCGCGAGTGCGCGCCGCCCAGCAGCCCTGCCTCAAGCCGCCAGCTTGCGCTTGGCCAGGACGTCGAACTCCAGCAGTTCGGCGACCAGGGCCTCGAACTGGCTCAGCGGCACCATGTTGGGGCCGTCCGACGGGGCGTGGTCGGGGTCGGGGTGGGTTTCCATGAACACCATGGCCACGCCGATCGAGACGGCCGCGCGGGCCAGCACCGGCACGAACTCGCGCTGGCCGCCAGAGGAGGTGCCCTGCCCGCCCGGCTGCTGCACGCTATGGGTGGCGTCGAACACCACCGGGCAGCCGATCTCCTTCATGATCGGCAAGGACCGCATGTCGGAGACGAGCGTGTTGTAGCCGAACGAGGCGCCGCGCTCGCAGGCCAGGACGTTGGGATTGCCAGCGCCGGTGACCTTGGCGATGACGTTCTTCATGTCCCAAGGGGCCAGGAACTGGCCCTTCTTGATGTTGATCGCCCGGCCGGTCTGGGCGGCGGCCAGCAGCAGGTCGGTCTGGCGGCACAGGAAGGCCGGGATCTGAATCACGTCGACGGCCTCGGCGACGGGATCGCAGTGGCTGATCTCGTGCACGTCGGTCAGGGTCGGCAGGCCGGTGACCTCGCGGATCTCCTGGAAGATCGGCAGGCTGTCATAGAGGCCGATGCCGCGGGCGGCCGTGGCCGAGGTGCGGTTGGCCTTGTCGTAGCTGGTCTTGTAGATCAGGCCGACGCCCAGGCGCTCGCCGATCTCCTTGAGGGCGTGGGCCGTCTCCAGCGCGTGCTGGCGGCTTTCCATCTGGCACGGACCGGCGATGAAGGTCAGGCGTTCGGCGTTGCCGATGCGGACGGCCTTGCCGGTCTCGGTCTTCACTTCGACGACGGCGTTCGGGGCGACGGGCTGACTCAAGGCAGGACTTCCGAGTTAGAGAGTGGCGAATAAGGGTGGGCGCAGAATTTGGCCCACAGGTGGCCCCAACGGCGGAAAGGTGCAAGTGCGGATCGATCCAGGCGTCCCCGGACCCGTCATCGTGTGGCTGCGCAACGACCTGCGCCTGGCCGACAACCCGGCCCTGAAGGCCGCCGCCGACACGGGCCGGCCGGTGATCCCGCTCTATATCCTCGACGAGACGAGCGGCGTGCGGCCGATGGGCGCGGCTTCTCTGTGGTGGCTCGACAAGTCGCTGCGGGCGCTCGCCGAAAGCTTCAAGGCTGTCGGCTCCAAGCTGGTGCTGCGGCGCGGACCAGCCATGGACGTGCTGAAGGACGTGGTCGCCCGCGCTGAAGCGGCCGGCGTGGTCTGGAACCGCCTCTACGAACCGGCCGCCATCGCCCGCGACGCCGAGATCAAGGCCGCGCTGAAAGCCGACGGCGTCGTGGTGGAAAGCTGCCTCGCCGGCCTGCTGAACGAGCCCTGGACCGTCGTGAACGGCTCAAAGCAGCCCTACAAGGTCTTCACCCCCTATTGGCGGGCGGCTCGCGCGCACCTGACCCATGTCGAGGTCGAGCCCGCGCCCAGGCGTCTGGAAGCGCCCGAGCACTGGCCCCATAGCGACGCGCTCGACGGCTGGGGCCTGCATCCGAAGAAGCCCGACTGGTCGAAGGGCTTCTCCATCTGGACGCCCGGCGAGGCCGGCGCCCTGCAACGGCTGGACGACTTTCTGTCAGGCGCCGTCGACGGCTATGGCGAGGGCCGCAACGTTCCGGGGCTGGAGGCGACCTCCCGCCTGTCGCCGCACCTGCATTTCGGAGAGATCGGCCCCCGCCAGGTCTGGATGGCCGCCCGCAACGCCGCCGAGGCCGGCGACGCGCCCCACGGCGAGATCGAGAAGTTCCTGTCCGAGGTGGGCTGGCGCGAGTTCAACCACTCGATCCTGTTCAACTGGCCGGAGCTTCCCAAGCGCAACTTCCGGC
Organism: Caulobacter sp. GW821-FHT10A10; assembly: GCF_059415745.1. Classification (NCBI taxonomy): domain Bacteria; kingdom Pseudomonadati; phylum Pseudomonadota; class Alphaproteobacteria; order Caulobacterales; family Caulobacteraceae; genus Caulobacter; species Caulobacter sp. GW821-FHT10A10. The sequence goes on along the minus strand of NZ_JBWKNV010000008.1, from coordinate 82,200 downwards.
CGGAGTTCGACGCCTTTCCGTGGGCCGAGAACCCCAAGGGCTTGCAGGCCTGGATCGAGGGCCGCACCGGCTATCCGCTGGTCGATGCGGGCATGCGCGAGCTGTGGGCCACCGGCTTCATGCACAACCGGGTGCGGATGATCACCGCCTCGTTCCTGATCAAGCATCTGCTGGTCGACTGGCGCGACGGCGAGTCCTGGTTCTGGGACACCCTGGTGGACGCCGACCTCGCCAACAATGTCGGCAACTGGCAGTGGGTGGCCGGCAGCGGCGCCGACGCTTCGCCCTACTTCCGGATCTTCAACCCGATCGGCCAGGGCGAGAAGTTCGACCCCAAGGGCGCCTATGTCCGCAAGTGGGTTCCGGAGCTGGCCAACCTGCCCGACAGCGTCATTCATCAGCCCTGGACGGCGCCCGCGCATCTTTCCGCCGAGGCCAAGCGTAGCTATGCTCGACCCATCGTCGACCATGGACGGGCGCGGGCGCGGGCTCTCGAAGCCTACCGCCAGCTACGCGGCGAACCTGCCGGGGACTGATCCCCTGGCGAACGGCCGCGTGCGCGCCCATCTGAGGATACGGTTCTTGGGGGTCTGAGTTGTCCTAGTGACAGGACGGGAGCGCCGATGACCGACACCCTGCACGCCCGCTGGCGTAACGATCACCTCCGCGCCGCGCCGGCGGCCTTCCGCGCCGCCATCCGCGTCGCGTGCGAGAACTGGGCGATCGGGTCCCTGACCTTCGTCCTTCCTACGGGACAGCCCATCCGCATCGACGGGCGCACGCCGGGTCCCGAGGCCGTCGTGCGGGTGCGCGACTACCGCTTCATCCGGCGGGCCTTCGCCTCGGGCGACATCGGTTTCGCCGAGGGCTACATGGCCGGCGAGTGGGACACGCCCGACCTTCCGGCCGTGCTGACCGCCTTCGCCCTGAACTTCGACAAGCTGGCCGCCCTGGTGCAGGGCAATCCGCTGACGCGGCTGATGAACCTGCTGTTCCACCGCTCGCGCCGCAACGACCGCGAAGGCTCCAGGCGGAACATCCACGCCCACTACGACCTGGGCAACGCCTTCTATTCGCAGTGGCTGGACCCGACGATGACCTATTCGTCGGCCCTCTGGGACCAGGACCGCCACGCCTCGCTGGAGGCCGCCCAGACCCGCAAGTACGAGGCTCTCGCCCAGTCCATCGCCCTTACGCCCGACAAGCACGTGCTGGAGATCGGCTGCGGCTGGGGCGGCTTCGCCGAGTATGCGGCCAAGGCGGTCGGCGCCAAGGTCACCGGGATCACCATCTCGCCCGCCCAGCACGAGTTCGCCCGCAAGCGCCTGTTCGCCCAGGGCCTGGCCGACAAGGTCGACATCCAGCTCATCGACTACCGCGACGTCCGGGGCCGCTTCGACGGGGTGGTCTCGGTCGAGATGTTCGAGGCGGTCGGCGAGGAATACTGGCCGACCTATTTTGGCAGGATCCACGACCTGCTGGCGCCCGGCGGCCTGGCCGGCCTGCAGATCATCACCATCCGCGACGAGCTCTTCGCCCACTATCGGCGGCAGACCGACTTCATCCAGCGCTACGTCTTCCCCGGCGGCATGCTGCCCAGCGAGCAGCGCCTGAAGCAGGAGACCGACAGGGCCGGCCTTTCCTGGCAAAACGTCCGCCGTTTCGGCCAGGACTACGCCGACACCCTCTCCGAATGGGCCAAGCGGTTCGAGGCCGCCTGGGACGACATCCGCCCGCTCGGCTTCGACGAACGCTTCCGCCGGCTCTGGAAGTTCTACCTGGCCTATTGCGAAGCGGGCTTCCGCACGGAGCGGACCAATGTCATTCAATTGGGCCTGAGCCGAAATTAGGATGAGCCGCAGCTAGGAGACGTGCCGTGTCGCTCTTCACCCTGGTCCTGGACTATCACGGCGGCACCTACCTCTCGCAGTTCGACGCCGACACGCCGACCGAGGCGGTCGGCGCCTGGTGCCGCGAGCTGCACGACAACCAGCTACTGGGCGAGCCCTCGTCTCTGGTGGCCGAGGGCATCATGGCCGACGCCGTCGAGAACAGCCTCGTGGGCATAGAAGGGCTGTGCGGGGCCTGGTGCGCGGCCACGGCCACGGCCGGGGGCCTTGCCCTACTCAACGTCATCCAGACCCAGCCGACCACGCACTGAAGCTGGAGCCCGAACCGGCGCTTTCAGGAAATCTGGATTGATCCGGGCGGCCGCATCGCGATCTACCCTGGCCCTAACGGCGCTTTCCCGCGCGAAGACCCAAGATTTCGACCATGCCCGTCACGCCCAACGTTCTCGAAGCCATCGGCAACACGCCGCTGATCCGCCTGAACCGCGCCAGCGAGGCCACCGGCTGCGAGATCCTGGGCAAGGCCGAGTTCATGAACCCCGGCCAGTCGGTGAAGGACCGCGCCGCGCTCAGCATCATCCGCGACGCCGAAGCCAAGGGCCTGCTGCGTCCGGGCGGCCGGGTGGTCGAAGGCACGGCCGGCAACACCGGCATCGGCCTGGCCATGGTCGCCTCGGCGCTGGGCTACAAGACCACCATCGTCATCCCACGCACCCAGAGCCAGGAAAAGAAGGACGCCATCCGCCTGCTCGGCGCCGAACTGGTCGAGGTGGACGCCGTCCCCTACTCCAACCCCGACAACTACGTCCGCTATTCCGGCCGCCTGGCCGAAGAGCTGGCCAAGACCGAGCCCAACGGCGCGATCTGGGCCAACCAGTTCGACAACGTCGCCAACCGCGAGGCCCACTACCGCACGACCGGCCCGGAGATCTGGGAGCAGACCGGCGGCAAGGTCGATGGCTTCATCTGCGCGGTCGGCTCGGGCGGCACCCTGGCCGGCGTGGCCCAGGCCCTGCGCGAGCGCAAGCCGGACGTGAAGATCGGCCTGGCCGACCCGGGCGGCGCCTCGCTCTACAACTGGTACGCCGCCGGCGAGCTGAAGGCCGAGGGCAATTCGATCAGCGAGGGCATCGGCCAGGGCCGGATCACCGCCAACCTCGAAGGCCTGGCCATCGACCATCCCTACCGCGTCTCCGACGAGGAGATGATGGAGCAGATCTTCGATCTCGTGCAGCACGAGGGCCTGTGCCTGGGCGGCTCCACGGGGATCAACGTCGCCGGCGCCGTGCGCCTGGCCCGCGACCTGGGCCCCGGCCACACCATCGTGACCATCCTCTGCGACCACGGCTCCCGCTACCAGAGCAAGCTCTTCAACCCCGCCTTCCTGGCCGAAAAGGGCCTGCCGACGCCGCCCTGGCTGTAAGGGCGCGCTTGCGTGGGCGAGCGACGCACGTGAAGTTGCCGCCCTCGCGTTCCCAAGCCCGCAAGAGGCCCGTCATGTCCGCCACGCTCATCGATCCGCTCGTCTCGACCGCCTGGCTGGCCGACCATCTCGACGCCCCGGACGTGCGCATCGTCGACGCCTCGTGGTTCATGCCCGGCACGCCGCGCGACCCGAAAGAGGAGTTCGAGGCCGGCCACATCCCTGGTGCGGTGTTCTTCGACATCGACGAGATCTCCGACCAGACCTCGCCCCTGCCGCACATGCTGGCCAGCGGCGTGAAGTTCGCCTCGCGGGTGCGCAAGCTCGGCCTCGGCGACGGCGCCCGCATCGTCGTCTACGACAGCACCGGCATACTGCCGGCCGCCCGGGTATGGTGGAACTTCCGCGTCATGGGCCACGAGGACGTCGTGGTGCTGGACGGCGGACTGCCCAAGTGGGTCGCCGAGGGCCGTCCGCTGGAAGATGGTCCCGCCGCCCCGCAGGAGCGCCACTTCACCCCGCGCCTGCAGGCCGATCTCGTCCGCAGCTTCGACCAGATCAAGCGTAACCTGGAAACCGGCCGCGAGCAGGTGATCGACGCCCGCGCCGCGCCCCGCTTCAACGGCGAGGTTCCCGAACCCCGCGCCGGCCTCAAGAGCGGCCACATCCCCGGCTCGCGCAACATTCCGCTGGCGGCGATCCTAGCGGCCGACGCGACCATGCTGCCCGCCGAACAGCTGAAGGCCGTCTTCGCCGAGGCCGGCGTCGACATCGAAAAGCCGATCGCCACCACCTGCGGCTCGGGCATCACCGCCTCGGTGGTGTCGCTGGCCCTGCACCGCCTCGGCAAGCCCCGGGCGGCGGTCTACGACGGCTCGTGGACCGAATGGGGCGGCCGCGACGACGCGCCAGTGGAAACCGGGCCCGCCAACGCCTCGGCTGTGTAAAAACACTCAAGATTACACATTTTCGATATACAATCTTAAATTGACAATCCGAGATGGCTGGCTGACCCTCGATGCGTGGGGTCGGCCATGCGCCGCGTCGGACCGCGGCCATGCCGCGAGCCTCTCCCACCAGTGCCCGTCAGCTTAAGGACCATCGGCGCGCCAGCCGCGCCGAGCACGCAACCGCGCGACCGGCGAACCGACCGGCGCGCCCGTGGGGAGAGACCGTCATGTCCTCGTTCCGACCGCTCTACGCCGTCACCATCACCGACGCCATCGCCTCCGGCGAGCTCGAAGAACTGAAGAAGCTGCAGGCCGAGGCCGAGGCCCACATCCAGCAGTATGGCGACGTGCCCACCCTGCTGGCGGCCCTGAAGATCGAAATCGCCAAGCTCGGGGGCTGATCACCATGAACATCAAGCCCTATGGCGTCGCCGTGACCGACGCCATCGCCTCCGGCGACCTCTCGCGCCTGAAGGAAGCCCACGCCGCCGCCGAGGCCCATCTGGCCGAGTACGGCGACGTCGCCACGGCCCTGACCCTGCTGAAGCTCGAGATCGCCAAGCTGGAAGCCAAGTCCAGCTACTGACGCGCCGGCGCTTCCGTGGCTCCGCGTCGAGCCGGCGGAAGCGCCCCACGCCCCTCGTCTGGGGGCCCGCGCCAGAGCCCGCTTTCTAGGGCCCGCGTCCCAGGGGAGGACCGCGCATGACCGACACCCTGCCATCCGCCATTCAGCCATCCGTCGTCCGGGCGCCGCCCGAGGGCAAGTCGGTGCGCTTCCGCACCGAGCGCGACCATATGGACCTGGTGCCGGTGCACGTGGTCTGGGAAGTGACCCTGGCCTGCAATCTCAAATGCCAGCACTGCGGCTCGCGCGCCGGCCGCCCCCGGCCGGACGAACTGAACACCCAGGAAGCCCTCGACCTGATCGACCACCTGGCGGCCCTGGGCACGCGCGAGATCACCCTGATCGGCGGCGAGGCCTATCTGCGCCGCGACTGGATCGAGCTGATCCGCCGCAGCCGCCAGAACGGCATCCGCACGGCCGTCCAGACCGGCGCCCGCAACCTGACCGACAAGCGCCTGGACGAGGCGGCCGAGGCCGGGCTGCAGGGGATCGGGGTGTCGATCGACGGCCTGCCCGACCTGCACGACCGGGTGCGCGGCGTGCCCGGCTCCTACGACCAGGCGATCAGCGCCCTGCACCGGGCCAAGGCCCGGGGGCTGGCCGTCTCGGTCAACACCCAGATCGGCGCCGAGACCGCGCAGCACCTGCCCGAACTGATGGAGCGGATTATCGCCGCGGGCGCGACGCACTGGCAGATCCAGCTGACCGTCGCCATGGGCAACGCGGTCGACAATCCCGACCTTCTGCTCCAGCCCTATCAGTTGCTGGAGGTCATGCCCCTGCTGGCCCGCCTCTATCGCGAGGGGCAGGAACGCGGCCTGCTGATGATCGTCGGCAACAATGTCGGCTATTTCGGCCCCTACGAGCGCATGTGGCGCGGGCTGGGCGACGACACCGACCACTGGACCGGCTGCGCCGCCGGTCAGGGCGGCATCGGCATCGAGGCCGACGGCACGATCAAGGGCTGCCCGTCCCTGGCCACCTCGCTCTACGCCGCCGGCAACGTGCGCGAGATGAGCATCGAGGACATCTGGCGCTACAGCGAGAAGATGGCCTTCGGCCGCGTGCGCGACGTCCAGGAGCTCTACGGCTACTGCCGCACCTGCTACTACGCCGACGTCTGCCGGGCCGGCTGCACCTGGACCTCGGAGTCGCTGCTGGGCAAGCGCGGCGACAATCCCTACTGCCACCACCGAGTGCTCGACCTGGCCAGGCATGGCTGGCGCGAGCGGGTGACCAAGGTCAAGGACGCCCCGGCCGCCAGCTTCGCCATCGGCGAGTTCGCCCTGGTGCGCGAGCCGATCCCCGGCGCCCAGACCGTCCCCCTGCCCGTCCGCGACCCGGCCGCCGTGCACGTGCATCATCGGGAGCGCTCGGAAGCCGGCGGCGCCCTGCCGCCCAAGCTCAAGGTCTGCCGCTCCTGCGACCAGTACGTCTGGCCCCACGAGACCGACTGCCCCCACTGCGCGGCCGACCTCGACCTGGTCGAACGCCAGCACGCCGAAGCCGCTCAACGCCGCCGGGCGCTGATCGAGCAGGCCCGAGGGCTGTTGGCCGGAATCCGGGCAGACGCCTGATCCTCCCCCTCTGGGGGAGGTGGCCCGAAGGGCCGGAGGGGGCCGTTTTCAGCTTCAAAACCGCCGGCCGCCCCTCCCCCGTAAAATCCCCGCGAAAGCGGGGACCCAGGTGTTTTATCGTCGAGCGCCCTGGGTTTCAGAAAAAGCCTGGGTCCCCGCTTTCGCGGGGATTTTACGGTTGGGGGGTCTACGGACGGGGACAAACGGCGCTCTATCCCCGTCGGGCGGACGGCAAACCCCAACCAATCCAACCGCTTGAAACTTTCTCACCGCTCTGGATCAGACGCGCTCAAACCACCTGCATAATCACTGGGTCTCGCCGCACCGAAGGGGCGCGCGGCCAGCGACCATGCGGCGGCGGGATGCGATCGAGCGGGACTGGGGCGGATTGGGAAGATCCGTCGTGTCCGGGGACCTGGCGCTGGCCAGGCCCGCCCGCCGTCGGCTTGGACGAGGATTACAGAGCGCCCCTCTCCTCGTCGCCGCCCAACAGGGAAACCTCGAAGGCGGCCCTGGTAAGGCGTTAAGAGCGCCGCCGCCCGGGAAGCCGGCAGTCCAACGACCGCGCGGAGCGAACGGGCTTCGTCGAAACGGTAACAACACAAAGCACTCCGGGCGTCGCCCGGGCGCTCCGCTCTCCTTCACCAACTCAGCGCAATCGCGCGTGAGATCGCCCACCCGTTCCCTCTCCCCTTGCGGGAGAGGGTGGCCTGCGAAGCAGGTCGGGTGAGGGGTCTCTCAGACCTCAAAACCGCATGCGACGGTCGGGCTGGGTAGGCGTCTCAAGTCTGAGAGACCCCTCATCCGTCGGCTTCGCCGCCACCTTCTCCCGCAAGGGGAGAAGGGACTACTTCTGCCTCGCCGCGCACGTCGTCTTGGCCAGCTCATAGCTCGCGAAGGTCTGCTCCTTGCCAATCGCATCACGCACCACGATCGACCACGCCAGCTTGCCGCCCTTCACCGCCCAGCGATTGACGAAGCTGGACGCGCCATAGGGATACGCCACCTCGAACCCATCGGCGGTGACCGCACCCGTTCCCATCGAGGCTCCGTCGCCGCCGAAGCTGTCGGCCCACAGGCCGACAATCGCCGCCGGCTGGCCAGCCTTCACCGTACGGCCGCCGAACAGCAGGTGGGCCGCGTACGCATCCGCTGGATCGGCCTTGGCGCGGCTGTCGGCCTCGACCAGGATCATGGCGTCGCCCGCCGTCGGCCCGACCGTCAGGTCGATGGTCACCGGCTTGCCCATCACCGCGCCCTCGCCGCTCCAGCAGCCGGCCAACGCCTTGACCTGCGCAGGCGGCCCGACGGGCGCCTCGTCAGCGATAGCAACACCGCCGAAAAACGCCGACGACAGCGCCCAAGTCAGCGCCAAGACCAGACCCGAAACTCTCATGCCATCACCCCTCATGCGCCGGCCGCCGCCGACGCGCTCGCGCCTGGATGGCAGATTCTCACGGCCCGCCGCCACGGCGACGATCAAAGCCTTGAACCGCAACCGCCGGCGCTCTTAAACGAGGCGTTCCTTCCCGTGCTCACGAGTCCCGCCGCCATGGACGAAAAGACCCGCCTGATCCGTTCGGGCCTGCAGGCCCAGTCGCTGGCGCGGACCGTCAACCCGCCGATCCAGCGCGGCTCGACCGTGCTGCTGCCCAACGCCGCCTCGCTGTACGACGACAGCCAGCTGACCTACGGCATCACCGGCCTGTCCTCGCCCGCCGCCCTGCAGGCGGCCCTGGCCGAGCTGGAGGGCTCGCCGGACGTGACGCTCTATCCGTCGGGCCTGGCGGCGATCACCGGGGCGATGATGGCGGTGCTCAAGGCCGGCGACGACGTCCTGGTCGTCGACAGCGCCTACAAGCCCACGCGCCGGTTCTGCGACCGCTTCCTCACCCGCTTCGGCGTCACCACCCGCTATTACGATCCGGCCCTGGACGCGGACGCCCTGCTGGCCCTGGCCGGCCCGAAGACCCGGCTGATCCTGCTGGAGGCCCCGGGCTCCCTGACCTTCGAGATGCAGGACGTGCCGGCCATCGCCGCCGCCGCTAACGCGCGTGGCATTATCACCTTGATCGACAACACCTGGGGCGCGGGCCTCCTCTTCAAGCCGCTGGCCCACGGGGTGACGATCAGCGTCCAGGCCCTGACCAAATATGTCGGCGGCCATTCGGACTGCTTCATGGGCAGCGCCACGACCATGGACCCGGTGATCGGCGACGAGCTGGGCAACGCCATGTGGGACGTGGGCTGGTCGGTGTCGCCCGACGACGCCTACGCCATGCTGCGCGGCCTGCGCACCCTGGCCACGCGGATGCCGCGCCACGAGCAGAACGGCCTGGCCCTGGCCCGCTGGCTGCAACAGCGCCCTGAAGTCGCCCGCGTGTTGCACCCGGCCCTGCCCGAGGATCCCGGCCACGCGATCTGGAAGCGCGACTTTTCCGGCGCCTGCGGCCTGTTCGGCCTGGTGCTGAAGCCGACCTCGCAGAAGTCGGTGCACGCCTTCCTCGACGCCCTGACCCTGTTCGGCCTCGGCTTCTCCTGGGGCGGCTTCGAGAGCCTGGCGATCCACTGCGACCCGCAACTGAAGAGCCGCTCGACGCCGCTGAACCTGGAAGGACCGCTGCTGCGTCTGCACATCGGGCTGGAGGATCCGACCGACCTGATCGCCGATCTCGAGCGTGGCTTCACGGCCCTAGCGGCGGCCTGACAGGGCGCGAATTCGTCCGCGCCCACCTTCTTTTCCGCGCCGCAACCATCGCCGAGAACAAGGCGCGATTGCGGCCAAATCGCTGAATCTGCTGCTCGTTTCAGCAGATTGAGAGCCTGATCACGGCTCGCGAAACGTGACCGTGGTTATATTTCCTTCGCATCGCAACCCATTGCCTGGGTGAGGGTTCTTCGCGCGAAAGGACCCTCGATGGACATACGCCTCGCCGACCGGCTTCCGCCTTGCAACATTCCCCACGAGGCGACGCCGGACGCCTGGCTACCGCAGGAATCCGCGCTCGACATGCCGGTCCGGCCGCTGTCGGCGCCGCCCTCCAGGCGACGGCTAGCGCGCTCGCGCCAGCGACGACGGCTGGCGCTGGCCGCCTTCACCCTGCTGTCCTTCGGCTTTGGCCTGACGACCATGCTCGACGCCTTCGTGGGCGGCGGGGTCACCCTGCTGGAATGGATCGACGCGCTGCTGGTCGCGGCGTTGCTCGCCTGGACCGGCTTTTCCTGCGCCGCGGCCCTGGGCGGTTTCCAGCTGGCCTTGAACCCCGACAGCTGGGAGCGGCGGCTGGACGATCCGCCGCCGCATCTGCGCAAACGCGTCGCCCTGCTGGCGCCGATCTACAACGAGGACGTCTCGGCGGTCTTCGCCCGCATCGAGGCCATGCGCGCCGATCTCGACCGCGAGCGGCTATCGTCGACCTTCGACGTCTTCGTGCTCAGCGACACCCGCGATCCGGACATCGCCGAGGCCGAGCGCCGCGCGGTGCTCGCCGCCCGCGCCGGCCCCTCGCCCACCCGCCTCTACTATCGCCGCCGCGAGGCCAACACCGACCGCAAGACCGGCAACCTCGCCGACTGGGTACGCCGGTTCGGCGGGGCCTACGAGTGCATGGCGGTGCTCGACGCCGACAGCCTGATGAGCGCCCGCTCGCTGCGCCGCATGGCCGGGGCCATGGAGACCGACCCGACGCTGGGCGTCCTCCAGGCCGGCTCGACCATCGTCGGCCGCAACACCCTGTTCGGCCGGGTCGAGCAGTTCGCCGCCTGGGCCTATGGGCCGCTGGCGACCTGGGCGCTGGCCTGGTGGAGCGGGGCCGAGGCCAACTATTTCGGCCACAACGCCATGATCCGCACTCGGGCCTTCGCCGAATGCTGCGGCCTGCCGCACCTGCCGGGCAAGGCGCCGTTCGGGGGCGCGATCCTCAGCCATGACTTCGTCGAGGCGGCCCTGCTGCGCCGCGGCGGCTGGGCCGTGCGCATGGCCCCGACGCTGGAGGACGTGCACGAGGAGGCCCCGCCCACCCTGTCGGACATGCTGGTGCGCGACCGCCGCTGGAGCCAGGGCAACCTGCAGCACCTGGGAATCCTGGGCGTGAAGGGCCTGCATCCGGTCAGCCGCCTGCACCTGCTGCGCGGCGCCCTGGCCTATGCGCTGGCGCCCGTCTGGCTGCTGCTGGTGGTGCTGAGCGCCCTGCTGGCCGCTTTCCCCGTGCTGGGCGGCGCGCAGGAAGAACTCTTTCTCGAGGAAGGCGCCGGCGCGGCCTTCGCCGTGTCGCTGGGTTTCCTCGCCGTCCCCAAGCTGCTGGCCGTCGTTCTTGCCTGCATGGAGGGCCGCGCCGACGGCTTCGGCGGCGTCCGGCGCCTATGGGCCTCGGTGGCGCTGGAGACCGTGCACTCGACCCTGACGGCGCCGACAGTGCTGTTCGGCCACGCCCGCTGCCTGCTCGACATACTGGCCGGCCGAGATTCCGGTTGGGCCGCCCAACGTCGCGACGTCGACAAGATGGCCTGGCGCGAGGCCCTGAAGCGGCATGCGCCGGAGATGATCGCCGGCCTCGTGCTGCTGGTCTGCGCCGCGATCGCCGGCCCGTCGCTGGGAATCTGGATCCTGCCAGCCGCCGTGGGCTTGCTGATCGCGCCGGCCGCCTCGGTGCTGACCGGAAGCGCACGCTGGGGCATGGCCCTGCGCAAGCGGGGCCTGCTGGTCGCGCCGTGCGAGCAATCGCCCTCGCGCCTGCTGCGCGAAGCCTATGGCCGTGCGGCCGGTCCGCAGCCGCGCCGTCGCGAGGACGAGGAAGAAAGCACCGCCGCGATGGCGGCGGCCTGAAGCCTCAGGCGCGGATGGCCTCGGCCTCTATCTGGGCCAGTTCCGGCGTCCAGCGCAGGTCCTGAGCCCGGCGGGCGACGGCGCCGATGACGATCAGCACGGGGCCGCCCGTTCCGCCGGCCAGCAGTTGCGGCAGCGTGTCGAGACGGCCGGTGCGCAGGGCCGCGGCCGGATCGCCGGCGCGCTCGACGACCAGGGCCGGGGTGCTGGGCGAACGCCCGGCGGCGATCAGACGGCGACCGAGCTCGGCGGCGGCTTCTCCGCCCATGTAGACCGCGACCGTGGCCTCGGGATCCGAAGCGGCGGCCCAGTCCTCGATGACGTCGCCGCTGCCGACCCGAGCCGTGGTGAAGATCACCCGGCGGGCCTCGCCACGATGGGTGAGCGGGAAGTTGAACTGGGCGGCGGCGGCGCTGGCGGCGGTAACGCCGGGCACGACCTCGACCGACACGCCGTGCGCACGGAGAAACTCGGCCTCCTCGCCAACCCGGCCGAACACCGACGGATCCCCGCCCTTCAGCCGCACCACGCGCAGGCCGCGACGGGCCAGGCGCAGCATCAGGCGGTTGATCGCCTCCTGCTTCATGCTGGGCCGCCCCGAGCGCTTGCCGGTGAGGATGCGCACGCAGCCGGCCGGGGCCAGGGCGATGGCCTCATCCGAGACCAGCGCGTCATAGAGCAGCGCCTGAGCGCCCTCGACGGCGCGAGCGGCGCGCAGGGTCATCAGGTCGACTGGGCCGGGACCGGCGCCGACCAGCAGGACGTCACCCAGAGCAGCAGCGTCACGCATCGGCGGTTTCCTTGGCCTTGAGGGAAGCGGCGGCGGCGGCGGCGATCATCCGGGCGATCTCCGGACGGCACGAGCCGCAATTGGTGCCGGCGCCGGTGGCCGCGCCGACCGCATCGGCGGTGGCGGCTCCGGCGGCGATGGCGGCGTCGACGGCCTTGGCGCCCACCTTCAGGCAGGCGCAGACCATCGGCCCCTTGTCGACCGGCGCGCCGGGCGGACGGCCGATCAGCAGCGACGAGCGGTCCTGCGCGGACAGCTGATCGAGCGCGAACAGATCGGCCAGCCAGTCGCGCGGCGGCAGGCGGCCGGCGGCGGTCTGGAACAGCACGGCGACCAGGCGGCCGTCCTCGATCCAGGCCTCGCGGCGCGAGCCGGCGCCGACGTCCTCGAACACCGTGGTCTCGCCCGTCAGACCCTTGGTCAGGCGCTTGCGAAGGGCGTCGCGTTCGGAGGCGTCGCCCCGCCCGGCGAACTCATGCAGCTGGGCGGCGTCCTGCGGGATGCGTCGCCAGACGAGATCGAGATTGGCCGGCGCGGCGATGCTGTCACGCGTCAGGAAGAAGCCCTTCCAGGTCTCGCGATAGGGCCGCGCCCGGGCCGGGGTGTGCTTGAACTCCGGCTGGCCGGAGGTGGGGTCGAGGTTCGGCGCGATCAGGTGGTTGGACTTGCCCGACGGCGCGAAGGCGTCGGTCCAGTGCATCGGCATGAACAGGCCGCCCGGCCGCTGGCGGTCGGTGACCTTGGCCAGGGCGACGGCCTCGCCGCGCACGGTGGAAACGCGGGTCAGGGCGCCGTCCTTGATCCCGGCCGCCTCGGCGTCGCGCGGGTGGATCTCGACGAAGGGCTCGGGTGCGTGACGGCACAGGTCGGGGGCCAGACCCGTGCGGGTCATGGTGTGCCACTGGTCGCGGATACGGCCGGTGTTGAGCGACATCGGATAGGCGTCGCTGACCGCGTCGGCCGGCCCCTTGGGACGCACCGGGACCATGCGGCCGCGGGCGTCGGGCGTCTGGAAGCGACCGTCGACGAACAGGCGCGGCGTCCCCTGCCCCGCCGTGCGCACCGGCCACTGGATCGGCGTCATGGCGGCGTAGTCGTCGGGCGTCATGGCCGACAGGCCCGAGAGGTCGAGCAGGCGCGAGCCCTTGTTCTCATAGGCCGTCAGGCGGGCCCATTCGCGGAAGATCGAGGCCTGCGAGGGCCAGCCGAAGCCGTCGAAACCCATCCCTTGCGCGACGTCGGCCATGATCCGCCAGTCGGCGCGGGCCTGGCCCGGCGCCGGGAACAGCGCCCGCTGGCGCGAGATGCGGCGCTCGGAATTGGTGACCGTGCCATCCTTCTCGGCCCAGGCCAGGGCCGGCAGCTTCACGTGGGCGTAGGCCGTGGTGTCGGTCTCGACGCAGTCGGAAACGACGACGAACGGGCAAGCTTCGAGGGCTTCGCGCACCGCGCCGGCGTTGGGCAGGCTGACGGCGGGGTTGGTCGCCATCACCCAGATCGCCTTGATCTTGCCCGACCGCACGGCCTCGAACATCTCGACGGCCTTGAGGCCCGGCGCGCGGGCGGTGTTGGGCGCGCCCCAGAAGCGGGCGACACGGTCGCGGTCCTCGGGAGCGAAGTCCATGTGGCCGGCCAGGGTGTTAGCCATGCCGCCGGTCTCGCGGCCGCCCATGGCGTTGGGCTGGCCGGTGATCGAGAACGGGCAGGCGCCCGGCTTGCCGATCCGGCCCGTGGCCAGATGGGTGTTGATGATCGCCAGGCCCTTGGCCACGCCCTGGGCCGACTGGTTGGAACCCATCGAGAACAGGCTGACCGTCTTCGGATGGGCGGCGAACAGGTCGTAGAAGGCCAGCAGGTCTTCGATCGCCAGACCGCAGTCGGCGGCGACGGCGGCGGGCGACTGATCATCCTGGGCTAGAGCCTCGCGGACGGCGTCGAAGCCGTTCACGTGCTCGCGGATGTAGTCGAGGTCGAGCTGGCCGCGACGGTCGAGCTCGGCCAGCAGGCCATTCCACAGGCGCACGTCGCTCTGCGGGGCCAGGGCCAGGTGCAGGTCGGCGCCCTCGGCGGTATCGGTGCGGCGCGGGTCGATGACCACGTGCTTCTGGCCGCGAGCCTTGGCGGCCTCCAGGCGGCGGAACAGGATCGGATGGGTCCAGGCGGCGTTATGGCCGGCGAAGACCACCAGGTCGGCCTCGTCGAGATCCTCGTAGCAGCCCGGCACCAGATCGGCGCCGAAGGCCTGCTTGTGGGCCGCGACGGCCGAGGCCATGCAGAGCCGGCTGTTGGTGTCGATGTTGCCCGATCCGATGAAGCCCTTCATCAGCTTGTTGGCGACGTAGTAGTCCTCGGTCAGCAGCTGGCCGGAGACGTAGAAGGCGACGCTATCGCGGCCGTGGCGGGCGATGGTGTCGCGAAAGCGCTTAGCTACCAGTGCGGTGGCCTCGCCCCAGGTCGCGACACGACCGTTGATCGTCGGCTCCAGCAGACGCCCCTGCAGGCCGACCGTGGCCCCGAGGGCCGAGCCCTTGGAGCACAGCCGGCCCTTGTTGGCCGGGTGAGCGGCGTCGCCGGACACCGCCAGCGTCCTGCCGCCGCCCGCCGCGCCCGCGACGCCGCAACCGACGCCGCAATAGGGGCAGGTGGTCCTGACCGTCGCGATGACGCCGGAGCCGTCGGCCATGGCGTCAGTCCGCCATCACCGGCTGGGCCAGCAGGACGCGGCCGTCCTGCACCCGCACCGGCACCACCGGCGTGCAGCCCTTGCCGGCGTCGGCGCCGGTGGGATGGCCGGTCTTCAGGTCGATGACCCAGCTGTGCAGCGGGCAGGTCACGCCGTGGCCGTGGACGATGCCTTGGCTCAGCGGTCCGTGCTTGTGCGGGCAGCGGTCGACCAGGGCGAAGACCTGGCCGTCGCTGGTGCGGAACACCGCCACGTCGCCCTGCGCCGTCGCCACCCGACGCGAACCGCGCTCCGGGATGTCGGTGACGGCGCCGACGTCGTGCCAGTCGGGGTCGATGTCGAAAGTCTGGATCGTCATTCCGCAGCCATCCCCATCGGAAGCGTCGCCATCGGCTTGAATTCACCGGCCTCGACGCCGCCCGAGGCGCGTTCGGCCCACGGGTCGACCTGAGCGGTCTCCTGCGACTTCACGAAGCGGGCGAAGAGCGCCGCGCGGTTGTCGAGGTCCTCGACCGTGGCGGCATGGATGGCTTCCAGGCCGATGCGGGCCATCCACTTGTATATCCGCTCCAGGTACCAGCCGCCCTCGCGGTACATCTGCATGACCGCCGAGATCAGCTGGATCGCCTCCTCTTCGGTGGCGACCTTGGTCAGCAGTTGCGTGCCCTGGATATGCAGGCCGGCAGCGCCGCCGACATGGATCTCATAGCCGCTGTCGACGCAGATCACGCCGATGTCCTTGCAGGTCGATTCCGCGCAGTTGCGCGGACAGCCCGACACGGCCAGCTTGACCTTGGCCGGCGCCCACGAGCCCCACATGAACTTCTCGAGCTTGATGCCGAGGCCCGTGGAGTCCTGGGTGCCGAACCGGCACCAGTCGCTGCCGACGCAGGTCTTCACCGTGCGCAGGCCCTTGGCGTAGGCATGGCCGCTGACCATGCCCGCGGCGTTGAGGTCGGCCCACACCGCCGGCAGGTCGTCCTTCTTGACGCCCAGCAGGTCGATGCGCTGGCCGCCGGTCACCTTGACCGAGGGGATGGCGTACTTGTCGGCGACGTCGGCGATGGCGCGCAATTCGTCCGGCGTCGTCATGCCGCCCCACATGCGCGGAACGACCGAATAGGTGCCGTCCTTCTGGATGTTGGCGTGGACGCGCTCGTTGATGAAGCGCGACTGGCTGTCGTCCTTGTACTCGTCGGGCCAGGCGCACAGCAGGTAGTAGTTCAGGGCCGGACGGCACGAGGCGCAGCCGTCGGGCGTGGTCCATTCCATGGCCTGCATGACCGCGGGCATGGACTTCAGGTCCTGGGCCAGGATCGCCTCGCGCACCACGCCGTGCGGGTGGTGCGTACACTTGCACATCGGCTTCGGGCCGGTCTGGGCCTTGAAGCCGTCGCCGAGCGTGGCTCGGATGACCTGCTCGACCAGCGGGGTGCACGAACCGCACGAGGCCGAGGCCTTGGTGACGGCGCGCACGTCATCCAGGCTGGTCAGGCCCTGGGTGGTGATGGCGGAAGTGATCGCCCCCTTGCAGACGCCGTTGCAGCCGCAGATTTCCTGCGTATCGGGCATGGCCGCAACGGCCGCACTAGGGTCCAGGCCGGACAGACCTTCCGTGATCGCCTGGCCGAAGATGATCGTGTCGCGGATGTCGGCGACGTCGGTGCCCGCCTTCATCAGGTCGAAGTACCAGCCGCCGTCGGCCGCATCGCCGAACAGCACCGCGCCGGCGACCTTGCCGTCCTCGATGACCACGCGCTTGTAGACGCCGCGGCCGGCGTCGCGGAACACGATGTCCTCGCAGCCCTCGCCACCGGCGAACTTGCCGGCCGAGAAGACGTCGACGCCCGAAACCTTCAGGCGGGTCGACAGCACCGAGCCGGCATAGGCGCCGGCCCCGTCGGTCAGTTCCTCGGCCAGGGCTCGGCACATGTCCCAGATGGGAGCCACCAGGCCATAGCAGTTCCCGCGGTGCTCGACGCACTCGCCGACCGAGAACACCGCCGGATCGGAGGTGCGCATGGCGTCGTCGACGATGATGCCGCGATTGACCTGCAGGCCGCTCGCCTTGGCCAGGGTCGCGTTCGGACGGATGCCGACGGCCATCACCAGGATGTCGCAAGGCAGGGTGCGGCCGTCCTTCAGCTTCAGGCCGGTGACCTTGCCGTCCTCGCCGACGATGGCTTCGGAGTGGGCGCCGAGCACGGTCTCGACGCCGCGCTCCAGCAGGGCCTCGCGCAGCAGGTAGCCGGCGCTCTCGTCGAGCTGGCGCTCCATCAGCACGTCCATCAGGTGGACGACGGTGGCGCCCATGCCCCTGCGGGCCAGGCCATAGGCGGCTTCCAGGCCCAGCAGGCCGCCGCCGATGACCACAGCGCGGGCGCCGGGCTTGGCCGAGGCGGCGATCATGGCGTCGACGTCGTCGAGGTCGCGGAACGTGACCACGCCCGACAGGTCCGCGCCCGGCAGCGGCAGGCGGAACGGATCCGAGCCGGTGGCCAGGATCAGCTTGTCGTAGGCGACCTCGAGGCCGCCCTCGGCGATCACCTTGCGGCCTTCCAGGTCGACCCCGGTGACCCAGCGGCCGGCGTGCAGGGTGATGCCGTTGTCGCGGTACCAGGCCTCGTCGTTGATGACGATGTCGTCGAAGGTCTTCTCGCCCGCCAGCACCGGCGACAGCATGATGCGGTTGTAGTTGACCCGCGGCTCGGCGCCGAAGATCGAGATCTCGTAGCGCGAGGGATCGCGCTTGAGGATCTCTTCGACCGCCCGGCACCCGGCCATGCCGTTGCCGATGACGACCAGCTTTTCCTTGGTCATGACTTTGCTCACTTGGAAAAGAGGATCAGACGCGAACCGGAGCGGCTTCGGCGCCGTGCAGGGTCGGCCAGACGGCGCGCCAGCGGGCCTTGAGGCCGTGCAGGGCGAAGAGCGCGAACAGCGCCAAGGCGGCGAAGCCGAGGAAGCCGATCTGGTAGTCGCCGGTCAGCTTCTTGGCGAGGCCGAGGGTCGAGGCCAGGTAGAAGCCGCCGATGCCGCCGGTCATGCCGATCAGGCCGGTCATGACGCCGATCTCCTTGCGGAAGCGCTGCGGGGCCAGTTGGAACACCGCGCCGTTGCCGGCGCCCAGGGCCAGCATCGAGAACATCAGCACCGCCAGGGCCAGCCAGTGCGAGGGCAGCTTGAAGCTGGCCACCGCTAGGCCGAAGGCGGCCAGGGCGTAGACGACGGTCAGGGTGCGCACCCCGCCGAAGCGGTCGGCGAGACCCCCGCCGACCGGGCGGATGAACGAGCCGGCGAAGACGCAGGCGGCGGTGAAGAAGCCGGCGATCACCGGATCCAGGCCGTATTCGGCGTTGAAGTAGATGGTCAGCGACGAGGCCAGGCCGACGAAGCCGCCGAAGGTGACGCCGTAGAGCAGCATCAGCCACCAGGCGTCCGGAACCTTCAGCACGTCGAGATACTCGGCCAGCTTCTTGGGCGCGGGCTGCTCGGGAGCATCCTTGGCCAGCAGCATGTAGACGACGAAGGCCACAGCGAGAGGGATGGCGGCCAGGCCGATGACGTTCTGCCAGCCGAAGGTCTTGGCCAGCATCGGCGCGAACAGGGCGGCCAGGGCGGTCCCGGAGTTGCCGGCGCCGGCGATGCCCAGGGCCAGGCCCTGGTGCTCCTGCGGGTACCAGCGAGAGGCCAGCGGCAGGGCCACGGCGAACGAAGCGCCGGCCACGCCCAGGATCACGCCCAGGGCCAGGACCTGATGATAGGTGTGCACGCCCAGGGCCCAGGCGACCGCCAGGCCGGTGAGCACGATCAATTGGCCGATCATGCCGGTCTTCTTGGGACCGATGCGGTCGACCAGGATGCCGTTGACGAGGCGAAGCAGGGCGCCGGCCAGCACGGGAATGGCGACCATCAGACCCTTCTGGGCCGGGTCGAGCCCGAAGTCCTTGGCGATGGCCACGCCCAACGGACCCAGGATCACCCAGACCATGAACGACAGGTCGAAATAGAGGAACGCGGCGAACAGGGTCGGCGTGTGGCCGGCCTTGAGGAAGTCACGAGAGATCATGATGCGCCTCGGAGTGTTGCGTGTCTGCGAGAGCGAGGCGTCGTCGCCTCGTCGGGTGACCGCATCCGAGCGGTCGTCTCTGGCAGCCACGGACGCCGTTGTCCGAAGGCTTGAGCTAACAGAACAACGGTCCGGGGACGGATGTCACGAACCGAAGAGGCGCCGCCCTGCACAACGTCGCCACAGCATGATTGCTCAGCAAAAGGGCGCCGACGGCGCCCAGGCATTGTGCAGATGCGAGAGACGAAAGCGCCTCAGGCGCGAGCGCGGCCGATCGAAAACCCAGCGGCGTAACGGCCGGCGAGCGTGGAATCGAAGGCCGGCCCTTCGAACAGCGGCGCCAGTTCCGGCGGTGCGTCGTCGAACACCTGGGCGGGATCGACCACCGGCCCCGCGCTAAGAGCGGCGGCGCGGAACATGTCCGGGCGATAGACCGCGTCGGCCGCGGCCTCGAGATCGACATCGGCCGCGACCTGCCCCCAGCGCACCATCTGCGACAGGAACCACAGGGCGTGCTCGCGGCGCGGCAAGCCCGCGCCGTCGCGATGGAAGACGATCTCGTCGTTCAGCGCGCGGGCCAGGGCCTCGGGCGCGACGCCGACATGGTCGGGACGCGCCAGCAGGTCGATCAGGTCCTGGCGGTTGGCGGGATCGTCGGCCCAGGCCGAGGCGCGGATCATGGCCCGCAAGGCGGCGCGCAGTTCGTCAGGATAGTGGTGGGCCCAGGCCTCGGTGACGCCGAATACCTTGTCGGGACCGCCCGGCCAGAAGGCCGAGGCGCTGATCAGCACCTCGCCCAGGCCTTCGAGCACGGCCACCGCGTTCCAGGGCGCGCCGACGCAGAAGCCGTCGATGTCGCCGGCCCGCATCTGTTCGACCATGCGCGGCGGCGGGGTGACGACGAGGCGCACGTCACGGTCCGGATCGATTCCGGCCTGCGCCAGCCAGTAGCGCAGTTCGTAATTGTGCATCGAGTACGGAAACACGACCGCGAAGGTCAGCGGCGCGGCACCCTGCCCCGCCCGCTGCGCGATCACCCGAGCCAGGGCCCGCGCCGAAACCGGCTGCTCGGCCATGGCCTCGGGATCCACCGCGCGCATGGCGTCAGCGAGGGCGATCGAGACAGTGATGGCGCTGCCGTTGCGGTTCAGGGCCATAGGGGCGATCAGCGAGGGACCGACGTCCAGCGTCAGCCCGCCCGAGGCGCCGGCCGCCGCGGCCAGGGCCATGGGCGCCAGCATGTGGGCGCCGTCCAGCGCGCCGACGGCGACCTTGTCGCGGATCGTCGCCCAAGAGGCCTCACGGCTCAGAGAAACGTCGAGCCCTTCCTCGGTGAAGAAGCCGAGGGACTTGGCCACCACCAGCGGCGCGCAGTCGGTCAGAGGAATGAAGCCCAGCTTCAGATCGGCGAGCCCGCTCAAGAGGCGTCCCCCTTCAACACGCCCGCGAAAGCCAGCAGGTCGGCCGCGATCGCGCCAATAGGCTTGCCGCGGTCCATGGCCAGCTTGCGCAGCAGGCGATAGGCGCCGTCCTCGTCCAGCCCCCGCTCCTTCATCAAGAGGCCCTTGGCCCGCTCGACCGTCTTGCGGGCCTCCAGGTCGGCCTTCACCTTGGCCAGGTCCCCGCGCAGTTGCTGGGTCAGGGCGAAGCGGCTCATGGCCACGTCGAGGATCGGCCGGACGCGCGCCGGCGCCAGGCCGTCGACGACATAGGCCGCCACGCCGGCCCGCACGGCCTGTTCGGCCAGGCCCGGCTCGGAGCGGTCGACGAACATCACCACGGGACGCGGATTGGCCTGGCTGGCCTCGCGCAGGCTTTCCAGCGTGTCGCGATCAGGACTTTCGGCAGCGATCACCACCACGTCGGGCGCGAACTCGATCGCCTCGCGCTCGTCGAAGCGAGCCGAACGACGGACCTCCAGCGGGTGCACGCCCTCCAGCCCCTCGGCCACCAAGGCGGCGCGGGCCGGATCCGGATCGATGACGAGAACGCGCATGGCTATCGCCCTAAGGACCGCGACGGCGCGGGGGGAGCGTTTTGCGCCCATGGCCATGCTTGAACATAGTTCCGCTCAAGCATGAGGCGCCGCTGCATAGTGCTAGTGCAGATCAGGCCCCTCGCCTCTGCGACCAAGGGTGGCGCCGGCCTAGTCGACAGCCAGGATCACGTCCGACGGCGCGATCAGCGCGTGGACGCCGGCCCCGGATTCGAACGCTCCGGCGAGGTCTCGCGCGACCGTGGCGACCAGGGTCTTGCCCTCGGCCAGGGCGACGACGACCTCGCT
Organism: Caulobacter sp. GW821-FHT10A10; assembly: GCF_059415745.1. Classification (NCBI taxonomy): domain Bacteria; kingdom Pseudomonadati; phylum Pseudomonadota; class Alphaproteobacteria; order Caulobacterales; family Caulobacteraceae; genus Caulobacter; species Caulobacter sp. GW821-FHT10A10. The sequence continues at coordinate 61,124 of NZ_JBWKNV010000008.1, read as the reverse complement.
GGCCGTCTCGCCGTCCTCGCGGTCGAGGACGACACCTGACAGCCGGTTGTCGCCGGACGCGGCCGGCGCCTCGGCGGCCAGGCGCACGAAGCTCGACTTGATCAGGGCCACGGCGGGCCGCCCGACGGCCAGACCGAGCTCCTCGGCGCTGCGGCGGGTGATCACCGAGGCGACCTCCAGACCGCCGCCCAGGGCCAGGCGCACCTCGACCGTGACGCCGGCCGGGACAAGGGCCACGATGGTTCCGCGCAGGGCGTTGCGAGCACTGGTGCGCAGGCCCAGGCTCCAGAAGAGGTCGGCGCCGTCTTCCGACGCCAATCCCGCCTCAAGCCGCGAAAGCGCCGCCCCGACCTCGCGCTCCATGTCGCGGAAGGCCTTGATGACCGCGTGGCCGCGGGCGGTGACCTGGGCCGCGCCGCCGGACTTGCCGCCTGCGCTGGCGGCGATCAGCGGGGCGTCGAACAGGTTGTTCAGCGCCTGCACGGCGTCCCAGGCGCCCTTGTAGCTGAGGCCCAGGCGCTTGGCGGCGGCGCTGATCGAGCCAAGCTCGGCCACCGCCTCGACCAGGGCGATGCGCTCGAGGCCGACGCGAGCCAGGGCCCCGCGCCTCAGGATCAGGCTGGCGCTGAGATCGCCCGCTTCGCTCATCGAGACGCCTTTCGACTCCGTTCGCCCGCTTGTCGCCCGGCTAGCGCCGAAAAAACAGCCTGACAGTCGGCGAAACCTCGTTATGTACTCGCGATGCATAACCGCCGAACCGAGCCGCCGATGTTCCTCGCCCACCGCCCCCTGCTCGCCGCCATCGTGGCCGGAGCGCTGTCGCTGGTCGCCGGGGCGGCCTTCGCGGGCGAGACCAAGGTGGCCGTGGCCGCCAACTTCACCGAGCCGGCCAAGGCCATCGCCGCCCAGTTCGAGAAGAAGACTGGACACAAGGCGACGCTGAGCTTTGGCTCGTCGGGCCAGTTCTACGCCCAGATCGCCAACGGCGCGCCCTATGAGGTCTTCCTGTCGGCCGACGTCGAACGACCGCAGAAGGCCGAGGCCGAAGGCCTGGCCGTGGCTGGCTCCCGCTTCACCTACGCCACCGGGCGCCTGGTGCTGTGGAGCAAGATCCCCGGCCTCGTTGACGGCAAGGGCGCGGTGCTGGCCGGCGGCAAGTTCCAGAAGCTGTCGATCGCCGATCCCAAGGCTGCGCCCTACGGCCTGGCGGCGGTCGAGACCCTGACCAAGCTCAAGCTGCAAGACGCTTTGAAGCCCAAGATCGTCACCGGCTCGTCGATCACCCAGGCCTACCAGTACGTCCAGACCGGCGCGGCCGAACTCGGCTTCGTGGCCCTGTCGCAGGTGATCGACGACAAGGGTGGCTCGCGCTGGATCGTGCCGAAGGCCGACCACACGCCGATCGACCAGCAGGCCGTGCTGCTGAAGACCGGCGAGAGCAGCGAGGCCGCCAAGGCTTTCCTGGCCTTCCTGAAAGGGCGCGAGGCCAAGGCGATCATCCGCCGCTACGGCTACGAGGTGCGCTGACGGCCATGGCGGAGGTCGTCTGGCTGACCCTGAAGCTGGCCGCGGTCGTCACCGTGTTGCTGTTGGTGCTGGCCACGCCCCTGGCCTGGTGGCTGGCGCGGGGACGCTCCATGCTGAAGCCGGTGGTCGGAGCCCTGGTCGCCCTGCCGATCGTGCTGCCGCCGACGGTGCTGGGCTTCTATCTGCTGATCGCCCTTGGGCCGAAGAGCCCGCTGATGCTTCTGCTCCAACCGTTCGGCGTGCGGACCCTGGCCTTCACCTTCGAGGGGCTGGTGATCGGTTCGCTGGTCTATTCCCTGCCCTTCGCCGTGCAGCCGCTGCGCAACGCCTTCCTGGCCATCGGCGACGAGCCGCTGGAAGCCGCCGCGACCCTGGGCGCGGGCAAGGCGGCGACCTTTTGGCGAGTGGCCCTGCCGCTGGCCCTGCCCGGCTATGCGGTCGCCGCCCTGTTGGCCTTCGCCCACACCATCGGCGAGTTCGGGGTGGTGATGATGCTGGGCGGCGGCATTCCGGGCGAGACGGAAGTGCTGTCGATCGCGATCTACCGCCTGGTCGAGAGCCTGGAATGGGACAAGGCCCATCAGCTGTCGGCCCTGCTGCTGGTTTTCGGCTTCCTAGCGGCGCTGACCCTGCTGCTGCTGGAGCGTCGGCGGAGCGCTCCGGCCTGAACGGGCGTTTCCCTATTTGGCACGCGGACGCTGGGCGGCCGCCACGCCTGTGCTATTGACGCGCCTTCGCCTCCCTCGGCCGCTTTCGAGTTCCATCGCGCATGTCCGACCCCGCCGCTCCGAACACCGGTTCCGACGACGACGCCCCCAAGGTCGAGGAGACCGTGGACGCGGCCGCTCCCGAAACGGAAGAGATCGAGGCGGCGCCCGCGACGGAAGCGCCCGTCCCCGCCCCGCGCGTTCCGATCTGGAAGCAGCGGCCCTGGCAGATCGGCGCCGGCGTCTTCGTGCTGGCCATCGTCGCGGTCGTGACCTGGCTCCTGTGGTCGCTGCCGCTGGGCCGGGCCCTGGAGCCGGCCAGCAACCCGACCATGGTGCTGATGGCCTCGGACGGCACGCCGATCGCGCGGCGTGGCTCGTACAAGGAGGCCCCGATCGAGGCCGCCAAGCTGCCGGCCTACGTGCCCGGCGCCTTCATCGCCATCGAGGACCGACGCTTCTACAAGCACATGGGCATCGACCCGAAGGCCATCGCCCGGGCCGTGGGGGCCAACGCCAAGGCTGGCGGGGTGTCCGAAGGCGGCTCGACGATCACCCAGCAACTGGCCAAGAACGCCTTCCTCAGCAACGACCGCAATCTGCGCCGCAAGGCGCAGGAGGCCCTGATCGCCCTGTGGCTGGAGGCGCGGCTCTCCAAGGAAGAGATCCTGTCCCGCTACCTGTCGGCGGTCTATTTCGGCGAAGGCGCGTTCGGCCTGCGGGCCGCGGCCCGGCACTATTTCGACACCACGCCCGAGAAGCTTTCCGTCGGCCAGGCCGCCATGCTGGCCGGCATGGTCAAGGCGCCCTCGCGCCTGGCCCCGACCGAGAACTTCGAAGGCGCCCGCGAGCGGATGGACGTGGTGCTGCGCGCCATGGTCGAGACCGAGGTGATCACGCAGGCCCAGGCCGACAAGGCCAAGCGCGACATGCATCCGATCCCGCCGCGCGACAAGCTGCCGACCGGCTCGTACTTCGCCGACTGGGTGTTCCCGCAGGCTCGCGCCGCCTATGACGCCCGCTACGGCGAGACCATCGTCAAGACGACCCTGGACGCCAAGCTGCAGGCCAAGGCCGAGAAGATCCTCAACGACGCCATCGCCCGCGACGGCAAGGTGCTGAACGTCACCCAGGGCGCGATCGTGGCCATGCGCACCGACGGCCGCGTCGTGGCCATGGTCGGCGGCCGCGACTACAAGGCCAGCCAGTTCAACCGCGCCGACGCCGGCCGCCAGCCGGGCAGCGCCTTCAAGCTGTTCGTCTACCTGGCCGCCATCCGCCAGGGCATGACCCCGACCTCGCCGATCCTCGACGCGCCGGTCGATGTGCGCGGCTGGAGCCCGAAGAACCACGAGGGCAAGTACGCCGGCCGCGAAGTGCCGCTGATCACCGCCTTCGCCGGCTCGTCCAACGTGGCGGCCGTACGCCTGGCCCAGCAGGTCGGCCGCAAGGCGATCGTGGCCACGGCCCGCGACCTGGGCGTCACCGAGCCGATCCCCGACGACCTGACCCTGGCGCTGGGCACCGGCCCGATGAGCCTGGTGCAACTGACCAGCGCCTACGCCGCCATCGCCGCCGGCGAGACCCCGGTCGTCGCCCACGGCCTGGCCGACTGGAAGCCGTCGAAGAAGCCGCGCGCCCTGTCGAAGGCGGAGCTGGCCGGCATGCGCGACCTGCTTCGTTCGGCCGTGCACCGCGGCACCGGCGTCGAGGCCGCCATCCCCGGCGCCTTCGGCAAGACCGGCACCACGCAGGGTTATCGCGACGCGATCTTCGTCGGCTATGTCGGCGATCTGGTGATCGGCGTCTGGGTCGGCAACGACGACAACAGCGCCATGAACGGCGTGGTCGGCGGCGGCCTGCCGGCCAAGATCTGGAAGGCCTTCGCCCTGTCGGCCACCGGCGGCGCGCCCAAGCCGGCCGAAGACGACGCGACCACGGCCGCCGAGGATCCGAGCCTGGCCGAACCGCTACTGGGCCCCGACGGCCTGCCCCTGCCGCCGGAAGCCGCGCCGGTCGAAGGCGAGGCGCCGGTGGATCCGACGGCTCCGGCGCCGGTGGCTCCCGCGCCGGTTCCGGTTCCGGCGGCTCCTGCCCCGCCGGCCGAGCCGCGCGGCCCGACGAACCTCCCGTAACCCCTGATCGTCATCCCGGACGGCCGAAGGCCGATCCAGGACCCAGGGGACTGGGCGCAGCGGTAAGGTCGAGCGCCCTGGCGGTCGCCAACGCATTGCGGCGGCCCCTGGGTCCCGGCTCTACGCGCTGCGCGCTTCGGCCGGGATGACGAGCTTTGAGGGCGGAACGAAAAAGAGCGCCGGTTTTCACCGGCGCTCTTTGTGGTTTCAGGCTGTCAAAAGCCTTAGTTCAGGTCCAGCACCACCACCGACTTGGCCGGCAGGGTCGCCGTCAGGACGTCGCCCTTGATGGTCGCGCCCTTGAACTCGACCGGCTTGACCGCGTCGGGCTTCTCGAAGGTGTTGCGCGAGGCCATTTCCGGGCCGGTCAGGACGCGACCCTTGGCGGTCTTGGCCGACAGGCCGGCCAGCTTGACCGAGATGGTCACGGTCTTGTTCGGATCGACGTTGGTCAGGGCCAGGTGCACCTGGCCATCCACGCCCTTGCCGGCCGTGGCCGTGACGGACGGCACCGACGACTTGCCGATCACGTACTGCGGGGTGTCGATCTCGACCGGCAGGTAGGTCGCGCCCTGGAAGGGCTTGTAGAGGTCGAACACCCAGTAGGTGGGCGTCAGGACCATCTTTTCCTTGTCGGTCAGGATCATCGCCTGCAGCACATTGACCATCTGGGCGATGGCCGCCAGACGCACCCGGTCGGCGTGCTTGTGGAAGATGTTCAGGGTCGTGGCGGCCACCATGGCGTCGCGCATGGTGTTCTGCTGGTAGAGGAAGCCCGGCTCGGTGCCCGGCTCGACGTCATACCAGACGCCCCATTCATCGACATAGAGGCCGACCTTCTTCTCGGGGTCGTACTTGTCCATGATGGCGCTGTGCTTGGAGACCAGCTCTTCCATCTTCTCGGCCTGGACCAGGGTGTCGCCCCAGGCCTGCTCGTCGAACACGGTGGCCGAGCCCTTCTTGCCCCAGTCGCCGGTCGGGATGACGTAGTAGTGCAGGCTGAGCGCGCCCATGTTCTTGGCCGCGCCCTTCATCAGGACCTCGGTCCAGTTGTAGTCCTGGGCGTTGGGGCCCGAAGCCACCTTGACCGGGCGGTTGCCGCGCGGGGCGCGCACGAACTCGGCGAAGTTGCGGTAGAGGTTGGTGTAGTGCTCGGGCGTCATCTGGCCGCCGCAGCCCCAGTTCTCGTTGCCGACGCCGAAGTAGTCGACCTTCCAAGGCTTGTCGCGGCCGTTGGCGCGGCGCTCGTTGGCGATGGTCGACTGGGTGGGCGAGGTCAGGTACTCGAGCCACTGGCCCATTTCCTGGGGCGTGCCGGCGCCGACATTGCCGGCGACATAGGTCTTGGTGCCGATCAGTTCGGCGAAGTCCATGAACTCGTGGGTGCCGAAGCTGTTGGGCTCCTCGACGCCGCCCCAAAGGACGTTGACGCGCACGGGGCGCTTGTCGCGCGGACCGATGCCGTCGCGCCAGTGATAGTCGTCGGCGAAGCAGCCGCCCGGCCAGCGCACGACCGGCACCTTCAGGGCCTTGAGGGCGTCGACGACGTCCTTGCGGTAGCCCTTGATGTTGGGGATCTTGCTGTCCTCGCCGACCCAGACGCCTTCGTAGATGCCGCGGCCCAGGTGCTCGGCGAACTGGCCGTAGACCTCGGGCTGGATGACCGCGCCGGGCTGGTCGGCGCGCAGGGTCCCGCTGGCCTTGGTCTGGGCGCCGGCGGCGCCGACGCTCAGCAGCATCACGGCGACGCCGCCCAACAGGGCGTGCTTCAGCATCTTCGAGTTCACTTGATTTCTCCCTCTCGTCGCCACGCGGCTCGGTCGCACGGGTGTCGACACGGCACGTTGTTATTTGTCTGAGTATACTCGGGCGTACCGAGCGTCAATCGAGGCGGGGCGCCGTGTGGGGGCCAGCAATACAACGACATAGTCAGGCAGCGGAGGTTCGGGGCTTGTCGGATGATTTCCAGGAGTCCTTCTCCCCTTGCGGGAGAAGGTGGCGGGTGCCCGCGAGGAACCTCCCCCTCTGGGGGAGGCGATCGCGCAGCGATCGGAGGGGGGAATTGGCGCGGGATCGGCCGACGCCTCGAAAGCTGAAAACGTCCCCCCACCGGCCTTCGGCCGCCTCCCCCAGAGGGGGAGGTTCCTGGACGCGCGGCTTTGCGCTCACGCGGTGAACCGCTGAGCTGATGGAGAGGGCGCGGGGCGTCCGGGCCTCGCCCGGATGTGTGAGTTTGAATACCGTTTCGACGAAGCATAGACGCCCCGCGCGATCGTTATGCCTCAGGCCGGGGCGCGCGGGCCTCTTCCGCCCTTCACCCCTTCCCCACGCAAGGCTCCCCCCGTTCATGCGGCCAGGAGTGCGTCAGGGCGCGGACCCTCGGACGGGCGGGAGCCTATTGGGCAGACCCCCGATGGATGGGTTTACGTCCCCCATCCTCTAAACCCGCTCGATCGCATCGCCGTCGCACGCTTCGGGCCGGATCCTTGCGCCCTCTCCCTGCGACGGGACGGGGTCCATTATGCGCGTGGTTTGGACGCGTCTGATCCAGAGCGGTGACAAAGTTGCAAGGGGTTGATTTTGTTCGCGTCCGCAAGCGCGACATTGGGGACCGACGCTCGCCAATCCCCGTCAGCCCAACCCCAAATCGCCTTCCTGGGCCTTGTGCCCGGGATCCATCGTTCAGCCTGCTCAGACCGAGCAAGGACGGCCTAGGTTTGAGCGGTCGCCGCCATGGGCCCTCGCCACAAGGGCGAGGGAGGCGAAGTGGGGCGGTGAAAAAGCCTGGGTCCCCGCTTTCGCGGGGATTTTACGGGAGAGGAATGCAAGGCCGACGGTTCGAAAGCTGAAACCGCCCCCTCTCCGGTCCTTCGGGCCACCTCCCCCAGAGGGGGAGGATCTAGGCCGGCGCGCGTCGCGAAATCGCAGCGCGGGTGTCGTCCTGGGCCAGGCCGACGAGGCGTTCCATGGCCTGACGGGCCTGGTCGGCGCGGCCGGCGGCGATGGCGTCGAAGACCTTCCAGTGGTCGGGAATCGGGTCGCGGGCCAGTTCGCGGTCGCGCTGCTTGAAGATGGTGGTCCAGCGGACGGCCGCGCCGATGCTGCTGGACAGGGTGCGCAGCGGTTCGTTGCTGGTGGCCTCGAGCACGGTGTCGTGGAAGTCGCGGTCGGCGGCCCGGCCCGCTTCGGTGGCCAGGGTGTGCTGCTGCATCTGGATCAGGGCCGTGCGCATGCGCTCCAGCTGATCCTCGTCGCGGCGCTCGGCGGCCAGGGCGGCGGCGGCCGGCTCGACGATCATCCGCAGTTCGTGCAGGCCGGTGAGGAACTCCTCGCTGGGCTCGGCCTCGAAGAACCAGGCCAAAACCTCGGGATCCAGCAGGCTCCAGCGCGAACGGGCGCTGACGCGGGTGCCCGCCTTGGGACGGCTCTCGACCAGGCCCTTGGCGGCCAGGATGCGGATGGCCTCGCGATAGGCGCTGCGCGAGACGTGCAGCTGCTCGCTGGCGTCGATCTCGTTGTTGAGCACGTCGCCCGGCTGGTACTGGCCCGAGACGATGGCGATCCCCAGGGTGCGCGCGATCGACCCGTGGATCCGGCCGGAGAAGCCCTCCTCGCGCTCGAACTCGCCGTCCGCGCCCGAACCCTTCGCCTTGCCCACGCCGCCTCCACTGTCGCCTAACGGCGTCGCCGCCGGTGATGGAGTCGACTCTAGCGAGACTAATTGTCTGACGACAAGGAAATTCACCTCAAGGCGAACATTCAGGTGCTGCGACCCCGCCTGGTAAAAGTATGATAAATCAGGTGATAGAACGGTTGGCGGCCGATCCGCAGCCCCCTCGCCGGCCGTTCGACGGACGGTTCGAAGCCCATATATCCGGGTTTGACTTGCCCGCCGCGATCGCTATTTGTCTGACTAATTACAAACGAGAGGATCGACCATGCCCTTGCGGTTCGTGCAGCTGAAGACGCCCGACGGCGCCCGCGCCCTCGCGGCGATCGACGACACGGGCGCGGCCCGCAAGGTCGGCGCCGCCGACACGCTCTACGCCCTGGCCCAGCTGGCCGTCGACAAGGGCGTCAGCCTGGCCGACGCCGCCGGCGCCCTGGGCGAGGCGATCGACGTCGCCGCCGCCCTGGCCGAAGGCCGGGTGCTGGCCCCGATCGACCACGCCGATCCCGCCCACCTGGTGATGACCGGCACCGGCCTGACCCACCTGGGTTCGGCCGAGGGTCGCGACAAGATGCACAAGGCCGCCCAATCGGGCGAGCAGCTGACCGACTCCATGCGGATGTTCCTGATGGGCGTCGAGGGCGGCAAGCCCGCCGACGGCCAGGAAGGCGTGCAGCCCGAGTGGTTCTACAAGGGCGACGGCACGCAACTGGTCGGTCCCGGCCAGGCCCTGACCTCGCCCTCGTTCGCCAAGGACGGCGGCGAGGAGCCCGAGATCGCCGGCGTCTACCTGATCGGTCCGGACGGCACGCCGCACCGCCTGGGCTTCTGCCTGGCCAACGAGTTCTCCGACCACGTGATCGAGCGCGGCAACTATCTGTGGCTGGCCCACTCGAAGCTGCGCCAGGCGGCGCTCGGCCCCGAACTGCTGAGCGGCGAGCTGCCGGCCGACGTGCGCGGCGCCAGCCGCATCGTGCGCGGCGGCGAGACCGTGTGGGAGAAGCCCTTCCTGTCGGGCGAGGCCAACATGTCCCACACCATCGCCAACCTGGAGCACCACCACTTCAAGTACGCGCTGTTCCGCCGCCCGGGCGACGTGCACGTGCACTTCTTCGGCACGGCCACCCTGTCGTTCTCGGAAGGCTTCCAGACGCAACTGGGCGACGTGTTCGAGATCGAGGCCTCGCCGTTCACCCTGCCGGTGCGCAACCCGCTGGCCCAGGACGCCGCGCCGGCCGAAGTCACCGTGACGGTGAAGGCGCTCTGATCTTCCATATAAAATCCGAGTGTCCCCGCGAAGGCGGGGACCCAAGCTGGCTCTCAGGATGGGGGCGCGTTCGTAGCTCGGCCCGCAGACTCGGCTTGGATCCCCGCCTTCGCGGGGATGCTCGGATAAAAGAAGCAGACAGCAAAAAGGCCTCGCACCCGATGGTGCGAGGCCTTTTCGTTTGGAGCGATGGGGAGCGGCGGGCCGCTCCCCTGCCCCGCTTACTCGGCGGCGGTCGCCGGCTCGGCTTCGAGGGCCACGGGCTCCTCCTCCGCCGTCACCTTGCTGCCCCACAGGGCGTAGAACAGCACGTAGAGCTCGCAGATGGCGGTGACCAGGAACGAGATCTGCAGGCCGTAGGTGTCGGCGATCTTGCCCTGAACGATGACCAGGGCGCCGCCGGCGATAGCCATGACCAAGAGGCCCGAGCCTTCCTCGGTCAGCGCGCCCAGGCCCTTGATGCCCAGGGTGAAGATGGTCGGGAACATGATCGAGTGGAACAGGCCCACGGCGATCAGGCTCCACATGGCGACCGGACCGCTAGAGAAGGTGGTGATGATCATCACCACGAAGGCCAGGCTCGAGAAGATCGCCAGCACCTTGGCCGGGTCGACCTTGCGCATCCAGACGCTGCCGATGAAGCGGCCGACCATCATCCCGCCCCACAGCAGGAACAGGTAGCGCGAGGCCTCGGTGTGGGTCAGGCCGCCGATCTTCGGATCGGAGACGAAGTTGATGAAGAGGTTCGACACGCCGATCTCGGCGATCAGGTAGATGAAGATGGCCGGGATGCCGAGCACCAGGTTGCGGTGCTTCCACAGCGAGTGGCTCTTGCGCTCCGAGACAGCAGCACGACGGGTCGAGCTGCCGAGGTCGGGCAGCTTGTAGCGGGCGATGACCACGGCCAGGGCGACCAGCACCACGGCGACGATGAAGTAGGGCAGCTGCACCGACTGGGCGTCGGCCAGACGCTCGGCCTGGGTCAGCACCTTGCCGGCCTCGGCGTTGCCCGAGGCGCTGCGGCTGAGGATCAGGTAGCCGCCGAACAGCGGGGCGAGCGTGGTGCCCAGCGAGTTGAAGGCCTGCACCAGGTTGAGGCGCGAGGAGGCCGTCTCCGGCGGGCCGACGACGGCCACGTAGGGGTTGGCGGCGACCTGCAGCAGGGTGATGCCCGAAGCGACGATGAAAAGGGCGGTCAGCACCACGCCATAGGACGGGATGCGGGCGGCCGGGATCATCAAGAGCGCCCCGAAGGCCATGATCAGCAGGCCGGTGACCATCGACTTCTTGTAGCCGATCTTCTCTATCAGCTTGGCCGACGGGATGGAGGCGAAGAAGTAGGCGATGAACCACACCGACTCGATCAGGGTCGTCTGGGTGTAGTTGAGGTCGAACACCGAGCGCAGGTGCGGCAGCAGGGTGTTGTTGATGACCGTGATGAAGCCCCACATGAAGAAGAGGCTGGCCAGCAGGGTCAGGGCGGAGCGCTGGGCGCGGGGATCGCCCACGCTGGCCGCGCCAGCTCCTTGGGGCGTGGTGATCGGTGCGGGCATTCCCGGGTCTCCCGTTGGCGAAGGGCGACGTCTTGACGTTGCGCCCTAGTTTTTTGTCTGAGTATATGGCGGCCTAATGGCCGTCAACGCCGACAGAGCGCGGCGGGCCCGATCCGGAGAGGAAACTGATGAAGACCTGGCGCCACGTCCTGCCGAGCCTTGCCGTACTCGCCGCCGTCGCGGGTGCGTCGGCAGCCCTCCCCCAGGCTTCCTGGGCGGCCGAGATCAGCCGCAAATCCTTCGGCCAAACCCCTGACGGCCAGGCCGTCGAGGCGATTACCCTGACCAACGCCAAGGGCGTGTCGGCCACCGTCATCACCTATGGCGCGACCCTGCAGTCGCTTGTCGCCCCCGACCGCGCCGGCAAGAAGGCCGACATCGTGCTCGGCTACAAGGACGCGGCCGAATATGTGAAGGCGGCCAACTATTTCGGCGGTTCGGTCGGGCGTTTCGCCAACCGCATCGGCAAGGGCAAGTTCACCCTCGACGGCAAGACCTACCAGTTGGCGCTGAACAACAACGGCGTGGCCGCCCTGCACGGCGGCGTCAAAGGCTTCGACAAGGTGGTCTGGACGGTGCGCGACGCCAAGGCCGGCCCGACCGCCTCGGTGACCTTCGAGCATGTCAGCCCGGACGGCGAGGAAGGCTATCCCGGCACGCTGACGGCCACGGCGACCTATGCGCTGGACGAGAACAACCAGCTGACGATCACCTACGGCGCGACCACCGACAAGCCGACCATCGTCAACATCACCAACCACGCCCTGTTCAACGTCGCCGGCGAAGGCGCGTCGGAAGGCGCGATGGGCAACGTACTGACCATCCCGGCCGAGGGCTATTCGCCCGTGGACGGCGAGCTGATCCCGACGGGCGTGACGACGCCGGTGGCCGGCACGGTGTTCGACTTCCGCAAGCCGACGGCGGTGGGCGATCGGATCCGCGACGCCAGCGACGCCCAGATCGTCGCCGGCCGCGGCTACGACCACAACTACGTGCTGAACGGCAAGTCGGGCGGCGCCCTGCGCCTCGGGGCCAAGCTGGCCGATCCCAAGAGCGGCCGCGTGCTGGAGATCCTGACCGACCAGCCGGGCATCCAGTTCTACGCCGGCAACTTCATCGACGGCACGACCGTGGGCAAGAGCGGCAAGATCTATCGCCAGGGCGACGGCATCGCGCTGGAGCCGCAGCACTTCCCCGACGCGCCCAACAAGCCGCAGTTCGCGCCGGTTCGCCTGGATCCGGGCCAGACCTACAAGAACGTGATGATCTTCCGCCTGACGACGCAGAAGTAGGCCAGCGGAAAACGAGCAAAAAAGAAGCCCGGCGGTTACCCGCCGGGCTTAGTTCATTAGGGAGGAAACGCCCAGGAAGGGCAGAGGCGCTCGCGCCTCACGAGGCTGTAGTTAGCGCTACCAACGGCGAATTCAAGAGCATTCCGCCAAAAAGTGACGCTTTGTCGCGGAACATGTTCAACGAACAGTTTTCAAGACGACCTTGCCGGGCGTCAGACCCGGGGCCGTCGCCGTGACGTTGAGCGAGCCGCCCTGCCCGGCTCCGCGAACCAGGGCCACGGCCCGGCCCTGCCAGGCCTGGCGAGTCGGCGAGGCGAAGGATGTGTGATCGCTCGGCGCGCCGTTGTCGGCCGCCACGAAGGCGCCGGCGCCCGAGACCTGGAAGCTGATCGCGTCCTGGGCCGAGGGTACGGTGACGCCCTTGGCGTCGACCACCCGGGCGCGGACGATGGCGAGATCGTCGAAGCTCGTCCCGACCGTGTCGCCCTCGACCGACAGCTCGACGCGGGCCGGCTTGCCGGCGGTGCGCAGCACGTCCTCCAGCTTCACCCCAGAATCGCGGCAAGCCGCCCTCACCTCGCCCGGCGCGAAGGTCACGCTCCACTGGCGCGGCGAGGCGTCGGCGGGCAGCGGCTTGGCGCCCAGCCAGCGGCCGTTCAGAGCCACATCGACGCTGGCGCAGTTGGAATAGACCTCGATGGTCTCGTCGTGCGGCGACAAGTCGGCCGGCGTCCAGTCGTCGAAGACCGCGACCTTGGGCTGGGGCGTGGCCACGGCGATCATGGTCGGCAGGGCCGGCGCGGGACCGGCGCCGTCGGACGAGGGCGGCGGCGCGGCGGGCATGGCGTTGCGTACCACGTGGAGGACGGGTTGTTCGGCCCACCACGAGGCGCGCTGCAGGCCGATGGGCTTGGCCAGGCCGGTGCGGTCGATGATCCCGGCGGGATTGTCGATATTGGGCCAGCCGCTGCGGTCGGCCTCGCCCAGATAGTCGATCCCGGTCCACAGGAACATGCCGGCATAGGCCGGGTAGTCGCGCACGGCGACCCAGGAGGTGCGGGTCTTGCTGTTCTCGGTCCCGACGATGATCCGCGTGGGCTTGGCGTCGTGGGCGGCGATCAGTTCGTTCTCGCGATAGTTCTGACCGACCACGTCGAGCATGTCGGCGAAGCCGTTCTGGTAGTCGCCGGTCACGTTGGGGCGGAACAGGCCCATGGTCACCGGCCGGGTCGGGTCCGTGGCGTGCATGACGGCCAGCAGGCTCTTCAGCGCCGCCTTGGCCTGGACCGGATAGGCGGTGTCGTGGATCTCGTTGCCGGCGCTCCACAGGACGATGCTGGCGTGGTTGCGATCGCGGCGGACCATGTCGCGGGCGTCGCGCTTGTGCCAGTCGCTGAAGAACAGGTGGTAGTCGCCGGGCGTCTTGGAGACGTTCCACTGGTCGAACAGCTCGTCCATCACCACGAAGCCCATCTCGTCGGTCAGGTCGAGGAAGTCGGGCGACGGCGGGTTGTGGGCGGTGCGGATGGCGTTGACGCCCAGGGCCTTCAGGGCGGTCAGGCGCTGGCGCCAGACGGCCATGGGCACGGCGGCCCCGACCGCGCCGCCGTCCATGTGCACGGCCACGCCCTTGAGCTTGACGTTCCGGCCGTTCAGCCAGAAGCCGCTGTCGGCCTTGAAGGCCGCGTCGCGCACACCGAAGCGCACGGTCTCGGCGTCCAGCCCCTGCCCGCCCTCGCCGATCACGCGGATCTCGGCGCGATAGAGGTTGGGCGCCTCCAGGTCCCAGCGCTTGGGCGAGGCGATGTCGAGCCAGAGTTTCAGGGTCTCGGTGCGGGCCGGATCGATGGTCACGGGCGCGACCTTGCCACGGGCGACCTCGGCGCCGGACGGGTCGCGGATCACGACCTCCAGGCCCGCCTTGGCGGCGTCATGGGCGTCGTTGATCACGTCGATGGCGATGTCGGCGGTGGCGCGATCGGCGCTGATCTTCGTGACGCTGACGAAGGCCCCGCCCTGCTCGACATGCTGGCCGGCGGTCTCGATCAGCCGCACCTTGCCGTAGACGCCGGAGCCCGCGTACCAGCGCGACGACGGGGCGTGGTCGGTGTCGGCGCGCACGGCCAGGACGTTCCTACCATCGGCGCGGATGAAGTCGGTGATGTCATAGCGCAGGCCCACATAGCCGCTGGGGCGATGGCCCAGGTGGTGGCCGTTGATCCAGACGCCGCTGCGCTCCATCACCCCGTCCAGCTCGACGAAGACACGGCGGCCGGGCGCGGAAGGCTTGATGTCGAGGGTCTTGCGGTACCAGCCGATCCCGGTGGGCAGGAAGCCGCCCGCCCCGCCGGCCCGGGCCTTGATGTCGAACGGGCCGGTGATGGCCCAGTCGTGCGGCACCGAGACCTTGGCCCAGGCGCCGTCGTCGAAAGCGGCCGTCTCGGCCCCCTCGGGGTCGCCCTGGAAGAAGGTCCAGCCTTCGGCCAGCGGCGTCGTCACCCGGTCCGCGGCCAGGGCGGGCAGCGCCGCGAGGCCGAGCGAGGCGGCCAGGACGAGACGCGAGACGCCTCGCAGCGAAGGGTGAGCCATCGTTTTCTCCCTGGGGTCGCGCACCAAGGCGCGTCCCACATTTTGATATTTTATGTCATTTTATGAACTTTCCACGCGAGCGCCAGCCCTCGTCACACTTCGTCGCAAAACGGTGTCGCGACGCCCTCGAACCTTTCGGCCAAGCCGGCGTTTGGGTGCCCGAGTTCAGCGTACGCAGGGGTGCGACATGTTTGGGGTCATCGACGTCCTGCCGTGCGAAGGCGGCTGGTGCGTGCGGGTTCACGGCGCCGGCGAGGTGCTGCGCTTCACCGGCGGCGGCGAGGCCGAACGCCGCGCACGGCGGCTGGCGGCCGAGTCCGAGCGGCCGGTCGAGGTGCGGATCCACGACCGCGGCGGGCGGCTGGTGGGGCGGTGGGTAAGCGAAGGCGTGGCGGCGTGAGATTAGACCCTCTCTCTATGAGAGAGGGTTGCTCTCTACGCTTCCGAACGCGCCACCACGACGGCCTGGGACACGCGGCGCGAGGCGGTCAGGCGCCAGGCGAGGACGGCTCCGAGCATCGTCAGGGCGACGCCGGCGGCGATGGCCAGGCCCAGCTCGAGGCTGACGCCCGACAGGCTGCGGGCGGCCAGATAGCCGGGGGCCAGCAGGCTGGCGATCCAGACCACGGCCGACAGGACGTTGGCGGTCTGGAAGGTCCAGGACTTCATCTGCAGGATGCCGGCCATGATCGGCACGAAAGCCCGAAGCGGCCCGAAGAAGCGGCCGATGAAGATCGAGGCCACGCCATAGCGGCGGGCGAACAGGCGCGTGCGGGCGATGGTGCGGCGGTTGGCGCGGAAGGCCGGGGCGCGCAGAGCGCGCGGACCCAGGCGCCGGCCCAGGCCATAGGACACCGCGTCGCCCAGCACCGCGCCGAGCGTGCACCAGGCCAGGACCTCGAACGGGTCGAGCACGCCGCCGCCGATCAGGGTGCCGGCCAGCAGCATTAGGGCGGTCGCCGGCACGAAGGCGCCGATCAGGACGAGGGATTCGGCGAAGGTCAGGGCGCCAAGGATCACGCCGGCCCAGGCTTGATGCTCAGTGACAAAAGCGGCGATGGTCTTGAGCAGAGTGTCCATGGGGATCCTTCGAGGTCCCCACATGGAGATCAACGCGCGTCGCCGCCAGTGCGCCGCACGCCGCAGCGTCAATTAAACGCGACTGTGCCCCCGGCGCCTCACCAAGGTTGGGTAGCGACTACCCGATATTGGGGAGGCGGCCGTCGGCGGGCGCTACAGCTTGACCATTTCGGCGAACGGCGTCGTCCCGGGCGGAGCCTTCCGAAGCCTCGGGGGACGACGGCGTTTGGATGACCTTCGACGGCCTTCCCCTACCCCGCTCTTCCCCGCGAAGGCGGGGATCCAAGCTGACGTCCGAGATGGGGCGCCGCCATGGATCACCCACAGCCTCGGCTTGGATCCCCGCCTGCGCGGGGATGCTCGGAGAAAGGACCGAAGGAAGGGGTCGCCCCCTCCCCTAGAACCGCACCCGCACGTTCAGGCCGGCGGCCTGGTTGCTGGTGCGGTCGCCGAACTCGGTGGTGTAGTTGAACTTCACCGAGACGCGGTCGTCGCCGATCACGTGCAGGTCGACGCCCGCGCGCCAGCCCGACTTGTCGAGCGCGGTGCGGATGTCGGCCGGATCCGACGACGGGTTGGAGCCGATCAGCTGGAACGGCATCTCGATCCGGTCGGTCGAGTTGAAGAGACCGCCGACCGTGAACGACACCGCCGCCTCGCTCTTGGCCGTCTCTTTCAGCACGAAACCCAGGGTGACCTCGGGATTGGCCGTGCCGATGACCTGGGTGTGCGAGAGGCCCCGCGCGCCCATGCCGTCGAGCCCGCGCTCCTCGAAGCGCTGCTGGTGCAGGCCGGTGGCCCAGACGTTCAGCGCCGGGCGCACGAACAGGCGGCCGTTCTCCATCACGTAGGCGAAGCGGGCGTCGGCGCGGACATAGCCGCTTTCCGGATCCGATTCCGCGCGGCCGATGGTGAAGATGTCGACCAGACGAGCCGTCTCCATCCACTGCCAGCCGCCCGACAGCGAGAAAGCCATCTCGGCCGCGCCGGTGCGGCGCTTGAAGCCGGCCCCGGCGCTGAGGCCCTGGCCCTGCGACCACGACCGCACGCCGTCGACCTTGACGCGATCGAGGCGCTCGAGCCCCGCGGCCGCCGCGAACGACCAGCCGCCGTCCAGCGACTGCTCGAACCCGCCGCGCAGGCGCCCGCCCTCGGCCTTGACGCCCAGGGTGTCGAAGTCGCTCTCGCCGTCGGCCGTGGCCCGCTCGATCGTCGCCCAGGAGCACTTGCCGTCGACCTGAAGGGTCGGGTTGGCGCAGCCGAACAGCTGGGCCGAGAAGGCGTTGGACGAGGCCAGCTGGCTGCGCAGCGGGGCCAGGTGCGGCTCGGGGTTCAGGTTCTGGAAGATCCGCGTGTAGGTGGCTTCCTGGCCGGCCTGGAGATTGCCGATCAGGGCCATCAGGCGGCCGATGCCGCCGGAGTCGCCCACGGCGATCGCCGAGTTCATGTGCCGGCCCAGGGCGCGGCCGTTCACATTGAGGAAGCCCTGGTCGAAGTGGGTGTCGAAGGCCAGTTGCACCGCGCCGGACGTCGTCTGGATGCGGTAGTCCATGGCCAGGGTGTCGGCGATCTTCAGCCCGTTGTCGGTGACCGAGCCGCCGGCCGCGAACAGGGTGACGGGCTTGGAATCCTGCAGCCAGGTGAGGATCACGTCGCCCGTGCCGGCCACCACCACGTCGCCGGTGGCGTTGACGCGGTCCGAAGCGTAGGGGCCGAAGGCGACGTCGAAGGCCAGGTGGCCGGTCGAGGTCTGCACATAGTGGCCGTCCAGCGCCACGGTGTTGATCACCCGCGCCCCATAGTAGGGGTTGGTCGCGGGCGTGCCGATGGCGTCGAGATTGGCGAAGGTCGCCCCGGCCGCGAGATCGATCGGCGTGCGCGTGGCCGACAGCCCCATCAGGAACTCGCCGGCGTTGGTGAAGGTGGCCGCGCCGCCGGGCACGGCCTGGGCCGAGATACCCTGCGTCGACAGGCCGGAGGTCGAGACCGCCGAGACCGAGAGCGGGCCGGTTCCGGCCGGATCGCGCAGGTCGATGGTCTTGAAGGCCATGAAGGTCGCGGCCGCCTTGTTGTCGAAGGCGTTGACGCCCTCGCCCAGGTCGATGTCGCCGATGACCACGCCGCGGTTGTCGATGCGCTCGTCGCCGATACCGCCGACGATCGCCTTGCCCGACACGGCCGAGACCAGGCCGGTGTTGGCCAGGGTGTTGGCCGCGCCGCCGCTGAACTGGACGCCGGCGCCGGTTCCCGAGCCGCCGCGCACGAAGTTGGTGGTCGAGACGGCGATGTCGCCCGCCCCGTCCTCGCCCAGGCTCTGGGCGAAGACGGCGGTGGAGCCGGCGCCGGTCGCCAGCACCTGACCGGCCAGGACGAGGTCGATCGCCCCGCCCTCGCCCGCGCCGCCGGCCGAACCGGCGAACTTGCCGTCGACCCAGCCGCCGCCGCCGCCCAGGCTCTGGGCCACGACGCCGTAGGACCCCGCGCCCTCGGCGACGATGTCGCCGGCCTGGCTGAAGTCGATGTCGCCGCCGTCGCCGACGCCGCCGTCGTTGAGGGTCACGGTCGCGCTCGAAGGCCCGCCGAACACCGCGCCGCCGCCGCCGCCGACCGACTGCAGGAAGACGCCGTGCGAGCCGTCGCCTGCCGTATAGACGGTTCCGGTGTTGACCAGGGCCACGTCGCCGCCGTCGCCGGCCGCGCCGCTGGCGCCGCCCAGGGTCACGCCCAGGCTGGAGACGCCCGAGAGGTGGACCTCGCCGCCGCCCGCGCCGATCGACTGGACCAGCAGGCCGGTCGCGTGGTCGCCGAGGGTGGCGACACCGCCGGTGAAGGCGGCCTGGACCGCCCCGCCGCCGAGGCCCGAACCGCCGGTCGCCCCGAGGCTGGCCGTGGCCGAGGCGCCCGCGCCCTGGACGGTGAAGCCGGTCGAACCGCCGCCGCCGCC
Organism: Caulobacter sp. GW821-FHT10A10; assembly: GCF_059415745.1. Classification (NCBI taxonomy): domain Bacteria; kingdom Pseudomonadati; phylum Pseudomonadota; class Alphaproteobacteria; order Caulobacterales; family Caulobacteraceae; genus Caulobacter; species Caulobacter sp. GW821-FHT10A10. The sequence continues at coordinate 42,360 of NZ_JBWKNV010000008.1, read as the reverse complement.
CACGCTTTGCAGGATGGCGCCAAAGGCGTTGTCGGCCGTGGTGACGACCGCGCCGCCCTGGGTGCGGCTGACGTCACCGCCGGCCGCGCCGGTCTGGTTCTCGCCGCCCAGGGTCAGGTTCGTCAGGCCCAGCAGCGCGCCGGTGGGAACCGTGACGTCGCCCGTGGCGCGACCGCCGCCGCCGCCGATCGACTGGACCAGCACGGCCGGCGTGTTGGCGCCGGTGGTGAGGATCTGGCCGGTGTGCGTGCTGTCGATCGCGCCGCCGCCGACGTTCGATCCGCCTGAGCCGCCGAGGCCCAGCTGAACCTGCGTGCCGACCGGGGCGTCGACGTTCACCTCGTCAAGTTCGGCCGCCAGCAGCAGGTTCAGGTCGATCGTGCCGCCGCCGCCGCCGATAGACTGGGCGAACGAGCCGACGCCGTTGTCGCCCGCCGCGCCGAAGGTGCCGGTGGAGTTGACGGTGACCTTGCCGCCGGCCGCGCCGGAGGTGTTCTCGGCCCCGGCCTTGGCGACGACCATCGGATCGACGCGGCCGGTGGAGCCGTCGGGCTTGAGATAGGGCTGGCCCGGCAGGCCGACGATCCCCGAGAAGTCGAGGGTCAGGGTCCCGCCGCCGCCGTTGATGCTCTCGGCCTTGATGGCCATGGCGCCGTCGCCGAGCACGGTGATGTCGCCCGAGTGGTTGACGGTGACGTCGCCGCCCTGCCCGCCCGAGCCGCCGCCGACCGCGCCGACGACAGCCGCCAGGGCGTTGGAGATGATCAGGCTCTTGGCCTCGCCGGTCAGGCTGAAGCCCATCTGGGCGTCGCCGCCGCCGCCGCCGATGCTCTGGGCGACGATGCCGTGGGCGCGCGCGCCGGTGGTCAGGATCCGGCCGCTGTTGTCGACGGTCACCGAACCGCCGTCGCCGCCGTCGCCGCCCAGGCCGCCCAGCGAGATGAGCGGCGAGTTGGCCGTGGCCCCGATCAGCAGGTTGGCCGCGATGACAAGGCCGCCGTTGCCGCCGCCGCCGCCGATCGACTGGGCCAACACGCCGTAGGCGTCCGCGCCGGTGGTCTGGATCAGGCCGGCGTTGTCGACCTTGACGGTCCCGGCCGAATTGCCCGTGCCGCCGATGCCGCCGATGTTGAGGCCGACCGAGGCGCTGTTCTCGGCGCTCTTCAGGGCCGTCAGCGACAGGATGGTCGAGCCGTTGCCGCCGCCGCCGCCCAGGCTCTGGGCGAAGACGCCGTAGGCGCGGTCGCCGGAGGTGGCGATCGTGCCGGAATCCTCGATTCCGGCCACGGCGCGGTTGGTCACCGTGACGTCGCCGCCCGTGCCGCCATCGCCGCCGGAACCGCCGATGTTGAGCACGTAGCGGTGGCTCTGCTTGTCGGCGCCGGTGTAGCCGCCGACCACGTCGATCACGAGCCCGCCGTCGCCGCCGCCGCCGCCGATGCTGTTGGCGCTGATCCCGGCCGCACCGCGGCCCTCGGTGACGATCAGGCCCTCGTTGAGCACCTGAACCACGCCGCCGGCCCCGCCGGTTCCGCCCGAGCCGCCGATGTTGAGGTCGAAGGAGTCGTTGCTGTTGGTCCCTTGGGCGCGGACCTGGAGGACCGCGCCGCCGATGCCGCCGCCGCCGCCGATCGACTGGGCGCGGACGCCGAACGAGGCCTCGCCCTGGGTGTAGATCACCCCGGTGTTGGTGACATCGACAAGGCCGCCGACCGCGCCATCGCCGCCGGTCCCGCCGACGCTGACCGTGGCGGTGCGGGTGGTCGTGCCCGAGGGCGCGCCGCCGACCTGGAAGGCGATGGTGCGGGCCATGCCGCCCAGGCCGCCGCCGCCGCCGATCGCCTGCGCCAGGATCCCGTCGGAGCGTGCGCCTTCGGTGACGATGGTCGCGGCGTTGTCGACCTCGACCGAGCCGGAGATCGCGCCGACGCCGCCGGCGCCGCCGACAGCCACCGCCGCGGCCGCCGAGGAGCGGACGATGGTGTTGGACGCGCCGCCGCCGACGCCGCCGCCACCGCCCAGGCTCTGGGCGAAGACGCCGCGGGAGTCGTCGCCGCGGGTGGTCAGGTCGCCCTCGGCCTTGACCGTGACGTCGCCGCCTTCCGCGCCGAGGCCGCCATCGAGGCCGACGCTGAGCGAACCGCCGAAGGACTCGGCGTTGTCGCCCTGGCCGCGCGTGCCGGTGATGCTGACGGTGGTGGCGCTAGAGGCGCCGCCGCCGCCGCCCACCGACTGGGCGAAGATCGCCGAGGACTCGTTCCCCGTCGTGTCGATCGTCCCCTTCGAGGTGACGTCGACCTTGCCGCCGACGCCGCCCGAGCCGCCCAGGCGGCCGATGGTGATGTTGATCTCGTTGCGGTTCAGCGGACCCATTGCCATGTCGAGGCCGGTGTTGCCGCCGCCGCCGCCGATCGACTGGGCGCGCAGGCCCACCGAGTCGTCGCCCAGGGTGACGATCGTGCCGACATGGTCGACCGAGACGTCGCCGCCGTCGCCGGCCGCGCCGGTGGCGCCGCCGATGGCCATGTTCAGGGCGTTGGCGTCCTTGAGCACGCCCGCGCCGATGTTGAAATTGCCCGAACCGCCGCCGCCGCCGACACTCTGCGCCATCAGGCCGTCGCTGTGCGCGCCGTCGGTGACGATATTGCCGTTGTGGGTGACGTCGACCGTGTCGCCCGAGCCCGCGCCGGCCCCGTCGCCGCCGATGGTGATGATCGCCGCGATCGGGTTCTCGGCCTTGTTGGCCACGGTGGCGGCGATGGTGAAGTTCATCCCCGCCGTGCCGCCGCCGCCGCCGATGCTCTGGGCGATCAGGCCGTCGGAATCGTCGCCGAAGGTGCGGATCAGGTGCGGATCGGCCGAACCGTCATCGGCGTAGCCGCGCACGACCGTGACCGAACCGGCGTTACCGCCCGAACCGCCCGAACCGCCGACGCCGACCGCGATCGGGTTGCCGAAGGGAGCGATCGCGCCGGTGGCGCTGATGCCGCCCACGCCGCCGCCGCCGCCGATCGACTGCACCAGCACGCCCTTGGCGCCGCCGGTGAACTCCACCGCCTCCAGCCGATCCTCGCCGGCCGCCGGATTGGCCTTGAGCTGGGCGTTGATGATGACGTCGCCGAGGCTGGTCAGCGAGACGTCGCCGGCGTCGGCGCCGGTGCCGCCCTGGCCGCCGATGCCGACCGCGACCGAGTAGCCGTTGGCGCTGGACGTCGAGGCGCCCAGATTGACGTCGGCCGCGACGTTGAGGCCGCCCGAGCCGCCGCCGCCGGCGACGCTCTGCACCAGGATGCCGATGGCGTCGACGCCCTCGACCCAGACCTGGCCGTCCTGGGCGACGGTGACGTCGCCGCTGGCGTTGCCCGCGCCGCCCGAACCACCCAGGCCGAACACGACCGAGGGCTCCGTGCCCGAGGTGTCGGCGCTGATCCCGCCCGAGATGTTGATGCCGCCCGCGCCGCCGCCGCCGCCGATCGACTGGACCATCAGGCCGCGCGACCGATCGCCGGCCGCGAACAGGTTGGCCGTGACGTCGGCCGTGACGTCCTTGCCCAAACCGCCGTCGCCGCCGAAGCCGCCGATGCCGACGGTCAGCTGGCCGTCGAGCGAGACGCCGCCGGAGACGTTGATCGCGCCCGCGCCGCCGCCGCCGCCGATCGACTGGGCGACCGCGGCGTAGCGGTCGTCGCCCACGGCGGTGACCTGCACGTAGTCGGCGGTCGGACCGGCGATGGTCAGATCGACCTTGCCGGCGTCGCCGCCCGCGCCGCCGAAGCCGCCAATGCCCAGCGAGATGGCGCGGCTGGAGGTCGAGGAGCCCGGCGAGGTCAGGGACAGCTGGCCGGTGACATTGAGCCCGCCCGAGCCGCCGCCGCCGCCCACGCTCTGGGCCACGACGCCGTTGGAGCCGTTCAGCCGCGTGCGGTCGGCGGGAATGGTCCAGTTCATGCCCAGCAGCGGGATCGGGATGGTGATCTCGGGCGTCGTGACGTCGGACTCCAGGCCCTGGGCCCAGACGTTGCCGGTGACGCTGGCGGTCACGTCGCCGGCGTCGCCGCCGTCGCCGCCGAAGCCGCCCAGGCCGAAGCCGAAGCTGCCGGCGCTACCCTTGGTGGTCGCCGACAGGCCGCCGGAAACGTTGATCCCGCCCTGGCCGCCGCCGCCGGCGACGCTCTGGGCGATAACGCCGTCGGAATTGGCGCCGTCGGTGATGGTGTCGCCGACCCGGGTCAGGGTCACCGCGCCGGAATCGCCGCCCGAGCCGCCGAAGCCGCCGATGCCGACCGAAGCCGTCCCGGCCGTGCCGGCGCTGACCGCGACCGCGCCCGAGACGTTGAGCCCGCCCGAACCGCCGCCGCCGCCGATCGACTGGGCGACGACGCCGTCGGCCTCGTCGCCCGAGGTCTGGTAGCGGCCGGTGACCGCGCCGGTGACCGCCTGGGCGTCGCCGCCGCCGCCGCCGAAGCCGCCGAGGCCCAAGCCGATGGAGACCGCCGCGCTGTTGCTGGCCGACAGGGCGACCGAGCCGGTGACGTTCATGCCGCCGTTGCCGCCGCCGCCGCCCAGGCTCTGCAGCATGGCGCCGAAGGAATTGTCGCCGACCGTGGTGACGTCGCCGGTCAGCACGCCGTCGACCGTGCTGGCGTTGCCGCCCCCGCCGCCGAAGCCGCCGAGGCCGAAGCCGATCGCGCCGTTCGTGCCGGCCGAGGCGCTGACGGTTCCGGTGATGTTGAAGCCGCCCGAACCGCCCGAGCCGCCGACGCTCTGCAGCAGCGCGCCGTGCGCGTCGGCGCCCTTGGTGCTGATGTCACCGATCAGAGTGGCGTTCACCAGGCCGGCGTCGCCGCCGTCGCCGCCGAAGCCGCCGACCCCGACGCCCAGGGTGCCGGTTCCGCCGCCGCTGGCGGCCAGGCTGACGCCGCCGGTGATGTTGAAGCCGCCCGAGCCGCCGCCGCCGCCCAGGCTCTGGTAGCTGGCCCCGAAGGCGCGATCGCCCTCGGTGGAGATGTCGCCCGTGACGCCGCCTGTGACGGCGCCGGCGTCGCCGCCCGCCCCGCCATAACCGCCCACGCCGACCAGAATGTTGCCGGCCACGCTCTTGGAGGCCGAGATCCCGCCGGTGATGTTGAAGCCGCCGCTGCCGCCGCCGCCGCCCACGCTCTGCACCAGCACGGCCGAGGCGTCGGCGCCCTTGGTGCCGACGTCGCCGGTGACCTTGCCCAGCACCGACGAGGCGTTGCCGCCGTCGCCGCCGCCGCCGCCCACGCCGACGCCGATGTTGCCCGCGCCGCTCTTGGCGGCCGACAGTCCGCCAGCGATCGTGAAGCCGCCGCTGCCGCCGCCGCCGCCCACGCTCTGGGCGACGATGGCGCGCGCGCCCTCGCCTTCGGTCACCGCCGCGATCAGGTCGCCCAGCGGATCGGCCACGCTTTCGTTGACGCGCAGTTCGACCACGCCGGCGTCGCCGCCGCCGCCGCCCGCGCCACCCACGGCCACGCTGATCGTGCCCGCGCCGTTGCCCGACAGCGCGATCCCCGCGCCGATGGCCAGGCCGCCCGAACCGCCGCCGCCGCCCACGCTCTGGGCGATGATCGCGTCGCTGCGCGCGCCCTTCGTGCCGGTCGCGCCGGTGACGTCGAGCGTCACCTTGGCGGCGTCGCCGCCGTCGCCGCCGGCCCCGCCGATACCGACGCTAACCGCTCCGGCCACCGAACCGGCGCCGCCGATCGAGCCGGAGACGTTGAAGCCGCCGCTGCCGCCGCCGCCGCCGATGCTCTGGGCCACGATCCCGTCGGAGTCGGCTTTCTCGGTCAGGACGTCGCCGGTCATGGTCGCCACGACGAGACCGCCAGCGCCGCCGCCGCCGCCCGCGCCGCCGACCCCGACCGAAACGCCGCCGCCCACGGTCTGGGCGAAGCCCATCGAGCCGGAGACGTTGAAGCCGCCAGAACCGCCGCCGCCGCCGACGCTCTGCACCAGCAGGCCGCCGGACTGCTCACCCTTGGTCCAGATGTCGCCGACCACCGTGCCGGTCGCCGCGCCGGCGTCGCCGCCGCCGCCGCCCGAACCGCCGACGCCCACCGCGACGCCCACGCCGACAGTGCCGCCGCCGCCGATCGAGCCGTTGACGTTGAAGCCGCCGCTGCCGCCGCCGCCGCCGACGCTCTGGACGATGACCGCCGTCGAGCGGTCGCCCTCGGTCGTCACGTCGTCGCCGATGCGGCCGGTGGCCGAGCCGCCGACGCCGCCGTCGCCGCCCGAGCCGCCGACGCCCGCCGAGGCGCCGACCCCGGCCGTACCCGCCACGGCGATCGCACCCGAGACGTTGAAGCCGCCGCCCCCGCCGCCGCCGCCGACCGACTGGATCAGCGCGCCGATGGCGTCGTCGCCCTCGGTGGCGATCGTGCCGTCGAAGTCGACGTCGACCGTGCCGCCGTCGCCGCCCTTGCCGCCGGCCCCGCCGACGCCCACGGCCGCCGAAGCCGAGGCCGCGCCCGCCGCCGCGCCCGCGAAGGCGACCGTGAAGCCGCCATTGCCGCCGCCGCCGCCGACCGACTGGGCCACCAGGCCCGTCGAGAAGTCGCCTTCGGTGACGATCGCGCCGCCGGAGTCGATGTCCACCGTGCCGCCCAGGCCGCCGTCGCCGCCCTTGCCGCCCAGCGCCACCGAGAAGGCGGCCGCGGCCGTCTCGCCGGCCGCGAACGAGAACGACAGAGCGAAACCGCCCGAGCCGCCGCCGCCGCCCACCGACTGGGCGAACAGGCCTTCGGAGTAGTTGCCCGTGGTCAGGATGCGTACGGCGCCGTCGATGTCGACCAGGCCGCCGTCGCCGCCGGCCCCGCCCTTGCCGCCGACCGCCGCGCTGGCCCCGACGCCGTAGCCGGCCGAGACCTGGGCCGCGAAGCCGCCCGAGCCGCCGCCGCCGCCCACGCTCTGGGCGAAGATGCCGCGCGAGCGCTCGCCGCCGGTGACGATCAGCGGATCGACATAGGCGGTGGAGCCGCCGGTGGTGATCGCGCTCTGGGTCAGGTCGATGTCGACCGTGCCGCCGTCGCCGCCGACCGAGCCCTCGCCGCCGATGGCCACGCCCGCGAAGGCGCTGATCGAGACGCTGGAGCCGCCGTTGCCGCCGCCGCCGCCGACCGACTGGGCGAAGATGCCATGGGAATCGTTGCCGCCGGTGAAGATTTCGCCGCTATGGGCCACCGTGACCTTGCCCGACGCGCCGCCGGTGCTGCCGCCGCCGCCGATGGTCAGGAAGACGCCGCCGGTGCTGCCGCCGTCGCCGCCGCCGCCGCCCACGCTCTGGGCCTGGATGCCGCTGGAGAGCGCGCCGCCGGTGGTGATCGACCCGGTGTTGGTGACGGTGACGTCGCCGCCGGCGCTTGCCGCGCCGCCGGTGCCGCCCAGGGTGGCCAGACCCCCGCCGTCGCCGCCCGTGCCGCCGCCCCCGCCCACCGACTGGGCGAAGATCCCGCGCGCCTTGTCGCCCTTGGTCTCGACCTCGCCGCCGTTGGTGACGCCGACCGTTCCGCCGGCCCCGCCGCCGCCGGCCGTGCCGCCCAGGGCCACGACGCCGCCGGAGCTGGAGCCCGAACCGCCGCCGCCGCCCACCGACTGGGCGAAGATGGCGTCCGAGCCGTCCTTGGTGGTCTTGACCGAGCCGTTCGCGCCGGTGGTCACCGTGACCGAGCCGCCCGCGCCGCCGGCCGCGCCCTCGCCGCCGAGGGCGACCAGGCCGCCCGTGCCGGAGGCCGCGCCGCCGCCGCCGCCCACGCTCTGGGCGAAGACGCCGCGCGCATCGAGGCCGTCGGTGGTCACGTCGCCGTCGCTGGAGACCTCGACCGTTCCGCCCTTGCCGCCGGAGCTGCTCTTGCCGCCCAGGGCGACCACGCCGCCGGCCACGCCGGCGCTGCCGCCGCCGCCGCCGACCGACTGGGCGACGATGGCGTGCGAGCCCGCGCCGGTCGTGCCGACAATCGCGCCGGTTCCGACCGTGATCTTGGCCAGACCCGCGTCGCCGCCCGTGCCGCCGTCGGAGCCCAGCGAGACCACGCCGATGCCCAGGCCGCCCGAGCCGCCGCCGCCGCCCACCGACTGGGCGAACAGGGCGTAGGCGCCGTCGCCGCTGGTGGTGGTGCTGGAGCCCGCCGAGGCGGTGATGGTCGCCGAGCCGCCCTTGCCGCCGGCCGCGCCGCTGTCGCCGAAGGTCACCAGGCCGATGGAGTCGCCCGCGCTGCCGCCCGAACCGCCGATCGACTGGGCCAGCACGCCGTGGGCGTTGCGGCCGGCGGTGTGGACGATCCCGCCCTGGGTCACCGAGACCGCGCCGCCGTCGCCGCCGAACGAGCCGCCGCCGCCGTCGCCGACGATGCCGTAGCTGTCGCCGCCATTGCCGGCCGCGCCGCCCAGGCTCTGGGCGAGAATGCCGATCGCGCCTTCCTTGGTGGTCGAGATCGTCCCGGTGCTGGTCACCGTGACCGAACCGCCCTGGCCGGGCGAACCGCCCGAGCCGCCACCGCTGAAGATGTAGCCCGTGCCGCCGTCGCCGCCGACGCCGCTGCGGCTCTGGGCGAATATGCCGTGCGACTCCACGCCGTCGGTGGTGATGTCGACGCTGGCGTCGAGTGTGATGTTCCCGCCGGCCCCGGCCTTGCCGCCGGGGGCCCCGTCCATGTTCCCGTAGGCGTCGCCGCCCTGGCCGCCGTCGCCGCCGACGCTGGAGATGACGATGCCCGGCAGCTTGTCGGACACCACCTCGATATCGCCGTTGTTGACCGTGGTGATGGTGTGACCGAACGAGGGACCGTCGCCGCCATTGTCGCCCGAGGTCGGGTTGTAGCCGATGGTGGCGCAGCCGATCAGCGGGATGCAGATCTCCAGGCCGCCGCCGTCGTCGCCATTGTCGCCGTTGGATCCATGGCGGGCGTCGGCGAAGGTGTGGATGTCGCCCGAGGCCGTGGGGAACGAATAGCTGCCCGCACCGGCGCCGGCCGAGCCGGCCGGCGGGGCGCCGGTGACGATGTCGCCCGACTTGTCGGTGACCACGGCCTGCGACTGGGTGGTGCTGGTCCCGACTTCCTTGACCGTGACGCTGATCACCCGGTTGTCGGCGTTCTTGGTGACCGCCGTGACCTCGTAGGACTTGCCGGTCTTGGTGTTGGTGTAGGTGTCGCCGACCGTGGTGGCCAGGAAGATGATGTTGCCGCTGGCGGTGCGGACGGCGGCCGGAGCGATGACCTCGACCACCTGCTCGTTGCTTCCGGTCACCGGGTTCAGCACGGCGTCGCCGACGGCGTAGACCGGCAGGGCGCCCATCAGGGCGACGGCGGCGACCGACGAGCCGGCCAGGTGCGCGCCCAGGCCCGCGCTCTCGTGCGCGGCGGCGGCCAGCGGGGCCGACAGCACCGCGCCGGCGGTGACGATCATGGCCAGGCGCCGCAGGCGCTTGGCGAAGCGCGAGCCGGCGGTGGAGGTCGCGACGGCGACTTCGGGCGCGGTCGGGTCGTCCTTGGCCTGCGAAAGGCGTTCGGCCAGGCGACCGAGGGCGGCCTTCAGGGCGTGGGCGTCGGGATCGCCGCGCAGCGACAGCGTCTGGACGAGACCCAACACCTGGCCGGCGGCAGCGGCCGCTTCGGAGCGGGACAGGCCCTCGGTTTCGATGGCGTGGATCAGCTGATCGACGAGGACGGCCGCCTGGGCCAGCCGGGAAACGGGTTGCTTCTTGGCCACGATCTGAATCCCCCACGGCGCAGTTCGGTGACTGAATGGTGATATTTGAAATCCCAAGCCAGCGCTTTCTCGTCGCGGTTGACAAAAAACGTAACCAAAACCGCGCGTTCGTCGGGTGGTCGACGAAGGGCCAAGCGGTCTAAGGAAAGGGTTGGAGCGTGATCCTGGTCGGCGCGCGGCCGGCCCAATATGAGTAGGCTGGCGTCGGAGCTGTCCCGGTCGACGTGATCTTGTAACGCGTTCACGCCCGCGCCCGGCTCGGCTATAGGGCGAGCATGGGTGCAGGGCTCACAGCATGGCGCAGGTTCGGGGCGGTGTTCGCCGCCCTGGTGCTGGCCGTGCTCGCGCTGGGTCCGAGCCTGGAGACCGCGCTCTGCGCCGACGAAGCCCCCGCCGAAGCGGCCGCTTTTCTGCTCGCGAGCGATACCGGCCACGCCGACGACCATGGACGGCTCGACGGCTGCGTGCATGGCCACTGCCATCACGGCGCGCCCTATGCGCCGGAGCCGGCCACCTCGGCCGCGCCCTCGCTGGCCTACGCCGCCGCGCGCCTGACGCCTGACCGGGACGCAGCCCCGCCGGCCGACCGGCAGTTCGACCTGATGCGACCGCCCAGGGCCTGACCTCGCCCGCGCCGACGCGCGCCCGAGAACCGTCAGACCCTTAGGACCTCCCAAGAGGAAATCCATGTCGCCTTCCCTGCGCAGGCCGCTGTCCGCGGTCCTGCTCGGCGCGGCCGTGTACGCGGCCGTCCCACTCGCTGCCGGGTCCGCCTCGGCCGAACCCGCACCGCCCTACGCCGCCCTGCTGGCCCAGGCCCGCAACGCCTCCCCTCGCCTCGCCGCCGCGCAAGCCGGCGCCGATCAGGCTCGGGGCTTGGCGCTACAGGCCGCCGTCCGGCCCAATCCCGTGCTCGGCCTGGAGGTCGAGAACCTGGCGGGGTCGGGTCCCTATGGCGGGATGGATCTCGCCGAGACCACGGCCTCGCTGTCCCAGACCCTGGAGCTGGGCGGCAAGCGCGCCGCGCGGATGGCCGCCGGCCAGGCCGACGTCCGCGCCGCCGAGGCCCGAGCGAGCGCCGAACGCTCCGACTTCGCCGCCGACCTCGCCCTGGCCTATGCCGAAGCGGAAGCCGCCCTGGCCCGGGTCGTCCAGGCCGAGGAGCAGCGGCTGGCCGCCGAAACCGACGCCCGCGCGGTCGCCGAACTGGTGGCGGCCGGACGCGAGGCCCAGCTGCGCGGCTTGCAGGCCCAGGCAGAACAGGCCGCCGCCCGCGCCGAGGGCGACGAAGCCCAGGCGAGCGCCGACGCCGCCTTCGCCAAGCTCTCGGCCCTGGCCGGCGTTTCGGTCGTCTATGACGCGGTCGGCGAAAGCCTGCTGGCGCGGCCGACGCGCTTGGACGCCGCCGAAGTCGAGACCCCGGCCCTGGCCGTGGCCCGGGCCGAGCGCGACGCGGCCGACGCCCGACGCGCCGTGCAGCGGGGCCTGTCGGTTCCGGACGTGACCGTCTCGGCCGGCCTGCGCCGGCTGGCGGGCGACGACGCCACGGCCCTGGTGGCCGGGATCTCGCTGCCCCTGCCGCTGTTCGACCGCAACCGCGGCGCCCGGGCCGCCGCCGAGGCCGAGCTGACCGCCAGCCAGGCGAGGCTTCGCCAGGCGCAGTTCGACGCCGCCGCCGACCTGCGCGCGGCCCGCGCCCAGGCCCGCGCCGCCGACGGTCGCGCGGAGGCCGCCGGTGCGTCCGAGACCGCGGCCGCCGAAGCCTATCGCCTGGCCCGTATCGGCTACGAGGCCGGCCGCCTGCCGCTGCTGGAGCTGTCCTCGGCCCGGCGCGTCCTGGCCGCCGCCCGCATCCGCACCCTCGACGCCCGCCTGGCCAAGGCCCGGGCCGAGATCGACATCGCCCGCCTGACGGGCCGCGCTCCGTTCGGAGGCTGACCATGAAATTCGACGCACGCATCCTGACCACCACGGCCGCCGTGGTCGTCGCCCTCGGCGCCGGCTACGGCCTGGCCCGCCTGGGCGACCGCCCCGCCGCCCAAGCCGAAGGCTCGGCGGAAACCAAAGAGACCCACGACGAGGCCGAAGAAGGCTTCGTGGCCCTGACCGGCGAGGCTGCTCGAGCGGCCGGCGTCGCGGTCGTCACAGCCGCCCCGTCGGGCGTCGGCGACCTGCGGCTGACCGGCCGGGTGGTCGCCGCCCCCGGCGGCCGCGCCGCCGTCGCGGCCCCGGTCAGCGGCTCGGTCGAGCGGGTGCTGACCGCGCCCGGTCTGACCATTGCCGCCGGCGCGCCGCTGGCGAGCATCCGCAGCGCAGAAGCCGCCGCCTTCGCCGCCGAGACCCGCGCCGCCGCCGCCGAGGCCCAGGCCGCCCGCGCCGCCCTGGCCCGCGAGGAGCGCCTGTTCGCGGCCGGCGTCACCGCCCGCCAGGAGGTCGAGGCCGCGCGAGCCTCCGCCGCCCGCGCCGAGGCCCAGGCCGTCGCCGCTCGCGCCCGCAGCGCCGCCTCGGGCGGTCCGGGCGCTTCGGGCCTGGTGACGATCCGCAGTCCGATCGCCGGCGTGGTGCTGGCCCTGCCGGTCGCGCAGGGCGGCTTCGTCGCCCAAGGCGGAGCGGTGGCCGAGGTCGCCGATCCCGGCCAGGTCGAGGCGGTGTTCAACGCGCCCGCGGAGGCGCTGGGCGCCCTGAAGGTCGGAACGCCGCTGCGGATCCTCGGCCCTGACGGGACCGAGACCGAGGCCGTGATCGTCGGCGTCGCGCCGATGGCCCAGGACGCCACCGGCGCGGCCGTGATCCGCGCCCGGCCGCGCGGCGGCCGGCTGGCGGCGGGCGCGGCGGTCAGCGCCGCCTTCGCCACTGGAAGCGGCGGCGGAGGCCAGCCGGCCGTGCCGTCGGAGGCCGTCCAGACCCTGGAAGGCGCGCCGATGGTGTTCGTCGCCGAGGCCAAGGGCTTCCGCGCCCGGCCGGTGACCGTGGGCAAGTCGGGCGCGGGCCTGACCCAGATCCTGTCGGGCCTGAAGGCCGGGGAGCGGGTCGCCGGCCGCGGGGCCTTCGTGCTGAAGGCCGAACTGGCCAAGGGCGAAGCCGGGCATGGGGACCACTGAACCATGCTGAGCAAACTCGTAGCCTTTTCGGTCCGCCACCGCTTCGCCGTGGTGGCCGCGACCCTCGCCGTCGCCGCGTTCGGGGTCGTGGAGCTGTTCAAGCTGCCGATCGACGCCACGCCCGACATCACCAACAAGCAGGTGCAGGTGACGACCGTCGCCCCGGCCCTGTCGCCCGAGGAGATCGAGCAGCGGGTGACGACGCCGGTCGAGACGGGCCTGGGCGGCGTGCCCGGCCTGATCGAGACCCGCTCGATCTCGCGCAACGGCTTCAGCCAGATCACCGCCGTCTTCGAGGAAGGCGTCGACATCTATTTCGCCCGCCAGCAGGTGGCCGAGCGGCTGGAGGCCGTGCGTGCCGACCTCCCCGCCGACGCCAAGCCGGCCATCGCCCCGGTGACCACGGGCCTGGGCGAGGTGATGATGTGGACCGTCGAATACCGGCCGGTGAAGTCGCCCAGGGCCGGCGTCCCCGGTCCGCAGCCCGACGGCAGCTACCTGACGCCCGAGGGCGAACGGCTGTTCAGTGAGAAGGACAAGGCCACCTATCTGCGCACGGTGCAGGACTGGATCGTGACGCCGCAGCTGCGCACGACCAAGGGCCTGGCCGGGGTCGACGCCATCGGCGGCTACGTCAAGGAATACGCCGTGCGGCCGGATCCGGCGCGGCTGGCGGCCTATGGCGTGGGCCTGAACGAACTGGTCGAGGCGGTGGAGCACGCCAACACCGTGGCCGGCGCCGGCTATGTCTCGCGCGGCGGCGAGGCCTTCGTGGTGCGAGCCGACGCGCGGGTGACCTCGCTGGCCGACCTGGCCTCGGCGCCGGTGACCAGCCGGGGCGGCTTGGTGGTGCGCGTCTCAGACGTCGCCCAGGTCGAGATCGGCCAGGCCGCGCGCCTGGGCGCGGCTCAGGAGAACGGCGAGGAGGTGGTGATCGGCACGGCCCTGATGCGGGCCGGCGAGAACAGCCGCACGGTAGCCAAGGCGGTCGGCGAACGCCTGAAGGCCATCGCGCCCTCGCTGCCGCCGGGCGTGGCGGTCAAGACGGTGCTGGACCGCACCGACCTCGTCGACCGCACCATCGCCACGGTGCGTAGGAACCTCGCCGAGGGCGCGCTGCTGGTCGTGGTGGTGCTGTTCCTGCTGCTGGGCAATGTGCGGGCGGCGATCATCACCGCCCTGGTCATCCCGCTGGCCTTCCTGGTCGGCGTGATCGGCATGAACCGCTTCGGGGTCAGCGGAAACCTGATGAGCCTGGGGGCGCTGGACTTCGGCCTGCTGGTGGACGGGGCCGTGGTGGTGGTCGAGAGCACCCTGACCCGCATGGGAGCCCGCCGCGCGCTGGAGGGCCGTGACCTGACCCTGGCCGAGCGGCTGGAGGAAGCCGTCGGCGCGGCCGCGAAGATGGCCAAACCGGCCGCCTTCGGCCAGGCGGTGATCCTGCTGGTCTACGCCCCGCTGCTGGCGCTGGAGGGCGTCGAGGGCAAGATGTTCCAGCCGATGGCGGCGACGGTGATGCTGGCCCTGGCCGGCGCCTTCGTCCTGACCTTCACCTTCGTGCCGGCGATGACGGCGTTGCTGGTGAAGGCGCCCAGGACGGCGCACCAAGAGACCAGGGTCGAGAGCCTGGCGCGGCGGCTGGTCGAGCCCGCCACCCGCTGGGCGGTCGATCGGCCGCTGGTGGTCGGCCTCGGCGCGGCCGGCGCGGTGCTGGTCGGGCTGCTGACCTTCCTGTCGCTGGGACGGGAGTTCATGCCCACTCTGGATGAGAAGGATGTGCTGGTTCAGGCCCTGCGCACGCCCAGCGCCTCGCTCGAGCAGTCTATCGAGATGCAGGGACGGCTGGAGAAGGCGCTGCTGAAGGTTCCCGAGGTGGCCTTCGTGTTCTCCAAGACCGGCACGGCCGAGATCTCGACCGACCCAATGCCGCCGTCGATCAGCGACACCTTCGTGGTGCTGAAACCGACGCGCGACTGGCCCGACCGCGGCCTGAAGAAAGCCGAGGTGGTCGAGAAGATCGAGCAGGCGGCCGCCGGCCAGATCGGCTCGGCCTACGAGATCACCCAACCGATCCAGATGCGGTTCAACGAGCTGATCTCGGGCGTGCGTTCGGACGTGGCGGTGAAGATCTATGGCGACGACCTGGCGGCCATGGAACGGACGGCCGGCGAGGTCGCGGCGACGCTCGGCAAGATCCCGGGGGCGGCCGACGTGCGGGTCGAGCAGGTCTCGGGCCTGCCGATGATCACCGCCGAGGTCGATCGCGCGGCGGCCGCTCTATACGGCCTGCACGCGGCCGACGCCGCCGACGCCGTGCAGATCGCCCTGGCCGGCCGCGAGGCCGGCAGGGTGTTCGAGGGCGACCGGCGCTTCGACGTGGTGGTGCGCCTGCCCGACGCCGCGCGCAACGACCTGGCCGTGGTCGCCCAGACCCCGCTGGCGATCAACGACGGGGCGGGCTTCGCGCCGCTGGGCTCGGTGATCCGCTTCAAGGAGGGCGAAGGCCCCAACCAGATCAGCCGCGAGAACGGCAAGCGCCGCATCGTGGTGCAGGCCAATGTGCGCGGCCGCGATCTGGGCGGCTTCGTCGATGAGGCCCGTGCGGCGATCGGTCGCGAGGTCCCACTGCCGCCTGGGACCTGGGCCAACTGGGGCGGGCAGTTCGAGAACCTGCAGCGGGCCGAGGCGCGGCTTGGCCTGCTGGTTCCCGCTGTCGCCCTGCTGATCGGCGGGCTGCTCTGGATGGCGCTGGGCTCGGCCCGGCAGGCGGCGCTGGTGTTCGCCTGCGCGCCTTTGGCGCTGGTGGGCGGAACTCTGGCCCTGGCGGCTCGGGGCATGCCGTTCTCGGTGTCGGCCGCCGTCGGCTTCATCGCCGTGTCGGGGATCTCGACCCTAAACGGCCTGGTGCTGCTGCAGGCCATCGGCGAGCGGCTGGAGGCCGGCCTCGATCCGGCGGTCGCGGCCGTCGAAGGGGCGATGTCGCGGCTGCGGGCGGTGCTGACCACCGCCCTGGTGGCCATGCTGGGCTTCCTGCCGATGGCCCTGGCCCACGGCGCGGGCGCGGAGGTGCAGAAGCCCCTGGCCACGGCGGTGATCGGCGGCTTGGCCGTCGCCACCCTGCTGACGCTGGTGGCCCTGCCGAGCCTGGCCGCGCGGTTGGCCCGTCCGACGAGGGCTCACGACGCCTGACGTCCGGTCGCGGCGTCCAGGGAAGCCGGCTCTCCGACAACCCTGCGACGCCGCGAGCAACTACACACGCAAAGATGTATTCACCCGAGACGCGACCATTACCCCTCCAGTACTGCAAAATAGTGCGCATCACATATGCGACCCAGGAAACCGTAGCGCGTTTTAATTAGGCCGATCGATGTATTTACTTACCAATCCATTAAGATCTTAATTCCCTCCGAAGGGGGAAACCTCTTCTTCGCCCGTAACAATAGAAGCTCGGGCAGGACATTAAGAGGAGGAATTGAGAATGAATACTCTGCGCAAACTGATCTTGGAGGAAGACGGCGCCGCCGCCGCGGAATACGCCCTCATCCTGGCGATCATCGGCAGCGCCATCGCCGTGGCGGCCGTGCTGCTGGGCACCAACATCGGCACCGCCATCACCGACGCCGCCACCTGCGTGGCCAATCCGTCGGCCGCCAACTGCTGAACCAAGTCGTCGGCGACGCGGGCGGCAAGCCGCGTCGCCGACCCATGACGAAGGGCTAGGACAGGCCCGCCGTCGACGTGGGGAGGGGGTCGAACGATGCAGACCAAGACCATCATATCGCTGGGCGCAGCCGCGGTGCTGGGCCTGGGCGCCGTGCTCGCCGCACGGGTCTACATGAGCGCCGGGCGCGATGACGCGCCGGCCGTCAAGGAAACCGGCTCGACGCCCGTCGTCGTCGCCTCGCAACCCCTCGCCAGGGGCTTCAAGCTTCAGGGCGCGGTGCTGAAGGTCGCGCACTATCCGGCCGACGCCGTGCCGCAGGGCGCGTTCCGCACCATTCCGGAGGCCGCTTCCGGTCCCGGCGGCGCCCGCATCGCGCTGAAGGACATCGCCGCCAACGAGCCGATCCTGGCCGACCGGGTCTCCGGCGCGGGCGGACGCTCCAACCTCGCCAGCTCGCTGGGCGAAGGCATGCGGGCGGTGTCGCTGCGCGCCAACGACGTGGCCGGTGTCGGCGGCTTCGTGCTGCCCGGCGACCGGGTGGACGTCATGCTGACCCGCAGCCAGGACAACAACCAGCCCGAGACCAGCCTGACCCAGGTGCTGGCCGAGAACGTGCGGGTCGTGGGCGTCGATCAATCCGACGACCAGAGCGCCGACAAGCCCGTGGTGGTCAAGGCGATCACGGTGGAGGTCACCCCCGACCAGGCCCAGGCCATCACCCTGGCCCAGGCCGTGGGCGCGCTGTCGCTGGCCCTGCGCCAGATCTCCGACCAGTCGCCGCTGGGCCGCCGGACCATGACCCTGGCCGACCTGTCGCGCGGCATGGGTCCGACGCCCGTCTCCAGCCCGGCCGCGGCCGGGCCGGTGCGGGCCTCGGCGCCGCGCCGCCCGCCCGTCCGCCGTCCCGCGACGACGACCATGCCGCCGATGTCGACCGAGGTCCGCGTGACGCGCGGCGTCGAGACCACCGGCTATCGGGTGGGGCTCTAGACCATGGCCACGCCCGCTCCTCATCCCTCCAGCCGCGGCGCCAGGACGGCGCGCGGCGCAGGATCCGCTCACATGACCCTGAAACACACGCTGCTGGCCGCGGCGGCCGGACTATTGCCGCTGATGGCGGTCGCCCTACCGACCACCGCCCCCCAATCCGCCAAAGCCCAGCCCGCCGCCCTCTCCGACGCCGCCGTCCGCAAGGTCGAGGTCAATGTCGCCGTGGGCAAGGCCCAGGTGCTGGAGCTGCCCGCTCCGTACACGGACATCATGATCGGCAACCCCGACACCGCCGACGTTCTGCCCCTCACCTCGCGCTCGGTCTATGTGGTCGGCAAGAAGCTGGGCGGCACCACCCTGACCGCCTACGGCCCGGGCCGCCGGCTGGTGGCCGCCGCCAACGTGGTGGTCGGCGCAGACGTCGAGACCCTGCGCCAGCGGATGCGCGAGGCCCTGCCCGACGAGGACGGCCTGAAGGTCGCCTCGGGCAACCAGTCGATCGTGCTATCGGGCACGGCCAGCAGCGGCGCGGTCGCCGGCCGGGCCGCTGCCCTGGCCGAGAGCTACGCGCCCGGCCAGGTGGTCAACATGCTGTCGGTGCAGGGCAGCCAGCAGGTCACGCTGTCGGTGCGCATCGTCGAGATGGAGCGCGCCACGGCCAAGGCCCTGCGGCTGAACATGAACACCGCCAACCCGGCCTCGCCGAACTACCACAACTTCGTCATCGGCACCGGCGACACCGGGGTGGCCACCACCCTGACCGACACCTTCGGCTTGCTGAAGTTCCCGCTGCGGGCCGGCGACGTTGATCTGGACGTGCTGTTCGACGCCCTGGAGACCAAGGGCCTGGTCAAGACCCTGGCCGAGCCGAACCTGACGGCCATGTCGGGCGACACCGCCAACTTCCTGGCCGGCGGCGAGTTCCCCGTCCCCGTGGCCCAGAACCAGAGCGGCGGCCAGACGACGATCACGGTCGAGTTCAAGCAGTTCGGCATCGGCCTGGCCTTCACCCCCACCGTCCTGCAGGACGGGCTGGTGAACCTGGTGGTCAATCCCGAGGTCTCGAGCATCGACCCCAACGCGTCGTTCGTCAGCAACGGCCTGCGGATCCCCGGCATCAAGGTGCGGCGGGCCAAGACCACGGTCGAGCTGCGCGACGGCGAGTCCTTCACGATCGCGGGCCTGATCCGCGACGACTACCAGGACCAGATCCGCCAGTTCCCGATGCTGGGCGACCTGCCGATCCTGGGCTCCCTGTTCCGCTCGACCAGCTACCAGCGCAACCAGACCGAACTGGTGATCCTGGTCACGCCGCATCTCGTGCGGCCCACGCGGGCCCGGCAGGCCACGCCCGCCGACCGCTTCGTGCCGCCGTCCGACACCGAGCTGTTCCTGCTGGGCAAGACCCAGTCGAGCCAGCAGCCGTCCACGTCCAAGGGAGGGGCCGATGCGCCTCAAGGCCATGTCCTTCAATAGGATCCTGCTCGCCGCCGCGTCGCTCGCCGCTTCCGGGGCCGCCCTCGCCGGCTGCACCGACGCCCGCAAGGACCTGTCGCCCGACTTCGGCGTCGCCCTGCGGTCCAACCTCACCGCCCAGATCGCCGATCCGGAGGCCCGCTACGAGGGCGTGCTGCAGCCCGGCGGCGACGGGGTCCGCGCGACCCTGGCGGCCACCCGCTACGGCAAGAACCAGGTGATCCAGCCTGTCCAGGCCAACACTTCCAGCATCGACAACAAGGGAGCGGCCAAGAGTCCGGCCAACTGACCATGTCGCGCGCTTCTTCCCTCTTCCGGCGTTTTGTCCAGGACCGTTCGGGCACGGTGGCCACCCTGACCGGCGTGGCGCTGATCGGGCTGGTGGCGATCGGGGGCCTGGCCTTCGACGTCAGCCGCGCCCTGGCCCTGCGGGCGGAACTGGAGAACGCCGTCGACGCCGCCGCCCTGGCCGGCGCCAGCCAGTTGGACGGAACGAGCGGCGCCATGGGCCGGGCCCAGACGGCGGCCATGGGCAGCCTGGTCAGCAACCGCCAGGCCCTGGGCGACACCTATGAGAGCAACGTCGCCGTCGCCGCCAGCGACATCACCTTCCTGTCCAGCCGGGATCCGGACGTCACGGCGACCACCGACGCCACCGCCAAGTTCATCCGCATCAACCTGGCGCCCAGGGCGCGGGGCCTGGTGTTCGGGGCGCTGACCGGCGCGGCCGGCTTCAACGCCACGGCCCGGGCGGTGGCCGGCTACGGCACGGCGCTCTGCAAGTCGCCGCCGCTGATGATCTGCAATCCGAACGAAAGCACGAGCCTGGTGTTCGACGGCGACAACTACATCGGCAAGAACTTCGTCCTGACCCCGCCACCCGGCGGCAACGGCGCCTGGGGACCGGGGAACTTCGGCTTCCTGTCGGTCGGCTCGGGCGCCGCCGACGTCAAGAACGCCATGGGCCGCAATCCGCCCCTGACCGAGTGCTTCGGCACCACGGTGCAGACCCAGACCGGCAACATCGCCTCGGCCGACGACTACTTCAACGTCCGCTTCGACATCTACAAGTCCTCGGCCAGCGGGTTGAAGAGCGACCCGCTGTACCTGCCGGCGATGAACACCATGGTCGGCGCCAAGACCAACGCCGGCAACAGCGCCTGCACGCCCAGCGTCTCCGTGCCGAGCAACAGCTGCTCCAGCAGCGCCGCGGTGAGCACGGGCATGGGCTTCCCTCGCGACTGCAACCAGTCGAGCGTGGTCGGCAGCGGCGTGTGGAACGTCGCCCAGTACTTCGCCACCAACCACTCGGGCATCAACCCGACCACCTACACCCCGCAGGTTCCGGCCGGCTCGACCGGAACCGGTTGGGCGGCCTACGGCCCAGCCCCGGTGACCGGCGCCACCAGCCCCACCCGCTACCAGGTCTACAAGTGGGAGCTGGCCATGCTGAGCGGGACGATCTCCAAGCCCGCCGGCGCCTTCTCCGACAGCCAGACCGCGACCAGCGGCTCGCACGACTACGCCGCGCCCCAGTGCAACAAGACCGGGGCCCAGGTCTCGCCAGACCGGCGGACGATCTCGGCCGTGGTGGTCAACTGCAACGCCGACAACGTGCACGGCAGCTCGACGGTGCACGTCATCGCCTATGTCGACCTGTTCCTGATCGGCCCGGCCGTCAGCAATTCGATCTACGGCGAGGTGATCGGCGCGACCACGGACACCTCGGCGGTAGGCGCCGAGACCACGCTCTATTCGGTGCGCCTCTATGACTAGCCGCCCCGCCCTTTTCCGCCGGCTTCTGGCCGGGCGCAGCGGCTCGGCGGCGGTCGAGTTCGCCCTGGTGCTGCCGTTCATGGTGCTGCTGAGCTTCGCCTTCGTCGGCGCGGGGCGGCTGTTCTGGAACTACCACATCGCCGTCTCGTCGGTGCGCGACGCGGCCCGCTACGCCGCCCGCCTGCCGATGAGCTGCGGCGGCCTGACCAACGCCGGCGACACCACCAAGGTGCAGAACGTGACCCGCACCGGTACGGCGGACGGCTCGGGCTCGCCCCTGATCGCCACCTGGACCAGCAACGCCACCGTGACGGTCACCGTCTCGTGCGTCAGCAACGCCGGCGGAACCTATTCGGGCCGCTACGACGGCATGACCTCGGTGCCCCGCGTGCAGGTTTCCGCGACCCCGCCCTACATCGAATCCTTCGGCCCGCTGACGGGCGTCACGCTGACCTCGTTCACGGTCAGCGCCCAGCAGGCGTGGACCGAATGACCCGCCTTCCCCCCCTCCTCGGGCGCCTGGCCCGCGACAACGACGCCTCGACGGCCGCCGAGTTCGGCCTTGTCTGCTTCGCCTTCGTCTCGATGCTGCTGGCGGTGATCGACATGGGCCGACTGGGCTGGACCATCAACACCGCCAAGACCGCCACCCGCGAGGGCGCGCGCCTGGCCGTGGTCAGCCCGATCGTCTCGACCTACATGGCCACCTACGACGGCACGGCCACCTATGGCGGCGGCGGGACCGTGCCGGACATGGCCTTCAGCTGCGCCGGCTCGAGCTCGACCTGCACCCAGACGCAAGGCAGCGGCGGCTCGGCGGGCTTCGACAACACCACCTTCGCCGCCGTCGTGACCAAGATGCAGCACTACGATCCGGAGATCACGGCCGCCAAGGTCACGATCGTCTATCGCCATGTCGGCATCGGCAAGGTGGGCAACCCCTACGCCCCGGACATGGAGCCACTGGTCAGCGTCAGCGTGACCGGCCTGACCTTCCAGAGCGCCGCCCTGCAGATCTTCGGCGTCGCGCCCTTCACCCTTCCCACCATGACGTCGACACTCAGCGGAGAGAGCCTGTCATGAGCCTGCTCCACTTCGGCCGTCCGAAGACCACCCCGCCGCTAGCCGCCCCCGAGCGCCCCACCGCCTGGCGCGTGGGGTTGTGCGGGGCGGGCCTGGGCGCCGATCCGCCGGTGGCCATGCTGTCGGCGATGTTCCCGGCCGTGACCTTCCGGCTGCTCGAGGGCGCCTGGCCCGAGCGCGCGGCCCACACCTTCGACCTGCTGATCGTCGGACTGGACGGCGCCGATCCGGCCGAGGTCGAGCGGATGACCCAGCGCATCGCCGCCAGCGCCGGCCGCATCGAGGTGCTGGTCGCCATGCGCGGCGCCGAGATCGACGCCACCCGTCGACTGCTGCACCAGGGCGCCGCCGACGTGCTGCCGGCCCCGGTCAGCGACACGACCCTGGCCATCGCCCTGGAGCGGATCTTCTGCCGGCTCGACACCGGCCGGGCCCACAAGCGCAGCGGCGAAATCATCAGCCTGCTGAAGGCCGGCGGCGGGGTCGGCGCGACTTCGCTGGCAGCCCAGGCGGCGGTGATGCTGGCGGGGCGCGGGGGCGGCGGCGTCTGCCTGGCCGACCTGGACGTGCAGATGGGCGCGGCGGCCCTCTATCTCGACGTCGGCGACGCGGTGACGATCAGCCAGGTGCTGGCCGCCGGCGGCGCGGTCGAGGAGATGCCGTTCGCCTCGTCCCTGCCCGCCCATCGCAGCGGCGCGGCCGTGCTGGGCGCGCCCCAGGAGATGATGCCGGTCGAAGCCCTGAGCCCGGCCCTGGTCGATGGCCTCATGGCCGCCCTGCGCCGTGACTTCGAAACGACGCTCGTCGACCTGCCCACCGTCTGGACGGCCTGGACCAACCGCCTGCTGCGCCAGTCGCAGCGGATCGTGCTGGTCACCCGTCTTTCGGTGCCTCACGTGCATCTGGTGCGGCGGCAACTGCACATGCTGGCCGCCCAGCGGCTGGATGACGTGCCCCTGACCCTGGTGTGCAACCAGGTCGAACCCGACAGCGCCAGCGGCCTCTCGCTGAAGGCGGCCGAGCAGGCCATCGGGCGGAACTTCGACCTCGTGATCCCCGAGGATCGCAAGCTGATGCACCAGGCCATCGACCAGGGCGTGGCCCTGGGCGCGGTGCGCCGGGGCAGCAAGCTGGAGGCGGCGATCGGCCGCCTGACCGAAACTCTCGCGCCGGCGCAAAGGCTCGCCGTCGCCCAGGCCGGACGGTGATCGCCATGCTGTGGAGCGAGGAAACCCGCCGCGTCGAGACCCAGGCGGCGGCCGCCGACTACGCCCAGGCCCCGCCGATCGACGACGCCCTTGGCCTGAAGGTGCGGCTGCACCAGCGGCTGATCGACCTGCTAAACCTCAGCCTGCTGGACCGCACCCCGCGCGAGACCCTGCGTCAGGAGATCCGCGGCGCGGTCAGCGGCCTGCTGGCCGACGAAAAACGCCTGCTGACTCCGGCCCAGACCGACCAGCTGGTCGACGAGATCCTGGACGAGTTGCTGGGCCTGGGCCCGCTCGAGCCCCTCCTTAAGGACGACACCGTCACCGACATCCTGATCAACACCCACGAGACGGTCTATGTGGAGCGGTTGGGGCGCCTGCACCGCACCAATGTGCGCTTCCAGGATACCCGCCACCTGGTGCGGATCATCAACAAGATCGTCGCGGCCGTGGGCCGGCGCATCGACGAGAGCCAGCCGATGGTCGACGCCCGCCTGGCCGACGGCAGCCGCGTCAACGCCATCATTCCGCCGCTGGCCGTGGACGGACCGCTGGTCTCGATCCGCAAGTTCTCGCGCGTGCCCCTGGCCATGTCCCGCTTGGTCGAACTGGGCAGCATCACCAGCGAGATGGCCCTGGTGCTGGAGGCGGTCGTTAAGGCCCGGCGCAACGTGCTGATCTCGGGCGGCACCGGCTCGGGCAAGACCACCCTGCTCAACGCCATGTCGGCCTATATCGACGACCACGAGCGGATCATCACCATCGAGGACTCCGCCGAGCTGCAGCTCCAGCAGTCGCATGTCGGCCGGCTGGAGACCCGCCCCGCCAACATCGAGGGCCAGGGCGAGATCCAGCAGCGCGAGCTCGTGCGCAACGCCCTGCGCATGCGGCCCGACCGCATCATCGTCGGCGAAGTCCGCTCGGGCGAGGCCTTCGACATGCTGCAGGCCATGAACACCGGCCACGACGGCTCGATGACCACGGTGCACGCCAACACCCCGCGCGACGCCCTTTCGCGGGTCGAGCAGATGGTCGGCATGGCCGGGCTCGACATCCCCGCCCGCTCGGTGCGCGGCCAGATCGCCTCGGCCATCCACGTGGTGGTGCAGGCCGAGCGGATGGAGGACGGCGCCCGCCGCATCGTGTCGGTCTCGGAAATCACCGGCATGGAGGAGGACGTCATCTGCATGCAGGAGATCTTCCGCTTCCGCCGCGCGGGACGGACGATCGACGGCAAGGTCGCCGGCGCCTACGAGGCCACCGGCGTGCGGCCGCGGTTCATGGAGGTGCTGCACGCCCGCGGCGTGGAGCTGCCGTCGAACCTGTTCTCGCCTGGCCGGATCTCGGGGTGACGCCATGGACAACCTGCTCTTTCCGATGGCGCTGGTGCTGGCCTTCGTGGCCGCCGTGCTGGCCGGCCAGACCATCTTCGACCTGCTGCTGTCGGCCCGCGAACATACCCAGAGGGTCAATCGCCGCCTGACGCTGATGGCCGGCGGCATGAGCCAGGACAAGGTCTACGAGGCTCTGGTGCGCGATCCGCGCGGCAGCTGGATCGACCGCTCCTCGTTCGGCGCGCTCTACGGCAAGGCCGTGCTCTATCTGCGCCAGGCGGGGATCACCGCCGGGCCGTTGCAGGTGCTGGGCGTGACGGCGGCGGTCGCCGGCGGCCTGTGGCTGCTGGCCCTCGTGTTCCTGCGCGGCCAGCCGGTGGAGACGCCGGTCTCGCAGGTGCTGGTGACGGCGATCGGCGCGGCGGCGATCAGCGTGGCCGTCGCGGCCATGTGGATCATCAACCGCCACGCCACGCGCCTGGCCAAGCTCGAAGAACAGCTGCCCCTGTCGCTGGACGTCATGATCCGCGCCCTGCGCGCCGGCCATCCGGTGATCTCGGCCGTCGGCCTGGTGACCCAGGAGATGCCCGACCCGATCGGCAGCGAGTTCGGCCTGGTGCTGGACGAGACGACCTACGGCGTGGAGTTCCGCGACGCCCTGGCCAACCTCGCCCGCCGCACCGGCTCGCCCGACGTGGCCTTCTTCTCGGTCAGCATCGCCATCCAGAGCGAGACCGGCGGCAACCTGGCCGAGATCCTGGCGGGCCTGGCCACCGTGATCCGGGGTCGCGCCTCGCTGGCCAAACGGATCCGGGCCCTGGCCAGCGAAGGCCGGATGTCGGCCCTGATCCTCAGCCTGCTGCCGGTGTTCTGCGTCGGCGTGGTCAGCGTGTTCCGGCCGGAATTCTACACCAACAAGTTCTCCGATCCCGCCTTCTGGCCCGTCGTGGCCGGCGTGATCGGCCTCTACTTCATCGGCCAGCTGATGATCCGCCGGATCGTCAACTTCAAATACTGAGGCCGCGCCATGGACGCTCTCTTCTCCATCGGTCTGCAATTGGGGGTCTTCCTGGCCGTCGCCGTCATGGCCCTGCTGGCCTTCCGCCAGGTCGAGGCCGGCTCGGCCCTGCGGCGGCGCATGCGCGAGCGGGCCGTCAGCGGCGCGACCATGACCGCCGGCCCGGGCGCGGGCCTGCTCAAGGACACCAAGCCCAAGGCCTCGTGGCTGGGCTGGCTGCAGTCCAGGACCGCGAGCGGCGACGAGAAGAAGCGCTCGCGCCTGGCCAAGACCCTGGCCGAGGCCGGTTTCGACTCCCCCTCGGCCGTGCCGCTCTACTTCCTGGCCCGGGTGGTCGGGGCCGTGGGCCTGCCCGCCGCCCTGCTGATCGCCCAGAAGCTGTCGCCCAATCCCGTCGTCGGCCTGCCGGTGATCGCCGGGGCGCTGCTGCTGTGCGGCCTGGGCCTGGTGGTTCCGGCGATCTTCGTCGACCTGCGCGCCGTGGGCCGCCGCGAGCGGCTGGAAAACCAGTTCCCCGACGCCCTGGACCTGATGGTGGTCTGCGTCGAGGCGGGCCTGGGCGTGGACGCGGCCTTCATCCGCGTCAGCCAGGAAATCGCGCCCTCGCACCCGGAGATCTCGGGCGAGTTCGGGCGCGTATCGCAGGAGCTGCGAGCCGGGCGCAGCCGCGCCGACGCCCTGCGGCGAATGGCCGACCGGGTCAATGTCGACGCCCTGCGCGCCTTCGCCGCCCTGATGATCCAGACCGACAGCCTGGGGGCCAGCATCACCCAGACCCTGCGCTCCTATTCGGGCGAGCTGCGCGAGCGGCGGTTCCTGCGCGGCGAGGAGAAGGCGATGCGCATCCCCGTGTTGCTGACCCTGCCGCTGGTGGCCTGCATCCTGCCGGTGATCATCACCGCCCTGCTGCTGCCGGCGGGTCTCGACGTCGTCCACAACCTGATGCCCGCCCTAAAGCGGCACTAGAGGAGAAGCCGAGATGCGACGCTTGCTGATCGCCCTGCTGCTGATCCCGCTTTCCGGCTGCGCGACGCTGTCGCGCCTGGCCGCCCTGGTCTCGCCGCACCGCCAGCCGCCGCTGGAAATCCGCGCCCTGGCCGCCCTGCCCGCGCCCGATCCCGCCGCGGCGGTCGATCGCCTGTACGGCCGCGCCGCCGAGGCCATCAACGCCCGCGACTACGCCCTGGCGCTGGAGCTGCTGCAGCTGGCCGCCGAACGCGCGCCTAGGGACGTGCGGGTGCTGAACGCCCAGGGCGTGGTCTACGACAAGCTGGGCCGCTTCGACCTCAGCGCCCGCTACTACGAACGGGCGCTGGCGGTCGATCCGAGCTCTCGCATCGTGCTCAGCAACATCGCCTATTCCGCCAGGCTGCAAGGCCGCGAGGTCGCGCCGGGCGTGCTGCAGGCCGCCGCGCAGCCGCCGGCGCCAGCGCCCCCGCTGGCCGCTCCCTTGGCCGGCGGACCGCCCGACGACGTCGCGCCGCTTCCCGGCGGCGGGTCCTGAGACATAGCCAGGAGACCTGGGATGGAAATCGACTTCGTCCGCCTGGCTGGTTCGATCGCCTATGCCGGCTTCTTCGTGGTCGCGGCGTTGTGGGACATGTGGAGCCGCAAGATCCCCAACTGGATCCCCGCCGCCCTGCTGGCCCTGTTCCTGACGGCGCAGTTCCTGTTCTGGCCGGCGCCCGGCTGGCTCTCCAGCCTGATGGCCTTCGGCCTGGTCATGCTGGCCGGCGTGCCGATGTTCGCACGCCGCCTGGTCGGAGCCGGCGACGTCAAGCTGATGGCGGTCGCCGCCCTGTTCGCCGGCATGGAGAACCTGCTGCTGCTGACCATCGCCACCGCGATCGCCGGCGGGGCCCTGGCCCTGGTCGCCCTGGTCGCCCGCCCCTACGCCGTGGCCATGCCCGGCTGGATCCGGACCCGGGCAGGCGTGCCCTACGGCGTGGCCATCGCGGTCGGCGCCCTGCAGGTCGGCGTGGACTCCGGCCTGCTGGCCGTTAGCCACCGCCTGGTCCACCTTCAACTCTGAAAGTAGTGAAACTGCATTTCACTGCATTTACAGAGATATCGCCCGCCAGGAGAAAACCCGGAGACGCGCCCTGCTTTGATAGCGTTGTCTTCCGCACATAGTCTTTTTGACTACCCAAGGCAGGGTATGCGACACCCCGAGAAATAATATCAAATCAATTACACAAGCCTTCGGGGTCGAAATTAAACAAATCTGTTTTTGAATTTCCGCAAGCACAATCAACGGATGCATTGCAGTTTTCAGAACAGATCTTGTCTTCGAGGCCCGAGAGGCGACCACACGGGGCGTCGCACATGGGACTGATCAAGATGATCGAGGTGGTGGATTCGGAAGTCGAACGCGGCGTGTTCGAACCGCACGTCGCCAACGCCATCCTCAACCTGCTGAATTTCGGAGTGATCGTCTCCGACAGCGAAGGCTGCGTCTACGCGGCCAACGACCTGGCCTGGAGCTACGTCGTCCATGGCGACGGCCTGTCCGAGAAGGGCGGGCTGCTGACCGCCGAGAACGGCTTCGAGTCCGAGGCCCTGCACAACCGCATCGCTGCGGCCGTGCGCCAGGGCCGGTCCGGCGCCATGCTGATCCACCGCTCGCGGAGCCAGAAGCCGCTGGTCGTGCTGGTCGAGCCGTTCAGCACCGACGACAGCGGCTTCCGCTGCGCCCTGGTCACGGTCCGCGAGGTCGGCCGAGCCTCGGCCCGCATCGCCGAGCGTGCGCGGATGATGTTCAACTTCTCGCCGGCCGAGGCCGAGATCGTCTCACGCGTGGCCCAGGGCCGCGAGCCGGCCGAGATCGCCGCCGAGCGCAAGGTCAGCATCAACACCCTGCGCGTCCAGATGGCCTCGGCCATGGTCAAGGTTGGGGTTCACCGACAAGCCGAACTGGTCTCGGTGATTTCTTCCGCCGACATCCTCGAATGAGATAACTCAAGGACTCTATTCTTTGCCTATAATAAGGCTGCGTTATTGTGGCCCGACCTGTATATGTTAATATTTACAGGTCGCGAGGGCAAATCCCCCCGTTTTGTCACCGCCGCGACAATGACCGGTTCGTCGGGGCTGTCCGCAACGCCTCGACGGTCCTCGGCGGAGCCGCCCCGCCCGTCGAGCGCCGGATCAGGACATCAGCACCCCCTCGTCCTGATCCGGCGCCGGTCGATCGCCGCCGCTCGCGCGAGCCAATCAACACAACCCAGCATTAGAGCCGCCACATGGGCGGCATTTTATTGCCAATCCCCGATATAGTAAGAATGCATTACGCACACATCATTAGACTTCCCACCTAACGAATATTCTATTGCGACACCCTGTCATTCTTACTACTAATTTTGTTTACCATGTTTTAGGGCGAGGTGCTTAACCCTCACCCGGGATGATCCTCCCGTCATCCTCGTTCCTGGGGTTTTAAATGCGCTTTCCGATGATCCTGGCCGCCGCCGTCACCGCCCTGGCCGCCACCACCGCTTCCGCCGCGCCGGCCAGCTACGAGCTTCGTCTCGAAGGGCACGTGCCGGTCATCTGCCGCGTCACCCTCGACGCCTCGACGGCCTCGACCACCGAGTCGACCGATCTGGGCCGCATGACCGAGTTCTGCAACAGCGCCGCCGGCTACGAAGTGCGCCTGACCCACGCCCAGGGCCTGACCGACGCCGCGGTCTATGTCGACGGCGAGAAGATCCAGCTGTCGTCGACCGGCGTCACCCTGATCAGCCGATCGAGCACCGCCGCCTCGCAGAGCCACGCCCTGCGCCTGGATCCGGGCGCGGACGCCGGCCAGGTCGGCGACCTTTCGGTGAACATCACCGCCCTCTGATCCGCCGCCGCCCGCCCCTCTCGGGCGACCGGATAAAAGAAAGCCCCGTCGGCTCGCGCCGGCGGGGCTTTTTCAGGCTGGGCCGAGGTCACATGCAGGAGACGGGAGTCGTGCCGGTCGGCACCGCCAGAGGAGTCACGGTCACCGTCAGGATGTCCTGGTAGTTGGGCGCGGGGACCTTGCCCGCCCCGCCTTCCAGCAGGGTCGGAGTCACGGCGAGATACTGTCCCGACAGCCCGGCCCGCGCGCAGGTCACGGTGCTGAAGGTCGGCGAGGCCGTGGTCTTGGTCTGGCCCAGGAAGGCCAGCTGGTACGGGATCCGCTGGTTGGTCGTGGCCAGGTTGCCGCCCGGATAGGTCATCCGGAACTGGTTGGCCGAGGTCAGCGCCACCGAATACGGACCCGAGCTGGCGACGCGGACATTGCCCGTGCGCTGCTTGACCGAGTTCGGCGTGGTGGGCAGGTCGGCCGTGGCCAGCGTCCCGATCTCGCCGAAATCCAGCGCCGGACCCACAAAGCTGGCCTGCAGGGCGCTGAGCACATTGATCCGCACGTCGAGCGAGTTGGCGATCACCCCCTGCTCGTCGGCCGCGCCGCCGGTGCGCTTGCAGTAGTATTTCTGGTCCAGATAGAGGTCGGTGGTCCCGGCCGGCAGATCGGCGCCGCTAGGCACGGTGATGGTGACCATGAAGGTCTGCACGTCCGGCTGGCCGACGCCGCCGAAATTCAGCTCGACCTCGTTGGGATTGACGTTGTTGGGGTCGAGCACGTGCCCTGGCGGATTTTCCAGGATCTGACCGCCGGTCGAGGTCTGGACGATCGTCAGGCTCGACGGCGTGTCGGGCCGGCGCAGGTAGATGAAGTTCACCTCCTGCGTCTTCTTGCCGCCCACCGCCGGCGGACGCCGGGCGGTGATGGACAGGGTCTGCACCGTCGTACCCGTCGGATTGAACGGATCGAAGGTGCCCGACAGGACGACGGGATCGAAGGTCACGCACTGGGCCAGGGCCGAGCCCGAGGCCAGCAGCGATCCGCCGAGGCCGGCGGCCAGGCCGAGAAGCAGGAGATGCGATCGGCGTTTCATGTCAGCCTCCGGACGCGGCGGGCTTGAGGTCCCCGGCCTTGACGAAGCCCTCGGCGCTTTCCGGCACGTCGAGGTAATAGACGGTCGGGGGCGTGGTCCCCATTTCGAGCCGCCAGCGACCGGGCCTCAGGCCCGAGGCGCCGAAGCGGCCCACGCGGTTGGTGAAGATGGTGATCGGCTCGGCGCCCTCGCCGCTCTTGGCCATTTCGACGGCGCGACCGGACACCAGGGCCAGCGGCTGGCCGTCGGCGTCGACCAGGCGGCCGATGGCGGTGACCGAGTAGTCCGACCCCACCACCAGGCGATAGCCCGAGCGGTACGGCGGGAAGACCCGGAACGAGCCGGAGCCGAGGTCGTAGCCGGCCGGGGCGTTGGGCGCGTCGACCGTGATCGTGCGCTCGGCGTAGGCGGCCAGGCCGGTCTCCAGCGCCGTACCCATCTTGCCGCTGTTGGCGGTGTAGCCGAACGGCGTCGGGTTCACGACGATGTCGGCGCCCTTCAGGCTCTTGTGGCCCTGGACGATGGCGAAGCTGTCGTAGATCGGCCGGCCGACCGACACCGCGCCGTCGGCGAAGCCGAACGAGGTGCCGACCCGCATCGAGGTGCGGCCATTGTCGGGACCGTCGAAGGCCTGGAAGTGGGACAGGCCCAGTTCCGCCCTGTTGGCGATGTAGTTGACGCTGCCGTTGAAGGCGGAGTCGTCGGGCGAGCGCGAGACCTCGGCGAAGGCGTTGTAGGAGCCCACGCCCTGGCCGTGGATCGTCTGGTAGGCGATCCGGGCCCGGTCTTCGCGGCCGTCGTACTCGGCCCGCAGGCTGGAGTTGTTCGAGAACTGCCAGGACAGCGAGATCAGGGCCGAGGTTTCACGGCGCCCAGGCACGTCGTCGTACATGAGGTTGGCCGTGACCGCGAGGTTCGAGGTCAGGCGGTAGCCCATGCCCAGCCGGTAGGCGCTGGCGTCCGGGAACGCGTCGCGGCCGGCCGAATAGCGCCCGTCGAAGCTGGCGTAGATCGCGTCGCTGAAGGCGTGCGAATAGCCGACCCCGATCTCGTAGGCGTAGCGGTTGTCCGGAATGAAGGTCCCGACCGGTCCGAAGTCGCGGCTGCGGGTCTCGAACGACAGGTTCAGGGCGTCGGCGCGGCCGCCGGAGAACTGGAACAGCCTCTGGAAGCTGACGATCGCCGCATAGCCCGAGCCGTAGACGTCGATATGCGACAGGGCGAAGTCGACGCCCAGCGTGCCGATCTTGGTCCCGAACAGACCTTCGGCGCCCATCATGACGGTGGTGTCGTCGGCTTGGCCGTTGACGCCCAGGGTGACCCTGTCGGTGATGCCGCGGCGATAGAAGGCGCTGACCGTCCATTCCTCGGTGTAGTCGGGGCCGTCGAGCAGCAGCGGCGCCTTCACCCCGGCGAACAGGCCGAACTCCGACAGGCCCGGATCGAGCTGGGCGCGGTCGAAGAAGACGTTGAACTGCAAGGTCTCGCGCCGGCCGGTGTCGTCCTCGATGACCAGGCGGACGTCGTTGGAGCCCTGCGCGAACGGAAAGTCGCGCACGTTGTAGCGTCCGGGATCCAGGCGCAGGCGCCGGGTCAGCTGGTTGTTGAGGATCACGCTGACGTCGGAGGGCCGGGCCAGGGTGAAGCTTTCGCGGCCGCGCGGCCGGGCGATCGTCTGCGGCTGCAGCACGCTGTAGGAGCGGAAGATCGAGATCCCGACCATGTCGGGCGCGGACTGGAAGCCGCGGCCGACGGGCTGAAGGTCGCCGGCGGTCCAGCGCAGCACGTTCTTGACGTCGTCATAGACGAAGCGCGTGCCCAGCCGCTGGAAGTCATTGTCCGCCCCCGGCTGCCAGACGGCCTCGTTCTCGAACACCAGCCCGTTCATGCGCAGCGCGCTGTCGAGCAGGAAGGTCGGGTCGCCGAAGCCCTCGTCGAAGCCTTGCTCGACGTAGTCGACGGAGCCGCGGATGTTCATGTAGCCGCTGAAGCCGGCCGGCGGGAGGTAGGTCCCCACGCCCGTGCGGTCCATCGGCGCGACCTGCAGGCTGCGCACCACCTTCAGCTCGGCGGGGATCACGATCCGCAGTTCGAGCGCCCGGGGGTCGTAGGTCATGCTCATGTTGGCGGCGGTCACCGCCTCGGGCGAGACCGTGCTGCGGCCGGCCAGCGACGAGCGCAGGGCCGCGATCGCCGGGGTGTCCAGCAACGGAGCCAGCAGGCTCAGCAGCCGGTCCGACGGCATCGACAGCTGGCCGTCGGCCGAGATCGCCAGCGGCATGTCGCCCAGATAGTAGTCGCCGGTCTTCAGCGGCACCGTCAGATTGACGTCGCGGCCGGTCGGATTGAGCTGGCGGCGAGCATCGGCGGCGGTGGCCGCACCGGGGGAAGGCGCGCTGGTCGGCTCCTGGGCCGCGGCCAGCATCGCATAGGGGATCGGCTCGGCCAGGGCTGCCAGGGGCGCGACGAGGGGCGTCGCGCCGGCCAGGCATCCCGCCAGCAGCCAGCGGCGGTAGGTCAAGGACCTAGCGCCCTTCGTCGGACGAGAATTGAGCCTCAAGGGAGCCTCCTGCTGCCGCCGTCAAGGGCAGTTCGATGGGAACGGCGATCCGCCGCGTCTGGCCGGGGGCGATCAGGCCGAAGCCGATCGTCTGTTGGATCTCCGGACCGGGAATGGTCCGCGTGAAGACCGCCTTGCCCGCGGCGTCCTTCTCGATGATCCGCAGCTTTCCGCGGGACAGGTATCCGTGCGTGTTGGACGTGTTGGCCACGTAGACGACCGGCACCGGCTTGCCTTCGGCGTCGGTTCCGATCTCGCTCTTGGACAGGGCCAGGGAAGGCTTGCCGCCGGCGGGGCCGACGCTGGCCAGGACCTGGAAGTTGTAGAGGATCTGGATGGCCGACTGGCCCTCCGGCAGCTTCACCGGCATCTGGGCCACGGTGACGTAGTAGTGCTTGCTCTGCGCCAGGGCCGGATCGCCCACCCACTGGATCCGGAACGACTGCGTCTCGCCCGGCTGGATCACCGCCTGGGGCGGGAAGATCAGCAGGTCGTTGGTCGGCGCATCGCTGGGATGGGCGCCCTTGTCGTCGAAGGACAGCTCCTCGGCGTGCAGCTCGACCGGCAGCGGGTTGGCGAAGGTGTTCTGCACCGTGACGATCTGGGACATGCCCCGACCGGTCGGCTTGAGGTCGATGACGACGGGCTGGACGGTCATGGCCAGGGCGCTTCCGCCCAGGCCCGGCGTCCCCTGCGCCGCGAGAGCCGAGAGACAGAGGGCGGCGACCGCCCCCAGCCAACGCCCCCGGTAGTTTTTCGAACGAGTCATTCGGTGTCCGCTCCTCATGGGTGTTCGACAGTTCAGTTCTGGGCTTCCAGTTCGACGACGAGCGTTCCGGCGTAGTCGCCGGCCACCATCGGCGCCCCGCCGCCAGCCACGGCGACGACGAGGTTCATCTGTCCGGCCGCGCCGTTGGCGGTGACCAGGTCGATCGGAGTGAGGGCAGTGCTCGAGCCCGACGCGCTGGCCCCGGCCCAGTCGGCCGTGACCTGGAAGTCGAGGCTGTCGCGGAAGCCCGCGGCCGGCGCGGCGCCGGCGGTGCGCGACAGGCCCGTGCCGTCGGTGCGCACCACCAGGCGGTGGGCCGAGTTGCAGACCACCGGGAAGGCCAGGCTGATCGAAGCGTCGCGCGGCTGGGCCGTCTGGGGATCGACGAACTGCGTGAAGCGCACGACGCCGGCCTGGCCGCCCTGGGCGGTGAAGCTGGTGTTGGCGCCGCTGGCCGCCGAAGGCGGCGACAGCACGCAGGCGCTTGGCGCTTGGGCGATCAGCTCCAGCTGGCTGGCGGCCTGGTCGCCCGTGGAGTTCGCGGTCTGGGCCGAGGCGATTGGAGCCAAGGGGGCGGCGACGCCCAGCGTCGCGGCGGCGGCGAGGATCAGGACGGTCTTCATTGGGGTTCCACCGTCAGTCGCAGGGTGTCGCGGTAGACGCCGGACACCAGCGGAGCATTGGTCTGCAGGTTCGTGGCGCCCGGCTGGATATCCAGGCGCAGGGTCACGTCGCCGACGACCGGCTGGTCGACCGCCTGGGCGCTGTCGCGGATCTGGCGAGCGCTGGCGTCGGCCTCGAAGCGGTTGTTGATCGGACCCCAGGCCAGGGTGGCGGTGTAGGGCACAGCGTCGCTGAAGCCGGTCGGGGCCGGGGTCAGGCCCAGTTCCGAGCGCCACAGGCCGTTGTTCTGGCTCTCCAGCACGATCTGGTGGGCGTAGTTGCACACCGCCGCGAAGGTCACCTGGGCCGAGGCGGCGCGGGTCGACAGGGTGACCGGATCGGTCAGCTGATCGACCTGCAGCGTGCCGCCGGTCAGGGTCAGGAAGTTGACCAGCTGGCCCGCGCCGAGCGTCGGCGAGGCGATCGTGCAGACCTTGGGCACCTGGCCCTGGACCACGAAATCGCGGGTGTTGTCGTCGGTCTGGGCGCGGGCGATCTGGCCCAGCAGCAGCAGCGTGACGGCCGAGGCCCCGGCGAGAACGGCGGCCTTCATGCGGTTGGTTCTGGTCATGACGCCCTCCCCGCTCAGCTGATCGCCGCCAGGGTGACGACGATCGCCCCCTGGTAGGTGTCGTCGGCGACCGGCCGCAGGCTGGGGCCGCCGGCGGTGGCGAAGTCCGACAGGCTGATGGTGATCTGGCCCGAACCGCCGGTGTCGCGGGTCTGGGTGGCGGCCGTGTTGGCGGCGTCGCCGGTGGCGTAGCTGGCGTCCACCGTGGTCCAGCCCGAGGCCGTGGCCGTGTAGTCGACCCCGCGCGAGAAACCGTCCGGCGGCGTGGTCGTGAAGGCCTGGGCCGTCATCTGGGTGGCCGAGATGGTCAGCTGGCTCGGCGCGCCGCACTGGGTGCCGGTCAGCACCTTGGGCGGCGCCGAAAGGGTCGACAGCAGCAGGCCCGTGGTGGTGTCGATCATCACCCCGACGTCGAACAGGTTGTCGCCGTCGGAGAGGTCGCCGATCGTGCAGATGTTGTCGGGCACGGTGGCGGTGATCTGGATCGGGCCGACGCTGTCGGACGGACCGTAGGTCTGGGCGGAAGCCGCGCCCGTCATTGCAAAGGGGGCGAAAGCCAGGGGGGCCAGGGCCAGGATGAGGAAGGCGCGCCGCATGGTTCAGCTCCCCGAGGCGGCCAGGCCCGCATCGGGCCCGAGGGTGATGGTGACGAGCGCGAGGTAAGCGCCCGGCTGCAGCAGGTCGTCGCTGCTGACGGCGAAGTCCGAGACCACCAGGGTCAGGTCGGTTTCCTGCGGCGCGGGATTGGTCGCGCTCGAGCCCGTGCCCGAACTGCTGCCCGCGGCCGTGCGAACCGTCGCCGCCGTCGCGCCCCAGGCGCTGATCGTGCAGGTGTAGTCCACCGAGCCGACGAAGCCGGTCTGGGTCGTGGTGGTCACCGCCAGCGGCGAGGCCGAGATGGCCAGGGCCGCGCCGGCGTAGTTGCAGAAGGTGCCGGGAAGCTGGATGGACTGGCTGGCGATGGTCGTCAGCCGGCCCACCCGCGCTCCCGAGGCTTCGGAGATCTGGCCCAGGGCCAGGGTTCCGGGATTGGGCGTCCCCAGCACGCAGACCTGGGCCACCTGGGCGTCCAGGCCGACGGTTCCCTGGACGGGATCCTGGGCGTGGGCGCCGGTGGCGGCGGACAGCGATCCGAAGGCCGCCAGGGCCGCCGCAAAGCTCGCAACGCCATTGGCGAAACAGGTCCGGTGCTGGATCATGACGACCTTTCCTCCCCTTCAGGTGGCCGGAGCCAGCGTCACGGCCACCGAGCCCGAATAGGACCCGGAGATCAGCCGGCCGCCGGCCGGCGTGGCCGCGTCGGCGAAGCTGACGACGATGTCGCTGGCGAAGATGCCAGTGGTGCTGGCCGAGCCGCCGCCGGAGGTGACGGTGGTGTCGGACGCCGACACCGAGCCGCTGGCCGGAGCGGCCGAGGCGGTGGCGGTGTAGTCGATCCGGCGCTCGAACCCGGTCGGCGGCGTGTCGGTGAAGCTGGTGTTGAGGATCGGCTGGGCCTCGACCGCCATGGTCGCCGACACGCCGTTGCACCAGCCGTTCAACGTCGCCGTCCGGCTCGTCAGCTTGGCCTGGTCGAGGCGGCCGATGGCCGCGACGTCACCGGTCTGCAGCGACAGCTCGCCCAGGTCGAGCACGACGTTGTCGGTGACGAACAGGCAGCGGTTGGCCACCGTTCCATTCACCTGCACCGTGCCGGTGACGCTCTGGGCCTGGGCCTGCCCACCGGCCGCGACGAGCACGAAGCTCGCCGCGGCGGCGGTCAGGAGAAGGGCGCTACGCATGGCGTTTCTCCCCTTTCCCGCGCGATCACGAGGGCTCGATGGTGATCGAGATCGTGCTGGCGTAGTTGCCGGCCATCAGCAGCGCGCCCGAGGCGGTGTTCAGCGCGTAGGCCTTGACCGTCAGGTTGCCGGCGCTGTTGGCCAGGCTGGTCGACAGGTTCTGGACCGTGGCGGCCGGCAGGGCGGCGGCGGTGACGTAGCTGACCGTCTGGGTCGTGCTGTTGGCCAGGGCGGCGTCGAGCGCGGCGGTGTAGTCGATCACGCCGGTATAGCCGGTCGGGGCCGAGGCGCTGGGGGTCAGGGCCAGGCGGGTCGAGCTCAGGGTCACCTTGGGGGCGGCGCTGTTGCAGTTGACCCGGAACTGGGTGGAGCCGCCGGGGCTGGCGTTGGTCGAGCCCGACAGGGTGGTCGACAGGGTGCCGTCGGCCTGGGCCAGTTCACCCAGCGGGATCGAGCCCGAGAAGGTGCCGCCGCTGCCGCCGGTGATGACCACGCACTTGGCCGCGACGCTGCCGGTGACGTTGACCGTGCCAGTCACAGTCTGGGCCATGGCGGCCGGGGCGAGCGCCAGGCCCAGGAGGGCGGCGGCGCCGATCAGGATCGTCTTGTTCATCTCTTCACTCCCAAATGTCGCGCCGGCGGACCGGCTTTCTCTGTTGTTCGGGCCGAGGCCCCCTCCCCCTGAAAGGACGCCGGATCCGCCGGGGGAGCGGACCCGTAAGCGCGGTCACGGCGAGACGCTGAGCGTCACCGTGAGCGAGTCCGAATAGGTGTTGGCGGCCGCCAGGATCTGAGCGCCGGCATAGGCGCCGCGGTGGACCCGCAGGTACGAGCCGCTGACGTCGTAGGAAGAGCCGTTCAGGCGCAGGCCCTGACTGGCCGAGGCCGGCCCCTTGAAGCCGCAGGTCGCGCCCGAGGTCGTCTTCAGGTCGCCGGTGTCGCAGGTGGCGTTGACCGTGCCGACGCCGACGTCGCCCACCAGGTTCAGGTCGACCAGGTAGGGCGCCAGGTTGGTGTAGCCGGTCGCCGGGGTGACGCTGGAAGCCAGCAGGCCGCCGTTGGTCGAGATCACCGCCGCCCGGAACGGCACCGTGCACTGCAGGGTGAACGGGAAGTCGGCGGTGAAGGCGTTGTTGACCTCGCCGACGTCCTTCGTGCCGCTGGGCGCGGCGCCCGGCGAGAAGCCGCAGCGGCCGCCAACCGAGGCCGTCACCGGAATGGACAGCACGATGTTGGAAGGCGATCCGCCCGCATAAGCGGTGACCTGGGCGCGGCTTTCACCGACGCTAGCCACGAATAGAGCGCCCGCGAGCAAGCTCCCGCCAAGTATCCAGTCCTTCAAGGACGGCTTGCGCTGACTGCGCAGGGCGCGAGGAAGCGTCGATAGCTTGCCGGCCATGTCCCGATCCTCGCTTCTCTTAACAAGTTCTTAATGAACGATTGCAGAGAACCGAGGGCCTGAAATCCCCCACCTTGGGTACAGAATACAGTTTCACCCGTCAGGAGAATTGATGGAAAATCAGGAGAAGTTTTGAAAACTAAATTGAACTTAGTAATACAGATCGATGATCTCAATTCAGATGATAATCATTATCAGCACCCAATGCGTCAAACTGACGCGAATTGATACACCCTCATCCTAGGTTGTGGATAACTCGGCCGTAACTCGATTTAAGTAAGGCATAAAAATGGCGCGCCCCAAGTAGCCGCGCCTACGAAAGGGAGGGAAGAGGCCATGGATGGTTCCCACGCTTCGCTCATCGACATCAGCGCGATACGCTTCTGCCTGGACGAAGACGAGATCGCCCGCATCGTCATCGACACCCACGGGAACGTGCTGTGGCGCTCGCGCGCCGCGGCCGTGCTGCTGTCGGGCGTGAGCCCCCTGGTCGATCGCGGCGGCAAGGTCGGCGGCGTCGATCGCCGGGCCCACCAGTTCCTGGTCGAGCGCATGGCCGAGGCCCTCGCCGGCCAGGAGGTCTGCCAGATCATCGACTGCGACCAGGACGAACGCTACCTGATGCGCATGCGCGTGGTGCAGGACGGCGACGACCGGGCCCTGGTCATCGTGCTCAAGGACTTCGACGCCCCGGCCCACCTGCCCCGCCTGGAGGCGATGTTCGGGCTGAGCACGATGGAAGCCCGGATCCTGGCCGAGATCATCGCCGGCAACAGCGCCGAACGGATCGCCGACCAGAAGGGCGTCTCGATCCTGACCGTCCGCACCCACATCAAGCACATCCACGGCAAGATGGGCGTGCGCTCGAAAGAAGAGATCCTGGCCTCGGTGATCAAGATCTTCGCCTGAACAGGCCTAGAACAGCC
The DNA here is from genome assembly GCF_059415745.1 of Caulobacter sp. GW821-FHT10A10. Taxonomy (NCBI): domain Bacteria; kingdom Pseudomonadati; phylum Pseudomonadota; class Alphaproteobacteria; order Caulobacterales; family Caulobacteraceae; genus Caulobacter; species Caulobacter sp. GW821-FHT10A10. Next base: position 3,381 of record NZ_JBWKNV010000008.1, on the reverse strand, counting down.
GATCCTGCAGCCAGAGAATGGCGGGATAGGCCGCCAGCCAGGTCCAGAAGAAACGGTTGAGGCCGAATAGACAGGCGTTGGCCAGGTGGAAGGTCGCCGCCACCACCAGGCCCGCGATCAGCGCCGGCCGCGACAGCAGGGTCAGCGGAAAGGCCAGCTCGAAGGCCATCACCGACCACGACATGGCCAGCAGCAGGCGCGGCCGCGCCGCCCAGCCGCGCAGGCTCTCGGCGACCGGATAGGCCGAGAACTGGAACACCTGCCGCAGCGCCACGCCCGAGCGCCAATCCGGGTTCACGATCTTCACCCAGCCTGACACCACGTAGGACAGCATCAGCTGCGCCCCGAGATAGCCGAAGAACAGCTCCTTCAGGCGCGGCGCGGGCATGAACGCCGTCAGCATCAGGCACCACAGGGTCAGCAGGCCCATGCGATCGCTGCCGCCGTTATAGGGCCCCTGGAAGCGCCACAGCACCATCAGCGACACCAGCGCCAGGCCGACCAGCGGCCAGGGCAAGACCACCCCCGCCACGACCAGCAGGCACAGCACGATGCGCGCGGCGAACAGCGGACGGTCCGGGCGCGAGACGGCCAGATGCTCCAGGCTCTGCTGGATCAGGGCCAGGGCCACCAGGACCTGGCTCAGGCGGGCGGCGGCCTCCAGGGTCATGCCGCGTCCTTCCACCGGCGCGGCTGCGCGGTGAACAGCACCTCGCCGACGATCGCCCCGTCCTCCCAGGCCAGGAACAGCAGCCGAAAGCCCAGCCAGCCGCCCGTCTCCGGACCGAAATCAGCGGCGATCCGGCGGAAGATCTCGTCCTCGCTGTGGGCGCCGGGCTGATCGACGAGACGCTCGGCGCAACTGACCAGGAACAGGTCTTCATTGCGGCGCGGGTTCCAGAACAGGCGCGCCAGCATGGCGGCCGGCGAGACGCGCCGCGGTCGCGGCCGAAACTCGCGCCAGTCCGGCTCGGCGTCGAGCGAGGCCAGCAGCGCGTACTCGATCCGCGGCGACGGCGCGATCACGTCGAAGAAGTTCCACGACGGGACCAGGGCCGGCAGGAGGAGCTTCAGCGACTGCAGCATGGCTCCAGCGGAACGACGGACGGAAAGGTCGGAGTTACGCGCCCCGCGCCGTCGTGTCGAGCGCCCCCTCTAGCGGCGGGTCGCTCGCGGCTCGGTGGGCGTGGTGACGGCCAGCGGCCGCTCGACCGGCGGCGCGGCCGGCGCGAAGTCGGCCTGTCCGCCGCTCGCCCGGGTCACCGGCAGCGGGTCGAGCCCACCCCGCCCCGCGCGGTCCAGCGCCACCAGCAGGCCTTCCCACGGCACGGCGCCCTTGCCCCGCACCTCGCGCAGGTGGGCCGACGGGTCGTAGAGCCGCACGCCCGTGGTCAGCACGCCCATCTCCAGCAACCCCAGCTGGCGCAGCAGCGCCGCCTCGGCCACGAAGGCGTCGCGACGCGAGCCCAGCAGGGCCAGTTGCGCCTCGCGCAGGGTCTGCTCGGCCACCAGCACGTCGAGCGTCGAGCGCTGGCCGACCCTGAACTCCTCGCTCATGCCGTCGAAGGCGATCTCGGCGGCCCGCACCTGGGCGATCTGGACCTTGATGTTGGCCCGCCCGGCCGCGGCCTGGTTCCAGGCCGACAGCACGTTCTGGATCGTCTGGCGGCGCGCGGCCTCGACCCGCAGCAGGTCGGCGCCGTTGCGGTTCAGCGCCTCGCGGTACGAGGCCTGGTAGGCGCCGCCGGCGAACAGCGGCTTGCTGACCGCGATGGTGGCGGTCCAGGCGCTGTCCTGGTCCTGGCTGTAGAACGGGGCGAACTCGCCGGACGTGCCATAGGCGGTCCGCGCGGTCACGGTCGGCCGGGCGGCGGTCTTGGCCAGCTGGGCCTGCAGATGGCTTTCGCGTTCGGTCAGGCGGACCTGCTCGAGATCGGGATTATCGCGTTCGGCGCGATCGAAGGCCTCATCCAGCGTACCCGGCAGCAGCGGCAGCGGGGTCTCGGGATCGAGCTCGCCGGGATTCTCGCCCACCAGGGCGGCATAGTTGGCCCGGCTGGCTTCGAGCTGCACCTGGGCGGCCATGATCTGGGCCAGGGCGGCCTCGCGCTGGGCCTGGGCCTGGGCGACGTCGGTGCGGGTCACCTCCCCCGCCTCCTGGCGGGCCTTGGTGATGTCCAGCTGCCGCTCCAGGGCCGCCAGGTTGCTGCGCCGCACCTCGAGGCCCTGGCGGTCGCGGCGAACGTCGGCATAGGCGGCGATCACCTGCAGCAGCAGGTCGCCCTCGGCGATCCGCAGCGCCGCGCGGCCGCCGCGAATGCGCAGGGCGGCGGCGTCGATCGCGCCGCTGGCCTGGCCGCCGCTGTAGAGCTGCTGCTCCAGGATCACCGTGGCCTCGCCCTGGTTGGTCTCCAGGCGGCGTCCGACCGTGGGATCGGCCACCAGCCGCAGGGCCTGGGCCGCGTCGCCGAACCGGTTGTCCGCATAGTCGCCGGTCAGCCGCAGCTCGGCCGACGGCCGCACGCCCGCGTGGGCGCGGACATAGGCTTCGTCGAGCGCGCGTAGTTCGTAGCGCTGGCTCTGCAGGGAGGGATTGCTCTGATAAGCCCGCGCCAAGGCGTCGGCGAGGTCCTCGGCCCGGCCGGCGGCGGGGGTGATCGCGATCAGGCAGAGAGCGAGCGCGGCGCCGTTGGTCCGCCTCACGGCGTCAGGGCGTCGCGCTGGAACGCGTCGCTCCCCGCTTCACCACCCGCCGCGCCGCAACCATTGGCCCGCGCCGCCGCCAGGGCCGGCTCGAACCCCTTCAGGCGAAAGCGCTTGGGAGTCTGGTCGCGACCGGCCCGGATGGTCACGGTGCGCGCGCCGTCCAGCTTCTCGTGCGGGATCAGCACGACGCCGCCGGTAGGGTTGAACAGGTTGTCGGTCGACAGCGGCTCGCGCCGGGCGGCCAGGGTCGGGAAGTCATCGCGCCAGGCGACCGGCGGCTTGTCGTCGATGCTGTACCAGGCCTCGCCCACATCGACGTCCTCGCCCAGATGGAAGCCGAGCACGTCGCGGGCGTAGGTGATGCGCCCCTGAAGAACGGTCGAGGGCGCATAGAGCCGGCAGCGGGTCAGGCCCGTGAAACCGTCGCGCTCGATGCGCATCTCCCAGCCCTTGAGGTGATAGGCCTTGGTCTTGACCTTGTAGCCGGCGCGCCGATGCATCCCTTCGGTCGGGAACGGGATGGAGTGCGGCAGGCTGGGCCAGGAAAGACCCAATGCGCCCGCCGCGGCGAGAGTAGCGATCAGCACGACGACACGAACTCAGGCTTGGGTTTGCGGGGGATAGGAGACGACCACGCGCTGGCCGTCGGCGCCGATGGTGTGGAACTTGAAGGTC
>NZ_JBWKNV010000007.1:356584-364679 GCF_059415745.1 Caulobacter sp. GW821-FHT10A10 | reverse complement strand
CGGAGCGGTCAGACGAAGCCGAAACGCTAAAACACATCACGGTCTCCGGGCTCCGCCCGGCCGCTCCGCGCCTCCCCACCAACTTTCGTGAGTTTTCACGGGAGTGCGAGAAGCCGTGTCCAAGCATCAAGGAACCTCCCCCTGTGGGGGAGGCGGCCGAAGGCCGGTGGGGGGGACGGTTTCAGCCGCCGCCACGCTGGCCGTCCTCGCAAAAACACCCCCCACCGATCGCTGCGCGATCGCCTCCCCCACGGGGGGAGGTTCCTTTCTTCTCCCGCAAGGGAGAAGGATCGCGCTCTACCGCACCGCGGCGAAGAAACGATCTGCCGCTGCGTCAGCGGCCAAGTCGTCGAAATCCCCACGGCCAAGCCCGCCCCGAGACCAAAATATCCAGCGTCACCACCAATGCGCGACTCGTCGCCGCTGGCGGGCGAGCACGCTTGAACCGCGTCGCAAAAGGTCCACATAAATAACGACCATCCGCCCAGTCCCGGGCGGACGGACTGTACGACTCAGGCGCATCGTCTGAAGTGACGGCAGTCCGCATGGCGAGGCGCGGGGTTCACGCGCCGGCCGGGAGTGAAAATATGTCTGAGATCCGTACGCTTCCTGTGTTGCCCCTGCGGGATATCGTTGTGTTCCCGCACATGGTGGTTCCGCTGTTCGTCGGGCGCGACAAATCCGTCCGCGCCCTCGAGGAAGTGATGCGCGGCGACAAGCAGATCCTGCTCGTCACCCAAAAGAACAGCGCCGACGATGATCCGGCCCCGGCCGACATCTACGAAGTCGGCGTGCTGGCCACCGTGCTGCAACTGCTGAAACTGCCCGACGGCACCGTCAAGGTGCTGGTCGAGGGCAAGGGGCGCGCCGCCGTCGTGCGCTTCACCGAGCAGGAGGCCTATTACGAGGCCCAGGTCGGCGAAGTCAGCGAAGACCAGGGCGCCGGTCCCGAGGCCGAGGCGCTGTCTCGCGCCGTCGTCGAGCAGTTCGAGAACTACGTCAAACTGAACAAGAAGGTGCCGCCCGAGGCCCTGGCGTCGATCCCGCAGATCGCCGAGCCGGGCAAGCTGGCCGACAGCATCGCCGCTCACCTATCGGTGAAGATCGGCGACAAGCAGCACCTGCTGGAAATTTTCGACGTCACCAAGCGCCTGGAGAAGGTCTTCGCCCTCATGGAAGGCGAGATCTCGGTGCTGCAGGTCGAGAAGAAGATCCGCTCGCGCGTGAAGCGCCAGATGGAGAAGACCCAGCGCGAATATTATCTGAACGAGCAGATGAAGGCGATCCAGCGCGAGCTGGGCGACCCCGACGATCAGCGCGACGAGCTGATCGAGCTCGAGAAGCGCATCAAGAAGACCAAGCTTTCGAAGGAAGCCCGGGCCAAGGCCGAGGGCGAGCTGAAGAAGCTGCGCAACATGAGCCCGATGTCGGCCGAGAGCACGGTGGTCCGGAACTATCTGGACTGGCTGCTGTCGATCCCGTGGGGCAAGGCCAAGACCAAGAAGATCGACCTGGGCGAGAGCGAGGAGATCCTCGACGCCGACCACTACGGTCTGGAGAAGGTCAAGGAGCGGATCCTGGAGTACCTGGCCGTACAGGCCCGGACCAATTCGCTGAAGGGCCCGATCCTCTGCCTCGTCGGTCCTCCCGGCGTCGGCAAGACCTCGCTGGGCAAGTCGATCGCCAAGGCGACGGGTCGCGAGTTCGTGCGCATGAGCCTCGGCGGCGTGCGTGACGAGGCCGAGATCCGCGGTCACCGCCGCACCTATATCGGCTCGATGCCCGGCAAGGTCGTCCAGTCGATGAAGAAGGCCAAGACCACCAACGCCTTCGTCCTGCTCGACGAAATCGACAAGATGGGCAGCGACTATCGCGGCGATCCGGCCTCGGCCCTGCTGGAAGTTCTGGACCCGTCGCAGAACTCGACCTTCGGCGACCACTACCTGGAGGTCGACTACGACCTGAGCCAGGTGATGTTCGTCACCACGGCCAACAGCCTGAACATGCCCCAGCCGCTGCTGGACCGCATGGAGATCATCCGCATCCCCGGCTACACCGAGGATGAGAAGCTGGAGATCGCCAAGCGCCACGTGCTGCCGAAGCTCGCCAAGGACCACGGCCTGAAGGACAGCGAGTTCGTCGTCCCGGAAAAGGCGATCCGCGACCTGATCCGCTACTACACCCGGGAAGCCGGCGTGCGGTCGCTGGAGCGGGAACTGGGCGCCCTGGCCCGCAAGACGGTGCGTGACCTGGCCCGCGAGAAGCTGTCCAGCATCACGATCGATGACGAGCGTCTGGCCAAGTACGCCGGCGTCAAGAAGTACCGCTACGGCGAGACCGACGAAGTCGATCAGGTCGGCATCGTCACCGGTCTGGCCTGGACGGAGTTCGGCGGCGACATCCTCACGATCGAAGCCGTGAAGATGCCGGGCAAGGGTCGCATGTCGATCACCGGCAACCTCAAGGACGTGATGAAGGAGTCGATCTCGGCGGCCAACAGCTACGTCCGCTCGCGGGCGCTGCAGTTCGGCATCAAGCCGCCGGTGTTCGAGAAGACCGACGTCCACATCCACGTGCCGGACGGCGCCACGCCCAAGGACGGTCCGTCGGCCGGTATCGCCATGGCTCTGGTCATGGTCTCGGTGCTGACCGGCATCCCGATCCGCAAGGACATCGCCATGACCGGCGAGATCACCCTGCGCGGCCGGGTGACCGCCATCGGCGGCCTCAAGGAGAAGCTGCTGGCGGCCCTGCGGTCGGGCGTGAAGACGGTGCTGATCCCGCAGGAAAACGAGAAGGATCTCGTCGACGTGCCGGAATCCGTGAAGGCCGGTCTCGAGATCATTCCGGTCTCGACGGTCGACGAAGTGCTCAAGCACGCCCTCACCGGACCCCTGACTCCGGTCGAGTGGAGCGAATCGGCGGAGCCCCTGACGGGCCCGGCGAAGGGCGACGAAGCCGGAGACGACGCGGTTCTCACGCACTAACAGTAACTTATTGTTGATAACTGGGGCGGCGCGGGAATTTTCCGCGCCGCCTTCGTTTGACGGGGCAAGCGTTCCCCGCATACTTCCCGGCGAGCGAAGCGGCGTAAGCTGTTGCAGCGCCGCCGCTTATTGGCTGGGAGATAAAAATGACCACAAAAGCCGAACTCGTCACGGCGATCGCCGAAAAGGCGGGCATCAACAAGAACCAGGCGAAGGACGCCCTGGAAGCTTTCATCGACACCGTCACCGCTTCGCTGAAGTCGGGCTCGGACGTGCGTCTGGTGGGCTTCGGCACCTTCAAGGCCGTGACCCGCGCCGCGGGCACCGCGCGCAACCCGCGCACCGGTGAAACCGTCGAGCGTCCGGCCTCCAAGACCGCCCGCTTCCAGGTCGGTGAAGGCCTGAAGACCACCCTGAACGGCTAATCCCGTTTTCGGTCTTCAAAGGGGCGGGGCGTTCCCAAGACGTCCCGCCCTTTTTCATGCGTGCTTCCCAGACCGCCATTCGGCGGCTAGAAGCGCGGACCCTGCGGGCGGTTAGCTCAGCGGTAGAGCGTCTCGTTTACACCGAGAGGGTCGGGGGTTCGATCCCCTCACCGCCCACCAGGATCTTGAATGGACTGCTGACACCAGGCTGTCAGTGGACCTTCGGCAGTCTCCCAGGCGTTCCGACGCCGAAAAGGGAGACCGTCATGCCCGTCAAGGGAAGCTGCCACTGCGGCGCCACGCAGTTCGAGGTCGAGACCGCACCGACCGAGATCACCGAGTGCAATTGCTCGATCTGCTCCAAGCGGGGGACCCTGGCGGCCTACTACACGCCCGCCACCTTCAAGCTGCTGACCGCCCGCGACCGGGTCTCGACCTACCAGTTCGGTCATTACCTCGGCTCGCATCACCACTGCGCCATCTGCGGCTGCGGGACCTACAGCGAGTTTCCGGACTTCAGCACCGGCAAGCCGGACTACGACCAGCCGCGCGTCTGCATCAACGCCCGCCTGCTCGACGACTTCGATCCCGCGCCCGTGCCGCGCCGCTACGTCAACGGCCGCGACGACTGGTAGGCGCGCTCTAGATCAGGGCCTCCAGCGCCTGGGCGGCGCCGCGTCCCTTGGCATCGGCGGCGATCTGATCGCCCAGGGCTTTGGCGGCCTCGCGCCAGGCCGGCTCGTCCAGCAGTCGCGTCAGGGCCTGGCCGATCTTCTCCGACGTTGCATCCGGCGCCAGGGTGATCGCCGCGCCTCGGTGGGCGGCGCGCATGGCGTTGTCGTTCTGGTCGCGGCCCATGGGCAGGCACAGTAGGGGAACGCCCTCCATCAGCGGCCGCAGGGTCGAGCCGTGGCCGGCGTGGGTCACGAAGGCGGCGGCGTCCTTCAGCAGCGCGCCATGCGGGGCGCTGCGTACGACCTTCACATTGGCCGGGGCCTCGAACTCTGCGGGATCCAAGGTCGGGCCGGTCGTGACCAGGGCGCGGACGGGCAGGGCGGAAAGGGCGGCCAGCACGTTGCGAAGCGCTGTCTCCTGCGCCTGGTAAAGGCTCGAGAACGACACCAGCACCAACGGCGCTTCGCCTTCGGGAAGTTCGACGCGCTCCACCCAGGCAGGATCGGCCAGGTAAGGGCCGACATGGGCGAACGGGGCGGGCAGGGGATCGGGCGCGAAGTCGAAGGCCGGGCTGGTCGCCAGCAGGATGGCGTCGGCGGCGTCGTACTGCTCGAAGAGATCGGCTAGCGCGGGCAGGCCATACTCGGCCCGGGCGGCGTTCAGCGCCGGCAGGCCCGATTGGAAAAGACCCCGCGCCATCTGAGCGACCATCGCATGCATGGCCCGCTCCTGGTCGTCGGCCGCCGGAGCCATGCCCGCGCCGAATGGCGGTGCGCCGGGCAGGTTGGGCAGCGACCAGACATTGGCGGCCAACAGGGCGAGCTTCGCGCCCCGCGCCTGGGCGGCGACCATGGCGCCGAGCAGCAGCTCCTGGCTCACGATCTCGTCGGCGGGGAAGGCGTCCAGCGCCTCCAGCACGTCGTGGGCGTAAGCTCCGGCCGGGCCGGTCATCACCCGGTCGAGCAGGCGCTCGATGACCGCCATCGGATTGTCGGCCTCGAAATCGCGCAGCCGGTCGTCCTCGCGGGACTTGCCGGTCTGGAACGGCGCGGTCGTCCAAGGGCGGAACGGTACCGACAGGGCAGCGGCGTCGGCGGCGTTGGCCGGATCGCTGATCGCCAGCACCTCATGACCGCGCGCGGCCAGGTCGGCGGCGACCATCAGCAGAGGCTGGACGTGGCCGCCGCCCTCCCAGGTCGTGAACAGAAACCGCGCCATGATCCTCGCCCCCTACGCAACCTAGCGAACGGTCTCGTATCAGATGTTTTTGCGCCTGGCGCGGGCACGACGTAGGGTGGCGCGCGAGCCGCTGGACAGCGGCCAAGCTTCGGGGGAACCTCCCGTCGCTGAGCACCTTAATCGCTTGGCGGCCGCGTAAGACGGCCCCGCTGCAGCAGCGAGGTACGGCGTGATCGATCTTCTGCCCACTTCTCCGCCGAGCCCTGAAGCCGGCGCGCCGCAGATTCGATCCGCCTCAGGTCGGCCCGCCCGTTTGATCGATACGACAATGCTTTACGCGCCGCGCAGCGGCGGCGTGCGCCGATATCTCAATGCAAAACGCGCGTGGCTGGCCGCCAATCGGCCGAGCGTGCGCCACACCCTGGTCGTGCCCGGGCCGCGCGACGCCCATGACGGCCACGGCCGCGTGTCGATCTATGCCGCGCCCCTGCCGTTCGGCGACGGCTATCGCTGGCCCATCGGCAAGACCAGCTGGATGGAGCGCCTGATTCGTCAGCGGCCCGACATCATCGAGGCCGGCGACCCCTACACCCCGGGCCTGGCGGCGCTGAAGGCGGGCGACGCCATGGGCGTGCCGGTCGTCGGATTCTGCCACACCGATCTCGGCGCCCTGGCGGCCCTGCATATCGGTGAGTGGGCCGAAAAGCCGGTCCAGAAGCGCTGGGCGGCGATCTATCGCCAGTTCGACCAGGTCGTGGCGCCCAGCCACTTCATCGCCGGCCGGCTGGTTGAGGCGGGGGTTCGAGACGCCATCGGCCTGCCGCTGGGCGTCGACGTCGACACCTTCCACCCGGCGCGCGGCGATCGCGCGGCCCTGCGCCGGCGCCTGGGCCTGACCGACCGCCATCGCATCCTCGTCTTCGCCGGCCGTCCGGCGCGGGAAAAGAAGCTCGATGTTCTGGTCGACGCCGTCGAGAAGCTGGGCGAGCCCTATGTCCTGCTGCTGGTCGGCGCCGGGGCGGGCGCGCGGCCCAGCGATCGGGTGATCTCGATGGACTATCAGCGCGACCCCGAGGCGCTGGCCGCCATCCTGGCCGGCTGCGACGCCTTCGTGCACGCCAACGACAACGAGCCCTTCGGCCTGATCGTGCTGGAAGCCATGGCCTGCGGCCTGCCGGTCATCGGCGTCGACGCCGGCGGCGTGGCCGAAAGCGTCGATGAAGCCGTGGGCATGCTGGCCTCGGCTTCGGAAGGCGGGGTCTTCGCTGAGGCGATCGAAGCTCTGTTCGCTCGCGACGTCGCCGCCCTGGGCCGCGCCGCGCGCCTGCGGGCCGAGGCCCGGCATGGCTGGACACCGGTGTTCGAGCGCCTGACCGGAATCTACGGCCGCCTCACCGGCTCGCGGGCGTTCGTCGGCGAAGCGGCGGAAGCCGCCGCCTCGCACTAGTAAAGCGTCAGGCGGCCTGGCGCAGTTCGCCGCGCAGGCCCGCCAGGATCTCGTAGCTGCGCAGTCGCGCGGCGTGGTCGAAGATCTGCGAGGCGGCCATCACCTCGTCGGCGCCGGTGGCGGCGATCACCGCCTTGACCTTGGCGGCGACGGTTTGCGGCGAGCCGATCGCCGAATAGCGGAACGTATGATCCAGGCCCGCCAGTTCGTGCGGCGCGGCGATGGCGGTGATGTCGTCGACGGGCGGCGGCAGCAGGCCGGGCCGGCCTCGGCGCAGGGCCAGGAACTGCTGCTGGGTCGAGGTGAATAGGCGACGCGCCTCCTCGTCGGTGTCGGCCGCGCACACCCCGATGCAGATCATGAAGTAGGGCTTGTCCAGCTGTTCGGACGGCCGGAAGCCGCGGCGATAAACCTCGATCGCCTCCATCAACTGGTCTGGCGCGAAGTGTGCCGCGAAGGCATAGGGCAGGCCCAGCGCCGCGGCCAGTTGCGCGCCATAGGTGCTGGAGCCCAGCAGCCACATCGGCACGTCCTGTCCTTCGCCTGGCACGGCGCGCACAGACTGGTCTTCCGAGGCCGGCTTGAACCACTGCTGCAGCTCGACGACGGCCTCGGCGAAGCGATCGACCCCGCCCATGTAGCGGCGAAGCGCCCGCATGGTGGCCTGGTCGGTGCCCGGCGCGCGGCCCAGGCCCAGATCGATTCTGCCCGGATGCAGGGCCGCCAGCGTGCCGAAAGCCTCGGCGACCATCAGCGGCGCGTGGTTCGGCAGCATGATTCCGCCCGACCCGACTCGAATCTTCGAGGTTCCGGCGGCCACATGACCGATCACCACGGTTGTAGCGGCGCTGGCGATGCCGGGCATGTTGTGGTGCTCGGCCAGCCAAAACCTGTGGAAACCTAGAGACTCGGCATGACGCGCGAGGTCCAAAGTATTGGCCAAGGCTTTACTGACCGATGTTCCTTGAGGAACCGGCGACAGATCCAGGACGGAAAGCGGGAGATCGGCGGGCTGAGTCATGTCCGCTAGATCGGGATGCGACCGCTCGGTAACAACCGTCCGCGGACACAATTTGTCGCAGTCGGAGTGGCGAACGCGCACGCAAGCGGCAGCACAAGGCGCTTGTCTGGGCAGTTCAAAAAATGGGGGAGGGGAAAGTGGCGCGAATGACGGGGCTCGAACCCGCGACCTCCGGCGTGACAGGCCGGCGCTCTAACCAACTGAGCTACATCCGCGTCGCGTAAGGCCGTAAAACCCTACGAAGCGCTCGCTTTTACCTCGGATCGCTACCTTCTTAAAGGAAGGTGGCGCGAATGACGGGGCTCGAACCCGCGACCTCCGGCGTGACAGGCCGGCGCTCTAACCAACTGAGCTACATCCG
>NZ_JBWKNV010000007.1:225297-356487 GCF_059415745.1 Caulobacter sp. GW821-FHT10A10 | reverse complement strand
CGGCATTACCGTCCGCCCGGAGGCAGAAGTGCGACCCGCCGTGCGGCGAGGGGCGTCTGATATGTCGGGCGAAGACTCGTGTCAACGGCCATGTCGCCGAACCTGTGGATGGCCAGAAGTTGCGATCGTTTCTCAATGTGCCCGGGGCGTTTGAAGCCTGGAAGACACTGGGCTACAACGCGGCCGATTCAAGCCAAGGGCTGTCATGAACGCCTTCCTTCTCCAGTACCTGCCGATCGTGATCTTTCTCGGGATCGCGGCGGTTATCGGCATCGTCTTCATGCTGGCTGCCGCCGTGCTCGCGCCCAAGGCGCCGGACCCGGAAAAGCTGTCCGCATACGAATGCGGCTTCAACGCCTTCGACGACGCGCGCATGAAGTTCGACGTCCGGTTCTACCTGGTCTCGATCCTCTTCATCATCTTCGACCTCGAAGTGGCTTTCCTGTTCCCGTGGGCGGTGACCCTGCTGAAGCTTCCGCATGAAGCCTCGGTCTTCGCCTTCTGGTCGATGATGAGCTTCCTCGGCGTTCTGACTGTCGGCTTTATCTACGAATGGAAGAAGGGCGCCCTCGAATGGGAGTGATCGTTCCCGCCAACAGCTCGCCGCTTCCGGCGGCCGGCGCCGCTGGCCGCTCGACGGTGCAGGGCTATGACCCCAAGCTGCACGACGCCTTCTTCGACGGCGTCTCCCAGCAGCTGGCCGACAAGGGCTTCATCACCGCGGCAGCCGACGACCTGATCACCTGGGCCCGTACGGGTTCGCTGATGTGGATGACGTTCGGCCTGGCGTGCTGCGCCGTCGAGATGATGCACTCGGCCATGCCGCGCTACGACCTGGAGCGCTACGGCTTCGCGCCGCGCGCCAGCCCGCGTCAGTCGGACGTGATGATCGTCGCCGGCACGCTGACCAACAAGATGGCTCCGGCTCTGCGCAAGGTCTACGACCAGATGCCCGAGCCCCGCTACGTCATCTCGATGGGCAGCTGCGCCAACGGCGGCGGCTACTACTATTACAGCTACAGCGTCGTTCGCGGCTGCGACCGCGTCGTGCCGATCGACATCTACGTGCCGGGCTGCCCGCCGACGGCCGAGGCGCTCGTCTACGGCGTGCTGCAGCTTCAGAAGAAGATCCGTCGCACGGGGACCATCGAGCGATGAGCCAAGACCTCGAAGCCCTCGGCCAGGCGATCGTCGCCAACTCGGCCGGGGCCATCGCCTCGTACAACGTCGCGTTCGGCGAGCTGAACCTGCTCGGTTCGACGAACCGCGTGGTCGAGCTGCTGACCTATCTGCGTGATCACCCCGACTACCGCTTCCACCAGCTGGTGGACCTGACGGCGGTCGACTACCCCGAGCGCGCCGCGCGTTTCGACGTGGTCTACCACCTGCTGTCGATGGTGAAGAACGTCCGCGTCCGCGTGAAGGTGCAGACCGACGAAGACACCCCGGTGCCGAGCGCCACGCCGGTGTTCCCGGTCGCCGACTGGTTCGAGCGCGAAGCGTTCGACATGTACGGCGTGTTCTTCGAAGGCCACCCGGACCTGCGCCGGATCCTGACGGACTACGGTTTCCACGGCCACCCGCTGCGGAAAGACTTCCCGATGACCGGCTATGTCGAGGTCCGTTACGACGACGAACTCAAGCGCGTCGTCTACGAACCCGTGAAGATCACCGAGTTCCGCGCATTCGACTTCCTGTCTCCGTGGGAGGGCGCCAAGTACGTCCTGCCGGGCGACGAGAAGGCGGAGAAGGCTTAAGTCATGACTGGCACGAACGCTCCCGCCGCGGCGACCGACTTCTTCCGCGACGAACCGACGGTTCCGGCGATCCCGGAAACCCCGGTCCGCAAGTTCAACATTAACTTCGGCCCCCAGCACCCGGCCGCGCACGGCGTGCTGCGTCTGGTGCTGGAACTCGACGGTGAAATCGTCGAGCGCGTCGATCCGCACATCGGCCTGCTGCACCGCGGCACCGAGAAGCTGATGGAAGCGCGCACCTACCTGCAGAACATCCCGTACTTCGACCGCCTCGACTACGTGGCGCCGATGAATCAGGAGCATGCGTTCTGCCTGGCCATCGAAAAGCTGCTGGGCGTGGAAGTGCCCAAGCGCGGCCAGGTCATCCGCGTGCTGTTCTGCGAGATCGGCCGCATCCTGAACCACCTGCTGAACGTGACGACCCAGGCCATGGACGTCGGCGCCCTGACGCCGCCGCTCTGGGGCTTCGAGGAGCGCGAGAAGCTGATGGTGTTCTACGAGCGCGCCTGCGGCGCTCGCCTGCACGCCAACTACTTCCGTCCGGGCGGCGTCCACCAGGACCTGACCCCGTCTCTGATCGACGACATCGAAGCGTGGGCCAAGGCCTTCCCGAAGATCTGCGACGACATCGAAGGCCTGATCACCGACAACCGCATCTTCAAGCAGCGCAACGTCGACATCGGCGTGGTCAGCAAGGAAGACGCCTGGGCCTGGGGCTTCTCGGGCGTGATGGTGCGCGGTTCGGGCATCGCCTGGGACCTGCGTCGCAACCAGCCGTACGAGAACTACAACGAGTTCGAGTTCGACATCCCGCTGGGCAAGAACGGCGACTGCTACGATCGCTATCTCTGCCGCATGCAGGAGATGCGCGAGAGCACCAAGATCATCCTGCAGGCCGTCGCCATGCTGCGCGGTACGCCGGGTCCGGTGCTCAGCGAGGACAACAAGGTGGCTCCGCCCCGTCGCGCCGAGATGAAGCGCTCGATGGAAGCCCTGATCCACCACTTCAAGCTCTACACCGAGGGCTTCAAGACGCCGGAAGGCGAGGTCTACGCGGCCGTCGAAGCCCCCAAGGGCGAGTTCGGCGTCTACGTGGTCAGCAACGGCACCAACAAGCCGTACCGCTGCAAGATCAAGGCTCCGGGCTTCTCGCACCTGGCCGCCATGGACTGGATGAACCGCGGCCACCAGCTGGCCGACGTTTCGGCCATCCTGGGTTCGCTCGACATCGTGTTCGGCGAGGTCGATCGATGAGCCTCGAGAGCATCGCCCAGGCCCAACTCGACGCCTACAACGCCCAGGACCTGGACGCCCACTGCGCCCACTTCTCGGACGACGTGGTCGTGGCCGGGCTGAACGGCGAGGTGGCGCGCACGGGCATCGAGGCCTACCGCGCCTTCTACGCCAAGACCTTCGCCGAGTTCCCCAAGAACAAGGCCGAGCTCCTGAACCGCATCGTGGTCGGCTCGAACGTGATCGATCACGAGCACGTCGACCGCGGCAACGGCGACGCGCCCTTCCAGGTCGCCGCCATCTACACCTTCAAGGGCGACAAGATCGTCCGCGTGGATTTCGCACGATGAGCGTTCGTCGTCTCGCCAAAGAGCAGCCCGCCAGCTTCGCCTTCTCGGTCGACAGCCAGGCCAAGGCCGACTGGTGGAAGGCCAAGTATCCCGCCGCCCGCAAGCAGTCGGCGGTGATCCCGATGCTGTGGCTGGCCCAGAAGCAGGAAGGCTGGATTTCCGAGCCGGCGATCCAGGAGATCGCCAAGCAGCTCGAGATGCCGGTCATCCGCGTGCTGGAAGTCGCCACCTTCTACGTGATGTTCCAGCTGGCCCCGGTGGGCAAGACCGCCTTCGTCCAGCTGTGCGGCACCACGCCGTGCCAGCTGCGCGGCGCGCTCGACCTGAAGTCGGTGCTGGAGAAGAAGATCGGCCCTGCCCACACCGTGTCGGCCGACGGCAAGTTCAGCTGGGAAGAGGTCGAGTGCCTCGGCGCCTGCTGCAACGCCCCGATGGCGGCCATCAACGACTACTATTACGAAGACCTGACGCCGGAGAGCCTGGCCCAGATCCTCGACGACTTCGCCGCGGGCAAGGCTCCGCAGCCGGGCAGCTACGAGGGCCGCAAGTCCTCGGAGCCGAAGGAAAAGATCCAGACCCTGACCGATCCCAAGCTGTACGACGGCTCGGCGGCCAAGAAGATCAAGATTCCGAACCTGCCCGAGAAGCCCAAGAAGACCAAGGCGGAGCCCGCCGCCTGATGACCGACGTCGCCGTCCATCAGAAGAAGCGCCTCACGACGATGCTCGCCATCGACGTCGTGTGCTTCCTGCTGGCCGGCGCGGCGATCGTCGGCCACGTGGCCTTCCACGTCTGGTGGCTGCTGCCGGTGTTCATCCTGGCCGTCGTGGTCGGGCTGGGCGCCCAGATCTGGTTCATCATGGGCTGGCTGAAGGTGACCAAGCTTGAAGCCGGTTCCGAACCGCAAGCGGGGAGGGCGCCTTGAGCGACGACCTTTCCGCCAGGCGGGCGGCCTACCTGGCCACGATCAAGGGGCTCTACCGCAAGGAGCGGGTCCTGGGTTTCGTGGCCTGCCTGGCTGGCGTCCTGCTGCTGATCTGGGGGCGGGAGGTCCCTGGGGCTCCGGCCTGGGCGGCGCCCACAGGTCTTTTGGTGATCGGCGCCGGTTGGCTGCTTTTCGCCTATGTCATCGTCCGGCGGACGCGCTATGTCCGCACCCATCCATTCGATCCGCAAAGCTAGAGTCATGGTCGGTATCCTCGAAGACAAGGATCGCATCTTCACCAACCTCTACGGCCTCCAAGACTGGGGCCTCGAGGGTGCGAAGGCGCGCGGTTGCTGGAACGGCACCAAGGACATCTTGGACGCCGGTCGCGACTGGATCATCGAGAACATGAAGAACTCCGGTCTGCGAGGCCGGGGCGGTGCTGGTTTCTCGACCGGTCTGAAGTGGTCCTTCATGCCCAAGGAAGTGAAGGACGGCCGTCCGCACTACCTGGTGGTCAACGCCGACGAGTCCGAGCCGGGCACCTGCAAGGACCGGGAGATCATGCGGCACGATCCGCACCTCCTGATCGAGGGCTGTCTGATCGCTTCGCGCGCCATGCTGGCCCACGCCTGCTACATCTACATCCGCGGCGAGTACGTCTTCGAGCGTGAGCGCCTCGAAGCCGCGGTCAAGCAGGCCTACGAGGCCAAGCTGATCGGCAAGGACAACGTCCACGGCTGGGACTTCGACCTCTACGTCCACCACGGCGCCGGCGCCTATATCTGCGGTGAAGAGACCGCCCTGCTGGAAAGCCTGGAAGGCAAGAAGGGTCAGCCGCGCCTGAAGCCGCCGTTCCCGGCCGGCGCGGGCCTCTACGGCATGCCGACCACGGTCAACAACGTCGAGAGCATCGCTGTCGCCGGCACGATCCTGCGCCGCGGCGCGGCCTGGTTCGCGGGTTTCGGCCGTCCCAACAACGCCGGCACCAAGCTGTTCTGCGTCTCGGGCCACGTGAACCTGCCCTGTAACGTCGAAGAAGCCATGAGCATCCCCTTCCGTCAGCTGATGGAAGACCACTGCGGCGGCATCCGCGGCGGCTGGGGCAACCTCAAGGCCGTCATCCCGGGCGGTTCGTCGGTGCCGATGATCCCGGCCGAGCAGTGCGAAGACCTGCCGATGGACTTCGACGCCCTGCGGAACCTGAAGTCGGGCCTGGGCACCGCCGCCGTCATCGTCATGGACAAGTCCACCGACCTCGTCCGCGCCATCGCCCGCCTGTCGTACTTCTACAAGCACGAGAGCTGCGGCCAGTGCACGCCGTGCCGCGAAGGCACCGGCTGGATGTGGCGGGTCATGGAACGCATGGCCACCGGCGAGGCCGATCCGAAAGAGATCGACACCCTGCTGGACGTCACGACCCAGGTCGAGGGTCACACCATCTGCGCCCTGGGCGACGCGGCCGCTTGGCCGATCCAGGGCCTGTTCCGTCACTTCCGCCACGAGGTGGAGGAGCGGATCGCATCCTATCGTAGCGGTCGCCTGCACGTGCAGGGCGCCAAGCTGATCGCGGCGGAGTAACAAGCATGGCTATCGCCAAGGTCAACGGCGTCGAGGTCGAGTTCGAACCCGGCATGACGGTTCTGCAGGTCGCGGAACTGGCTGGGGAAGAGATCCCGCGCTTCTGCTATCACGAGCGTCTGAGCATCGCCGGCAACTGCCGCATGTGCCTGGTCGAGGTGAAACCCGGTCCGCCGAAGCCGCAGGCGTCTTGCGCCCTGCCGGCCGCCGAGGGCCAGGAGATCTTCACCAAGACTCCGATGGTCAAGAAGGCCCGCGAAGGGGTGATGGAGTTCCTGCTCATCAATCACCCGCTGGACTGCCCGATCTGCGACCAGGGCGGCGAGTGCGACCTGCAGGACCAGGCCGTCGGCTACGGCCGTGACGACAGCCGCTACGAAGAGAACAAGCGCGCGGTCGAAGAGAAGGCCATGGGCCCGCTCATCAAGACCGTGATGACGCGCTGCATCCAGTGCACCCGCTGCGTCCGCTTCATCACCGAAGTCGCCGGCTCGCCGGAAATCGGTCTGATCTCGCGCGGCGAAGACGTTGAAATCACGACCTATCTGGGCGCCGCGGTGACCTCGGAGCTGTCGGCCAACGTCATCGACCTGTGCCCGGTCGGCGCCCTGACCTCCAAGCCCTACGCCTTCGAAGCCCGTCCGTGGGAGCTGAAGAAGACCGAGAGCGTCGACGTCCAGGACGCCCTGGGCTCGTCGATCCGCGTCGACGCCCGCGCCAACGCCGTGCTGCGCGTGCTGCCGCGCATCAACGAGGACGTCAACGAAGAGTGGATCAGCGACAAGACGCGCTACGCCGTCGACGGCCTGCAGCGTCAGCGCCTCGACCGCCCGTACGTCCGCGTCGACGGCAAGCTGAAGCCGGCCTCGTGGTCGGAAGCCTTCGCCGCCGTCGCCGCCAAGATCAAGGCGACCGCCCCTGAGCGCATCGGCGTCATCGCTGGCGACCTGCAGGACGCCGAAAGCCTGAAGGCGACCAAGGACCTCTTCACCGCCCTGGGCGTGAAGAACCTCGACGCCCGCCAGGACGGCACGGCTCTGGGCGCCGGCCCGCGCGAGAGCTGGCTGTTCAACTCGACCATCGCCGGCATTGAAGACGCTGACGTCGTGCTGTTCGTCGGTACGAACCCGCGCCTCGAGGCCCCGGTGCTCAACGCCCGCTTCCGCAAGCAGTGGATCGCCGGCAAGACCCGCTTCGGCGTCATCGGCGAACAGGCCGACCTGACGTTCGACTACGACTACCTCGGCGCCGGCGCCAAGACGCTGTCGGGCCTGGCCAAGGCCAAGAACGACTTCGTCGCCGCCCTGAAGGCCGCCGAGCGTCCCGCCATCATCATCGGCCAGGGCGCCCTGGCCCGCGCCGACGGCGCGGCGATCCTCAAGGCCGCCGCCGGCGTCGCCAAGACCTTCAAGGTCGTCCGCGAAGGCTGGAACGGCTGGAACGTGCTGCACACCGCCGCCGCCCGCGTGGCCGGCCTCGATCTGGGCTTCGTCCCGGCCGAAGGCGCCCTCTCGGCGCGCGACATGCTGAAGCCGGGCGCGCTGGACGTGCTGTTCCTGCTGGGCGCCGACGAGTGCGAGCCCGCCGCTTCGGACGCCTTCAAGATCTACCTCGGCACCCACGGCGACGCCGGCGCCCACAAGGCCGACGTCATCCTGCCGGGCGCCGCCTACACCGAAAAGAACGGCCTCTACGTCAACACCGAGGGTCGGGTGCAGATGGGCAAGCGCGCCGTGTTCCCGAAGGGCGAGGCCAAGGAAGACTGGTCGATCCTGCGGGCGCTGTCGGAAGTGCTGGGCGCCAAGCTGCCCTATGACAGCCTGGACCAGCTGCGCGCCAAGCTGTTCGCCGACCACCCCACCTTCGGCCAGATCGACTTCGCGCCGGGCTCGGTCCCGACCGTGTTCGACCTCGCCGCCGTCGGCGGGGAAGGGGACGTCTCCGAGGCTCCGTTCGAGAGCCCGGTGAAGGCCTTCCACCTGACCAACCCCATCGCGCGCGCCAGCGTGACCATGGCCGAGTGCGCGGCCAACGTCTCGGCCGCCGCCAAGATCGCCGCGGAGTAAGCCGTGTCTCAGACCAACCCGCTTATCTGGTTCGGCCTCACTCTCGGCGGCATCCTGCTGGTCGTGATCTGGGTTCTGCTGAGCCTGGCCTTCCTGCTGCTGGCCGACCGCAAGATCTGGGCCGGCGTGCAGATGCGCAAGGGCCCGAACGTCGTCGGCCCCTTCGGCCTGCTGCAGTCCTTCGCCGACTTCGGCAAGTTCGTGCTGAAGGAAATCGTCATCCCGGCCGGCGCCGACAAGGCGATCTTCCTGCTGGCCCCGCTGATCAGCCTGGTCCTGGGTTTCATCGGCTGGGCCGTGGTGCCGTTCGCGCCGGGCTGGGTCGTCTCCAACCTGAACGTCGGGATCCTGTACCTGCTGGCGATGAGCTCGCTGGGCGTCTACGGCATCATCATGGGCGGCTGGGCTTCGAACTCGAAGTACCCGTTCCTGGGCGCGCTGCGTTCGGCGGCGCAGATGGTGTCGTACGAAGTCTCGATCGGCCTGATCATCATCACGGTGATCCTGCTGGCCGGCTCGATGAACCTGTCGACCATCGTCGAGAACCAGTCCGGCTGGATCTGGAACTGGAACGTGTTCGGCGGCGGCGGCCTCAAGAACATCATCCTGCTGCCGGTCATGGTGATCGCCATGGGCATGTTCTACATCTCGGCCCTGGCCGAGACGAACCGCCCGCCCTTCGACCTTCCGGAAGCCGAATCCGAACTCGTGGCCGGTTATCAGGTCGAGTACTCGTCGACCCCGTACCTGCTGTTCATGGTCGCCGAATATTCGAACATCGTGCTGATGTGCGCGATGATCAGCGTGCTGTTCTTCGGCGGCTGGAACCTGGGCCTGCCGATCGACCTTGTGGCGATGTGGGGCTGGTGGGGCAAGCTGGCCCTGGCCCTGGTGTTCTACGCCAAGATCGTCTTCTGGTTCTTCATGTTCGCCATGGCGAAGGCCATCGTGCCTCGCTACCGCTACGACCAACTGATGCGCCTGGGCTGGAAGGTCTTCCTGCCGATGTCGCTGGTGCTGGTCGCCCTGGTCGCCGGCTGGCGCGTCTTCTCGCCGGTGGCGGGCTGATGCGCTCCGCCGCCCTGGCCTTGACGGGGCTGGTCCTGGTTTCGCTGGGCGCTTGCGCGTCGAGCGAGGCCTCGGACCGCTCCTATTCGCTGGGACGGGGCATCGTGAACTACGACGAACTGCGCCGGGCCGGCGACAAGTGCAAGGCCGAGGGCGGGACGTTGCAAGCCAAGATGGACGGGGGAGATCCCGCCCAGCTTTCGAACTACACCTGCGTCATTCCCCGAGCCGGGAAATGAGGCGGGTCGTCCTCGGGATCGCGATGATCGGCCTGCTGGCCGGCTGCACGATCCCAGGACGGAGCATTCGGCCGCCGCGGGAGCGATCGCTCGACGAGCAGATCGAGGCCCGCCGGAAGGCCGAGGCGGAGACAAAGGACTGCGTGCTGCGCCAGCAGGTGCGGCGTCAGCAGGAAGAGCGGGGGAGGGACGTCCGTCCTTTCCCTAAGGAAAAGTGTTAGGAGAGCTCTGGTGTTCCAGCGCATCACGCAAGCGGTCAAAGGGGTGGCCCTGCTCGATTTCGCGGGCGCCTTCGGCCTGGCCATGAAGTATCTGGTCGCGCCGAAGAAGACCGTGATCTACCCGAACGAGCGCGGCCCGCAGTCGCCTCGTTTCCGTGGCGAGCACGCCCTGCGTCGCTATCCCAACGGGGAAGAGCGCTGCATCGCCTGCAAGCTGTGCGAGGCCATTTGCCCCGCCCAGGCGATCACCATCGAGGCCGAACCGCGCGAAGACGGCAGCCGCCGCACGACCCGGTACGACATCGACATGGTGAAGTGCATCTACTGCGGTCTCTGCCAAGAGGCCTGCCCGGTGGACGCCATCGTCGAAGGCCCGAACATCGAGTTCGCGGTCGAGACGCGTGAAGAGCTCTACTACGACAAGGAAAAGCTGCTCGACAACGGTGACCGTTGGGAACGGCTGATCGCGAAGAATCTGGAGTTGGACGCTCCGTACCGCTAAACGGTCCGGCGCGATTCCGAGGTTGGCGGCGTGTATTTCGCACGCCGTCGTTATTTGAACTTTCAGGGGAGCACCCTGGCCAATGGCCTTGCAGGCGATAGCTTTCTATTTGCTGGCGTTCGTGACGATAGCGGCGGGTCTTCTCGTCGTGTCGGCCAAGAACCCCGTGCACTCGGTGCTCTTCCTGATCACCGCCTTCTTCTCGGCCGCCGGCCTCTTCGTCCTTCTGGGCGCTGAGTTCCTGGCGATGCTGCTGATCGTCGTCTATGTGGGCGCGGTCGCGGTGCTGTTCCTCTTCGTGGTCATGATGCTCGACATCGACTTCGAAGCGCTGCGGGACGGCTTCGCGCAGTACCTGCCCATCGGCGGCCTCGTCGCCGGCGTGCTGACCATCGAGATGATCATGGTCGCCGTCAGCGTCGCCACCAACGGCAAGGCCAGCGCCAACGCGCTGCCCAACGCCTCGCCGGGCGGGTTCAGCAACACCGAGGCGCTCGGTCGGGTGCTCTACACCGACTATGTCTTCTTCTTCCAGGCGGCGGGCCTGGTGCTGCTGGTCGCCATGATCGGCGCCATCGTCCTGACCCTGCGCCACAAGCCGGGCGTCAAGCGTCAGGACATCGGCAAGCAGGTCGCCCGTACGCCCAAGACCGGAATGGAACTCGTGCAGATCAAGCCGGGCGAAGGGATCAGCGAATGATCGGCCTTCCGCATTACCTCATCGTCGCCGCCATCCTTCTGACGATCGGCGTCTTCGGCATCTTCGTGAACCGCAAGAACATCATCGTCATCCTGATGTCGATCGAGCTCATCCTGCTCGCGGTGAACATCAACCTGGTGGCGTTCTCGGCCTACCTGCACGACGTGGCGGGCCAGATCTTCGCGATGTTCGTGCTGACCGTGGCCGCCGCCGAGGCGGCCGTCGGCCTCGCCATCCTGGTGACCTTCTTCCGTAACCGCGGCGACATCGCGGTCGACGACGCCAGCATGATGAAGGGCTGACCCAGTGCAATCGCTCGTCACCATTCTCGTCTTCGCCCCGCTGGTGGGCGCGATCATCGCCGGCCTGTTCGGTCGGCGGATCGGCAACGTCGCGTCGCAGTCGGTCACTACCGGCCTGCTGATCCTGGCCTGCGCCCTGTCGTGGGTCACGTTCAGCAAGTGGACCTGGGGCGACATGGACGCCTTCACGGTCACCCTGCTGCCGTTCATCCACATCGGCGACTTTGTCGCCAACTGGTCGATCCGCATCGACGCCCTGTCGGCGACCATGCTGATCGTGGTCACGACCGTCTCGGCGCTCGTGCACGTCTATTCCTGGGGCTACATGGCCGAGGACGACAGCAAGCCGCGTTTCTTCGCGTACCTGTCGCTCTTCACCTTCGCCATGCTGTCGCTGGTCACCGCCGCCGACTTCATGCAGCTGTTCTTCGGCTGGGAAGGCGTGGGTCTGGCCTCGTACCTGCTGATCGGCTTCTGGTTCAAGAAGCCCTCGGCCAGCGCCGCGGCCATCAAGGCCTTCGTGGTCAACCGGGTCGGCGACTTCGGCTTCGCCCTCGGCATCATGACGACCTACTGGGCCTTCGGCACCATCCAGTTCCACGAACTGTTCCCGATGATCGCCGCCGGCGCCTCGCGCACCTGGGAGTTCGCGGGCCACAGCTGGCCGCTGGTCGACATCGCCTGCTTCCTGCTGTTCATCGGCGCGATGGGCAAGTCGGCCCAGTTCTTCCTGCACACCTGGCTTCCTGACGCCATGGAAGGCCCGACCCCCGTGTCGGCCCTGATCCACGCGGCCACCATGGTGACCGCCGGCGTCTACATGCTGTGCCTGCTGTCGCCGATGTTCGAATACGCCCCGGTGGCCAAGAACATCGTCACGGTGATCGGCGCCATCACGGCCCTGTTCGCCGCCACGGTCGGTCTGACCCAGAACGACATCAAGCGCGTGATCGCCTACTCGACCTGTTCGCAGCTGGGCTACATGTTCTTCGCGGCCGGCGTCGGCGCCTATCAGGCGGCCATGTTCCACCTGTTCACGCACGCCTTCTTCAAGGCTCTGCTGTTCCTGGGCGCCGGTTCGGTGATCCACGGCATGCACCACGAGCAGGACATGCGTCGCTACGGCGCCCTGGCCAAGCTGCTGCCAGTGACCTTCATCGCCATGACGATCGGCACGATCGCCATCACGGGCCTCGGCTTCCCGCCGCTGCACCTGGGCTTCGCCGGCTTCTACTCGAAGGACACCATCATCGAGGCGGCGTTCGCCGCTGGCGGTCACAACGGCATCGCCATGTTCGCCTGGGCGATCGGCGTGCTGGTCGCGGGGCTGACCTCGTTCTACTCCTGGCGCCTGGCCTTCTTCACCTTCAACGGCAAGGCCCGTTGGGGTCATGACGACCACGCCCATGACGCGCACGCTCATGGCCACGACGATCACGCGCACGCCGCCCACGGTCACGACGACCATGCTCATGGGGACCATGCCCACGGCGCGCACGACGACCACGGTCATGACGACCATGGCCATGGCCATGATCACAAGCCGCACGAGAGCCCCTGGGTGATGCTGCTGCCGCTGGTCGTGCTTTCGATCGGCGCGGTCGCCGCCGGCTTCGTCTTCACCGGCTACTTCGTGGGTCACCACCAGGAAGAGTTCTGGCGCGGCGCGATCTTCAACGCTCCGACCAACCACGTGCTGCACGAGGCCCACGAAGTGGCCGAGTGGGTGAAGTGGAGCCCGCTGATCGCCTCGATCATCGGCCTGCTGATCGCGGTCTACGTCTACCTGATCAAGGGCAACGAGCGCCTCGGCCTCAAGCTCGCCGAGCGCAACGGCCCGTTGTACGTGTTCTTCTACAACAAGTGGTTCTTCGACGAGCTCTATCAGGCCACCTTCGTGCGGGCCGCCAAGTTCCTCGGCGACCTGTTCTGGAAGGGCGGGGACCAGAAGATCATCGATCGCCTGGGCCCGGACGGCGTCAGCGCCGTCTCCTACGCCGTTGGCCGCAAGACGGGCAAAGCCCAGACCGGCTACGTCTACCACTACGCTTTCGTCATGCTGCTCGGCGTCGCCGGCCTGCTGACGTTCGCCCTTTACGCATTCCGTTGAGGACGGATCGATGACCGGCCTGCTCAGCCTTACGACCTTTGCTCCGCTCGTCGGCGTGGCTCTGATCCTGGTGGCTCGCGCCATCCAGGGTCCGAGCGCCAAGACCGACACCCTGGCCAAGTGGATCGCGCTCGCGACCACCGTGGTCGCCTTCGCCCTGTCGCTGGTGCTGACGCTCCAGTTCGACGCCAAGAACCCCGGCTTCCAGTTCGTGGAAGACATCGCCTGGTTCGGCGGCCTGCATTACCGCATGGGCATCGACGGCATTTCGGTGCTGCTGGTGCTGCTGACTGCCTTCCTGCTGCCGATCTGTATCGTGGCCAGCTGGAAGTCGGTGGAAAAGCGCGTCGTCGAATACCTGATCGCCTTCCTGGTCCTCGAGACCCTGGTGATCGGCGTGTTCTGCGCGCTGGACCTGGTGCTGTTCTACCTCTTCTTCGAAGGGGGCCTGGTGCCGATGTTCCTGATCATCGGCATCTGGGGCGGCAAGCGCCGGATCTACGCGGCCTACAAGTTCTTCCTCTACACGCTGCTCGGCTCGGTGCTGATGCTGGCGGCCATCCTGGCCATGATCTCGATCGCCGGCACCTCGTCGATCCCCGAGCTCATGACCTACAAGTTCGCGCCGTGGCTCCAGACCTGGCTGTGGCTGGCCTTCTTCGCCTCGTTCGCGGTGAAGATGCCGATGTGGCCGGTGCACACCTGGCTGCCTGACGCCCACGTGGAAGCCCCGACGGCGGGTTCGGTCATCCTGGCCGGTATCCTGCTGAAGATGGGCGGCTACGGCTTCATGCGCTTCAGCATCCCGATGTTCCCGAACGCCTCGGAGATGTTCCAGCCGCTGGTCTTCGCCCTGTCGGGTATCGCCATCGTCTACACCTCGCTGGTCGCCTTCCGTCAGACCGACATCAAGAAGCTGATCGCCTACTCGTCAGTCGCCCACATGGGCTTCGTGACCATGGGCATCTTCTCGGGCAACGCCGCCGGCGAGCAGGGCGCCCTGTTCCAGATGATCAGCCACGGGGTGATCTCCGGCGCGCTCTTCCTCTGCGTCGGCGTGGTCTACGACCGCATGCACACCCGCGAGATCGCCTTCTACGGCGGCCTCACCAACCGCATGCCGCACTACGCCTTCGTGTTCCTGCTGTTCACGATGGGCAATGTCGGCCTGCCGGGCACCTCTGGCTTCGTCGGCGAAATCCTGACCATGACGGGCGTCTACAAGGCCTCGACCTGGACGGCGATCGTCTCGGCCACCGGCGTGATCCTGTCAGCCATGTACGCCCTGACGCTGTACCGCCGGGTCATGTACGGGGAGATCACCAACCCCGAGCTGAAGACGATCAAGGACCTCGACGCGCGGGAAATCCTGCTCTTCGTTCCGCTGATCGTCATGACCCTGGTTCTCGGCATCTATCCTAATCTTGTGTTCAACCTGACCGCGTCGTCCGTCGACGGGCTCGTCGGCGCCTGGCGCGCCGCCGTGGGCGGGTGAGGGATCCCATGACGTTCTCCGCCAACTTCTCCCTCGTCCTGCCTGAAGTCGTCCTGGCGATTTCGGCCCTGCTGCTGCTGGTCTGGGGCGCCTTCTCCAAGAAGACCTCGCCGGTCTTCACGGGCGCCTCGGTTCTGGCCCTGGTGGTCGCCGCCGCCTTCGCGATCCACGGACCGCGCGGCGACGCCTTCAACGGCGTCTATTCGGCCGACGCCGCCGCCACCTACGCCAAGGTCGCGATCTTCCTGTTCAGCGCCCTGGCCATCGTGCTGGGCGACCGCTGGCTGGCCGCCCGCGGCGACCAGAAGTTCGAGTTCCCGGTCCTGGTGATCCTGGCCGCGCTGGGCATGGGCATCACGGCCTCGGCCGGCGACCTGATCAGCCTCTATATCGGCGTCGAGCTGCAATCGCTGGCCCTGTACGTCCTGGCGGCCTTCCGCCGCGACGACGCCAAGGCCTCGGAAGCGGGCCTGAAGTACTTCGTGCTGGGCGCGCTGTCGTCGGGCATCCTGCTGTACGGCGCCTCGCTGATCTACGGCTTCTCGGGCTCGACCCGCTTCGTCGACATCGCCGCGGCTTCGCACGGCGCTCACGGCCTGGGCCTGCTGTTTGGCCTGATCTTCGTGATCTGCGGCCTGGCGTTCAAGGTTTCGGCCGCGCCGTTCCACATGTGGACCCCGGACGTCTACGAAGGCGCCCCGACCCCGGTCGTCGGCTTCTTCGCCGCCGCGCCGAAGCTGGCCGCCATGATGATGTTCGCCCGCGTGCTGGGCGACGCCTTCCCGGACGCCGTGGCCCAATGGCGCCAGGTGCTGATCATCGCGGCCCTGCTGTCGGTGTTCGTCGGCGCCTTCGCCGGCCTCGCCCAGAGCAACCTCAAGCGCCTGTGGGCCTATTCCTCGATCGCCAACGTCGGCTACGCCCTGCTGGGCGTCGCCACCGGCGGCGAGACCGGCCTGCACTCGATGCTGGTGTTCATGGTGCTCTACATGGTGGACGTCACCGGCTTCTTCGCCTGCCTGCAGGCGCTGACCCGCGACGGCAAGCCGATGGAGACCATCGAGGACATGGCCGGCCTGGTGAAGGAACGTCCGGGCGTCGCCCTGGCCATGACCGCGTTCTCGCTGTCGGCCCTGGGCCTGCCGCCGTTCTCGGGCTTCTGGGCCAAGTTCTACGTCTTCAAGGCCGCCATGGGCTCGGGCGACGTGCCGCTGCAGTGGGCCGCCGTGATCGGCCTGGTCGGCAGCGTCGTGGCCGCCTTCTACTACCTGCGTCTGATCAAGACGGTGTGGTTCGACGCGCCGACCAGCGCGGTGGACAAGCCGCAACCGACCGCTCGCGCGATCGGCTTCGCCGCGGCCCTGTTCTCGTTCCCGATCGTCCTGATCGCCCTGGTCTGGCTCGACCCCGCCGCCAAGGCGGCCGCGGCGGCCTTTGGCCACGCGTGACGTGACGGGCGCGTCCGCCGAGGGGCCGCCCGTCGTCGTTCTCGACGAGATCGACTCGACCAACGCCGAGGCTCGCCGCCGCGCGGAAGCGGGGCAGGCGGGCCCGGTCTGGATCGTCGGCCTGCGGCAGACCGCGGGCCGCGGTCGCCGGGGCCGCGCCTGGGAAACCGGCGACGGCAACCTGGCCGCCACCCTCCTGCTCACCACCGACAAGCCGCCCGCCGAGGCCGCGCAGATCTCGTTCGTGGCGGCCCTGGCCGTCGCCGACCTGCTGTGCGCCTATGTCGCCGAGCGGCTGGTCAGCCTGAAATGGCCCAACGACCCGATGGTCGGCGGCCTGAAGATCAGCGGTATCCTCGTCGAGTCCGGCAAGAGCCCCGCCGGCGGCCTGTGGTTGGCCGTGGGGATCGGCGTCAATCTCGCCCGCAAGCCCATCGACAGCGAGCGTCCGGCCACGGCCCTGCCGACCTGGCGGGCCGAGCCGCCGCCGTCTCCCGTCGAGGCGATCGGGATCCTGGCCCCGGCCTTCGCCCGCTGGCTCGACGTCTGGTACCGCCTTGGCTTCCCCGCCATCGCCGACGCCTGGACCGCCAAGGCGCACGGCCTGGGCGAGCCCTGCACGGCGCGGCTCTCGACCGAGACGATCGAAGGGATCGCCGAGGGCCTCGACGCCGACGGCGCCTTGCGCCTGCGCCTGGCCGACGGCCAACTGCGCCGGATCACCGCCGGCGACGTCTTCTTCGGAGGAAACCCCTGATGCTGCTGGCTATCGAACAGGGCAACACCAACACCATGTTCGCCATCCACGACGGCCAGTCGTGGATCGCCCAGTGGCGCGCCGCCACCGAGAGCACGCGCACGGCCGACGAATACGTGGTCTGGCTGTCGCAGTTGATGTCGATGCAGGGCCTGGGCTTCCGCTCGCTCGACGCCTGCATCATCTCCAGCGTCGTGCCCCAATCGCTGTTCAACCTGCGTAACCTGTCGCGCCGCTATCTGAACGTCGAGCCGCTGGTGATCGGCGAGAACGCCAAGCTCGGCGTCGATGTCCGCATCGACAAGCCCAGCGAGGCCGGCGCCGACCGGCTGGTCAACGCCGTGGGCGCCAGCATGGCCTACAAGGGCCCGCTGATCGTCATCGACAGCGGCACGGCCACCACCTTCGACGTGGTGGGCGCCGACGGCGCCTTCGAGGGCGGCATCATCGCCCCGGGCATCAATCTTTCCATGCAGGCGCTGCACGAAGCGGCCGCCAAGCTGCCCCGCATCGCCATCCAGCGTCCCGCCCGTAATCGCGTCGTCGGCACCGACACCGTCAGCGCCATGCAATCGGGCGTGTTCTGGGGCTATATCTCACTCATCGAAGGGCTGGTCGCGCGCATCAAGGCCGAGCGCGGCGAACCCCTGACCGTGGTCGCCACCGGCGGCGTCGCCTCGCTGTTCGAGGGCGCCACCGACAGCATCGACCACTTCGACCCTGATCTGACCATCCGTGGTCTCCTCGAAATTCATCGCCGCAATACCCACCTAGAGAACGAATGAAAAAGCACCCTGAGGACGAGCTCGTCTTCCTGCCCCTGGGCGGGTCGAACGAGATCGGCATGAACTTCAACCTGTACGGCTTTGGCCCGGCGCACGATCGCAAGTGGATCGTCGTCGACCTGGGCGTGACCTTCGGCGACCAGACCACGCCGGGCGTCGAGATCATCCTGCCCGACCCGGAATATATCGTCCCCTACGCCAAGGACATTCTGGGCATCGTGCTGACCCATGCCCACGAAGACCACCTGGGTGCCGTCGCCTGGCTGTGGCCGCAGCTGAAGGCGCCGGTCTACGCCACGCCGTTCACCGCCTTCCTGCTGCGCGAGAAGCTGCGTGACGCCAACCTGCTGGACGAGGTGAAGATCCACGAGGTGCCGCTGAGCGGCAGCTTCGACCTGGGCCCGTTCCACCTGGAAATGGTGACGCTGACCCACTCGATCCCCGAGCCCAACGGTCTGGCGATCAAGACCCCGCTGGGCACCATCCTGCACACCGGCGACTGGAAGATCGATCCCGATCCCCAGCTCGGCGCCGCCACCGACGTCGACGCCCTGCGCCGCCTCGGCGACGAGGGCGTGCTGGCCATGGTCTGCGACAGCACCAACGTCTTCGTCGAAGGCACCGCCGGATCGGAAGCCGACGTCCGCGTCGAGCTGAACAAGCTGATCGGCAGCCTGACGGGCAAGATCGCCGTGGCCTGCTTCGCCTCGAACGTGGCGCGCATGGACACCGTCATCCGCGCCGCCCAGGCCGCCGGCCGCAAGGTCTGCCTGGCCGGTCGCTCGATGCACCGCATGGCCGCCGCCGCCCGCTCGGTCGGACTGCTGGACGGCCTGGAGCCGTTCGTCACCGACGACCAGGCCAAGCACATGCCGGAGAACGAGATCCTCTATCTCTGCACCGGCAGCCAGGGCGAGGCGAGGGCGGCTCTGGCCCGCATCGCCGAGGGCAACCACCCGCACGTCAAGCTCTCTTCGGGCGACCACGTGGTGTTCAGCTCGCGGGTGATCCCGGGCAACGAGATCCCGATCCGCAACCTGCAGAACAAGCTGGCCGACCGCGGCGTGCGCCTGCACACCGAGCGCGACACCCCCGGCATCCACGTTTCGGGCCACCCGTGCCGCGACGAGCTGAAGCAGATGTACCAGTGGGCCCGGCCGCAGATCGCCGTGCCGACCCACGGCGAACGCCGCCACCTGCTCGAGCACGCCGCCTTCGCCAAGGACCTGCAGGTCCCGCACGCCGTCAGCCCGCGCAACGGCGACATGGTGCGCCTGGCGCCCGGCCATCCGGAGATCATCGACGAGGTGCCGGCCGGCCGGCTCTACGTCGACGGCGGCGTCGTCACGCCCGAGAACGGCGAGGCCCTGCGCGAGCGTCGCCACGCGGCGTTCAACGGCGTGCTGGCCGTGTCGATCGTGCTCGACGGCCGCAACAAGGTCGTCTCGGGCCCGCAGGTGCGTGGCCTGGGTCTGGCCGGTGACGAGGAGTATCCCCTCGACGAGGCTCTGGACGACCTGGCGGAAGAGGCCGAAGAGGCCTTCAAGCGCCTGTCGGGCGATGATCGCGAGATCGACGAGACCATCGAGAACGCCATCTCGCGCGCGGTGAAGAAGGCCGCCTTCCGCATCTGGGAACGCAAGCCGGTCGTCGAGACGACCGTTCTGCGTCTCTGATCGCCGCATGACGACGCCGGAGGATCCGCCCCTGACCGAAGAGACCCCCGCGCCCCGGCGCGAGGGCCTGTTCGGCACGGGGCCGGCCGTCCTCTGGTTCGAGGCCTGGCCGGTGATGGTGACGCTGGGCTTGATCTGGCTGGTCTTCGCCGTCCAGCTGGCCAGCGCGCCCCTGGGCTTCGAAACCGAGCTGCTCAGCCTCGGCGCCTTCCATCCCGGCAACTTCCGTGAGGGGCTGTGGTGGACGCCGGTCAGCTACATCTTCATGCACGCCGGCTGGTTCCACATCGCCATGAATTCGGCCGCCCTGGTCGCCCTGGGGCCGGGCCTGGCGCAGCGCTTCGGTCGCGACGCCGTCGGCGGCCTGCTGTTCGCGGCGCTGTTCCTGGTCTGCGGCGCGGCCGGGGCCATGCTGTCGATGCTGCTCAGCCCCGAAAGCTGGCTGGTCGGGGCCTCGGGCGCGATCTGCGGCCTGTGGGGCGCCGGCGCGCGCCTGGCGGGGCCGGGGAGAGCGGAGCTGGCGCCGGTCTTCTCGCGCCAGGTCGGCCGTTCGGTCGGCTCCTTCGTGGTGATGAACCTGATCGTCGTGGTCGCCGCCGGCGCCTATGGCCTTGCCTCGCAGCAGGGGATGATCCTGGTCTCCTGGCAGGCCCACCTTGGCGGGTTCGTGCTGGGCTTCCTGCTGATCCCGATCCTGCCCGTGCGCTTCCACTGGCTGAAGGGCGCTCGCGCGGCTTGACTGCCGTGAGCGGAGGCGCGGTTAGTGGCGGCAAGATCCGCTAAGCCAGGACCCCGCACCATGATCGGCAGGCTCAACCACGTCGGCGTCGCCACCCCGTCCATCGACGAGTCGGTGAAGATGTACCGAGAACTGCTCGGCGCCACCTCGGTCACCGACAAGTGGGCCATGCCCGAGCAGGGCGTCTGGGTCTGCTTCGTCAACCTGCCCAACAGCCAGATCGAGCTGATCGAGCCCTATGGCGAGAACTCGCCTATCCACGGCTTTCTCGCCAAGAACCCCAAGGGCGGTCAGCACCACATCTGCTTCGAGGTCGAGAACATCTACGAGGCGCGCGATTCTCTGGTCGCCAAGGGCGCGACCGTGCTAGGCGAGCCCCGGATCGGCGCCCACGGAACGCTGATCATCTTCGTTCACCCCAAGGACATGGGCGGCCTGCTCGTGGAATTGATGGAAAGCCCCAAGGACGCGCACCACTGATGGGTCCGATCACCGGCATCGCGATCTTCCTGACCATCTGGTGGACGGTGCTGTTCGCCGTGCTGCCGATCGGCACGCGCAGCTATCACGAACTGGGAATCGAACCGCCGCCGGGCGTGGATCCCGGTGCGCCGGTGAACCCGAACCTCAAGCGCAAGTTCTTCACCACCACCTGGATCTCGGTCGTGGTTTTCGTGGTGTTCTGGCTGGTGGTGAAGTTCCAGCTGGTGAGTCTGCCTGACCTGCCGTCCACCTACTGAAAAATTTGCAGAACGCGGCCCGGCGCCCAAGCCTTGGGCGGGCGCTGGCCTTCTGCCCGTCAAACGCCCATCGGTTGGGCGAAACAGGCCGACTTGCCCACTTGGCGGCAATCGGATGCCCCAACAGTCGTTCGGAGGCCTAGATTGTCATGACGAGGCCGGGTTCGGCCTTGCTCTGTGGCGTCTTCCCCGACGATGAACTTGATGGCCGCGCGAGTGAACCGCGCGGCCTTCTTTTCGTTATGGCTCCGCTCGATGAGCGAGAGTTCGTCATCTTTTCGCCGCGCGCGTTGCCAAGCTGAACGGCGACCGGCTATCTCAACGCCTCGAATTCCCCCGGAGACGTTCCGTCCATGCGCCTGTCGCGCTACTTCCTGCCCGTTCTGAAAGAAGCTCCCTCCGACGCCCAGATCGCGTCCCACCAGCTGATGCTGCGCGCGGGCATGATCCGCCAGGAGGCCGCCGGCATCTACGCCTGGCTGCCGCTGGGTCTGCGGGTGCTCAACAAGATCGAGCAGATCGTCCGTGAGGAGATGGATCGCGCGGGCGCCATCGAACTGCTGATGCCCACCCTGCAACTGGCCGACCTGTGGCGCGAGTCGGGCCGCTACGACGCTTACGGCCCGGAGATGCTGCGCATCACCGACCGTCACGAGCGCGAGCTGCTGTACGGGCCGACCAACGAGGAAATGGTCACCGAGATCTTCCGCGGCTCGGTGCGGTCCTACAAGGACCTGCCCAAGAACCTCTACCACGTGCAGTGGAAGTTCCGCGACGAGCGCCGTCCGCGCTTCGGCGTTATGCGCGGCCGCGAGTTCCTGATGAAGGACGCCTACAGCTTCGACCTCGACGCCGAGGGCGCGCGCAAGTCGTACAACCGCATGTTCGTGGCCTATCTGAACCTGTTCTCGCGCATGGGCCTGAAGGCCGTGCCGATGCGCGCCGACACCGGCCCGATCGGCGGCGATCTGAGCCACGAGTTCATCGTCCTGGCCGAGACCGGCGAAAGCGCCGTCTTCTGCCACAAGGACCTGGTCGAGATGGCCGCGCCCGGTCCCGACGTCGAATGGTACGGCGACCTGCAGCCTCTGGTCGACCAGCGCACCGCGCTCTACGCCGCCACCGAGGAGATGCACGACGAAGCCGCCTTCGACGCGATCCCCGAGGGCGACCGCCTATCGGCCCGCGGCATCGAGGTCGGCCACATCTTCTCGTTCGGCACCAAGTATTCCGAGCCGATGAAGGCCCTGGTCATGGGGCCGGACGGCAAGGAAGTCCCGGTTCAGATGGGCAGCTACGGCGTCGGCGTCTCGCGCCTGCTGGGCGCGATCATCGAGGCCAGCCACGACGACGGCGGCATCATCTGGCCGGAAAGCGTCGCGCCCTATCACGTGGGCATCGTCAACATGCGCCAGGGCGACGCGGCTTGCGACGCGGCTTGTGACGAAGCCTACAAGGCCCTGCAGGCGGCCGGCGTCGACGTGCTCTATGACGACACCGATGCGCGCGGCGGCGCCAAGTTCGCCACCATGGACCTGATCGGTCTGCCCTGGCAGCTGATCGTCGGTCCCAAGGGCGTCGCCGAGGGCGTGGTCGAGCTGAAGAACCGCAAGACCGGCGAGCGCGTGTCCGAGCCGCTCGACGCGGTCCTGGCCCGCCTGACCGGCAAGGCCGCCTGATGGCTATCGGCGCGGGGCCTTTCGGAACCTGGGAACGGACGGTCGCCTGGCGTTACCTGCGCACCAAGCGCAAGAACGGCGGCGTCGCCCTGATCTCGGTGATCTCGTTCAGCGCGGTGATGCTGGCGGTCTTCGCCCTTATCACCGTCATGAGCGTCATGAACGGCTTCCGCGCCGAACTGCTCGGCCGGCTGCTCGGCTTCAACGGCCATATCTACGCCCAGGGACCGCTGGTGAACGGCCCCGACCGCGAGGGCGTCATCGCCCGCATCAAGGCCGTGCCCGGCGTCATCCAGGCCGCGCCCCTGGTCGAGGCCCAGGCCATGGTCATCGGTCCCAACCAGGTGACCGGCGCCATCGTCCGCGGCGTCAATCCGGCCGACCTGCGCGGCATGAAGCTGATCTCCGCCAACATCAAGCAGGGCTCGCTCGACGGCTTCGGCGAGGGCGAGTACGGCGGCGACATGGTGCTGATCGGCGACCGCATGGCCCGCAACCTGGGTCTTTCGGTCGGCGACCCGATCACCCTGATCTCGCCCGCCGGCCCGGCCACCGCCTTCGGCACCTCGACCCGTGAGAAGGACTATGTCGTCGGCGGGATCTTCAGCGTCGGCATGAGCCAGTTCGACGAGTCCTACGTGATGATGCCGCTTGCCCAGGCCCAGCCGTTCTTCGGGCGCGACACGGCTATCGACTATGTCGAGGTCAAGCTCACCGATCCCGACAACGCCAAGACGGCCAAGGCCACCATCGAGCAGGCCGTCGGCCCCGGCGCGTTCATCACCGACTGGATGGACAAGAACAGCAGCTACTTCAACGCGCTGCAGGTCGAGCGCAAGGTCATGCGGCTGATCCTGTTCTTCATCGTCGCCATCGCCACCCTCAACATCATCTCCGGCCTCGTCATGCTGGTGAAGAACAAGGGCCGCGACATCGCCATCCTGCGCACCATGGGGGCCAGCCAGTCCTCGATCCTGCGTATCTTCATCATGGCCGGCGCCTCTATCGGCGTGGCCGGCACCCTGGCGGGCCTGCTGCTGGGCACGCTGTTCTGCGCCAACATCACCGCCATCCAGAACTTCGTCGAATGGGCCACCGGCACGGCCGTGTTCAGCGCCGACATCTATTTCCTGGCCCATATCCCGGCCAAGATCGACTGGGCCGAGGTGGCCGGCGTCGTCTCGATCTCCACCCTGATGAGCGTGCTGGCGACCCTGCCGCCGGCGCTGCGGGCCTCGCGCCTCGATCCCGTTGAGGCCCTTCGCTATGAGTAGTCCGGTCCTGGCCCTGCGCGGCGTCGAGCGCACCTATGTCACCGAGGCCGGCAAGCTGACCGTGCTGCGCGGCGTCGATCTCGACGTCTATCCGGGCGAAGTGGTCGGGCTGATCGGCCCGTCGGGCTCGGGCAAGTCGTCGCTGCTGCACGCCGCTGGCCTGCTGGAGCGCCCCGACGCCGGCGTCATCGCCGTCGACGGCAAGGACTGCTCCAAGCTCTCCGAGCGCCAGCGCACCAAGGTGCGGCTGTCGACCGTCGGCTTCGTCTACCAGTTCCACCACCTGCTGCCGGAGTTCACGGCCGCCGAGAACGTGGAACTGCCGCTGATGATCGCCGGCCGCCGTCGCGGCGAGGCCCGCGAGCACGCCGTGGGGCTGCTCAGCCAGCTGGGTCTGGCGGCCCGCGTCGATCACCAGCCCGGCCAGATGTCGGGCGGCGAGCAGCAGCGCGTGGCCATCGCCCGCGCCCTGGCCAATTCGCCCAAGCTCCTGCTGGCCGACGAGCCGACGGGCAATCTCGATCCGGGGACCTCGGCGGCCACCTTCCAGGCGCTCTACGACCTGGCGCGCGGCCAGGGCGTCGCCGCCCTGATCGCCACCCACAACATGGAACTGGCCCGCTACATGGACCGGGTCTTCGCCCTGCGCGACGGCCACCTGGAGCCGCAGAGCTTTTAGCGACTAGAGCATTTTCGAGCGAAGTGGCTTCCGGTTCGCGTGAAGAAAATGCGTCGAAAGTAGAGTCTAGAGCAGGGCGTTTCGCATCGCGTCGAAGAACCCCGCCTGGTCGATCTTCTTGATCACCCGGGCGTTGGGTTCGCGGCGCTTGAGGGCCGGGTCGGCGATCTCGATGTCTGGCAGGATCGAGTGCGAGACGCTGAGATAGCCACGCGTCAGCTCGCCCATGGTCTCCACGTCGATGACGCAGCGCTCGGCTTCCAGCACCAGGCGCTCGTCCAGCATGGCGGCGCAGGTGAGGGCGTCGGGGTGCAGGCTGCCGTCCAGACCCTCGGTGTCGCGGGCGAAGGCCAGCGAGGCTTCGTTGACCTTGGTGAAGAACTTGGCGCGCGGCGTGCCGATCGCATCCAGCTGCGCCAATTGCGCCGTGGTCAGCAGGCCGTCGCGCAGGGTCTGCGTCCAGGTCACCACGTGCAGGTCGAAGCCGGCGTTGACGACGATCTTGGCCGCCTCCGGATCGACATAGAAATTGTACTCGGCCGCCGGCGTGACGTTGCCGACGCCGTTGTCGGTGCCGCCCATCACCCACAGGGCCTTGGCGGCCTTTGCGATGCGCGGCTCGCGCAGCACCGCCAGCGCGATGTTGGTCAGCGGCGCCTGGGCCAGCAGGGTGATCTCGCCGGGCGCTTCCATCACCCGCCGCACGATCTCGTCGGCCGCATGGCCGGGGGAGGGGCGCTGGGCGGTCTTGGCGAAGCCCGCGTCGCTCATGCCGTCCTCGCCGAACACATAGGCCGCGTCCAGGGGGATGCGGCTGAACGGCTTGCGGGCGCCCAGATAGACCGGAACGCCGGCCGCCTCGCAGGCCTCCAGCGTCACCAGGGCGTTCTCGGCGTGCTGCTCGAAGCCGACATTGCCATGGCTGATGGTGATCGCCTCGACGGTGACGCCCGGACGGCGCAGGGCCAGCATCAGGGAGAAGACGTCGTCTCCGGCGGTGTCAGTGTCGATGATCAGGCGCATGAGACGGCTTCTGCCGCGTTCCAGCCGGCAAGGCCAGAGCCGGAAGGTTGTGGCGTGGCGATCAACCCCACGCGACAAAAAAGCTCGCAATTTGCCTGTGGACTATTGCGATGAGAACGAAAGGGGAATAGAGAACAAAAAGGCAACTGGTCAACGAGCTGTGGAGGGATGTTATGGTCCGGATCGCGCGTGAGTCTTTGGCGCTTGTATCTGTCGCCGGCTTCGTCTGGATGATGTGTTCGGTCGCCCAGTTGGTGGCCTGAGTCGAGAAGCAGCGAGGTCATGGTCATGTCGGGTGTGGAAGGTCAGGGTTTCGTCCACCTCCGCGTCCGGTCGGCCTATTCGCTGCTGGAAGGGGCCATCAAGGCCGACAAGATCCCGGGCATGACAGCCGCCGGCGGCATGCCCGCCGTGGGGATCACCGACCGGGCCAACCTGTTCGGGGCCCTGGAGTTTTCCGTCTACGCCAAGGACAACGGCGTGCAGCCGATCATCGGCTGCGCCTTGCCGGTCAATGGCATCGGCGCCAAACCGTCCGAACGTTGGGCGCGTGAGCCGACGATCACCCTGCTGGTGCAGAACGAGAAGGGCTATCTGAACCTCTCGGAACTGTCGTCCCTGGCCTATCTGGAAAGCGGCGAACTGGCCGAGCCGGTGGTGCCCTGGGCCAAGGTGGTCGAGCACGCCGAGGGGCTGATCCTGCTGTCGGGCGGAACCGACGGTCCGGTGGACTCCCTGCTGGCCGCCGGCAAGACGGCCGAGGGGCATGCGGCCCTGGCCGAGATGCAGCGGGCGTTCGGCGACCGCTTCTATGTCGAGCTCCAGCGCCACGGCCTGCCGCAGCAAGCGGCCGCCGAACCGGGCCTGGTCGACTGGGCCTACGACCACGACGCGCCGCTGGTCGCCACCAACGACTGCTATTACGCCAAGCCTGAGCTCTACGACGCGCACGATGCGCTGCTGTGCATCGCCGACGGCTCGTTCGTCGGCCAGGACGAGCGCCGGCGGGTGACGCCCGAGCACTGGTTCAAGCCGGCCGATGAGAT
Source organism: Caulobacter sp. GW821-FHT10A10 (assembly GCF_059415745.1). Classification (NCBI taxonomy): domain Bacteria; kingdom Pseudomonadati; phylum Pseudomonadota; class Alphaproteobacteria; order Caulobacterales; family Caulobacteraceae; genus Caulobacter; species Caulobacter sp. GW821-FHT10A10. The sequence continues at coordinate 330,092 of NZ_JBWKNV010000007.1, read as the reverse complement.
GCGCAAGCTGTTCGCCGACCTGCCGGAAGCCTGCGACAACACCCTCGACATCGCCCGGCGCTGCGCCTTCATGGTCAAGAAGCGCGACCCGATCCTGCCCAGCTTCCCCACCGGCGACGGCCGCAACGAAGCCGAGGAACTAGCCCACCAGGCCCGCGAAGGCCTGCGCAAGCGGCTCGACGGCCTGACGCTGGCGATGGAAGAGCACGTCTACTGGGAGCGGCTCGACTTCGAGCTGGGCATCATCGTCAAGATGGGCTTCCCCGGCTACTTCCTGATCGTTTCCGACTTCATCAAGTGGGGCAAGGACCACGGCATCCCGGTCGGTCCGGGGCGGGGGTCGGGCGCCGGTTCGCTGGTCGCCTGGGTGCTGACCATTACCGACCTGGATCCGCTGCGCTTTGGCCTGCTGTTCGAGCGCTTCCTCAATCCCGAGCGGGTTTCCATGCCCGACTTCGACGTCGACTTCTGCCAGGAGCGGCGCGAAGAGGTGATCGCCTACGTGCAGGACAAGTACGGCCGCGACCGCGTGGCCCAGATCATCACCTTCGGTTCGCTTCAGGCCCGGGCCGTGCTGCGCGACGTCGGCCGTGTGATGCAGCTGCCGCTGGGCCTGGTCGATCGTCTCTGCAAGATGGTGCCCAACAACCCGGCCGCGCCGGTGACCCTGGCCCAGGCCATCGACATCGAGCCGCGCCTCAAGCAGGCCAAGAACGAGGACGCCAACGTCTCCAACTGCCTGGACGTGGCCCTGCAGCTGGAAGGCCTGTTCCGCAACGCCTCGACCCACGCCGCCGGCGTGGTCATCGGCGACCGCCCGCTGACCCAGTTGACGCCGCTCTACAAGGATCCGCGCTCGGATTTCCCGGCCACCCAGTTCAACATGAAATGGGTCGAGAGCGCCGGCCTGGTGAAGTTCGACTTCCTGGGCCTGAAGACCCTGACCGTGCTCGACCGGGCGGTGAAGCACCTGCGCAAGCGCGGCATGGAGGTCGATCTCGGCCGCCTGCCGTTCGACGATACGAAGAGCTACGAACTGCTCGCCTCGGGCCAGACGGTCGGCGTGTTCCAGCTGGAAAGCCAGGGCATGCGCGACACCCTGCGCAAGATGCGCTGCGGTTCGATCGAGGAGATCACCGCGCTGATCTCGCTCTATCGCCCGGGTCCGATGGACAACATCGACACCTTCGTCGACTGCAAGTTCGGCCGCAAACCCGTCGACACCCTGCACCCGTCACTGGAAGGCGTGCTGCGCGAGACCTACGGGGTCATCGTCTACCAGGAGCAGGTGATGCAGATCGCCCAGATCCTGGCCGGTTACAGCCTTGGCGAGGCCGACCTGCTGCGTCGGGCCATGGGTAAGAAGAAGAAGGAGGAGATGGATCTCCAGAAGATCCGTTTCGTCTCCGGCGCCAAGGAAAAGGGCGTGCCCGAGGATCAGTCGGGTTCGATCTTCGAACTGGTGGCCAAGTTCGCCGGCTACGGCTTCAACAAGAGTCACGCCGCCGCCTACGCCCTGATCGCCTACCAGACGGCCTGGCTGAAGGCCAACACGCCGGTCGAGTTCCTCGCCGCGTCGATGAGCCTCGATATCTCCAACACCGACAAGCTGGCCGTCTTCCACCAGGACGCCCGCCGCTTCTCGATCACCGTGCGGGCGCCGGACGTCAACCGTTCGGGCGCCGATTTCGAGGTCGAAAACGGCGAGGTGCTCTACGCCCTGGGCGCGGTGCGCAACGTCGGCCTGGAAGCCATGAAGCACCTCGTCGCCGTGCGCGAGGAGGGCGGGCCGTTCCGCGACATCTTCGATTTCGTCGAGCGCGTTGATCCCAAGCAGGTCAACAAGCGCGCCATCGAAAACCTGGCTCGGGCCGGGGCCTTCGACTCGCTGCACAAGAACCGCGCCCAGGTGTTCGCCAACGCCGACGTGCTGATCGCCCATGGTCAGAGCATCGCCGCCGATCGCCAGGGCGGCCAGCACGCCCTGTTCGGCGGCGACGCCGCCGCCAGCCGCCCGCGCCTCAAGAAGGTCGAGCCCTGGACCCAGGTCGACCTGCTGGACGAGGAGCTGTCGGCCGTCGGCTTCTACCTGACCGGCCACCCGTTGGAGGACATGATCGGCATGCTGCGCCGCCGGCGCACCGTCATGCTGACCGAAGCCCTGGCCCAGGCCGAGGCCGGCGCCGAGGCCCTGCGGATGTGCGGCATCGTCCGCCGCCGCCAGGAGCGCGCCTCGCAGAGCGGCGAGCGTTTCGCCTTCGTGTCTCTGTCCGACCCGTCCGGCGAATACGAAGTGCTGTTCCCGCCGGAATCCCTGCGCAAGTGCCGCGACGTGCTCGAGCCCGGCAAGGGCGTGGTCATCAAGGTCCGCTCCAAGGCCCGCGACGGCGAGGTGCGGTTCTTCGGCGACGACGCCGAGCCGATCGAGAAGGCCATCGAGAACGTGGTCGCCGGTCTGCGCGTGCACCTGTCGCCCTCGGCCACCGAGATCGAGGCCCTCAAGCGTCGCATCGAGCCGGCCGCTGCCCAGAAGGGCGGCGAGATCAGCTTTGTGGCGGCTTTGGGCGGCGGTCGCGAGATCGAACTGAAGCTGCCGGGGCGCTACACTCTGGACGCTTCGCTGCGCGGCGCGCTGAAGACCGCGCCGGGCGTGGCGCTGCTGGAAGACGTCTAGGCGCGCCTTGGCCCCTGTGGGCCGCGCCGTCTGGCGCGTCAGCGTCCGCGGGTCTGGTTGTGGAGAGGGCTTTGGCGGCCACGGGGGCGGCGCGTCGGCGTTGTCCGGGCGGCTGGCCCTTGGTGACTGTGCGTGCGCGCCATGTGGTGGCGCCAGTTGCGGTGCGCTTTTCGGCGGCGCGCGTTGTGTTGCTGACAGGTTCCGGTCCTGCCTAGCCTAGGCGGATCGGCGTCCGGACAATCTGGTGATCCGGCAAGGGAGGATTGCATGACCAAGCACGCCGGCGGCTGCCAATGCGGCAAGGTTCGCTTCGAGGTCGAGGCCGACCTGTCTCAGACCATCACCTGCAACTGTTCGCGCTGCGGCAAGCTGGGTTCGGTCCTGGCCTTCGCGCCGATCGACCAGTTCAGTCTCGTCTCGGGCGAGGACGCCCTGACCGAGTACCGGTTCAACACCGGCAAGATCCAGCACCTGTTCTGCGCCGACTGCGGCATCGAGTCCTTCGCTCGGGGCGAAGCCCCGAACGGCGCGAAGATGGCGGCGATCAATGTCCGCTGCGTCGATGGCGTCGATGTCTTCGCCCTGGAGCCGCAACAGGTCGACGGCAAGTCGTTCTGAGGGCGTCTCGTTCTGAGTGCGTCGGGGGGAGCTAACGGGGGCGTGATCCTCAGCGTCTACCGCGCCGAGAACCTGACCACGGCTGGAACCGCCGAAAGCCCCGCTTCCGAAGTGAACTTGCGATGGCGGTCGTTGTTGAAGCCAACTTGGTAGCTGCGCCCCGCCTGGATCGTGCAGGAGAGGGTGAAGCTGCGTCGGTCTCTCGACTGGACGGGCTTGGGCGCGCAGGTCGGGAAGGTCGCCGGGGCGCGGGTGACGAACGACCACCCGGCCTGCATGGGCTGGTCGAAGGTGACGCTCAGGGCGAGAGGCCCGGCCGGGACGACGGCGCCGGGCGCGGGCGAGACGGCGACGACGCGGGGCGGCGCGGGCGGCCGCGGGTCCCTGTGGTCGGCGACGGCGAGGGCGGCGAGGGCGGCGAAGGCGCCGACGGCGGCGGCTAGGACGATCATGGCTGAAGCTCCGGCGAGGAGGGGCCAGGCGGCCCGGGGCGCGGGGTTGCGCCGTCCGTCCTGGCCCCCCTGGGCGGTGCGCGGCCATCCCGATTTTCTCGTCCCGAGTTTCTTGTGGCGAAGCCGGAAGCGTCACGAACGAGACTTCGGCCGGCGCGCGGTTCGCCGAGGCGGCCGTTCCATCATCCCCCGCGTCGTCCGCCCCGCAATCCGTCCCGCCGTCCGCCACCAAGCGCGCCAGTTGCCGGCTGCTGCCGACGCCGGTCTTGCGCCGCGCCTCGCGCAGTCGCTCGTTGACCGCGCCCTCGCTGACGCCCAGTTCGACGGCCGCGCTCTTGGCCGTATGGCCGCGCGCCAGCAGCCGCAGGGCGCGGCGTTCGGCGTCGGACAGGCGCGAGAGATCGGGCATCGGGATCCTGGTGCGGGGCGAGTTGGGCGAGGTTCGAGCCTGCACTCAACCTTGTCGGTCCTCGTTCCGCAATGCCGAGAGGCGGGCGGCGAGTCGGGGCGGGGAGGGGGCGAGCAAGGGAAGTTCTCGTCGCCAGGTTCTCGCCGACGGTCTGGGCGTTCGTCCGACTGCGAATGTCCGGAAAGAACGGCCCTTGCGACCGACAAGCGCCGGGAAAGGCTTGCATTCGGGACGTTTCCCGACTATCTGCGCGCCATTCCACACGTGGACGTTCGGCAGCGCCGGGGAGACATCCCGACGTCGCCGTTCCGGTCCCGCCTCCAGAATGGTCTGGAGCGGGGGTGTCCACGGAGGTTCAACCGGAAAAAGGATAAAGGCCCGATGGCTCTTCCCGAATTCTCCATGCGTCAGCTCCTGGAAGCCGGCGCCCACTTCGGCCACCAGACCCACCGCTGGAACCCGAAGATGGACCGCTACATCTTCGGTTCGCGCTCGAACATCCACATCATCGACCTGTCGCAGACCATCCCGCTGCTGCACCAGGCCCTGGTGAAGGTCCGTGAAGTCGCCGCCGCCGGCGGCCGCGTGCTGTTCGTCGGCACCAAGCGCCAGGCTTCGGATCCGGTCGCCACGGCCGCCAAGCGCTGCGCCCAGTACTACGTGAACCACCGCTGGCTCGGCGGCACCCTGACCAACTGGCGCACGGTCTCGGGCTCGATCGCTCGTCTGCGCGAGCTGGAAGGCGTCCTGGGCGGCGAAGGCGCCGGCCGTTCCAAGAAGGAACTGCTGCAGCTGACCCGCGAGCGCGACAAGCTCGAGCTGTCGCTGGGCGGCATCAAGGACATGGGCGGCATCCCCGACATCATGTTCGTGATCGACACCAACAAGGAAGCGATCGCGATCCTGGAAGCCCGCAAGCTGAACATCCCGGTCGTCGCCATCCTCGACACCAACTGCGATCCGGACGGCATCACCTACCCGATCCCGGGTAACGACGACGCCGCCCGCGCCCTGCAGCTGTACTGCGACCTGGTCGCCGACGCCGTCCTCGACGGCCTGGCCGCCGGTCAAGCCGCCTCGGGCGTCGACCTGGGCGCTTCGGTCGCTCCGATCGAGCCGGCCCTGGCCCGCGAACTGACCCCGGAAGTCGCTCCCGAAGCGGCCGCCCCGGAAGCTGCTGCTGAAGAAGTCGCCGCTCCGGCCGCCGACGAATCGGCCGCCGGCTGATTTCTCTTCGGCCGCCGGCTCTCCTGATGGAGTCCGGCGGCCGTCGCGCTACCGACACGCGACCGGGCTATCAAGCCCGGTCGCTAAACGTTTGAATCTGGAGATTTTCCATGGCTGAGATCACGGCTGCGCTGGTCAAGGAACTGCGCGAAAAGTCCGGCGTCGGCATGATGGACTGCAAGAAGGCCCTGTCCGAGAACAACGGCGACATCGAAGCGTCCATCGACTGGCTGCGCGCCAAGGGCCTGTCCAAGGCCGCCAAGAAGGCCGATCGCGCCGCCGCCGAAGGCCTGGTGGCCATCGCCGTCGCCGAAGCCGGCGCTGGTGAAACCGCCACCGCCGTCGAAGTGAACGCCGAAACCGACTTCGTGTCGCGCAACGACCTGTTCCAGGGCGCCGCCCGTCAGATCGCCCAGGCCGCCCTCGGCACCGACGGTTCGGTCGACGCCATCGGCGCTGCGAAGCTGCCCGGCGGCGAGACCGCCCAGGAGCACCTGACCAACCTGATCGCCACGATCGGCGAGAACATGATGGTCCGTCGCGCCGCCAAGTGGACGGTCGAGAACGGCGTCGTCGCCTCGTACATCCACAACGCCACCGCGCCGGACCTCGGCCGCATCGGCGTGCTGGTCGCCCTCGAGTCGACCGGCGACAAGGCCGCCCTGCGCGAGCTGGGCCGCAAGATCGCCATGCACGTCGCCGCGACCGCCCCGCTGTCGCTGTCGCCGGACGATCTGGACCCGGCCGCCATCGAGCGCGAAAAGGCCGTGTTCACCGAGCAGGCTCTGGAATCGGGCAAGCCGGCTTCGGTCGTCGAGAAGATGATCGAAGGCCGCATCCGCAAGTTCCTGGAAGAAGTCGTGCTGCTGAAGCAAGCCTTCGTCATGAACCCGGACCAGACCGTCGAGCAGCTGGTGGCTGAAACCGCCAAGACCCTCGGCGCGCCGATCGTCGTGAAGGGCTTCACCCGTCTCGCCCTGGGCGAAGGCGTGGAAAAGAAGCAGGACGACTTCGCCGCCGAAGTCGCCTCGATGACCGGCCAAGCCTAAGGCCGGACGAGACAGGCAAGGCGGCGGGCCATGCTCGCCGCTTTCGCTGTCTTCAAATCAAGGGCGCGGCGCGCATCGAACGCGCGCCGCGCCCTTTTTTTTGCGCTTGAACGGCGTCGCGCCCGGATGGCGCAAAACCGATCCCACTTTTGTGTAACGCACACTATGGTGCGTGCCGACGACTCAGGAAGAGCCCGGTCCATGTCCGATCCCACCCCCGCCAAGCCGTACCGTCGTCTTCTGCTCAAGGTTTCCGGCGAAGTGCTGATGGGCGACACGCCCTACGGGATCGACACCAACACCGTCCAATCCGTCGCCCAGGACATCGCCGAGATCGTCAAGTCGGGCGTCGAGCTGTGCCTGGTGATCGGCGGCGGCAACATCTTCCGCGGCATGGCCGGCGCGGCCAAGGGCATGGAGCGCTCCAGCGCCGACTACATGGGCATGCTGGCCACGGTCATGAACGCCCTGGCCATGCAGGACGCCCTCGAGCGCATCGGCGTCGAGACCCGCGTGCAGTCGGCCATCCCGATGGCCACGGTCTGCGAGCCCTACATCCGCCGTCGCGCCCAGCGCCACCTCGAGAAGGGCCGCGTGGTGATCTTCGCCGCCGGCACCGGCAACCCGTTCTTCACCACCGACACCGCCGCCGCCCTGCGCGCCGCCGAGATGCAGTGCGACGCCCTGTTCAAGGGCACCAGCGTCGACGGCGTCTACACCGCCGATCCCAAGAAGGATCCGACCGCCCAGCGCTACGACCGCCTGAGCTACATGGACGTGCTGGCCAAGGACCTGCGCGTCATGGACGCCTCGGCCGTCGCCCTCATGCGCGACAGCAACATCCCGATCGTGGTGTTTTCGATCAAGGGGCGGGGTAACCTGCTCGACGTGCTGCGCGGCGAAGGCACGCACACCGTCGTCGCCAACGCCTGATTTTATCTAAGCGAAGAGAGCCCAAGCCATGGCCGCCGCCGAAAAGCCCGTCCTTTCCCGCTACAAAGACCGCATGGACAAGGCCGTGCTCGCCCTGAAGGACGAGTTCGGCTCCCTGCGCACCGGCCGCGCGTCGGCCAGCCTGCTCGACCAGGTGATGGTCGAGGCCTACGGTTCCAGCACGCCGCTGAACGCCGTGGCCTCGGTCAGCGTCCCCGAGCCCCGCCAGATCAACGTCAGCGTCTGGGATCGCGGCGTCGTCGTGTCGGTCGAGAAGGCCATCCGCGCCTCGGGCCTGGGTCTGAACCCGGTGGTCGAAGGCCAGAACCTGCGCATCCCGATCCCGCCGCTGACCGAGGAGCGCCGCAAGGACCTCTCCAAGATCGCCGGCAAGTACGCCGAACAACAGAAGATCGCCGTGCGCAACGTTCGCCGCGACGCCAACGACGACCTCAAGAAGGCCGAGAAGGACAGCGTCATCAACGAGGATGAGCGCAAGAAGATGGAAACCGAGGTCCAGAAGCTGACCGACGAGGCCATCAAGCGCATCGACGAGGCCTTGAAAACCAAAGAACAAGAGATCATGCAGGTCTGATCGTCCTCTAAGCTGGACGCCTGGGGGATGAGAAGGGAAGGCTAAGAGCGCATGTCGCCGAAGACCGGCCTGCAGACCAAGACCGCGCGCCCCGGGGGCGAGGCCGGCGCGGGTCTGCATGCGGCCATCATCATGGACGGCAACGGCCGGTGGGCCAAGCGTCGCGGCATGCCGCGCGCGCTGGGCCACCGGGCCGGCGTCAACGCGCTGAAGCGCACGGTCGAGGGCGCGCCCTCGGCCGGCGTCGGCGTGTTGACGGTGTTCGGCTTCTCGACCGAGAACTGGCGCCGCCCGGCCCAGGAAGTCTCCGAGCTGATGGGTCTGCTCAAGGCCTATGTCGAATCGGACCTCGAACGCCTGAGCCGTGAAGGCGTCCGTGTGCGGATCGTCGGCCGGCGCACCGGCCTGTCGCCCGACGTGCTCGAAGTGATCGAGCGCGCCGAGCGCCGGACGGCCAACAATGACCGCTTCCTGCTGCAGGTGGCCTTCAACTACGGCGGCCAGGCCGACATCACCGACGCCGCGCGCCGCTTCGCCGAGCTGGTCGAGCGGGGCGAGGCGAGGGCGGCCGACCTGAACGAGCAGATGTTCGGCGGTTTCCTGTCGACCTCGGCCGCGCCCGCGCCGGACCTGATCGTCCGCACCAGCGGCGAGCACCGCATCTCCAACTTCCTGCTGTGGGAATGCGCCTACGCCGAACTGATCTTCCAGGATGTCCTGTGGCCCGACTACGGCCCCGAACATCTGGCCGCCGCCGTCGCGGAATATCGTAGCCGTGACCGGCGCTATGGAGGCATTGCGGCCGATGACGTCGCCGTCGCCGGCTAAGCGCTTCAACTGGGGCAATCTCTGGACGCGCGTGGCTTCGGCCACCGTGCTCGTTCCCACGGTCGTGGCCGCCGTCTGGCTGGGCGGCTACTGGTTCCTGGCGCTCGCCCTGGTCTGCGTGGGCCTTCTGGCCCGCGAATGGGGCAAGATCAGCGCCCCCAAGGCCCCCAACGCCGTTGGCGCCGTGGTCGCCGTGTTCTGCGCCGTGGCGGTGATCGCGGCCTTCCTGGCCCACTTCTTCGTCGCCTGGGCCGTCGTGCTGGCCGGCGCCTTCCTGGCCGGCCTGATCGCGCGCGGCGCCGTCGAGCGTCGGGCCGACGCGGCCTATGGCGTCATCTACATCGCCCCCGCCGTCATCGCGATGGTCTGGGTGCGCTCGCTGTCGGACGGCCTGTGGTGGACGCTGCTGCTGTTCGTCGTCACCTGGTTCGCCGACATCTTCGCCTATGCGACCGGCAGCGTGCTGAAGGGCCCCAAGCTGTGGCCCCGCATCTCGCCCAACAAGACCTGGTCGGGCTTCGTCGGCGGCCTCGTGGCGGCCACGCTGGGCGCCGTGGCGGTGTCCGAACTGGCCGGCCTGCGGCTGATCTGGCCGGCGGCGGCGCTGATCGGCCTGCTTGGCGGTCTGGCCACCATGGCCGGCGACCTGTGGGAATCGATGCTCAAGCGCCGCTTCGGCGTGAAGGACAGCGGCGACCTGATCCCCGGCCACGGCGGCCTGCTGGATCGCGTCGACGGTCTGATGTTCGCGGCCATCGTCGTGGCCGCCGTGCGTTTGATCGACCACTGGGGATGGGCTCATTGACCGCGTCCCGTAAGGTTGTGGTTCTGGGATCGACGGGGTCGATCGGCGTCTCCACCCTCGATCTCTTCGAACAGTCCAAGGTTCCGGTCGAGATCCTGGCCCTGGCCGCCGGCCGCAACGTCGAGCGCCTGGCGCAGCAGGCCCTGCACTGGCGGCCCAAGCTGGCGGTGATCGAGGACGAAAGCCTGCTTGGCGAGCTTCGCGAACGCCTGGCCGGTTCGGGCGTCGAAACTGCCGCCGGTCCGGCCGCGGTCGAGCAGGCCGCCGCCATGGGCGCCGACTGGGTGATGTCGGCCATCGTCGGCGCGGCGGGCCTGGCGCCCACCCTGGCCGCCGCCCGCACCGGCGCGGTCGTGGCCCTGGCCAACAAGGAAAGCCTGGTCTGCGCCGGTCCCGAACTGCTGCGCATCGCGCGCGAGGCCGGCGGGACGGTGATCCCGGTCGATTCCGAGCATTCGGCCATCTTCCAAGTGCTGCAGCCGGCGTGCCTGGACCGCGTCGCGCGCCTGATCCTCACCGCCTCGGGCGGCCCGTTCCGCACCTGGACCCGCGAGCAGATGGCCGCCGCCACGCCCGAGCAGGCGGTGGCTCACCCCAACTGGTCGATGGGGGCCAAGATTTCGGTCGATTCCGCCTCGATGATGAACAAGGGGCTGGAGATGATCGAAGCCTCCTACCTCTTCGACACGCCGGAAGAGCGCATCGGCGTCGTGATCCACCCGCAGTCCGTGATCCACAGCCTGGTGGAGTACACCGACGGCTCGACCCTGGCGCAGCTGGGTCCGCCGGACATGCGCAGCCCGATCTCCTACGCCTATTCTTGGCCCGAGCGCCTGGCTTGGCCTGCCAAGCCTCTGGATCTGGGCGCCTACGGCCAGTTGACCTTCGAGGATCCGGACCTCGAGCGGTTCCCGCTGCTGGGCGTCGCACGCGAGGCCTTGCGCCTCGGCGGCGGCGCGCCGACGGCGATGAACGCGGCCAATGAAGTGGCCGTCGCGGCTTTCCTTGACCGGCAGATCGGCTTTCTCGATATTGCCGCCTCGGTTGAGGGGACGCTTGAACGCATGAATGGGGTAGGGGACCTCGCCGTAACGGCGGGTGACGTTCTTGACACAGCCATGATGATCGACGGCTCGGCCCGCCGTATTGCGGCCGAGGTTGTCGCTCACAAGCGCCTTTAGTGAAGTGACCGGGGAGCTCTGATTCCAAGCCGATGATCAGTATTCTGATCTCGATCGTGTCGATGATCATCGTGCTGTCCGTCGTGGTGACGGTGCACGAGCTCGGACACTTCTGGGCGGCGCGCGCGTGCGGCGTCGCGATCGATCGTTTTTCGATCGGCTTCGGCTCGGCCCTGTTCTCCTGGCGCGACAAGCACGGCGTGGAGTGGCGGATCGCCTCGATCCCGTTGGGCGGCTACGTGCGCTTCGCCGGCGACGAGAACGCCGCCAGCGTGCCCGACCAGAACGACCTCGACGCCATGAAGGCCGAGATCGCCAAGCGCGAAGGCGCCGAGGCGGTCGGTAAGTACTTCCATTTCAAGCCGATCTGGCAGCGGGCGGTCATCGCCGCCGCCGGTCCGTTCGCCAACTTCGTGCTGGCGACCCTGATCTTCGCCGTCGTGCTGCTGGTCATCGGCGACCTGAAGTCGCCCGCCACCATCTCGGCCGTCACGCCGGGCAGCGCCGCCGCCGAAGCGGGCTTCCGTCCGGGCGACACCATCGTCCGCATCGACGGCCGCAAGGTGAAGGACTTCCAGCAGGTCCAGCGCTACGTGACCCTGCGCGCCAAGCTGCCGATCGCGTTCAGCGTCGAGCGCGGCGGCCAGACCGTCTCTCTGACCGCCACCCCGCGCCTGGTCGAGCAGAAGGACCAGTTCAGCGGCCGCGTGAAGGTCGGCCAGCTGGGTCTCGAAAGCCGCAGCCGGCCCTACCTGCAGAAGTCCAGCCTGCTCAGCGCCATCCCCGACGCCATCGGCCAGGTCTGGGACATGCTGAAGACCATCGCCTTCTATCTGGGCCGCCTGCTGACCGGTCAGCTGCCGGCCGACCAGATCAGCGGCATCATCGGCATCGGCCACTCGGCCGGCGCGGTGACCAAGGCCAGCGTCGAAGGCGCGCCTGACGTCGGCACGGTGATGCTGCGGCTGCTGTTCAACCAGCTGCTGTTCATCGCCAGCCTGTCGGTCAGCATCGGTTTCATGAACCTGCTGCCGATCCCCGTGCTCGATGGCGGCCATCTGCTGCTCTACGCCTACGAGGCCGTCTTCCGGCGTCCTCTGCGCGCCGACTTCCAGGCCGCCGGTTTCCGGGCTGGCCTTGCCTTGATCCTTTGTTTCATGCTGTTCGCGGCCTGGAACGACCTCAACCGCTTCGACGTGTTCAAATTCATCGGCGGCCTGTTCACGTGAACGCCGCCCGCCCGTCCATGATTGGTCCCATGAGCAAAATTCGCGCACACAGCGCCGCGTTCGCCACCGGCGTTGCGCTCCTCTTCGGCTCCACCGCCCTGATCGCGCCCCAGGCCGCGTTCGCCCAGGCCCAGACCTCGGGCGTGGTGCAGCGCATCGTCGTGCAGGGCAACGAGCGGATCGAAGCAGGCACCGTGCTGTCGTACCTGCCGATCCAGGCCGGCGAGACCGTCGATCCGGCCCGCCTCGACCTGGCGCTGAAGACCCTGGCGCGCACCGATCTCTTCGCCGACGTCTCGATCGAGCTGGTCGGCGGCGACCTGGTGGTCAAGGTCGTCGAGAACCCGATCATCAATCAGGTGGTCTTCGAGGGGAACTCGGCGCTCAAGGAAGACAAGCTGAAGGACGAGGTCCAGATCCGTCCGCGCGGCATTTTCACCCGCGCCAAGGTTCAGGCCGACGTTCAGCGCATCATCGAGCTCTACCGCCGCTCGGGCCGCATCTCGGCCACCGTGACCCCCAAGGTCGTCGAGCTGCCGCAGAAGCGCGTCGACCTGGTGTTCGAAATCAACGAAGGCCCCAAGAGCGGCGTCCTCGGCGTCAACTTCCTTGGCAACAAGGAGTTCTCGGACAACGAACTGGCCGACGTCATCGTCACCAAGGAGTCGCACTGGTACAAGTTCCTGACCAGCAACGACAACTACGACCCGGACCGTATCGAGTACGACCGCGAGCAGCTGCGTAAGTACTATCGCAACCGCGGCTTCTTCGACTTCCGCGTCGTGGCCTCGACGGCCGAGCTGGCCACCGACAAGAACGGCTTCGCGGTCACCTACACGATCGACGAAGGTCCCAAGTACAAGTTCGGCAAGGTCACCGTCGAAACCGAGCTGAAGAAGCTCGACGGCAACCTGCTGGCCCAGATCCTGCCGATCAAGACCGGTCAGATCTACGAAGACGAGCGCATCGAGCAGGCCACCGACGCCCTGACCTTCGCGGCGGGCGCGGCCGGCTTCGCCTTCGTGGACGTGCGTCCGCGCTACGTGCCCAACCGCGAGACCCAGACGGTCGACGTGGTGTTCCAGGTGCGTGAAGGCCCGCGGGTCTACGTCGATCGCATCGACATCGTCGGCAACACCCGCACCCTCGACTACGTCCTGCGCCGCGAAATGGAAGTCGCCGAAGGCGACGCCTACAACCGTGTGCTGGTCGACCGGTCGCGCAACAACATGCGCCGCCTGGGCTTCTTCAAGGACGTCAACATCGAGGAAGTGCCGAGCAGCGCCCCCGACCGCACCGCCCTGCGCGTGAAGGTCGAGGAGCAGCCGACCGGCGAACTGTCGTTCAGCGCCGGCTACAGCTCGGTCGATCAGCTGGTGCTCGACGTCGGCGTCACCGAGCGGAACTTCCGCGGCCGCGGCCAGAACCTGCGCGCCCGCGTGTCGGTCGGCTCGCTGCGTCAGCAGGTCGACTTCGCCTTCACCGAGCCGCGCTTCCTGGGCCGCAACCTGGCCGCCGGCGTGAACCTCTATTCGTATCGCTACGACCTCAGCGACTACGCAGCCTACGACACCAAGTCGATCGGCGGCGGCTTCACCCTGGGCTTCGGCCTGACCCAGAACACCTCGATGAGCCTGCGCTACACCCTGCGCCAGGACGAGGTGGACGTGGCCGACAGCTACTGCACCGCCGGCACCGTCTCGGCGATCCTCTGCCTGCAGCGCGGCGCCTACATGACCTCGCTGGTCGGCTACGGCCTGCGTCTGGACAAGCGGAACGATCCGCTGCGTCCGACCCGCGGCTTCTTCGCCGACCTGAACCAGGACCTGGCCGGTTTCGGCGGCGACGTGAACTACCTCAAGACCGAGGTGGACGGCGGCTGGTACTGGGGCTTCAACAAGGACTTCGTCCTGCAGGCCACCGGTTCGGCCGGCTACATCGAGGGGTGGGGCGGCGACAGCGTCCGCATCAACGACCGCTTCTACAAGGGCGGTTCCAGCTTCCGCGGCTTCGAGACCGCCGGTATCGGCCCGCGCGACACCTCGACCGACAGCAGCGCCCTGGGCGCCAAGCTGTACGCCATCGGTTCGCTGGAGCTGAGCATCCCGACCTTCCTGCCCGAGCAGTACGGCATCAAGGCCGCCCTGTTCACCGACTTCGGCACCGCCGGTCAGCTGGATGACGTCGATCGCCAAAGTTCGACCGGAGTCTTCGACGAAAACATCCGGGACAACCTCGGTCTGCGGGCTTCCGCCGGCATCAGCATCGACTGGAAGTCGCCCATGGGTCCCATCCGGTTCGACATCAGCCAGATCCTGAAGAAGGAAGACTACGACCGGACGGAAACCTTCCGCTTCTCCACTTCAACCCGTTTCTAATCTCCACAAGGCTCCTGACAGCATGTCCTCCAAGTTCTTCGCCGCGGCCGCTTCGGGCCTGGCCGCGCTCGCCGTGGCTTCCGGCGCTTTCGCTCAAGCCGCCGCTCCGCTCGCCAAGGCTCCGGCCGCCCCGGCCGCTCCGCCGATCACCCACGGTGCGGCGATCCCGAGCCTGTGCGTGTTCTCGGCCGGCGCCGTGCGCGGCACCTCGAAAACCGGCCAGGCGCTCGACGCCCGCCTGAAGGCCCTGCAGGCCACGGCCGAGACGCCGCTGGCCGCCCGTGAAAAGGCCCTGCAGACCAAGATCGACGCCTTCAACGCCGCCGCCAAGACCCCGGCCGCCGACATCACCGCTCGCGAAAAGCAGAAGTCGGACCTGGAACTGGAGCAGAGCGCTCTGCAGCGTGACGCCGCCCACACCCAGATGGAACTGGTCGCCACGGCCAACACCGCCCAGGGCCTGTACCAGACTGAACTGCAGCCGGCCGTGATCGCCGCCTACCAGCAAAAGGCCTGCGGCCTGCTGGTCGAGCGCAACGCCGTGGCCATCTTCAACCCGGCCATGGACATCACCCCGCAGGTCGTCAGCCTGCTGGACGCCCGCGGCAAGGCCGCGTCGTTCCAGGCCCTGGAACGCACCAAGCTGACCCCGCAGCAGGCCGCCCAGCTGGCCGCCGAACTGCAGCGGAACTAAGGACTAAGAGGGCCCCGCCCGGCTTCTCGCCGGGCGGGCGCCTTCCGTTACGGCATTGACTCGGGACGGCTTTCGGCCGCCTACACTTCGTCCGTATCGGGCGATTCCCGGGACGGCCGTCGTCGAGAGGTTTCCATGCCGGACCCCCGCTTTTTCGAGACCCTGGGTCCGGTTTCCGTGTCCGATCTGGCCCTGGCCGGCGGCGCGGAACTGGCTGATCCGACCCTGGGCGAGCGCCTGATCGCCACCGTCGCGCCGCTGGACGGCGCCGGGCCTGACGCCGTCTCCTTCCTTTCCGATCCGCGCCGGGCCGCCGGCCTGTCGGCCTGCAAGGCAGGCGCGATCTTCATGAAGCCCCAGCATCGCGAGTTCGCGCCGGAAGGCTGCGCAGCGCTGCTCACCCCCCATCCCCAGGCCGCCTGGGCCGCCGCCGTCGCGCGCCTCTACGCGCCGCGCCGCCACGAGCCGGGCTCGGCCGCCATCCATCCGTCCGCCGTGCTGGAGGAGGGCGTGCGCCTGTCGCCCGGCGCGGTGATCGGCCAGGACGTGCGCATCGGCCGAGGCACTGTGATCGGTCCCGGCGCGGTGGTCGGTCCCGGCGTCGCCATCGGCCGCGACTGCGTCATCGGCGCCAACGCCGTGGTCGGCTTTGCTTTGATCGGCGACCGCGTCAGCCTGCACGCCGGTTCGGCGGTGGGCGAGGCCGGGTTTGGCGCGGCCGGTGGCCCCAAGGGCGTCGTCGACCTGCCGCAGCTTGGCCGCGTGGTCCTGCAGGACGGCGTCACCCTGGGCGCCAACAGCTGCATCGACCGGGGCGCGTTCGACGACACCACGGTGGGCGAAAACACCAAGATCGATAATCTGGTCCACGTTGCGCACAATGTGCAGCTTGGCCGAAACTGCCTGCTGGCGGCCTATACCGGGCTGTCGGGCAGCACGGTCGTCGGCGACGGCGTCGCCTTCGGCGGCAAGGCCGGCGTCGCCGACCACTTGACGATCGGCGCCGGCGCCAGCATCGGGGCCTCGGCCTCGGTGTTCAAGGACGTGCCGGCCGGTGAGACATGGACAGGGTTTCCCGCGCGCCCCATCAAGCGGTGGCTGAGGGAAACGGCATGGCTGTCGCGCAGCGCGCGCAGTCGGGGGATGAAAGACGAGGCATGAGCCAGACCGAAACCGCGGCCGCGCAGACCGACATCGACATCGCCGAGATCCTCAACCGGATCCCGCACCGCTATCCGTTCCTGCTGGTCGATCGCGCCGAAGCCTACGTCCCGCACCAGTCGATCGTCGGCATCAAGTGCGTGACCGTCAACGAGCCGTTCTTCCAGGGCCACTTCCCGGGCAACCCGGTGATGCCCGGCGTGCTGATCATCGAAGCTCTGGCCCAGACGGGCGCGGTGCTGATGAGCAAGTCGCTGGAAGTCGACACCGAGGGCAAGACGATCTTCTTCATGTCGGTCGACAACGCCCGCTTCCGCAACCCCGTGCGCCCGGGCGACGTCCTGCGCATGGAGGTCGAGGTGCTTCGCGCGCGCTCGACCATCTTCAAGTTCAAGGGCGTGGCCAAGATCGGCGACAAGGTCGCCGCCGAGGTCGAGTTCGCCGCCATGGTCGTGGAGACCCCGACGAAATGACCAAAGTCCATCCGACCGCCATCGTCGACGCCGCCGCCAAGCTGGGCGCGGACGTCGAAATCGGGCCGTTCTGCATCGTCGGCCCCGACGTGACCCTGGGCGACCGCGTGCGCCTGCTGTCGCATGTGGTGGTCGATGGCGTCACCACCATCGGCGAGGACACCGTGGTCCACGCCTTCTCGGCCCTGGGCGGCCCGCCGCAGCACCTGGGCTACAAGGGCGAGCGCACGCAGCTGGTCATCGGTCCGCGCAACACGATCCGCGAGCAGGTGACGATGAACACCGGCACGGCCTCGGGCCGCGGCGTGACCACCATCGGCGCTGACGGCTTCTTCATGGCCGAGGCCCACGTGGCCCACGACTGCACGGTCGGCGACAATGTCGTGCTGGCCAAGGGCGCGACCCTGGGCGGCCATGTCGACGTCGGCAACTTCGTGTTCGTCGGCGGCCTGGCGGCCATCCACCAGTTCTCGCGCGTCGGCCGCTACAGCTTCATCGGCGGCCTGGCCGCCGTGACCAAAGACGTCATTCCGTACGGTTCGGTGTGGGGCAACCACGCCCACCTCGAGGGCCTGAACCTCGTGGGCCTCAAGCGCCGCGGCTTCTCGCGCGAGGCGATCAACGCCCTGCGCTCGGCCTACCGCATGATGTTCGCCGACGAAGGCACCTTCCAGGAGCGCCTGGACGACGCGGCCGAGACCTACGCCTCTATTCCCGAGGTGATGGAAATCATCGCGTTCATCCGCGACGAGGGCAACCGGCCGCTCTGCCTGCCCGAGCGCGAGGTCTAGCCTTGCGCAAGCTCGGACTGATCGCCGGCGGCGGGGCCCTGCCGATCGAACTGGCCGCCCACTGCGAGCGCGCCGCGCGTCCGTTCGCCGTCATGCGGCTCAAGGGCTTCGCCGATGCGACGCTGGAGCAGTACGCGGGCATCGAGGTCGGCCTCGCCGAGTTCGGCAAGGCCTTCAAGGCGCTGAAGGACGAGGGCTGCGAGGCTGTCTGCTTCGCCGGCACGGTCGACCGCCCCGACTTCTCGGCCCTGATCCCGGATTTCCGGGGCGTGAAGGTGCTGCCGGGCCTGATCAAGGCTGCGCGCGAGGGCGATGATGCTTTGCTGCGCCGCGTGCTGACCGAGTTCGAGAAGGAAGGCTTCGTCGTCGAGGGCGCCCACGAGGTGCGCGGCGAGATGACTCTGCCGAGCGGATCGCTGGGCCGCTACGCCCCGCGCGCCGAGCACGGCGCCGACATCGACCGCGCCCTGACCGTCGCCCGCGCCATCGGGGGGCTCGACGTGGGGCAGGGGGCCGTGGTCTGCGACGGCCTCGTCCTGGCCGTCGAGGCCCAGGAAGGCACCGACGCCATGCTGCGCCGGGTGGCCGACCTGCCGCAGGCGATCCGCGGCTGTCCCGAGGCGCCCAAGGGCGTTCTGGCCAAGGCGCCCAAGCCGATCCAGGAGACCAAGGTCGATCTGCCGACCATCGGCGTCGCCACCATCCAGCGCGCCGCGCGCGCGGGCCTGGCCGGCGTGGTCGGCGAGGCCGGCCGCCTGCTGATCGTCGATCGTGAGCAGGTCATCGCCTGCGCCGACGACCTGGGCCTCTTCGTCTACGGCGTCGAGCCGGGCTGATGACTGTTGAGACGTCCGCCGGCCGGCCGCTGACGGTCATGCTGGTCGCGGCCGAGGCTTCGGGCGACAATCTGGGCGCGGGTCTGGCCCGCGTGCTGCGGGCGCGCCTGGGCGATCAGGTCCGCTTCGTGGGCCTCGGCGGCGCGCGCATGGCCGCCGAAGGGGTGCAGAGCCCGTTCGACATCGCCGAACTGTCGATCCTGGGCCTGTTTGAAGGCCTGAAGGCCTATCCGCGCGTCCTGCGCCGCCTGAAAGACGTCGAGGCCGTGGCTGTGCGCGAAAAGCCCGATGTGGCCGTGCTTATCGACTCCTGGGGCTTCAACATCCGCCTGGCCAGGCGCCTGCGCGCGCTCGACCCGTCGATCGCCCTGATCAAGTACGTCGCGCCGCAGGTCTGGGCCTCGCGTCCGGGCCGGGCGGCGACCCTGGCCCAGGCCGTCGATCTGCTGCTGGCCACCCAGCCCATGGACAAGCCGTTCTTCGACGCCGTTGGCCTGCCCAGCGTCTTCGTCGGCAATCCGGCCCTGGCCCGCGACTTCAGCGGCGCCGACGCCGCCCGCGCCCGCGCCGCGGTCGGGGCTGGCCCGGACGATCCGATCCTGGCCGTCCTGCCGGGCAGTCGTCCGTCCGAGATCGAGCGCGTGCTGCCGGCCTTCGAGGACGCCGTGCGGATCCTGAAAGCCGAGCGCCCGGGCCTGCACGTCGTCGTGCCCGCCGCCTCGACCGTGGCGGCGGCCGTGAAGGCCCGCGTCGCCGGCTGGCCGTTCCGCGCCCATGTCATCGAGGACGACCACGCCAAGGACGACGCCATGAAGGCCGCCACCGTGGCCCTGGCCTGCTCGGGCACGGTGACCATCGAGCTGGCCCTGGCCGGCGCGCCCATGGTGGTCGGCTACAAGATCGGCGCGATCAGCTACGCGCTCCTCAAACGGCTGATGACCCCGCGCTGGGTGACCCTGTTCAACATCGCCGCCGACCGCGAGGTCGCGCCCGAGCTGCTGCAGCACGACTGCACCGGTGAGCGCCTGGCGGCCGAGTTGGCCCTTCGCCTCGACGACCCGGCTTTGCGCGAGCGCCAGGTGGCCGAGCAGTACGCGGCCCTCGACAAGCTGGGGCGCGGCATGCCTGATCCGGCCGAAGCCGCCGCCGACGCCATGCTCGCCTTTCTGGAAAGCCGAGCCGCCCAAAGTCGAGACGCTGGGCGGGCTTAAGACCCGCTTCACGCCTGTGGATTAATCTTGCGGAAACCCTGCGCGCATCGCGCGCTCGTGGAGCCCGCCGTGTCGGTTCAACCGCTTGGACCCGCTGTCCCGACGTCCGCCTCGGTGATGCCGACGGCGATGGTCGCGCCCGCCGGTCCGCAAGGCGGTCAAACCGGGCAGCCGGGCCTGCCGCCGCCGGCCATGCTGGCCCAGAAGGCCCTGGCCGAAGCCGCCGAGACCCTGGGAAAGATCGCCACCGAGGCGGGCGCCCAGGCCGCCCCCGAAGCGGCCGACACCGTCGAGAGCCTGCTGAAGGGCGGGGCGACGGGCCAGGCCCGCGAAATCCTGCTGTCCAGCCCCACGGTGCAGGCCAAGGCCGTCTCCGACCTCGTCGGCCGCGCCGCGCCCGCCCAGGGCGGCATGGCCCCTCTGCTGGCCGACCTGGAGCGTGTCACGACCTCGCCCGACGCTCCCGCCGTGGTCCGCCAGGCCGCCGCCAACATGCTGGCCCTGCGCTCGCCGATCGACGGCGCGGTGACCGCCGGCGAGATCCGCCAGGCCTTCAGCCGTTCGGGCCTGTTCATGGAGCAGCGCCTGGCCGAGGAGGCCGAGCCTGGCGGCGCACCTCTGGCGGCAAAGGACCTCAAGGCCGCCATGCTGGTGCTGCGCGCCGCTGTCGCTAGCTGGAGCGCCCAGACGGGCCCGGCCGGAGCGTCGTCCACGGCGGCTTCCGCGACGCCGTCGCCGACACCGTCGGCCGCTGGATCGACCTCTGCCGCCGTCGCGACGCCATCGGCCTTGCCTGCTCCGGTCCAGGCCGATGCCGACCCGGTGTTGACCTCGACCATCCCGACGGCCGGCGCGCCTTCGCAGCCCGGCGTGGCGGAGGCGGGGACTCCGACCCCGCTCGCCCGTCCTGCGTCGGCCTCCGCCACGTCCGGCGAGCCCGAGACGGCGCCTTCCCCGCCGGCGACGCCCGACGAAGCCGCCGAGACGCCTGTCGCCCGCTTCCTGGCCGCCGTCGCGCCGCGCCCGACGCCGGCGCAGGCCGCCCAGCCGGCCGCCGCCCTGTTCGTCCTGGCCCAGGAGGCCGCCGCCGGCTTCGAGGAGCCGGTGATCCGCCAGCCCCTGGTCCAGACGCCTCTGACGCCCCCCGGTAAGGGACCGCCGCCGCCGTTCGCGGGCGGTCCGGTCGTCGCCCAGGCGGCCGTGACCTCGACCCTGGCCCACGACGCCGCGCCCGCCACGATGGCTCATCAACTGTCGAAGGGCGTCGACGCCGCCTTGGCCCGGCAGGAGCTGATGCAGGCCGCCTCGCTGCCCGAGCGAGCCGACGCCGCTCGGGCCGCCCAGCCCCTCGATGGGCGCGCGGTCGAAGAGAAGACCGGTCCCCGCTGGGTATTCGACGTGCCCTTCGCCACGCCTCAGGGCTCGTCCGTCGCCCAGTTCGAGATCAGTCGCGACGGCGGAGGAGGTGGAGCCGCCGGCGGTCCGGACGAGGCCCGCACCTGGAAGGTGCGCTTCTCGCTCGACGTCGAGCCCATGGGCCGCATCGACGCCCAACTGGCCTTGACCGGCGAGCGGGCCCGCGTGTCGCTGTGGGCGGAGCGGACCGAGACCATGACCCGCCTGCGCGGCGGCCAGGAAATCCTCGACGCCGCCCTGCGCGAGGCCGCCCTGGAGCCGGAAGTGGCCTTCCACGCCTCGCCCGCGCCCGTCGCCGCGCCGCCGGCGCCTGGCCGCTTCGTGGACCGCGCCACATGACCCGCGTTTCCGGTCCCCGCATCGCCGTCGCCCTGCGCTACGACGCGCCCGACGCCCCGCGCGTGGTCGCCAGTGGCCGCGGCTGGGTGGGCGACAAGATCGTCGAGACCGCCCGCGAGCACGGCGTGCCGCTGGAGGAGA
This sequence comes from Caulobacter sp. GW821-FHT10A10, assembly GCF_059415745.1. Taxonomy (NCBI): domain Bacteria; kingdom Pseudomonadati; phylum Pseudomonadota; class Alphaproteobacteria; order Caulobacterales; family Caulobacteraceae; genus Caulobacter; species Caulobacter sp. GW821-FHT10A10. The sequence continues at coordinate 308,652 of NZ_JBWKNV010000007.1, read as the reverse complement.
ACCCGGCCCTGGCCCAGGCCCTTTCGACCATCCCGATGGAGGAGGAGATCCCCGAGGCGCTGTATGTCGCGGTGGCCGAGATCCTGGGCTTCATCCTGCGGACCGCCGGCAAGAACTAAGATCCTAGAACTGAAACCAATAAAGTTGCGATAGGGGGCTGGGGATCGCCCGGGCGGCGCCTATATCGACCGGGACCCTTCCCAGGAGCTCCCATGTCCGACCTCTCGGCCTTCCCGATCGCCAGCCGCTGGCCCGCCGCCCATCCTGACCGCATCCAGCTCTATTCGCTGCCCACGCCCAATGGCGTGAAGGTGTCGATCATCCTGGAAGAACTGGGCCTGCCGTACGAGCCGCACACGATCGACATCGGCAAGAACGAGACCTGGACCCCGGAATTCCTCAGCCTCAACCCCAACGGCAAGATCCCGGCGATCATCGATCCCGACGGTCCGGGCGGCAAGCCGCTGGGCCTGTTCGAGAGCGGCGCGATCCTCGTCTATCTGGCCGAGAAGACCGGCAAGCTGCTGCCGTCCGATCCGGCCGCCCGCTACGAGACCCTGCAGTGGGTGTTCTTCCAGATGGCCGCCGTCGGCCCGATGTTCGGCCAGCTGGGCTTCTTCCATAAGTTCGCCGGCCGCGAATACGAGGACAAGCGCCCGCTAGAGCGCTATCGCGCCGAGAGCCAGCGCCTGCTGGGCGTGCTGGAGACCCGCCTGGAAGGCCGCGACTGGATCATGGGCGACGACTACACGATCGCCGACATCGCCACCCTGGGTTGGGTGCGCAACCTCGTGGGCTTCTACGAGGCGGCTGATCTGGTCGACTACAAGAGCCTGAAGAACGTCCCGGCCTGGCTGGAGCGGGGTCTCGCCCGGCCGGCCGTGCAGCGCGGCCTCAACATCCCGGCGCGTCCGTAGTCGCGGAGGGGCGGACGGCGAGCGCCGTCCGCCCTTTCAACGACCGCCGATTCCGCCCAAGAAAACGGGCATGTCGCTCTTTCCCGAACTCGACGTTCCGCCGTCCGACCGCCTGTTCTTCGGGATCTTCCCCGAGCCGCCGGTCGCCGAGGCCATCGCCGGCCGGGCGCGCGACCTGAAGCGTCGTCTTGGGCTCTCCGGCGCACCGCTGACGCCCGACCGCTTCCACGTCACCCTGCACCACATCGGCGACTATGCCGGCCTGCCGCGCGGCATCGTCGCCCAGGCGCTGGAAGCCGGCGCCGCCGTCGCCGCGACCTCGACGCCGTTCGACGTGGCCTTCGACAAGGCCGCCAGCTTCAACAACCGCGGCAACAACCCCTTCGTCCTGCAGGGCGGGGAGGGACTCTCCGAGTTACACACCTTCCAGAAGGCCTTGGGTCTGGCCATGGCCCATGCCGGCCTCGGCAAGCAGGTCGCCCGCCAGTTCAATCCGCACGTGACGCTGCTCTACGACCGCGGCCTGGCGCCCGAAACGGCGGTCGAACCGGTGTCATGGCCGGTTTCCGAGTTCGTGCTGATCCACAGCCTGCTGGGCCAGACCCGGCACATCGTGCTCGGGCGCTGGCCCCTTCAGGGGTGAATTAGCGGTCCTGCACGTTGCCTGAATGACTGGTGTTCTGGCGCAGGTTCCCGTGCCGGCCCTGTTCGGCCAGGTTGACGTCGGCGTTGCCGGGGTCGGGCGACTGCAGGTCCTCGCGGCTGGCGTGGCCTTCGATGTCGGGCTTCTGGCCCTTGAAGGCGCGCTGCTCCGGCGGGATGGGCGGGGCTTTGGACATGGCTTCCTCCGGATGGTTGTGGGGAAGAAAACCATCGGGACGCGTCGCCCGTTCCTAGCGCCAAGCTCCCGTCAGGCCGTCGGCGGCTCCGGTCGCGAGACGACGAAGGCCGCGCAGGCGGCCATGATCGCGCCCACCAGCAGGCCCAGCCACAGCTTGGGCCGCGCCGCCAGCAGGAACACCGCCATGCCGCCGGCCATCCCCAGGCACGCGGCGATCTTGGCCTTGCGGGGAATGGCCTTGTTCGCCCGCCAGGCCCGCACCGAGGGACCGAATTTCGGGTGGTTCAGCAGCCAGGCCTCGAGTTTGGGCGAAGACTTGCCGAAGCAGCCGGCCGCCAGGATCAGGAACACCGTCGTCGGCATCAGCGGCAGGAAGGCGCCGATGATCCCCAGCGCCGTGAACGCGAAACCGGCGATCAGATAGCCGATCCGCACCCCGCGCGACGTGGCGGGTGCGCTCACGGCTTCGAGGCCCGTGGGGGGCAGTTCAACGGCGGGGGCTTCAGCGGAAGGCGGTGTCGACATAGGCCTGCACCTGCGAAAAGGCGGCTTTCGCCCCGGCTATGGCGCGGGCCTCTCCGGCCGCGTCGAGATCGGCCGCGTCCAGCGCGGCGGTGAACTGGCGCCAATGGGCGGCGCGACCGTCGGGATGGCCTGCCAGGTGGCGCGCGCCGAAGGTCTCATTCAACCCCAGCTTGGCGGCCGCCTTGAACAGGAACGCCGCGCCCAGGTTCGAGCCCTCGGCGACGTACAGCCAGCCCAGCGCCGTCGCCAGGTCCGGCTCGGCGTCGGCGGTGAAGGCCGGCGGTGGCGGGTCTCCCAGGCCGGGCAGGCCAAGATCGGCGCGGTCGGCCTCGATCGCCGCCAGCCGCCGGCGGCCGTCCAGGTCCGGCAGGCGCTGGGCCAGTTCGGGCCGCTGGTAGAGGCCGTCGATGTCGCGATGAAAGCGCTGCTGCACCTCCAGGAACCGTCCATAGCGCTCGCGATCCTCGAACGGCCGGCCGGCCATGATGCTCTTGTCGAGCCGCTCGTGGGTCTGGGTCGTTCCGGCCTTCAGGCGCTTGGCGAGGCTTTCGGCGTTGGCGAGATCGGTCATGGCGTTCATGGGGTGAATGTCGCCCCCTCGCGATTGAGACGCAACTGCTCTGGATCAAATCCGCCGCGCTCTTTGGCGAAAATGCTAATCCGTCGGGGAAGAGCCCGACTCGCGGGCGAAGTTCTGGAGCGCGTCCGGTGACGGTGACGATCTACGGCATCAAGGCCTGCGACACGATGAAGAAGGCCCGCACCTGGCTCGACGAGCGCGGTGTCGCCTACGCCTTCCACGACTACAAGGTCGCCGGGATCGACCGCGCCAGCGTCGAGGGCTGGGTCGCCCAGCTGGGCTGGGAAACGGTGCTGAACCGCGCCGGCACGACCTTCCGCAAGCTGCCCGATGCCGACAAGACCGGGATCGACGCGGCCAAGGCCGTCGACCTGATGCTGGCCCAGCCGTCGATGATCAAGCGGCCGATCCTGGATATCGACGGCAAGCTGCTGGCCGGCTTCAAGCCCGACGCCTACGCTGCGGCTCTCGCCTGAAGCGCGAAACAGCACTTGCGCGAAATACGCGAGTTGGCGAACTTTGGGGCGACAACCGCGGCGAACAGCGGCTAAGTCTTTGGGAAACGGCCGGACTCTGTGACCAGAGAATGGCGGGGACAGGATGATTGAGTGGGCGTGACTTCGGGGCTTCCTTACGATCTGGCGATCTTCGATTTCGACGGCACGCTGGCCGACAGCGGCGCCGTGGTGCTGAAGCTCGTCAATCCGATGGCCAGGATCTACGGCTTCAAGAGCGTCACCGACGAGGAAGTCGAGATGCTCCGTGGCCGTCCCAATCGCGAGATCATCAAGTACCTGGGCGTCTCGGCCTGGAAGATCCCGATCATCGCCGCCCATGGCAAGAAGCTGATGGCCGCCGAGATCGGCTCGATCGGACTGTTCCCGGGCGTTCCGGAGATGCTGCGCGCCCTGTCGGCCGGCGGCGTGCGCCTGGCCGTGGTCAGCTCCAACAGCGAAGCCACGATCCGCACCGTGCTGGGCCCCGACCTGGCCAGGCTGATCGACCACTACGGCTGCGGCGCCTCGCTGTTCGGCAAGGCCAAGAAGTTCCTCAAGGTGATCAAGACCGCCGGGGTGAAGCCCGGCCGGGTGATCTCGATCGGCGACGAGACCCGCGACATCGACGCGGCCAACGCTCTGGGCTTGGCGTCCGGCGCCGTCACCTGGGGCTACGCCACCCGCCAGCTGCTGGTCGACCACACCCCGACCGTGCTGCTCGACGCCGTCGAGGACATCGTCGCCAGCCTCGCGCCGCAACGGGCTGCCGCAACGGCCTGATCCGCCTTACGAAAGTTTCATCTCGCGCGGCGCCTCCAAACGGCGCCGCCAAAGCCTCTTCCCTGTACGAGACGAAAGCGACAGGCTCTCGTCGAAAACATTCCGAGGGGAACGAGTCATGGAACTTGGCATCCTGGTGCCGCTGGCGCCGTTCATCATGGTCGTCTGCATCGTCTGCATCCCGCTGTGGCTGAAGAGCCGCGAGCGCCGTGAGATGCAGGCCACCGTCCGCGCCGCCATCGAGAAGGGCCAGGCGCTGCCGCCCGAGCTGATCGAAGCGATGAGCAAGGAAGTCAAACCGCCGAAGGAATCCTCGGCCCTGCGCGACATGCGCGTGGGCGTGATCCTGATCGCCGTCGGCGGCGGTCTCGCCGTGCTGGGCTTCATGCTCGGTCAGGTCGAAGACGAGGCGCTGCACCCGATTCTCGGCGTCGCCGCCATCCCGGCCCTGATCGGCGTCGCTTATGTGGTCCTGAGCTTCTTCAACCCCAACAAGGGCGCGCGGCCTCTGAACTGAGGCCGTTCGCTGGGGAAGAGGGGACTTTTCATCATGGGTGTTCTACGCCCGCCAACCACCGGTCACGACGTCGAGCTGGCGGCCCTCGCCGCCACCGGCGACCGCGCCGCCTTCGGCGAACTCGTGCGCAGGCATGGCTCGGCCGTACGGGGGCTGCTGCGTCGCCTCGGCGCCGATCCGGCCACGGCCGACGACGTCGCCCAGGACGCCTTCCTGGTCGGCTTCGAGCAGATCGCCGACTATCGCGGCGAGGGCGCCTTCGGCGGCTGGATCAAGAAGACCGCCGCGCGGCTCTATCTGCGCAAGGTCAAGCGCGACGCGCGCCTGATCTTCTCGGACGAGACGCCGGAGGATCCTTCGCCCGCGACCAGCGCTTCGCCGGGCGACCGGCTCGACCTGGACGAGGCCCTCAAGGGCCTGTCGCGCGGCGAACAGTTGTGCGTCTCGCTGTGCTACGGCGCCGACTGGTCGCACGCCGAGGCGGCGGAGGCCTTGAATATCCCGATCGGGACGGTCAAATCCCATGTCAAACGTGGTCTCGATAAGCTCCGGGCCAGACTGGCCCCGTCACCGGACTCATCTGCGCGGAGGGAAGGTCATGGTTGATCGCGACTTCGACGCCCAGCTTTCGCGGCTGTTCGCGGCCCCGCCGGCCTTTCCCGACGCCGAAGCCTTTCAGGCCAAGGTCGAGCGGCGGCTGGACCGTGGCTGGGCCATGCGTCGCCTGCTGATCGGCGCGGCCGGCGCCGTGGCCGGCGTGGTGGCGGTCGGCCAGCTGATCACCAGCCGCTTCGCCTCGGAGCTGCAGCACGCCTCCGAGCAGGGCGTGACCAGCATGGACATGGGCGTCGACAAGCTGATGGGGCGGATCGACCAGTTCGTCGCCACCCCGGCCAGCGTCGAAACCCTGTGGCTTGGCGCGGCGCTTGCGGCTATCGCTCTGGCCTTCGCCGTCACCCGACTGGTCGAAGAGTTCTAATTCCGGAGGGCGGCCCCCCGTCGCGCTCCGGTCATCGAAGAGAGCCGGAGCGAGTCTTGTCCGCCCATCGCCAGGAGACGGTCCGCCGTCTCGCCGCCCCCGATATCGCCGCCCGCAAGGGCGGCGTTCCGATCGTCTGCCTCACCGCCTACACCGCCCCGGTGGCGGCCGCCCTCGACGACGCCTGCGACGTGCTGCTGGTCGGCGATTCGCTGGGCATGGTCGTCCACGGCCTGCCCAACACGGTCGGCGTGACCATGGAGATGATGATCCTGCACGGCCAGGCGGTCATGCGCGGCTCGAAGAAGGCCATGGTCGTCGTCGACATGCCCTTCGGCTCCTACGAGGGGGCGCCGGAAGAGGCCTACGCCAACGCCGTCCGCATCATGAAGGAGACCGGGGCCCAGGCCGTGAAGGTCGAAAGCGGCCCGACGGTGCCGCAGACCATCCGCTACCTCGTCGATCGCGGCGTGCCGGTGATGGGCCATGTGGGCCTGCGCCCGCAGGCGGTGCTGGTCGATGGCGGCTTCAAGGCCAAGGGCCGTGACGAGGAAGGCCGCCAGAAGATCCTGGCCGAGGCCCGCGCCACCGCCGAGGCCGGCGCCTTCGCCGTGGTGGTCGAGGGCGTCGCCGAGGCCCTGGCCCGCGAGATCACCGAGACGATCGCCCCGCCGACCATCGGCATCGGCGCCTCGGCCGGCTGCGACGGCCAGGTGCTGGTCAGCGACGACATGCTGGGCCTGTTCGACTGGACGCCCAAGTTCGTGCGCCGCTACGCCGACCTGAAGGGCCAGATCGAAAAGGCCGCCGCCGACTACGCCCGTGACGTCAAGGACCGCAGCTTCCCCGGCGCGGCCGAGACCTACTACGCCAAGAAGGACTGAGACCTGGATCCCTCTCCCCTTGCGGGAGAGGGTGGCCTCGCGGAGCGAGGTCGGGTGAGGGGTCTCTCAGACCTGTCGGCCACGAAGGCTGGCGACGCGTCCAACGTTTGAGAAACCCCTCATCCGTCGGCTTCGCCGCCACCTTCTCCCGCAAGGGGAGAAGGACCCTGATCCCGCCGTTGCGGCGGCGGCGGACACGCTATAGGTTCGCCGCCTGCGTCGCGGCCAGGGGCCGTGGCGACTTGATGTTCAACCTTGCGTCGTCCGGAAACCCTTCCGGTCCTCGACGCCCCGGCGCTTCCCGCGCCCGTATCGGAGCCTCGTTCGTGGTCGATGTGTTTGACGAGGTCGAAGAGCAGCTTCGCTCCGACCGCTACAAGACCTTCGCGCTGAAGTCGCTGCCCGTCCTGGGCGCGGTCGCCGCGGTCGCGGTCCTGGGCGTCGGCGGCTGGTGGGGCTGGACGACGTACGAGACCAACCGCGCCAACAAGGCGTCGGAAGCCGTCCAGGCGACCCTCGAATCCTACGAGAAGGAAGGTCCCGCCAAGGCCTTTACCGAGTTCGAGAAGCTGTCGAAGGAAGGCAATGCCGGCTACCGCGCGCTGGCCCTCATGCAGATGGGCGGCATCCGCCTGGACGAGCGCAAGACCGCTGAAGCTGTGCGTTATTTCGACGAAGCGGCCAAGATTGCTCCCGATCCTGTCATGGGTGACATAGCTCGCCTCAAATCCGCCTTCGCGCTCATGGACACGGCTCCCTATCAGGAGATCGAGTCGAGGCTGACCCCGTTGACCGGCGAGAAGAGCCCTTACCGCGTGCAAGCCAAGGAGGCCTTGGCCTTCGCGAAGCTGCAGGCGGGCAAGAGCGCCGACGCGCGCGGCGACTTCGTCGTGCTGTCGCTGCTGTCGGACGCGTCCGACGACACGCGCCAGCGGGCTCAGGCCGCTATCCAGATGATCGACTCCGGCTCGGCCAAGTCGCTGCCGGCCGCCGTCAAGGCCGCCGTCGCTCTGCCGCCGCCGATCCAACTCGCGCCCGGCCAGCTGCCGCCGGGCCTGCAACCCCAAGCTCGATGAGCCGCCGACCCATGACTTTGAAGCGCTCCCTGCTGCTCGCCGCGATGATGTCGGCCGCAGTGTCGGTGACCGGTTGCTCGACGGTTTCGAAACTCAATCCGTTCGGCAAGGACGAGAAGAACAAGGCCCAGGCCACGCAAGGCCAGCGGATCTCGGTCATCGCCTTCGACCAGAAGGTCGAGGCCGCCGACGGCCTGAAGGGCGTCGACTTCTTCCTGCCGGAAGCCCAGCCCAAGGCCGACTGGCGCCTGCCGGGCGGTTCGCCCGAGCAGTCGGTCGAGCACGTCGCCGCCGGCAAGGACTTCGAGATCGCCTGGCGCAAGGGCTTCGGCCAGAAGGCCAACCGCACCTTCCACATCACCGCCACCCCGGTCTCGGCCGACGGCAAGATCTTCGTCATGGACGGCGAGGCCAAGGTCTCGGCGCTTGACGCCAATACCGGCGAGACCCTGTGGCGCAAGGACCTGCGTCCGGCCGCCCAGCCGGGCAAGCGCGGCTTCTTCGGCATCGGCGGCGACAAGGGCGACACCGAGGGCTTCGGCGGCGGCATCGCCTATGCCGACGGCAAGCTCTACGTCTCGTCGGGCTTCCGCTTCGTGGCCCAGATCGACGCGGCCAACGGCAAGGAAAACTGGCGTCAGCCTACCAGCACGCCGGTCCACGCCGCCCCGACCGTGGTCGACGGCCGCGTCTTCGTGGTTTCCACCGACAACGAACTGCTGACCTTCACGGCGGCCGACGGCACGCCGGGCTGGACCTACCAGGCCCTGATCGAGCCGGCCCGCATCCTGGCCGCCTCCAGCCCCGCGGTCAGCGGCGACACCGTCGTCGCCGGCTTCGCCTCGGGCGAACTGGTGGCCCTGCGCGCCGGCAACGGCAACGACCTGTGGAGCGAGGCGCTCAGCCGCGCCAGCCGCACCAACGCCCTGTCGGAAATCCGCGACATCGCCGGCCGTCCGGTGATCTACAAGGGCGACGTCTACGCCGTCAGCCACTCGGGCGTGTTCTCGGCCACCGACCTGCGCACGGGCCAGGCCCGCTGGAGCCTGCCGGTCACCGCCATCACCACCCCCTGGGCGGCCGGCGACGTGGTCTATGTGGTCGACAAGGCCGGCCAGGTGATCTGCGTCTCGCGCGACGGCGGCCAGGTCCACTGGATCCGCGACCTCAACGAGAGCGACAAGCTCACCAAGAAGCAGAAGAAGAAGCTGGCCAAGCACCCGCGCATCTGGTCCAGCCCGATCCTGGCTTCGGGCCGCCTGATCACGGTGTCGAGCTACGGCGAGGCCGTGGCCCTGAACGCCAAGACCGGTGAAAAGGAAAAGACCCTGAAGATCGGTTCGTCGGTCCTGCTGTCGCCGATCGCGGTCGGCGACAAGGTCTATCTGGTGACCGACGAGGCCCAGCTGATCGCGATCCGCTGATACTTTCCGGGCTCCCTTCGGAGCCCGGCGCAACACAAATCGTCCCGGGCCCGGGCTGGCGGAAACGCCGGCCCGGGCTTGTTGCTTTGCCGGGACCAGAAAAATCGACTACTGACCGCCTATGCCTTTGAAACTCGCCATCGTCGGCCGCCCCAATGTGGGCAAGTCCACGCTGTTCAACCGTCTGGCCGGCAGGAAGCTGGCCCTGGTCGACGACCAGCCGGGGGTCACGCGTGACCGCCGCTTCGCGCACGGCCGCCTCGGCGACCTCGACCTGGAACTGATCGACACCGCCGGCTTCGAGGACGTCACCGACGAGAGCCTGGAAGCGCGCATGCGCGCCCAGACCGAGCTGGCCATCGACGAAGCCGACGTCGCCCTGTTCGTGTTCGACGCCCGCGAGGGCCTGACGCCGCTCGACAAGATCTTCGCCGAGATGCTGCGCCGCCGGAACAAGCCGGTGGTGGTCGCCGCCAACAAGTCGGAAGGCAAGCAGGCCGAGGCCGGCGCCGCCGAGGCCCACCGCCTGGGCCTGGGCGAGCCGATCCCGATCAGCGGCGAGCACGGCGAGGGCATGGCCGACCTCTATGCGGCGCTGCTGGCGGTGACGCCCGACGAGCTGCAGGAAGAGTTCGAGGACTACGACGACGACAGCAAGCCGATCAAGATCGCCATCATCGGCCGTCCGAACGCCGGCAAGTCGACCCTGGTCAACCGCCTGATCGGCGAGCAGCGGCTGCTGACAGGCCCCGAGGCCGGCATCACCCGCGATTCGATCTCGGTCGACTGGACCTGGGACGGCCGCAAGATCCGCCTCGTCGACACCGCGGGCCTGCGCAAGAAGGCCAAGGTCAACGAGAAGCTCGAGAAGCTCTCGACCCAGGACACCATCCGTTCGCTGACCTTCGCCGAGGTCGTGCTGCTGGTGATGGACGCCACCCATCCGTTCGAGACCCAGGACCTGCAGATCGCCGATCTGGCCGAGCGGGAAGGGCGCTGCGTCGTTTTCGTGCTGGCCAAGTGGGACCTGATCGAGGACCCGGGTCAGATCCTGAAGGAATTCAACGAGCACGCCGAGCGCATGCTGCCCCAGCTGCGCGGGGCGCCCGTCGTGGCGCTGTCGGGCGAGACCGGCCGCGGCGTCGAGCGCTTGATGCCGGCCGTCATCAAGACGCACCGCGACTGGTCGACCAAGGTCAAGACCCGCGACCTGAACGACTGGCTGCAGCTGGCCATGCAACGCCACCCGCCGCCCTCGGTGGGCGGAAAGCGCGTGAAGCCCAAGTACATGGCCCAGACCAAGGCCCGTCCGCCGACCTTCGTGCTGTTCTCCAGCCGCGCCGACCAGATGCCCGATCACTACCGGCGCTATCTCGTGAACAGCCTGCGGGAAAGCTTCGACCTGCCAGGCGTGCCGCTGCGCATCACCATCAAGTCGGGCGCCAACCCCTATGCCGACGCCGATCAGGGCTATGTCGTCAAAGGGAAACGCGCCTTCGACAAGAAGGAAGCCGAGAAGGCGCGCCTGAAGGCCTCGCGCAACACAGTCAAGAAGTCGGCCCAGAGGGCGGCGATCCTGGCCGAGGCGCCGGCGGACGACAGCGCGCCTGCGCCCAGCAAGGCCCCGACCAAGGCCCCAGCTAAGACATCGACCAAGACTGGCGGGGCCAAGGCCGAAGCCTTCAAGGCCGATACCGGCAAGGCGGCGGTCAAGTCGGTGAAGCCGCAGGGCCCCAAGGCCCAGAAGAAGGTCTCGACCACCCCGAGCTACAAGGTCGGGACCAAGGCCGCGGGCGGCAAGGCCGGCGGTCCGCGCCGTCCGGTGGCCGGTTCGCGCGTGGTGCGCGGCAACAAGACGCCCGGCGGCAAGCCCAAGGGGCGCTAGTTCCCAAGGAGCGTCCTAGCTCGGGAGGAGCTTAGAACTCCTCCCAGTCCTGGCTGACCGCGACGGCGGCGGAGCCAGAGCCGGGGCGAAACGACTGGGCGATGCGGCTCTGGGCGACGGCGACCGGGTTGGACGCCGGTCGCGGGGCCGGAGCGGGGCGGGCGACCGGCTCGGCCTCTTCGGCGCCGGTGTCGAACAGCGAGACCAGTTCCGACAGGGCCGAGGCCTCGTTGCGCAGGCTGGCCGCGGCGGCGGTGGCTTCCTCGACCATGGCGGCGTTGCGCTGGGTGACCTGGTCCATCTGGTTGATGGCGGTGTTGACCTGGTTGAGGCCGCCGGCCTGTTCGTGCGCCGACTGGGCGATCTCGGAAATCAAGGTGTCGATCTCGGCGATGCGGCCGACGATGCCGTTCAGCGACTGGCCGGTGTCGCCCACCAGACGGGCGCCGCGTTCGACCTGGGCGCTGCTGTTGGCGATCAGGGTCTTGATCTCCTTGGCCGCCTCGGCCGAGCGCTGGGCCAGGGCCCGCACTTCCTGGGCGACGACGGCGAAGCCGCGGCCCGCCTCGCCCGCCCGGGCGGCTTCCACGCCGGCGTTCAGGGCCAGGAGGTTGGTCTGGAAGGCGATCTCGTCGATGACACCGATGATCTGGCCGATCTTGCCCGAGCTCTGCTCGATCTCGCCCATCGCCGCGATGGCGTCGCGCATGATCTCGCCCGAGCGGGTGACTTCCTGGCGCGTCGTCGAGGCGGCGGTCGAGGCGGCCTTGGCGCCGTCGGCGCTGCGGCGGACGGTGGCGGTGATCTCGTCGAGGGCGGCAGCCGTCTCTTCCAGGCTTGCGGCCTGCTGTTCGGTGCGCTTGGAGAGGTCTTCCGAGGCGATGGTGATCTCGTTGGAGCCGCTGCGCACGCCATTGGCCGAGTTGGCGATGGAGTTCATGGCCTTGCGCATGGCGCCCAGCGCCAGATTGTAGTCGCTCTTGATCGAGGCGAAGCGGCCCTCGAAGGCGGCCGTGATCTCGGCGGTCAGGTCGCCGGCGGCCAGGCGCTTGAGGTTGTCGGCCAGGGTCAGCACCACGGCGCCTTGTTCGGCCTCGGTCCTGCGCAGTGTCTCGTTGGCCAGCCGCTCATGTTCGGCCTGGGTGATGTCGGTGCAGAACTTGATGACCTTGCAGGGCTTGCCGGCCGCGTCGAACACGGGGTTGTAGGCGCCCTGGATCCAGATCTCGACGCCGCCCTTGCCCTGGCGCTGGAACTTGCCGGCGAAGAACTCGCCGCGGCCCAGGTTCAGCCAGAACTGCTTGTATTCGTCGCTGCGGGCGAATTCCGGATCGGCGAACATGCTGTGGTGGCGGCCGCGGATCTCTTCCAGCGAATAGCCCACCGTCTTCAGGAAGTTGGTGTTGGCCGTGAGGATGGTGCCGTCGAGCTCGAACTCGATGACCGCCTGCGAGCGATGGATCGCCGCCACGGTGGCCTCAAGCTCGGCGAGGCGCTGATCGGCGGTGTCGCGACCGCGCTTGAACGACAGGAAAGACATTCGGATCCGAGCTCCGCCGGAGGCAGCGGCGAGTTCCGCCACGACCCAAGGGTGAGCTTTGATCCGTTATCCCGCGCTTAACAACGTTCTTCGAAATCTTGCGTCAGGTGCGTCGGATTGACGCGAGCAACAATTTCAACGCCTTAAGTCTCATTGTCGACTCAAGGCCTTATTGCAGATCGTAGACGATCCGAGGATATCCGCGATTTCGGATATCCAGATTTTACTTGAAATCCGTAATCTGCACCTGGATGTGCTTAACCAGGGCGATTTCAGCCGAGGCTGGCCGCTTCTTGGCCCCGTTCCTTGAAGCGAACGACGCCTCGCGGCGGCTCGCGCCCAGGGCGAGCCAGGTCGACGACGAAGGGGGCGATCTCTGCCGGATCCTGCACGGTGGCCTGATCCTCGCCCGGGAAGGCCAGCGCCCGCATCTTGGTGCGCATGGCGCCGGGATCGATGCAGAAGGCCCGCACGGCGGTGTTCTCCATCTCGTCGGCATAGCAGTCGACGATGGCCTCCAGGCCGGCCTTGGAGGCGGCGTAGGCGCCCCAGAAGGCCCGATGGCTCTTGGCGACGCTGCTGGTCAGGAAGATGGCCCGGCCGGCGTCCGAGGCGCGCAGCAGCGGATCCATGGCCCGGATCAGCCGCCAGTTGGCCGTCAGGTTGGTCGACAGGATCATGTCCCAGCCCTTGGGGTCCAGGTGGCCCACGGGCGTCAGGGGGCCCAGCACGCCGGCCGCGCCGACCAGGACGTCCAGCTTGCCGAAGCGCTGATGCAGGGCCGCGCCCAGGTGGTCCAGGCCGTCGGCCTCGCGCAGGTCCAGCGGCACCAGTGTGGCGTGCTCGCCGGTGGCGGCGAAGATCGCATCGTCCAGGGCCTCCAGCGCGCCTTGGGTGCGGCCCAGGGCCACGACATGGGCGCCGGCCTGCGCCAGGCCCAGGGCGATGGCGCGGCCGATGCCGCGCGTGGCGCCGGTGACGAGGGCGATGCGGCCGGCCAGCGGCGTGTCGGTGGTGGTCATGAACGTTTCCTGCGCCTCTGACGGGCGATATTGAAGGTCTCAGGCCTCGTCGGCGGGCCGCGCGCCGTAGCGCTGCGCCAGCACCGAGCAGGCCATCAGCTGGATCTGGTGGAAGATCATCAGCGGCAGCACCAGCACCCCGGCCGTTGCGCCGGGGAACAGGATGCCGGCCATCGGCACGCCGGTGGCCAGGCTCTTCTTGGAGCCGCAGAACACGATGGCCACCTCGTCGGCCTTGGAGAAGCCCAGGGCCCGGGCGCCGAACATGGTGGCCAGCATGACGAGCGTCAGCAGCACGCCGCAGACCAGCAGCAGCACGATCAGCTCCAGCGGCGAAACCTTGTGCCAGAGGCCCTCGACCACGGCGGCGCTGAAGGCCGAATAGACCACCAGCAGGATCGAGCCGCGATCCACGCGCCCGACCAGGGTCTTGTGCTTCTCGATCCACTTGCCGACCAGCGGCCGGGCCAGCTGGCCCGCCACGAACGGCAGCAGCAGCTGGACGACGATCGACTGGATCGACTCCCAGCCGCCGACGTCGCCGTGGGCGTTCATCAGCAGACCCACCAGCACCGGCGTCAGGAAGATGCCGAACAGGTTCGAGGCCGAGGCCGCGCAGACGGCGGCGGCGACGTTGCCGCGCCCGATCGAGGTGAAGGCGATCGACGACTGCACGGTCGAAGGCAGGCAGGCCAGGAACACCATCCCCGCCGCCATGGTCGGCGACAGCACCCCGGCCTTGCTGATGGCCAGGCCCAGCACCGGGAACAGCAGGAAGGTGAAGGCCAGGATCGTCAGGTGCAGCCGCCAGTGGGTGATCCCGGCGACCACGGCCTCGCGCGACAGCTTGGCGCCGTGCAGGAAGAACAGCAGGGCGATGGCGATCTTCACCACCCAGCCGGTGATCTCGGCCGCCTGGCCCCGCACCGGCAGGAACGAGGCCAGCACCACCATGCTGAACAGGGCGATGATGTAGGCGTCGATCTTCAGCTTGGAGAGGACGGCGGAGACGGGATTGGCCAAGGGGCGACTCTCACAGGGGACGTCGCCCGGTCTCTCCGGACGATCCGAGCGGCCGAACCAGACAGGCCGTATACCGGGTTAGCGCAGCTTGGGTCCTTCGAACAAGCCGAAGGACCCGAAAGGCTGGTGTCAGGCGCTGAGCAGCGACAGCTGCTTTTCGGCCTGATCGTTGCGGCCCTCGGCGATCTCGCGATCGGTCAGGCGCGTGGGATAGTCGCCGGTGAAGTAATGGTCGGTGAACTGCGGGGCGGCCGGATCGCGCGGGGCGCAGTCCAGGGCTTCGTACAGGCCTTCGACCGACAGGAAGCCCAGGCTGTCCACTTCCAGGAACTTGGCCATCTCTTCCAGCGACTTGGTGGCCGCCAGCAGCTGTTCGCGCTCGGGCATGTCGATGCCGTAGAAGTCGGGCCACTTGATCGGCGGGCTGGCCGAACGCAGGTGCACTTCCTTGGCGCCGGCCTCGCGGACCATGCGGACGATCTTCAGCGAGGTGGTGCCGCGCACGATCGAGTCGTCGATCAGGATCACGCGCTTGCCTTCCAGCACGGCGCGGTTGGGGCTGTGCTTCATGCGCACGCCCAGTTCGCGCACGCCCTGGGTCGGCTGGATGAAGGTGCGGCCCACATAGTGGTTGCGGATGATGCCCAGGTCGAACGGCAGGCCGCTCTCGGCGGCGTAGCCGATCGCCGCCGGCACGCCGCTGTCGGGCACCGGCACCACGACGTCGGCCTCGACGCCGGTCTCGATGGCCAGGCGGCGGCCCATGCGCTTGCGCACCTCATAGACCGAGCGGCCGTTCACGACGCTGT
Source organism: Caulobacter sp. GW821-FHT10A10 (assembly GCF_059415745.1). Taxonomy (NCBI): domain Bacteria; kingdom Pseudomonadati; phylum Pseudomonadota; class Alphaproteobacteria; order Caulobacterales; family Caulobacteraceae; genus Caulobacter; species Caulobacter sp. GW821-FHT10A10. The sequence goes on along the minus strand of NZ_JBWKNV010000007.1, from coordinate 293,353 downwards.
CGGGACGGGCGAAATAGACGTATTCGAAGACGCAAGGACGGGCGGCCGGGGCCGCGAACGGGCGCAGCGACTTCACGCCGGTGTCGCTGATCACCACCATCTCGCCGTGCTCGACGTCGCGCACGAAGCGGGCGCCGATCATGTCGAGGGCGCAGGTTTCCGAGGCCAGAACCGGCTTGCCGTCCAGGTCGCCCAGAACCAGCGGGCGGATGCCCAGCGGGTCGCGCACGCCGATCATCTTCTTGTTGGTGATGGCCACCAGGGCGTAGCCGCCCTCGATCTGGCCAATGGCGTCGATGAAGCGGTCGACGATGCGAGCCTTCCGCGACCGGGCGATCAGGTGAAGGATCACCTCGCTGTCCGAGGTCGACTGGAAGATCGCGCCTTCCTGCACCAAGCGCTCGCGCAGCGTCAGGAAGTTGGTCAGGTTGCCGTTGTGGGCCAAAGCCAGGCCGCCCGTCTCCAGGTCGGCGAACATCGGCTGGACGTTACGGATGCCGCTGCCGCCGGCCGTGGAATAGCGTGTGTGGCCGATGGCCATGTGGCCGGGCAGGCGCTGCACCAGATCGGCGCCGGTGAAGGCGTCGCCGACGTGGCCCATGTGGCGCTCGGTGTGGAAGCGCTGGCCGTCGAAGGCGGCGATGCCGCAGGCCTCTTGCCCGCGGTGCTGCAGGGCGTGCAGCCCCAGCGCCGCGATGGCCGAGGCGTCCCGCGCGCCGAACACGCCGAACACGCCGCATTCCAGGCGCAGGGTGTCATCCTCGGGATCACGCCAGGGCATGGACGAGAAGCGGTCGGTCGACTGGCCGAAAGACGTCATCGCGATTTCTCCACCAGATCGTCGAGCTTCCGACGCTGGTCCTTATCATAGCCTTCTTCGCCACGTTCGGCGTCGGACGGTTTGTCGCTGGCGCCGTCGCGGACCGCGTCCTCGATGGCGGGGGCCAGCTTGCCGGCAAGTCCGGCGCCCTTGGGGGCGAACACCTTCAGCACCCGGGCGCTGGCGTTGGACAGCGGATAGAAGATCGAGTCCGACACCCAGGCCGGCACGCGGTCGCGCGGCGTGGCCATGTGGAAGACGAGGTTGAAGACGCCCAGCACGACGAGGGCGCGCAGCAGGCCGAAACCCAGACCCACCAGGCGGTCGAGCATGCCCAGCGCGCCGTCGGCGTGCAGGGTCTTGGTCAGTTGGCCGCCGATGAACCGCAGGCCCACGAAGGCGATGACGAAGGTGACCAGGATCGCGGCGGCCGTGGCGGCCCAGTCCGGGTCCATCAGCTCGCGGAAGAGGGGGCCGGTCAGGCGCAGGCCCAGCAGGGCGACGACGGCGGCGACGATGAACGACAACGCCGAGGTCAGTTCGCGAGAGGCGCCGCGAAAGAAGCCCACGGCGCCGGAAACCAGCAGGATCAGCCCGGCGATGATGTCGAACGGCGTCACGCGTGCGAGCTCCAGATGTCGTTCTCGATTCTACGGACCGCGTCGGCCAGTCGCGCCGCGCCGGCCACCGGCAGGGCGCCGCCGCCTTCGGGCAGGCCCGACAGCGGTCCCAGCGCGCGGCCGAACCCCAGCTTGGCGGCTTCCTTCAAACGCGACTCCATTCGGCTCACGGGCCGGATCTCGCCGGAGAGGCTGACCTCGCCGAACACCACGCAGTCCTGCGGCAGGGCGACATCCATGGCCGAAGAGGCCAGAGCGGCCGCCGCCGCGAGGTCGGCGGCGGGTTCGGTGATCCTCAGCCCGCCGGCGACGTTCAGATAGACGTCCTTGTCACCAAAACCAAGGCCGCAGCGCGATTCAAGCACGGCGAGCACCATGGCCAGGCGTCCGGAATCCCATCCGACCACGGCGCGTCGGGGCGTTCCGTAGGCGGACGGGGCCACCAGGGCCTGGAATTCCACCAGCACCGGGCGTGAGCCCTCGATGCCGGCGAAGACCGCGGCTCCCGCCGCGCGCTCGCCGCCTTCGTTGAGGAACAGTGCCGAGGGGTTCTTCACCTCGCGCAGGCCGACGTCGCCCATCTCGAACACGCCGATCTCGTCCGTGGCCCCGAAACGGTTCTTGGCCCCACGCAGGATGCGGAACGGATAGCCGCGCTCGCCCTCGAAGCTCAGCACGGCGTCGACCAGGTGCTCGACCACGCGCGGGCCGGCGATCTGGCCGTCCTTGGTGACGTGGCCGACCAGCAGGATGGCCACGCCCTGTTTCTTGGCCAGGCGCACCAGCTCGGTGGCGCAGGCGCGCACCTGGGTCACCGTGCCGGGACCGGCCTCGTGGGCGTCGCTCCACATGGTCTGGATCGAGTCGATGACCACCAGGTCGAACCGGTCGCGCTTCAGCCCGTCGAGGATGTCGCGCAGGCTGCTCTCCGCCGCCAGCTTCACCGGCGCATTGGCCAGGCCCATGCGGTCGGCGCGGCCGCGGATCTGCTCCACGGCCTCTTCGCCGGAGATGTAGGCGCAGGACACGCCCCGGCTCGAGGCGTTGGCGCAGACCTGCAGCAACAGGGTCGACTTGCCCACGCCGGGGTCGCCGCCGATCAGGATCGCCGAGCCCGGCACCACGCCGCCGCCGCAGACCCGGTCGAACTCGTCGACGCCGGTCAGGATGCGGGGCGGGGCGGGGGTGTCGCTTTCGAGACCGGCGAACTGCAGGCCGCGCGTGCGGGTCGCCTTGGTGGCCGACAGGCTGCCGGGCGCGCGGACGCCGACCTCCTCGACGAGGGTGTTCCAGCTCTGGCAGGCGGGGCATTGCCCGGCCCACTTGGTCTGAACCGCCCCGCAGGACTGGCAGGCGTAGACGGCGCCGTCGCGGGCCATGGGGTCTCCTGATTCTCGGATGATGGGAGACTACAGGCTGGAGCGTCCCTGCGCCAAAGCCGGACGCAGCTGTATCGCCCGACCTGTCGCCGAACCTTGTTCCCGTTTTGCGCGCGTTGCGTATAGATAGACACCGGGGGGCGCAGACTCAGGATCTTTCTGGAGGCGCCTAAATGTCCGTGGTCGAACCCGGAGTTGTTTCGTCCGATCTCGCAAGCCGCGTGAAGCGGCTTCTACTTTCTCCATCCGCCGAGTGGGAGCGGATCGACCCGGAACCCGCCACCATCAAGGGGCTCTACGTCGGATACGTCTGCATCCTGGCGGCTATTCCGGCGATCGCGGGCCTGGTGGGCAGCCTGCTCTTCGGGAACGGGATCCCGGGAGTCCTGGTCGCCAGGCCCTCGCTCGTGGGAGCCTTGGCTACGGCCCTCCTGGGCTATGCGTTCTCGCTGATCCTGGTCTTCATCGTGGCGCTGATCGTCGACGGTTTCGCCAGCAGCTTCGGCGGCCAGAGCAATCGGGTGCAGGCCTTCAAGGTGGCGGCCTATTCCTACACCGCCGCCTGGGTGTCGGGCGTTCTTCTGTTCTTCCCAGTGCTGGGCCTCATCTCGCTGCTGATCAGCATCTACGGGATCTATCTGCTCTACCGCGGTCTGCCCCGGCTGATGAAGGCTCCGCAGGAGAAGGCCCTGGGCTACACGGCCGTGACGGTGATCTGCACCGTGGTCCTCAGCCTGATCGTCAACTTCATCATCGGCGCCGTGGTCGGCGCGGCCATCCTCGGCGGCGCCTATCATGCGGCGTCCAAGGGCGGCTCGCTGACGGTCGGCGGCAATACGGTCGATCTCGGCAGGATGGAGGCCGCCTCCAAGCAACTGGAAGCCGCCGCGGCCTCGGCCGAAGCCGGCAAGGGCAAGCCGCTGACCTCGACCGACGTGCTCAAGGGCTTCCTGCCGGCCTCGTCGGGCGGTTTCGCGCGCACCACGCTCGAGGCCCACTCGGCCGGCGCCGACGGCGCGGGCATGGCCTCGGCCCAGGGCGACTACGAGAAGGACGGCCGCCGCTTCAGCCTGGCCGTCACCGATCTGGGCGCGCTGGCGGGGCTGACGGCCATGGCCTCGGCCATGAACGCCCAGACCTCGACCGAGACCGCCACCGGTTACGAGAAGACCAGCACCGCCGGAGGCCGCCTGGTCTCCGAGAAGTGGGATCGCGAGGCCAAGTCCGGCAGCTACAGCGTCGTCGTGGGCAATCGCTTCACGATCGAGGCCAATGGCGAGGCCGACAGCGTCGATGACCTCAAGAAGGCCGTGGCCTCGGTCGATGCGGGCCGGCTCGAAGGCCTGGCGAAGTAAGGGGGAGGGCGGGGCCCGTCAGGCCTCGCCCAACACCACGCGGCGGGCGCGTCCGGCCAGGCGTACGAGCAACTCGTAGGACGTCGTGCCCGCCGCCGCGGCGGCGTCGTCCACCGGCAGGTTGGGGCCGAACAGCTCGACCATCGCGCCGGGACGGGCGGCGTCGCAGTCGGTGATTTCCACCGCGATCAGGTCCATCGACACCCGGCCCAGGATCCGCCGGCGCGCGCCGTCGAACCACACCTGGCCGGTCGGGCTGGTCGAGCGCAGCACGCCGTCGGCATAGCCGCAGGCCAGGATCGCCACCCGCGTGGTCTCGCTGGCCGTGAAGGCCGCGCCATAGCCGATCGACTCGCCGCGCGGCACGACCCGCACCTGCAGGATCGGCGCTTCGAGCGTGGCCACGGCCTTGATCCGATCGTCGGCCACGTCGCGCGGCCCGCCGCCATAGAGGCTGATCCCCGGCCGGCACTGGTCGAAGAGATAGGCCTCGCCCAGGAAGATCCCGGCCGAATTGGCCAGGCTGCGTCGGGCGTTGGGGAACAGGGCGGCCGCGTCGGTGAAGCGGGTCAGCTGGCGGGCGTTCAGCGGATGCTCCGGCTCGCCGCCGCAGGCCAGGTGGCTGATCACCAGCGAGACGTTCAAATGCTTCAGCCGGTCCATCGAGGCCGTCAGCACCGCGGCCTCCTCGTGGCGCAAGCCAAGGCGGTTCATGCCGGTGTCGATGTGGATCGCCGCTTCCAGCGTTCCCTTGCCGGCCTGGCTGTTCCAGGCCTCGACCTGCGGCAGGCTGTTGAGCACCGGGATCAGCCCGGCCTGGACAAGCGTGGGGCCCGAGCCCGGCGTCGCGCCGTCCAGCACGTGGATCGCCGCCTCGCGCTCGCCCAGCGCCTTGCGTAGCGCCACGCCTTCCGACAGGCGCGCGACATAGAAGGCGCGCGCGCCCTCGTCCCACAGGCGGCGAGCGACGAGGCCCGCGCCCAGGCCGTAGCCGTCGGCCTTGACGGCGGGCGCGAGCTCGGTCCCGCCAGCCTGCGCCTTGAGGGTCGCGTAGTTGGCCGCGAGGGCGTCCAGGTCGAGGGTCAGGCGAGCTTCGGTCACGGCTGGGGAGGTAGCCGACCCGCGCCGTCAAGGCCAGTGCAGATGCTGTGGAGATGCGACCTAGCGAGAGGCCAGGAACTGCGTCACCAGGGCCTCGACGCCGCTGGCGACGATCTGCACGCCGATGCACATCAGCAGGAACGCCATCAGCCGCGACATCACTCGCGCGCCGTTGACGCCCAGCAGCGACAGCACCCGGTCCGAGGCCCGGTAGAACACCCACACCATCAGGGCGATGACGGCGACGGCGAGGCTGGCGCCCAGGAAGAACGGCGCGACCGAATGGCCCTCGGCCGGCCGCTGGGAGGAGAGAGCGATCGCCACCGAGATCGCGCCCGGTCCGGTGGTGAACGGCATGGTCAGCGGGAAGAAGGCCATGTCCTCGGCCCGCGCCTTGGCGGGCGAGGCGGCCTGGTCGGCCTTGCGCTCCTCATGCTCCTCGGGCGCCATCAGGAGCGCCCAGGCGCGGATGGCCACGACCAGGCCGCCGGCCACCCGCAGCGCGCCCAGGCTGACCCCGAAGAAGTTCAGCACGTAGCCGCCCAGCAGCAGCGAGCCCAGCAGGATGCAGAAGGCGTAGAGCGCGATGGTCGGCGCCAGCCGCCTGCGGGTCTCGGCCGGATGGTCGGCCAGCATCTGGTGGAAAATCAGCGCCGCCCCGACCGGATTGACGATCGAGAACAGGGCCGGGAAGGCCAGCAGGAACGCCCCGACGAAGGTCGTGACGGGCAGGGGGCTGAAGTCCATCGGCGGCGCTCTTTCCTGAATCGCGCGCCGAGCCTCGCCCGGCGCGCGTCCGGAAGGAAACGCTATTCGTCGCTGCCCGAGCGCATCTGATGGAAATAGTGGTCGCGCGACAGGTTGCCGAAGCGGGTGGTGTCGCTGTTGAACGACAGGCGCACCGTGCCGATGGGACCGTGACGCTGCTTGGCGATGATCACTTCGGCCAGGCCCTGCAGCTTGTCCATTTCTTCCTGCCAGGTCAGGTGCTCGGGCGTGCCCTCGCGCGGCTCGGCCCGGCCGACATAGTAGCTTTCGCGGAACACGAACCAGACCATGTCGGCGTCCTGCTCGATCGAGCCGGATTCACGAAGGTCGGACAGCTGCGGCCGCTTGTCCTCGCGGCTTTCGACCTGACGCGACAGCTGCGACAGGGCGATGACCGGGCAGGCCAGTTCCTTGGCCAGGGCCTTGAGGCCCATGGTGATCTGCGAGACTTCCTGCACGCGGCTGGCGTTGGACCCCAGGTCCGAGCCCGTCACCAGCTGGAGGTAGTCGACCACGATGAGGTCGAGGCCGACCTGACGCTTCAGGCGTCGCGCCCGGGCGGTCAGCTTGGCGATGGAGATACCACCGGTGGCGTCGATATAGAGCGGCGCTTCCTGCAGCTCCATGGCCGCGTCACGCACCCGGCCGAACTCCGAAGCGTCGATCTCGCCCTTGCGGAGCTTGTCGCCCGACACGCCGGACGCGTCGGCCAGCATACGCAGGGCCAGCTGCTCGGCGCTCATTTCCAGCGAGTAGAAGGCCACCACCCCGCCGCTGACGGTCTTGCGGCTGCCGTCCGGCTGGGGCTCCCAGGCGTACTTCTTGGCGACGTTGAAGGCGATGTTGGTGGCGAGCGCTGTCTTGCCCATCGACGGGCGGCCGGCCAGCACGATCAAGTCCGACGGGTGCAGGCCGCCGATCTTCTGGTCGAGGTCGATCAGGTCAGAGGCCAGGCCCGACATGCCGCCGTCGCGCTGGAAGGCCTCGGCGGTCATCTCGACGGCGCCGCGCAGGGCGTCGCCGAAGCTGACGAAGCCGGAACTGGCCGTGCCGCTTTCTGCCAGGGTGTAGAGCTGCTGTTCGGCGGATTCGATCTGGTCGCGGGCCGGACGCTTCTCGTCGCCATGGCCGTGGGCGGCCGCGGCGATCTCCCCGCCGATGCGGATCAGGTCGCGGCGCAGGGCCAGGTCGAACACCGCCCGGGCGTAGTCGCCGACATTGGCGGCCGGCGGGGCGCGGTCCACCAGGTCGGCCAGGTAGCGGATGCCGCCCAGCTCCTGGAACGCCGTGTCGTGCTTGAACTCGTCGGCCAGCAGGATCGGCTCGGCCAGCTGGCCCTTGCGGATGTGAGTCTCGATCGAGCTGAACAGCCGCTGGTGGAAGGGCTCGTAGAAGTGCCGCCCCTGCAGGCTGTCGGTCAGCCGCTCATAGGCCGAGTTGTCGTACAGCAGCACACCCAGCAGCGCCTGTTCGGCTTCCAGGTTGTGCGGCGCGACGGCGATCGGAGGAGCATCTTGCGCCGGCGGGCGCAGATCGAGGGCAGGGACCAGAGACATCGCCATAAGTTAACGCGAACGCCGTCCGAGCGCGCGGGCCGAGCAAGGTGAACGGCGAAGATGAACGGGGATGTTCTGTGTATATCTTCTGTACGACAAAAGGGGACGCAACGTTCCGCTGCGTCCCCTTCGGTCAGTTCAGGCCGGATGAGGCCCGCTCAGGTCACCAGTTGTAGCTGACCCGGGTGTAGAGGAACCGGCCGTTGAAGCCGAACGGCGAGTAGTTGGGGAAACCGACCACGCCGCTGGTGCTGTTGACGGCCGCCGGAGTGCGGTTGGGGTACTCGTCGAACAGGTTGTTGGCGCCGACGGCCCAGGTCAGGTTCTCGCCGAAGGTGCGGCGGGCTTCCAGGTCGATCACCGCCTTGCGGCCGGTCCAGTAGTCGAGCGAGGCCGTGGCGTTGGGCTGCAGCACGCTGCCGTAGCCGGTCAGCTTCAGCGTCGCGCCCCAGGGGCCGTTGCTCCAGTCGCCGCTGGCGACGAACTTGGTGCGCGGCGTGCCCTTCTCGAAGGTCAGGACGTTGACCCGGCCGAACAGGGTCGGCGGGACCGGCAGCGACGACAGGGTGTTGGTCGTCGGCAGGCGGGTGACCTCGGTCTCGTTGTAGTTGCCCGCCAGGGTCAGGTCGAAGCGACCGGCTTCCTCGGCGTCCAGGCGGTAGCGCAGCACCACGTCGACGCCCTTGGTGGTGGTGTCGACGCCGTTGATGAAGAACCGCGCGGTGGTCACGCCGTAGGGCTGGAGCAGGGTGTAGATCGCCTGCTGGGTCGCCGTGCCGGTCGCGCTGCCCTGGATGTTCTCCGAGAGCACGATGCGGTTGTCGATGTCGATCTGGTAGGCGTCGACCGTCAGCTCCAGCGGGCCGCGGCGATAGACCAGGCCCAGCGAGTAGTTGGTGCTCTCTTCAGGCTCCAGGGCCTTGGCGCCCAGCACCTGCGACACGGCGCTGGTGGCCGGGAAGGTGCCGACTTCCGTCGCCACGCCGCTGATGATGTTGGTCGAGGTGGCGGTGAAGTACTGCTGCTGCAGGGCCGGGGCGCGGAAGCCGGTCGACACCGCGCCGCGCAGGGCGAAGCTGCCCGAGAAGTCGTAGCGCGCGGCGATCTTGCCGGTCGTGGTCGAGCCGAAGTCGGAATAGTCCTCGAAGCGGGCGGCGACGTCGACGTCCAGCTTGTCGGTGATCTGGCTGTCGAGGTCGATGTAGAGGCTGTAGTTGTCGCGGGTGACGTCGACTTCGTTGCTCGGGCGGAAGCCCGGGAAGCCCTGGGCGCCGGCGGCCAGGCCGTTGTAGCCGCCGTTGGCCCACGAGGCCGTCTCGCCGGCCACGATCTCATAGCCTTCCTTGCGGTACTCCGCGCCGAAGGCCAGGGTCGAGGGCTGGGCGAAGGCGGCGATCTCCAGCGGACGGGTGATGTCCAGCGAGGCCACCGTCTGCCGGTACTTCATCGAGCCGGCGTAGAACGAGGTCGGCGAGGTCGGGCCGTACGAGGCGTTCAGGCTGTCCTTGACGCCATAGTCGATGTCGTTCTCGCCGTAGGTGACGCTGGCGTCGATCGTGTAGGCGCCGAGCTCGCCCTTGGTCCCGAAGGCGAAGTTGTAGTCGTCGATGTCGGTGGTGATCTTCGGCAGGAAGCCGTTCGGATAGATCGAGGCGATGTTGGCGGCGTTGTTGGCCAGGCGCGGGAAGGCCGCGCTCTCGCCCTCGCGCTTCTGGTAGCCGGCCCAGCCGTAGAGGCTCCAGGTCTCGTTCAGCGGCAGGCCGGCGTTGGCGAAGATCGACTTGCTCTCCACCTCGGCGTCGCCGTAGCGGCCGGTCACGACGCCGGGGCTGAAGGCCGACGAGACGTCGCTGCGGTTGGTCGGGTTGCGCTTGGACCAGTCGCCGGTGACGGTGAGGAAGCCGTCGTTGGGCAGGGTGAAGCCCTGCCAGATCGAGGCGGTGTAGGTGACGCCGTCGTGGGCCTTGCGGCCGTCGGTGTCGCGGGCGGTCTTCACCTCGGTGTCGTAGAGGCCGTAGCTGGCCGTGGCGCCGCCGCCGGTGCGGGCTTCGCGCAGACGCAGGTTGACGACGCCGGCGATGGCGTCCGAGCCGTACTGGGCGGCGGCGCCTTCACGCAGGATCTCGACGCGGTCGAGGGCGGCGGTCGGAATGGTGTTGAGGTCGAAGGCGGCCGAGCCGCGCCCGACGGCGCCGTTGATGTTGACCAGGGCGGCGGCGTGGCCGCGCTTGCCGTTCAGCAGCACCAGGGTCTGGTCGGGGGCCAGGCCGCGCAGGGTGGCCGGGCGCACCGAGTCGGTGCCGTCCACGGCCGACGGACGCGGGAAGTTCAGCGACGGCGCCAGAGTCGACAGCGCCTGGGCCAGTTCGGTCGAGCCCTGGCGGGTCAGGGCCTTGCTGTCGACGACATCGACCGGCGAGACCGTGTCGAGACGCGAGCGGCCCGCGGTGCGGGTGCCGGTGACGACCAGTTCCTCGACCGTGGTCTGGTCGGCGGCTTCCTGGGCGTGGGCCGAGGCGGCGAAGGCCGACACCGAAGCGGCGGCCAGCAGGATGGATTTGATACGCATGAGATAACCCCTCTCGAACTCTGTCGGGCGGGGTCGCATGGATGCGGCTCTTGTATCCGACAGGTGGCTAGACGGACACGAACTTGGTTGACCGGAGTGCAGCTTACAATCTGAGCAATTCTAGCCATCAGCGCAGAAAAAAACGGCGCGGATTGCTCCGCGCCGTTTTCAGCAGTCTGCGAATGACCTGACGGATCAGGCTTCGTAGTGGTCGCCTTCGTGCGAACCGGCGCCACCTTCCAGCATGTCCTGGGCGGCTTCGGCGTCGGCAGCGCGATCTTCTTCGAATTGCGAGGCGATGACGTTTTCGCCGCGCGCTTGGCGATCGGCTTCGTCTTGGCTGCGCGCGATGTTGAGGCTGACCGTGACGGTCACATCGGCGTGCAGCTTCACCTTCACTTCGTGGACGCCCAGCGTCTTGATCGGCTTGTCCAGCACGATCATCGAGCGGTCGACCTTGCCGCCTTCGGCCTTGATGGCGTCGGCGACGTCGCGGCCCGCGACCGAACCGTACAGCTGGCCGCTTTCGCCAGCTTGACGGATCAGGACGTACTGCGTGCCGTCCAGCGCCTCACCGGACTTGCCGGCGGCTTCGCGGTTGCGGACGTTGCGGGCTTCGATCTCGGCGCGTTGCGCTTCGAAAGCCTTCAGGTTGTTCGAGTTGGCGCGGAGAGCCTTGTTGCGCGGCAGCAGGAAGTTACGGGCGAAGCCGTCCTTCACCGTCACCACGTCGCCCAGGACGCCCTTGCCTTCGACTCGTTCGAGCAGGATCACTTTCATCGTGGCGTCTCCCTTACTTCACGACGTAGGGGAGCAGAGCCAGGAAGCGGGCGCGCTTGATGGCCTTGGCCAGTTCGCGTTGCTTCTTGGCCGACACCGCGGTGATGCGCGACGGCACGATCTTGCCGCGTTCGGAAACGTAACGCTGCAGCAGCTTCACGTCCTTGTAGTCGATCTTCGGCGCGTTGGCGCCCGAGAACGGGCAAACCTTGCGGCGACGGAAGAACGGGCGGCGAGCGCCGCCGGCGGCGGCGGCCGGAGCCGCGGCTTCGGGAGCAGTCGTATCGGTCATGATCTATTTCTCCCTTACGCTTGCGGGGCGAAGTCTTCGCGCGGACGCTCGGAACGCTCAGGGCGGTCCGAACGCTCGGGGCGATCGCTGCGCTCACGGTCGCGACGGGCCAGAACCGGCGACAGTTCCAGGTCCAGCTCTTCCACGCGGATGGTCAGGAAACGCAGCACGTCTTCGTTGATCGACAGCTGGCGCTCCAGTTCCTTCACCGCCGGCGCCGGGGCGTCGATGGCGAGCAGGGAGTAGTGGCCCTTGCGGTTCTTCTTGATGCGATAGGTGAGGTTACGCAGACCCCAGTATTCGATCTTGGCGATGTGACCACCACCTTCTTCGATCAGGGTCTTGATTTGCTCGTTGAGAGCTTCGGCCTGTTGCGGCGAGATGTCCTGCCGCGCGATGACCACGTGTTCGTAGAACGACATAGTTTTCCTTCTTCCGCTGTGGAAGGCGGCGCGGTCGACGGCGGAAGTCCGGCGGCCACGATGGATCCTGTGCGACGAGCGGGAAAATCCCGGCCCAATGAAGGGTTCGCGCAAGACCGCCTTCCGTGAGAGCGCGCGCTATTACAGGAAACAGGGCCAGGAGGCAAGACGAGGATCGGGTGCAGGCCCAATGGAGGGGCCGTGGAGGCCCTATACTATGGCGCCTGAAATGCGTGCGCGGTGGCGCGGGTCTGTGTCCTTCCGAAACCTTCGTGTCGATTTCGACCTCGAAACAGGCTTTCGTCGCGGAAGTCAGCTTGCCGTTAACACCTTCGGTGGCTAGGGAAGAGGCATGCGGGGCAGCATCCTCAAGAGCCTGATCGTCGGCGGCGCTTTTGCGCTCGCGATGTCGGCCGCCCCGACGCTCGCCCAGACCCTGATCAAGAAGCCCGACCTGTCGGTGTCGTCAAACGACGGCCGCTTCACGGGCTATTCGGCCGCCCTGCCGATGGACCTGTCGACCGACGCCGAGCGCGTCGACTTCACGGCCAAGGTCGCGGGCAACATCGAGCAGCCCACCTACGACGTGAACCTGAACCTGACGGCCAAGGCCGAGCAGGGCCCCAGCCCGCACGCCATGGCCCTGGGCGCCTCGCTCAACAAGCGCGAGGCCGGCTTCCGCTCGTCGATGTCGCGCCTGTTCGGCTTCGGCGACCTGCCCAAGTCGAACTATGTCAGCCTGTCGGTCGACATGAACGCCACGCGCTCGATGATCGTCCCGGCCGCCATTCCGCTGGCCCGCGCCAACCTGCGCTCGGCCCTGACGCTGGACGGCCGCCAGGTCGCCGCCATCGGCTTCGGCGGCGGCACCATGGGCGACGAGGGCGTCGACTTCAGTCTGATCCGTCCGTTCGACATTCCGGCCGAGTTCTCGGTCAGCGTCCGCGCCGAGGACGAACGCGTCCAGGACGGCCGCTTCATGGTCAAGCTGGTCAAGGCCAACTGGTAGCCTCCGGCGCAGCCGCGCCGCTTTCCTGACAATCCGTCGCCGACGACCCGCGCCGCTGTCCGACCATCGGGCGCCGCGCAGGGCGGGTTTGCGCCCAGCCTTGCGTCTTTCCCTCCTGAACGCTCCACCAGAGGGGGAGCGGAAATGCGAAAATCGGTTCTATGCGGCGCGGCGGCCATCGGCGCGATCCTGGCCGGCGTCACGCCGGCCCTGGCCCAGGAAAAACCGACTACGGTCGAGGATCTGGTCGTCACCGCCCAGCGGCGCGAGCAGAAGCTGCAGGACGCGCCCGTCGCCGTCAGCGCCTTCGGGGCCAAGGCCCTGGACCAGCTGCAGATCACCAAGGTCGAGACCCTGGGCGCGGCCGTGCCCAGCCTCTACGTCTCGCAGATCAGCGCCTCGCCCTCGACCATCCAGGTCGCCCTGCGCGGGGCGCTGGACCAGACCGGCGGCATGATCACCTCGGAACCGCCCGTCGGCATCTATGTCGATGACGTCTACCAGGCCCGGCTGTCGGTCGCGAACCTCGACCTGGCCGACGTCACGCGGGTGGAGGTGCTGCGCGGGCCGCAGGGCACGCTCTACGGCCGCAACTCGATGACCGGCGCGCTGAAATACGTCACCCGTCAGCCCGGCGACGCGGCCGGCGGCTCGCTCGAGGCCTCGTGGGGCGACTACGGCCTGCAGCGCTACAAGGCCAGCGCCGGCGGGGCGATCAGCGACCATGTCGGCGCCACGGCCTCGGCCCTGTTCTCCGAACGCGACGGCTGGCAGCAGAACACCGCCCTCGACAAGAAGGTCGGCGCGCGCCGCGACGCCGGCGTGCGCCTGGCGCTCGGCCTCATCGACACCGGCCCGTTCAGCGCCACGGTCTCGGCCGCCTACGCCCGCACCGACACCGACGGCCAGCATTTCTCGCCGCTCGACCCCGTCACGCTGAAGCCCCTGGCCGGCGGCGATTTCGGCTCGACCCGTTCGCCGATCAACACCGACACCAAGACCGAGCAGAAGAGCCTCGCCCTTCACCTCGGCTACGACCTGGGCGCGGTGCAGCTGAAATCGATCACCGCCTATCAGCGCCTCGACGACCGCTGGACGCTCGACTTCTCGGGCGGGCTGGTGGCCGGCGCCGGCCTCGTCGCCGGCTTCCTGCGCGGCAGCCAGACCGAGCAGGAGCAATCCAGCCAGGAATTCCAGGCCCTGGGCGAATCCTTCGACGGCCGCCTGCAATGGATCGGCGGCCTGTTCTGGTTCAAGGAGACCGGCGGCCAGGTGCTGTCCGACACCATCGGCGCGGGCATCTACGGGTCCTACGCCGTGCCGCTGCTGCCGACGACGATCCACGCCACCTCGGAAAGCGTCGCCGCCTACGGCCAGCTGGAATGGCGCTTCACCGACCGCCTGAAGGGCTCGGCCGGCCTGCGCTGGACCAAGGACGAAAAGACCATCGCCGGCACGATCCAGAACGGCCTGGCCGCCTATCCGGCCAGCCTGACCAGCCGCTCCAACGAAGGCGAGTGGAAGGTCTGGACCCCGAAGTTCAATCTTCAGTACGACGTCAGCGACGACGTCATGGTCTACGGCACGATCGCTCGCGGCTACCGCGCCGGCGGGTTCGTCGCCCTGTCGATCGCCGAGCCGTCGATCTTCACCAAGGCCTATGACCCCGAGACCGTCTGGTCCTACGAGGCCGGCGCCAAGATCGAGGCCTTCGAGCATCGCGCCCGCCTCAACCTCGCCGCCTATGTCGAACAGCTAAAGGACCTGCAGCAGAACGTCATCAGCAACGGCTCGATCCTGACCCAAAACGCCGCCGAGGCCCGCATCGCCGGCCTGGAGCTCGAGGCCGCCGCCACGCCGGTGAAGGGGCTGGACCTCTTCGCCTCTCTGGCCCTGACCGACGCCGAGTACGAGAAGCTCGATCCTTCCACCGCCGCCGCCCAGGCCGGCGCCAAGACCCTGCCGCTGGTCTCCAAGGTCCAGGCCCAGGTCGGCGGAACCTGGCGGATCGAGCCTGAGGTGCTGAAGGGCGGGGCGATCATCGTCTCGGCCGACTACAGCCACCGCGGCCCGCGCTACGCCGAGGCGACCAACGCCCAGGCCGGCCGCATCGACGCGGTCGACCGCGTCAACGCCGGCGTCGCCTGGGAATCGCCCTCGGCCGCCTGGCGGGTGTTCGTCCAGGGCCGCAACGTCCTCGACGCCAAGGACTACGTCTCGGGCGCGGTCTTCATCCCCGGCCTGATCGTCTACCGCCTGGCCGACGAACCGGCGATGTGGAGCGCCGGGGTGAAGGTGAAGTTCTAAAGAGTGGTCCGGGCCGGTCCTCTGTGACCGGCCCCGTTTCCACGGCGCATCGACTGGATGGAGCGTTGCCCTCCGAAGGCAAAGCTCACTCGAAAGGTTCAGAGATGCGGCGTCATGCGCTCCTACTTCTTTTTCTTGTAAGCCTTCACGGCGTCCATGGTCTGGGTCACGTGACCCTGGAAGTTGAGGTCGCTGTAGGCCAGCAGGATCTTGCCGCCCGGCGCGATCACGTACGAGGTGCGGTTGGACAGGTTGTCCTTCATCGGCAGCTTGACGTCGTAGTCCTTGATCAGGGTCGGGCTGGCGGCGGCGACCGCGAACTTGTCGCGGCAGTGTTCCTTCGAGAACTCCTTGATCCGCTCGACATTGCCGCCGGTGACGCCGATCACCGTCGCGCCCAGCTTTTCGAACTCGGGGGTGGCCTCGGCGAACTCGTGCGCCTCGGCGGTGCAGCCCGAGGTGTAGGCGGCCGGGAAGAAGTATAGCACCACCGGACCCTTCTTCAGGGCCTTGCTGAGCTTGAACTCGAAGTCCTTGCCGGCCAGGGCCGCCGGGGCGGTGAAGTCGGGAGCCTTGTCGCCGGGCTTCAGCGCCGCCAGGGCGGGGGCGGCGGCCAGCAGGCTGAACGCGGCCAGGGAAGCGGCGAGGGCGAGGCGTTTCATCTTGGCGACTCCGATAGGTCGGGGGAGGGCGTGGCGTTTCAGATACGGAACGGCGAGCAATGTGGACGTGCCCCTGCGGAAAGCAAGCACAGGCAAAACATCGGTCCGGCTTGCCCAGGCCCTGGGTTTCCCCTAACCCTCCGCCCCCAAGACATTGAATTACAGAGGAGCGGGCCGCCATGAGCATCGCCTTCATCTTCCCGGGGCAGGGCAGCCAATCGGTCGGCATGGGCGTCGAGCTGGCGGAGGCCTTCGCGTCCGCTCGCGAGGTGTTCCAGGAAGTCGACGACGCCCTGGGCCAGAAGCTGTCGCAACTGATGCGCGAAGGTCCCGAGGGTGATCTCACCCTGACCGAGAACGCCCAGCCGGCCCTGATGGCCGTCAGCCTGGCCGTGACCCGCACCCTGGAGAAGGAGTTCGGGATCGGCATCGAGCGCGCCGCCTTCGTGGCCGGCCACTCGCTCGGTGAATACTCGGCCCTGGCCGCCGCCGGCGCCATCAGCCTGTCGGACACCGCCCGCCTGCTGAAGCTGCGCGGCCAGGCCATGCAGCGCGCCGTGCCGGTGGGCGAGGGAGCCATGGCCTCGCTGATCGGTCCCAAGACCGACCTGGCTCTCGCTGAAGCCGCCGCCGCCGCCGGTTCGGAAGTCGGCGTCTGCGTCGTCGCCAACGACAACAACAACGGCAACGTCGTGATCTCCGGCGCCAAGGCCGCCGTCGACAAGGCCATCGAGAAGGCCAAGGAACTGGGCGCCCGGGCCATTCCGCTGAACGTCTCGGCGCCGTTCCACTGCCCGCTGATGCAGCCGGCCGCCGACGAGATGGCCGCCGCCCTGGCCGCCACCACCATCCTGGCGCCGAAGGCTCCGCTGCTGGCCAACGTCACCGCCTCGCCGGTGCACGACCCGGACGTCATCCGCAAGCTGCTGGTCGAGCAGGTCACCGGCCGCGTCCGCTGGCGCGAGAGCATGACCTGGCTGGCCGGCGAGGGCGGCGTCACCCGCTTCGCCGAAGCCGGCGCCGGCAAGGTGCTGTCGGGCATGGCCAAGCGCATCGCCCCGGACGCCGAGGCGACGCCGCTGAACACCCCGGCCGACCTGGAAGCCTTCGCCCAGTCGCTCTGAGCCCTTCGGGTTCCTCATCCTGAGCCTGTCGAAGGGCGAGGAACCCCCACCACGCAATCCCTCCGAACGGAGAAACCTCGAATGTTTGATCTCACCGGCAAGACCGCCCTCGTCACCGGCGCCACCGGCGGCATCGGCGGCGCCATCGCCCGGGCCCTGCACGGCCAGGGCGCCCACGTCGTGCTCTCGGGCACCCGCGAATCGGCCCTGACCGAGCTGAAGAACGAGCTGGGCGAGCGCGCCTCGTTCGTCGTGGCGAATCTGTCGGACGCGGAAGCTGTGGACGGCCTGGTCGCCAAGGCCGAGGAAGCCGCCGGCACCCCGCTCGACATCGTCATCGCCAACGCCGGCATCACCCGCGACGGCCTGATCGTGCGGATGAAGGACGAGGACTGGGAAACCGTCATCAAGGTGAACCTGGAAGGCTACTTCCGCCTGGCCCGCGCCGCCGCCAAGGGCATGATGAAGCGCCGCGCCGGCCGCATCATCGGCATCACCTCGGTCGTCGGCGTCACCGGTAACCCCGGCCAGACCAACTACGCGGCCTCGAAGGCCGGAATGATCGGGTTTTCCAAGGCCTTGGCCCAGGAACTGGCCAGCCGCGGCGTGACCGTCAACTGCGTCGCCCCCGGCTTCATCGCCAGCCCGATGACCGACGCCCTCAACGACGCCCAGAAGGCCGGCATCCTGTCGACCATTCCGGCCGGAAAGCTGGGCGAAGGGAGCGATATCGCCGCCGCCTGCGTTTACCTGGCGAGCGATCAGGGCGGTTACGTCACCGGTCAGACCTTGCACGTCAACGGCGGCATGGCCATGATCTAGGCGAACGCCGCCTTGGGCTTGCAATGGCCCCGCTTCTTCGCGGCTGACCCGCTGGTCACCCGAAAAGGAACGTGATAGGCGGTGACCCGACATCTCGCGGACGGTGAATAGTTTTCAAACCGGCCGCGGGACAAACAGATTTCAAAACGAGGGACTAACAGAATGTCCGACATTCTCGAGCGCGTGCGTAAGATCGTCATCGAACACCTGGATGCCGATCCCGAGAAGGTCACCGAGAAGGCTAGCTTCATCGACGACCTGGGCGCCGACAGCCTCGACAACGTTGAGCTGGTGATGGCGTTCGAAGAAGAATTCGACATCGAAATTCCGGACGACGCCGCCGAGCACATCCAGACGGTTGGCGACGCCGTGAAGTTCATCACGGAAAAGACCGGCGCCTAAGGGCGTCGGGTTCGTACCCTCGCGGAACGAACAGGACTATCAGCCGCCGCGCAGCACGGGCTCTTGCCATCGTGCGCGCGGCGGTTTTCGTATGTGGCCAAGATTCGCGCCGCAACCGGCCGGTAGGGGTTCGCCTTATCGTCCGGGAACGGCGCGTCGGAAGGTTGGGAGCAATCCATGCGTAGAGTCGTCGTCACCGGGCTGGGCCTGCTGACTCCTCTGGGCCAGGGCGTCGAAGTGTCCTGGAAGAACATCGTGGCCGGTAAATCGGGCGCGGGCCGCATCACAGCTTTCGACCCGACCGACTATGCCTGCCAGGTCGCCTGCGAGGTGCCGCGGGTCGATGGTCGCGGCGGCGGCGGTCCGGACGTCGAGGGCTCGTTCAACCCTGACCTGACCATGAGCCCGCGCGACCAGAAGCGCGTCGACGACTTCATCCTCTACGGCATCGCCGCCGCGGACGAAGCCGTGAAGGATTCGGGCTGGGTGCCCGAGACCGACGAGCAGAAGTGGCGCACGGGCGTCATCCTGGGTTCGGGCATCGGCGGCCTGTCGACGATCGCCGACACCGCGCTGGAGTTGGAAGCCAAGGGCCCGCGCCGCGTCAGCCCGTTCTTCATCTCCTCGGCCCTGATCAACCTGATCTCGGGCCAGGTCTCGATCAAGTACGGCTTCAAGGGCCCCAACCACGCGGTCGTGACGGCCTGCGCCACCGGCGCCCACGCCATCGGTGACGCCGCGCGCCTGATCAAGTACGGCGACGCCGACGTGATGATCGCCGGCGGCGCGGAAGCGGCCGTCTGCAAGATCGGCATCGCCGGCTTCATCGCCTGCCGCGCCGTGGCCACCGCCTTCAACGAGACCCCGGAAAAGGCCTCGCGCCCTTACGACAAGGACCGTGACGGCTTCGTCATGGGCGAGGGCGCCGGCGTCGTGGTTCTCGAAGAGTACGAGCACGCCAAGGCGCGCGGGGCCAAGATTTACGCCGAAGTGGTCGGCTACGGCCTGTCGGGCGACGCCTATCACATCACCGCCCCGGCCGAGGACGGCGAAGGCGGCGGTCGCGCCCTGGCGGCGGCGGTCAAGGACGCGGGCCTCCAGCCCTCGGACATCGACTACATCAACGCCCACGGCACCTCGACCATGGCCGACGGCCTGGAAGCCGGCGCCGTCGCCCGCTTCCTCGGCGATCACGCCAAGAACGTGGTGATGTCCTCGACCAAGTCGATGACCGGCCACCTGCTCGGCGCGGCCGGCGCCATCGAGTCGATCTTCTCGATCCTGGCCATCCGCGACCAGATCTGCCCGCCGACCATCAACCTCGACAATCCCGACGTCGACGTGCCGATGAATCTCGCGCCCAACAAGGCCGTGCCGAAGAAGATCGACGTGGCCGTGTCCAACAGCTTCGGCTTCGGCGGCACCAACGCCTCCGTCGTGTTCCGTAAGATCTCGTGAGCCAGATCTCGTGAGCAAGGCGCCGCGTCCGCAGAAGAAGGCTCCGGCGTCCAAGCGGACGTCGAGCGCCCGCAAGCGGGAAACCGCGTCCCTGGGACGTCGCCTGGCCGCCATGGCCGGCGGCGGCCTGGTGGTCGCCGCGGTCGCGGCGCTGGTCGTCGTCGGCGGGGCGGTGTTCGTCTATGGCGGACCGGGCCCCAAGGCCAAGAACGGCGAATACACCTCGGTGGTCCTGCGCCGCGGCGCCAGCGTCTCCGAGATCGCCGGCGCTCTGGAAGCCGGCGGGGCGATCCGCTCGTCCTCGCTGTTCCTGACCGCCGCCCAGATCACCCGCGCGGCCCGCAAGCTGAAGGCCGGCGAGTACGAATTCCCCTCCGGCGCCTCGCTGTCGACCGTGCTGGCCATGGTCCGCGACGGCAAGGTGGTGCGCCACCAGGTGACCATCCCCGAGGGCATGACCTCGGACATGGTCGTCGAGATCCTGCAGCGCTCCGACGTGCTGGTTGGCGACGTGCCGACCCCGCCGGAAGGCGCCGTCCTGCCCGAGACCTACCAGGTCGAGCGCGGCGAGGAGCGGGCCGCCGTCTTGCAGCGCATGATGGACGATCGCGACAAGGTGCTGAACGCTCTCTGGGCCGAGCGCAAGGCGGGCCTGCCGTTCCAGACCAAGGACGAGGCCGTCACCCTGGCCTCGATCGTCGAGAAGGAGACGGGCTTGGCCAGCGAGCGTCCGCGCGTCGCGGCCCTGTTCATCAACCGCCTGCGCCTGGGCATGCGGCTCGATACCGACCCGACCGTGATCTACGGCATCACTCGCGGCCGGCCGCTGGGCCGGGGCCTGCGCCGGTCGGAACTCGATACGTTCACGCCCTACAACACCTACAAGATCCCCGGCCTGCCGCCGACGCCGATCGCCAATCCGGGCCGCGCGGCCCTGGCGGCCGTCATGAACCCGCCCAAGACCGACGAGCTCTATTTCGTCGCCGACGGCACCGGCGGCCACGTCTTCGCCAAGACGTACGAGGAGCACGAGCGCAACGTCGCCCAGTGGCGGCGCATCGAGCGGGAGGCCAAGGCCGCGACCCCGCTGGCGGGAGGCTGATCGCATGGCGCTGTCGGGCATGACCGGTTTTTCGCGTGTCGAAGGCGCTCTGGGCGACTGGAGCTGGGCCGTCGAGGCCCGCAGCGTCAACGGCCGCAACCTCGAGACCCGCTTTCGCGGCCCGCCGGGCTTCGAAGGCCTCGACCGCGCCGCCCGCGACGGCGCCCAGGCCCGCTTCCAGCGCGGCCAGCTCACGGTCAACGTCCAGGCCCGCAAGGCCGAGGCCTCGGCCGCTCCGCAGGTCAATGTCGAGGTGCTGGAGCGCTATCTGAAGGCTGGCGGCCCCTATGTCGCCACCGGCATGGTCGCCAAGCCCACACTCGACGGCATGCTGGCCCTGCGCGGCGTCATCGAGGTCCGCGAGGACGACGAGGACGCCGAGGCCCGCACCGCCCTGGAGGCCGCCATGGCCACGAGCCTGGCCCAGGCCCTCGACGGCCTGAAGGTCGCGCGCCAGGAGGAGGGGGCTTCGCTCGCTCCCGTGCTGGCCGGCCTCGTCGACCGCATCGAGACCCTGACGGGCCTCGCCGCCGCGGAGGCCGAGGGCCAGCCCTCGATCCTCAAGCAGCGCTTCGAGCGCCGCATGACCGAACTGCTCGGCGAGAGCGCCCCTCAGGACCGCATCGTCCAGGAAGCCGCCGCCCTGGCGGTCAAGGCCGATGTCCGCGAGGAGCTCGACCGCCTGGCCGGCCACGTCGCCGCCGCCCGCACTCTGCTGTCCAGCGACGGCGCTTCTGGCCGCCGCCTCGACTTCCTGTCCCAGGAATTCATGCGCGAGGCCAACACCCTCTGCAGCAAGTCGGCGCTGACCGCGCTGACCGCCCATGGCCTGGAACTCAAGGCCACGATCGAACAGTTTCGCGAACAGGTTCAGAATGTCGAATAACCCGGCCCAGAAGCACGGGGGCAAGCACCGCGGCCTCCTCCTGATGGTGGTGGCCCCCTCCGGTGTCGGCAAGACCTCGCTGACCCGCCGCCTGGTGGCCGACCACGGCGACCTGCACCTGTCGATCAGCGCCACCACCCGCGAGCCGCGCCCCGGCGAGCACGACGGCCGCGACTACCACTTCGTCTCCAAGGACAAGTTCCAGGAGATGATCGCCCAGGACGCCTTCTTCGAGTGGGCCGAGGTCTACGGCAACTACTACGGCAGCCCCAAGGCCCCGATCCTTGCCGCGCTCGACGAGGGAGAAAGCGTGCTGTTCGACATCGACTTCCAGGGCGCCATGAAGGTGCACGCCCAGGCCGGTCCCGACAGCGTGCTGGTCTACATCCTGCCGCCGTCCCTGGCCGAGATGAGCCGCCGCCTGCACGCCCGCAGCCAGGACAGCGAGGAAGTCATCGCCCGTCGCCTGTCGCGCGCCAAGGACGAGGTCGCCGCCTGGGAGAAGTTCGACTACGTCGTGCTCAACGACGACTTCGACAAGGCCTATGCGGATCTCGCCCACATCTACCACGCCGAACGCCAGAAGCGCTCGCGCAACCCCTGGATCGGCAACCTGGTCGGCGACCTGCTGGCCGAGGATATCTGAGGCCCTAGCCCCATTCTCCGAGCATCCCCGCGCAGGCGGGGATTAAGCGGGTTGGGGCTGAGGTTCAGTGGTGGATCAAGGGCTTCCCGGAAAGCGGATCCCATCAAGTCAGTAATGGAAGCTGCCGCTCTCGCGCGGCTGGATCAGTTCCTTGGCCCGCATGACGATCTGGGCGGGCGTGAACGGCTTCATCATGTAGGTGGTGGCGCCGGCGCTCATGGCCTCGACCACGCGGTCCAGCCGCCGTTCGCCGGTCATGATCACCACCGGCACCTCGCGGCCCCAGTCGCTGACCCGCAGGCGGCGCAGCACCTCGATGCCCGTCTCGCCGGGCATGCGCACGTCCAGGAAGACGATGGCCGGCTTGCGGTCGTGCACGTCGGTCAGCAGGCTCTGGGCGTCCTCGGCCGTCCGCACGTCGAACCCGCCTTCGGTCAGCGCGCCCGACACGAACTCCAGCATCAGGGTGTCGTCGTCGATCACCAGGGCCAGGGGACGGGACGTCATGCGGGGCTCCGTACGCGTTGCGTCACAACCAGACGCGAGACTGGTTCTTGGTCGCCGCGCGCACCCTTTGCAACAGGTCGTCGGCTGAAAACGGCTTGAGCACGTAGCCGACGGCGCCGGCCTCCATGGCGGCCTTGACGTTGGCGCCCGCGGCCGAGGCGGTGATCATGATCGCCGGCACGTCCTTGAGCCGCTTTTCCACCCGCAGCCGGCGCAACAGTGTCAGGCCGTTGATCTCCGGCAGGCCGACATCGAGCAGCAGAAGGTGCGGTGGGCGGCGCACGGCCGCGGCCAGGGCGTCCTCGGCGTTGTGCGCCACCTCGACGGCGAATCCCTCGGTCTCCAGCCGGAACCGGACGAATTCGGTCACCAGCTCGTCGTCGTCGACGACCAGGACAAGGTGCTGCTGCTCGGGCGAGGCCTGCATGACGAGATTGATTCCCCCGCTAGCGCCGGTTGGCAAGGGTCCTAAGGCTCAGCTGTTCGCGATCAGCGCCCGCGCCAGATCTTGAAAGCCGTCGACGGGGATGGTCTCGGCCCGGGCGTCCGGATCGATCCCGGCCGCTTCGCACAGGGCGCCGCCGCCCAGGGGCTTGAGGCTGGAGCGCAGCATCTTGCGGCGCTGGCCGAAGGCCGCGGCGGTCACCCGTTCCAGCGCCGAGACCATCGCCTTGTCCGGCGCGGGCGCCAGCGGGACCAGCCGCACCACGGCCGAAGCGACCTTGGGAGGCGGCGTGAAGGCGCGGGCCGGCAGGTCCATGACCACCTTGGCCGCGCAGACGGTTTGCGAGATCACCGCCAGCCGCCCATAGGCGTCGTCGCCGTCCTGGGCGGCGATGCGGTCGGCGA
This sequence comes from Caulobacter sp. GW821-FHT10A10, assembly GCF_059415745.1. Classification (NCBI taxonomy): domain Bacteria; kingdom Pseudomonadati; phylum Pseudomonadota; class Alphaproteobacteria; order Caulobacterales; family Caulobacteraceae; genus Caulobacter; species Caulobacter sp. GW821-FHT10A10. Next base: position 269,917 of record NZ_JBWKNV010000007.1, on the reverse strand, counting down.
CCTCCTTCTGGAACATCAGCGTCATCGACAGCGGCCGGAAAGGCCCCGTCAGCCAGTCGATCAGCAGCTGGGTGCCGACGTTGTAGGGGAGGTTCGAGACCATGTGCGCCGGACCGCCGGCCAGGACGGCCATGTCGGCCCGCAGGGCGTCGCCCTCGACCAGGGTCAGGCGGCCTTCGGCGGCTTCGGACAGCTCGCCCAGCAGCGGCAGGAAGCGGCTGTCCTTTTCGACCGCGATCACCCGCGCGCCGGTCTCCAGCAGGGCCCGCGTCAGGCCGCCGGGGCCGGGGCCCACCTCGATCACCGTGTCGCCTTCGCCCACCTCGGCCAGGCGCGCGATCTTGCGGGTGATGTTGAGGTCGAGCAGGAAGTGCTGGCCGAAGCTCTTGCGGGCCAGCAGGCCGTGGCGCTCCAGCGCTTCACGCAGCGGCGGCAGGTCGGCGAGGGAAGGGGACGTCATGGTCCCCGTCTAGATCGAAACGCCGCGAAAGCCTAGCTGGCGCTACGCCGAGCGGCGATCTGCGCGGCCAGGTGGATGGCGGCGATCAGGCTGTCGGGGCGGGCGATCCCCCGGCCGGCGATGTCGAAGCCGGTGCCGTGGTCGGGCGAGGTGCGCACGATCGGCAGGCCCAGGGTCACGTTCACCCCGCCCCAGAAGTCGAGCATCTTCACCGGGATCAGGGCCTGGTCGTGGTACATGCACAGCACCCCGTCATAGGTCGCCCGGGCGTCGGGGTGGAACAGGCTGTCGGCCGGAGACGGGCCGCGCGCGTCGACGCCGCGGGCGCGCAGGGCCTCCACCGCCGGGATGATCACGTCGATCTCCTCGCGGCCCAGGGCGCCGCCTTCACCGGCGTGCGGGTTGAGCGCGGCCACCGCCAGACGCGGCGCGGCGATGCCGAAATCGGTCTTCAGGGCCTGGGCGGTGACCAACCCCGCCTCGACGATGCGTTCGACGCTGAGCGCGCCCGGCACCGAGCCGACCGACTGGTGGATCGTCACCAGGGTGGCGCGTAGACCGCCGGCGGTCAGCATCATCACCGGGCCCCGCGCCCCGTCGTAGGGCGCCGGCGCGGTTAGTTCGGCCAGGAACTCGGTATGGCCGGGAAACTTGAAGCCCGCCTCGTACAGCGGGGCCTTGGCGATCGGGGCCGTGACCAGGCCCGCCACCGCGCCCGACAGGGCCAGGCCCGCGCCGGTCTCGATGCAGCGGATGATCTGGGCGGCATGGGCGCTGGAGGGCTTGCCTGCCACCACGGGGGCCTGCAGCGGCAGGTCCAGCACAGGCAGCGCCTCGGCGAAGACCCTGGCGGCCTCGACCGGGCCGGTCACGGGGCGAACCTTCACCCCGCCGCCTGCCGCGGCCAGGCTCTGCAGATCACCGACAGCCATGAACACGGGTCCGGTCTCCCGGAGGGCCGCCCAGGCCTTGGCGATGATCTCGGGCCCGACGCCGGCGGGATCGCCGACGCTCAGGGCCAGGGTGTCTGTCTTCACCGGGTCTCGATGGTGGCGGAGTTGCGCAGGTCTCGCAGGTAACGTTTGGAGATCAGCGCAAGTTGCTGACCTCGCAGGCGATTCTCGATCTGGTCATGCGACGGAGCCGCGGCGCCCGACTGGCGCTTGCCGCAGACCGCGATCAGGTGCAGGCCGGCGTCGGTACGGATCGGATCCGAGATCTGGCCGACGTTGAGGGCGTTGGCGGCCTCCTGGAAGGCCGGGGCCAGATCGCCGATCTCGGCTTCGCCCAGGTCGCCGGCCACGACGCCGTCCACCTTGCCGGCTTCGGCCTCGAGGGTCTGGCAGCTGGTCAGCTTGGGCTTCAGGCCGGCCAGCAGGGCGGTGGCCGACTGCACGTCGGCTTCCGGGGCGTCCTTGGCTAGCGCCACGGCCACCTGCTTCAGGTCGACCAGGGTCGCCTTGGCGCCCGAGCGCTTGTCGCGCAGATAGACGATGTAGACGCCGTCCTTGACCGAGATCGGGGCCGACAGCTGGCCGGGGCGCAGCTGTTCCAGGGCCGCGTCGACCTCGGCCGGCATTTCGCCGGGGCTGACCCAGCCGGCGTCGCCGCCGTTGGCCGCGGTCGCGGCGGCCGAGAACTGGCGGGCCACGGCCGGGAAGGGCGCGCCCTGCTGGATCTGGGTCACCAGCTGGCGGGCGCCGTTCAGGGCCACGTCCGGGCCGCCGACGCGGGTGGCGTCGATGAACACTTCGCTGACCTGGTACTGCGGCTTGCTGGCCGACTCGGCCAGGCGGCGCTGGAAGGCCTTGATCTGGTCTTCGCCGATGCGCAGGCGCGAGCCGTAGCGGCCGCTGATCCAGTTCTGCCAGCTCGACTCGGCGCGGATCTGCGAGCGCCAAGTGTCGGCGCTGACGCCCTGGGCGGCCAGCTGGTCCAGCAGCTGCTGGGCCGTCATCTTGTTGCCCTGGGCGATGCTGGCGATCTCCTCGTCGACTTCCTTGTCGGTCGAGATGATCGTGATCTTCTGTTCCTTCTCGACGCGGCGCAGCTCCTGGAGCTGGACGCGCTCGTCGATCAGCGAGCGCAGGGCTTCCTGCTCCAGCTGGGGCAGGTTCTCCTGGGTCGGCTGCAGGCCCGAGGTGATCATCAGCAGGCGCATGCGCTGCATCAGGTCGTAGGACGAGATGATGTCGTCGTTGACCACGGCCGCGACGCTTTCCGACAGCGGATTGGCGCGAGCCTGGGCTTCCGGCTGAGCCGCCGCGGGGGCGTCGATGGTGGGCGCGGCCTGACGTGCGTGGGCCGGCATGGCCGCCACGGTCAGGGCGAGGATGGACGCGGCGCTGGCCGCAAAAGTCGTCACGCTACGCGCAGCCCGCATGGGTAGTGTCGTTCCTCTGGAGCCCGACCGTCGCCGATCGACCTCGATTTCAAACCGTTGAGACGCAACGACCTTCCAGCTGCCTGTCGGTGGTCGCGCCTCGATACGCCACAAGGACGCGTGCGGACCCCCGCACGCCCCCCGGCGCGATGGAATAATCAGTCGCTGTACCCTGTATCACCCAATGTGGCGAGGGTTAGGCGGACCACGATCGACTCGTCGGGCTGGAGCTTCAGGCCCGTCACCGTCGAGCTATAGCGGTCTTCGTGTTGGTAGATGATGTCGATGCGGATGCAATCGTCCGTGTAGGCGACGCCCAGGTCGCGGCGGCGCCAGGTTTCGGCCACCAGGTCGAGCTGGCCGAAGGCCGTCAGGGCCCACTTGTCGGTCAGCTTCAGCTGGCCCCGCGTCTCGAAGTTCTCCTGCCGCTCGCCGTTGGAGTCGACCGTGTCCTTCAGATAGCGGAACGAGCCCTGCAGGCGCGTGGTGGAGGCGTCCATGCCGGTTTCGATGCGGTTGATCTCGGTGGTGTCCGAATCCAGGCGGGTGCGGACATAGGCGTTGATGCCCTTCACCGGAGTGATCGTGGCCGCCACGATCCAGTCGGACGACTTTTCCTGCAGGCCGGTCCGTTCGGGCAGCAGCGGGTCGTACTCGGTGCGGAAGCTGCGGCCGATCAGGATGCTGCCGCCGCGGCCGTCGGCCGTGGTGAAGGTCGCGCGACCGCCCACATTGGCCCGGGTGCCGCCCTCGTAGAGGTCGAAGCCTGGCGACTTGTTGGTGCGGAACAGGTTGGTCTCGTCGAATTCGAAGGCCGAACTGTCCTCGTTGTAGAGGTAGGTCGTGGTTCCGTCGCGGGCGACGACGACCGGCACGCGCGAACTGTCCGAACCCGTCGCCAACTGCACGATGGGCTCGATGATGACGCTGCCGCCGTTCTTCAGGCCCTTGTAGAGCGGCAGGCTCAAGTCGACACCGGCCACGCCCAGGGTGCGCGAATAGCTGATCTCGGCGTCATCGCCGGCCGCCAGGGCCGCGGTCGTCAGGTAGACGCCCTTGATGTTGTAGGCGTCGGCGCGGGCCTGGGCGAAGGGTTGGATCCGCAGGCCGGGACCGACCACGGCGCTGGCGCGCCAGTCGGCCTGGAAGCTGCCGCGGGCGCTGTCGACGCCGTTCTGGCCGCGATAGGCGGTCTGCATGGCCGAGGAGTAGGGCGACTCGCCGAATTGCGATTCGGAGCGGTTCAGCACCACGCCCGAGCCTTGCAGGCGCAGGCGGCCGAACAGCACCGGCGATTCCGGCTCCCAACGACCTTCGACCAACGGGCCGATGAACGGGAAGGCCCCGCTGTTCTCGAACTTGTTGCCCAGACCCGTGGTGGAATCGGTGCCCACCACCCGCAGGCCCTGCACCGAGACGGCCGAGACCGAGAACCACGACCGCGTGTCCTGCCGCGAGGCGTAGATCTGCGAGGTCAGGCGGTGATCCTCGCTCGTGAACAGGCCGCGCTGTTCGTAGACGTCGTTGATGTCGTACTTGTCGAACAGAAGGGCGTCGGAGGCGCGCTCGGCGCTGAAGCCCCACTTCCACTTGTCGTCGATGTCGAAAGCGCCCTTGGCCAGGATGTAGCTGCGGGTGGTCGCGTCGCCGAAGCGGTTGCCCTTGTTGTCGAACTCTTTCTCGTACGTCCCGCCGATGCGCGCCTCGAGCATGCCCGAGTAGAAGCGCTTGCGATAATTGACGTTGAGGAACGGGTTAATTTTCGTGTTGATTTGAGGGCTTAGCACGACATCCGAAGACGGCGAGATCACCTGCAGATAGGGCTGCTGATAGGACAGGCCGCGCTTCTTCGACAGGCCGACCTTCGGCGTCAGGAAGCCGGAGCTCCGCTCGGCCTGCGGATCCGGGTGCCAGAACAGCGGCAGATAGAGCAGCGGCGCGCCCCACAGGCGGATGCGCGCCCCGTGGTAGTAGACGATCTTCTTGGCCTTATCCTGCACGACCTTGTCGGCCTCGATCGACCAGGTGGGGGTCGGCTTCTCGGCGCAGACGTCGCAAGGCGTGTAGATCGCCTGGTTGAGTTCGGTGACCTGTTCGTTGCGACGGATGGCGGTGGCGGCCGCGATCTTCACGTTCTTGTCCAGGCGCGTGGAGAAGTTGCGCGCGAAGCCGGCGCGCATGTCCTTGTCCAGCGTCAGGTCGTCGGCGAACTGGGCCGTGCCGTCGGCGTTGATCAACTGCACCTTGCCGTGGGCGGTGACCACCCCGGTCTTGGTGTCGTAGATCACTTCCTGGGCGCGCAGCACGCGGCCCTGGTAGCGCACCTCCACCGATCCCTGGGCGGTCATGGTCTGGGCCACGTCGTCGCGGATCAGCAGGTCGGATTCCAGATAGTAGCCGTCGTCGCCGAGGCCGTCGTCGGCCGCGGCCGGCTTGGCCGGAATTTCGGGCACGGTCGCCAGGGACGGCTGGGCCGCGTGCGCGCCGCTGGCGGCGAACGCCAGCCACGCGACGCCGGCCATCAGCAGCTTGCGAACCGCCGTGCCCGGCGCTGGGCTTAGATCGATCATCAGGGGCCTCGATGCCGGCGTCACAGACTCAACCATCCTCGGTATAGCAAAGCAGGGTCAGCCCCGCCAAAAGCGCCGCGGCCGGCGGGGTCCAGGCGGCCAGGATCGGCCCCAGGAGATCGGCCTTGCCGAGCGCGCCGCAGAGTTCATTGAAGAAGAAGAAGCCGAAACCGAGCGCGACGCCAGAGCCGGCCAGGGCCGCCAGGCCCCCCAGGCGCATCAGGCGCAGCGAAAAGGCCGCGGCCAGCACCGACATCGCCGCGAACAGCAGCGGCGTGGCCAGAATCTGCTGCAGGCGCAGCTTGAACGGCGTCGCCGAGAAGCCAGCGGCCTCGGTGCGGGCGATGGTCTCGGGCAGGCGCCAGAAGGCCACGGCCTGCGGGTTCTTGAATCGGTCGGCCGCCGTGCGCTCGTCCAGGTCGGACGGCACGGTGACGCTTTCGGTTCGCATGGCGCCGACGCCCGGTGTGGCGACGCTGACGCCGGTCAGGCGCCAGAAGCCCGGCTCCAGCCGCGCTTCGGCAGCCTCGTAGCGTTCCTTGAAGATCAGGGTGTCGTTGGGCTGGACGTCGTAGACGAAGAACGACACGCCACGCAGGCGCACCGTGCCGCCCACGCTGTCGCGCATGCGGGCGCGGATGACGATCTGACGCTTGGTGTCGCCCTGGCGCAGCCAGGCGCCCTTCGGCGCTTCCTTGAGGTAGCCCGCCAGCAGGGCGTCGCGCTCGGTCTCGAAGCGGGCGCTCATCGCCGCGGTCAGCGGGTTGAGCAGGGTGACGGTCACCACGCCCATCGCGAAGGCCGCGAAGGCCGCTGGCAGGATGAACCGCCAGGCCGAGACGCCGGCCGCGCGCATGGCGATCAGCTCGCTGCGGCGGTTGAGGCCGACGAACGCGCCCAGCGTGCCGAACAGGAAGATGAACGGCGTCAGGGTCAGCAGGGTGGCCGGAGCCTGCAGGATGGTCAGGTACAGCAGCTGGCCGAATCCCGCGTCCTCGGAACGCGTGCCGACGTTGCGGCTGATGTCGACGAAGGCGATCAGCATCACCAGCGCGCCCAGCACGGCCAGGGCCGCGCCCAGCGAGGCCAGCGTCTTGCGCAGGACGTAGCGCTCGATCATCCCCGGGCCGATCACGAGGCGGCTCCCATCGGCTGCAGGCCGTCGCGATGCGGGCCGATCGGCACGTAGCGCATGATCTTCTGGCGGAAGATCTGGGCCAGGCCCCACCAGGTGGCGGCGATCGGCACGGCGTATTGCAGCACGTTCAGCCACACGGAGTCGTCGCAGGCCGCCTGCACGCCGAAGCCGAGGATGCGCACCACGGTCGCGGCCGCGCCGACGGCGGCGATCCGCTTGGCGTAGCCCATGCGGCTGAACGAGCCGCCGATCACGGCCGCCAGGGCCATGGCCATCATGGCGATGTTGTAGAGCGGGCTGGACAGACGCGAATGGCCCTCGGCGATCAGTTTCACCCGGTTGTGCTGCTCCCACTCCTGGGTCAGGTCGGGAAAGAACAACTCGTGCGGATAGCGGTCGGCGATCTTGTAGTGCAGCAGCTCGTCGCTCTGGAACAGGCTCGACAGGTCGAACACATACTCCTCGAACGACAGGTAGTTCAGCACGCCGTTGCTGGCGAACTCCTGGTTCGAGCCTTTGCGCATGATCAGCACCGGCAGGCCGTTGCGCTTGGCGATGACGCCTTCGCGGGCCGTGTAGGTCACCGAGCCGCCGTTGGGCTTTTCCTGGTGGATGAACAGGTTCTTGATCAGGTTGTCGCGGTCGATCGACTGGGCGTAGACCGTCAGGCCGGGGCCGGGCTCGGTGAACTCGCCGGGCCGCACCAGGGTCGAGGCCAGGTCCGTCTTCATGTCGTAGGCCGTTTCGCGGATCAGCCGCGACGACCACGGCTGGGCCCAGAGCCCCAGCGCCAGCGACACCAGGGCCGCGCCGACCGCCAGCCGCATGGCCGGCGAGATCACCCGCCAGCGACTCATGCCGCCGGCGAAGCAGACGACGATCTCCTGCTCGGTATGCAGACGGTTCAGGGCCACCAGGGCGGCCACGAACAGCGCGATCGGCATGATGATGTTCAGCAGCTGGGGCAGGGCCAGCAGGATCATCTTGGCGAAGATCAGCGCGGTCTGGCGCTGCTCGACCAGGATGTCGAATTCCGACAGGCTTCGGGCGAGCAGGGCCAGCGCCGCCAGGGCCGCGATGGCCAGGAGGGTCGGCCCGACCAGCTGTCGGAAAAGATAGCGTTCGATCAGGCGCATGCGGGGGGTGGTTTCGGGGGCTTCACGGATTCGCGCGGCGAACCCCGGCGTTGGCGTGTTCTACACGTCTGGCTCGGCTTGGCACAACCGAAGACATGATGTGGGACGGCGTGACGGGGCTGTGAACGGCGACGGTCTTTTCCCAAGGATCGGCATGGACTATGCCGGGCGTTCACGTCCTGTCGCGTCGGATCGCGGCCTTCTTGAGGCCGCGCCGCGACCGGGCTTTCCGCTTCCCAGGAGCGCTCCATGCGTATCGAGTTCGTCCCCGCCGACAGCCAGGCCGGCGCCAACGCCGCCATCGCCGTCCTCGCCTACGAGGCCGCCGCCCTTTCGCCCGAGGCCAAGGCGGTCAACGACGCCGCCGGCGGCGCCATCGTCCGCGCCGCGGCCGGCGGCCGCTTCATCGGCGCTAAGGGTCAGGTGCTCGACATCGTCGCCCCGGCCGGCCTCGACGCCGCCCGCGTGGTGGTGATCGGCGTCGACGGTTCGGGCGTGGTCGAGCCGGAGACCGTCGAGATCGCCGCCGCCCACGCCTATGGCGCGGTCAAGACCTCGGGCGTCACCGAGCTGCTGCTCAAGCTCGGCGGTGACGCCGAGACCGCCGCCCGCGTCGCCTTCGGCGTCAAGCTGGCCGCCTACCGCTTCGACAAGTACCGCACCACCGAGAAGGCCGAGAAGAAGCCGTCGGTCGCCACGGTGAAGGTCGCCGCCGCCGACCCGGCCAAGGCCCAGAAGGCCTTCGCCGCCCTGGAGCCGCTGGCCGACGCCATCCTGTTCAGCCGCGACCTGGTCTCCGAGCCGGCCAACATCCTGCATCCGGAAGAGTTCGCCGCCCGCGTGAAGGGGCTCGAAAGCCTGGGCCTGGAGGTCGAGATCCTCGGCGAAGCCGAAATGGCCAAGCTCGGCATGGGCTCGCTCCTCGGCGTCGGCCAGGGCAGCGTCCGCGAGAGCCAGCTGGTCATCGCCAAGTGGAACGGCGCGGCCGACAAGTCGGCCCAGCCGATCGCCTTCGTCGGCAAGGGCGTCTGCTTCGACACCGGCGGCATCTCGATCAAGCCCGCCGAGGGCATGGAAGACATGAAGTGGGACATGGGCGGCGCGGCCGCCGTGGCCGGCGTCATGCACGCCCTGGCCGGCCGCAAGGCCAAGGTCAACGCCATCGGCGTGCTGGGCCTGGTCGAAAACATGCCCGACGGTAACGCCCAGCGCCCCGGCGACGTGGTCACCTCGATGTCGGGCCAGACCATCGAGGTCATCAACACCGACGCCGAGGGCCGCCTCGTCCTGGCCGACGCCCTCTGGTACACTCAGGAGCGCTTCAAGCCGAAGTTCATGATCGACCTGGCCACCCTGACCGGCGCGATCATCATCTCGCTGGGCAACGACTATGCCGGCCTGTTCAGCAACAACGACGGCCTGTCGGAGAAGCTGCTGGCTGCCGGCGAGTCCGAGCGCGAGCCCCTGTGGCGCCTGCCGCTGCCCAAGGCCTACGAGAAGCAGATCGAAAGCCCGATCGCCGACATGAAGAACATCGGCGGCCGCCCGGCCGGCTCGATCACGGCGGGCCTGTTCCTGCAGCGCTTCGTCAATGGCGTGCCGTGGGCCCACCTCGACATCGCCTCGACCGCCTGGCGCAAGGGCTCGACCGATCCGACCGTGCCCGACGGCGCGGCCGGCTTCGGCGTGCGCCTGCTCAACCGCCTCGTCGCCGACGCCTACGAAGGCTGACGTCACGCATGTCCGCTGCGCCCTGCGAGATCTGGTTCTACCATCTGGAGCGAAGCAGCGCCGAACAGGTGCTGCCCGAGCTGCTGGAAAAGACCCTGGGGCGCGGCTGGAAGGCTCTGGTCCGGGGCGGGGACCCGGCGCGCCTCAACGCGCTGGACGCCCACCTCTGGACCTTTCGCGACGACAGCTTCCTGCCGCACGGCATGGCCGAGGAGCCGCTGGCCGAACGCCAGCCGGTGCTGCTCAGCGCCGGCCTCGACAACCCGAACGGCGGGGACGCGTTGTTCCTGCTCGACGGCGCCGAGCCGGGGGAACTGAGCGACTTCACGCGCTGCATCCTGCTGTTCGACGGTCGTGACGAAGAGGCCCTGCGGCTGGCGCGGGGCCGCTGGAAGGCGTTCAAGGCGGCCGGCCACCCGGTGTCCTACTGGCAGCAGGCCGAACGCGGATGGGAGAAGAAGGCATGAAGCGGCTTGGCGTGATCCTGGGCGCGGCGATGATCCTGGCGGCCTGCTCGACCGGCGCGCCCGAGCCCGCCCCGCCGCCGCCGCCCGAGACCCCGGTGGCCCCGCCGGCCATCGCCTTACCCAAGCCCCCCGAGCCCGAGAAGGACCAGTGCGGCCTGAAGGACGCCCAGGCCTTCGTCGGCAAGAACCGCACCGAACTGCCGGCCCCGGTCGATCCCTCCCGCTGGCGCGTGGCCTGCACCACCTGCCCGGTGACCATGGACTACCGCGCCGACCGCCTGAACATCCTGTTCAACCCGGACACCGGCGTGGTGCAGCAGGTGAAGTGCGGCTGAGGGGCTTCCTCCCTCACAGCTCTCAAGAAGATCGTCATCCCGGAAAGCGCGAAGCGCTTATCCGGGACCCAGGGGACTGGGCGCCGCGATAAGGTTCGCGCTGCCAGCGGTCGCCGCCTCATTGCGCGCCGCCCCTGGGTCCCGGCTCTTCGCTTCGCTACGGCCGGGATGACGGGCGATTTTGCTGCTTGAAGAACTGGCGCCGCCCACCTCCAGAATTCCCCCTAACCATTTGTCCTCATGGACAAATGACCCGTCCATCTGGACAAATCTCAAGTCCCCGGGCCAACTCCGCCCGCGACGCAGCGGCGACCTCTCAACCAGCCGCGCGCGCTGGGGAGTTCGTCCATGAAGTTCGCCGCCGTCCTGGCCGCCGCCGCCTCGCTGCTGGCCGTTTCCACCACGCTCGCCCAGCCTGCATCCCCGCCGTCTCCCGGCCCGCAGTGGCTGAAGGCCAAGGGCGACCGCATCGTCGACGAGACCGGCGCGCCCGTCATCCTGCGCGGCATGGGCCTGGGCGGCTGGATGCTGCAGGAGGGCTACATGCTGCGCCTGTCCAAGCTGGGCCAGGAGCACGTCATCCGCGCCCGCATCGCGGCCCTGGTCGGGGCCGAGCGCGAGGCCGCGATCCACACCGCCTGGCTCGACAACCACACCACCAAGGCCGACATCGACTTCATGGCCGCCGCCGGCTTCAACTCGGTGCGCCTGCCCATGCACTACGGCCTGCTGACCCTGCCGGCCGACCAAGAGCCCGTGCCTGGCGCCGACACCTGGAAGGAAGACGGCTTCCGCCGCATCGACGACCTGCTGGCCTGGACCAAGGCCGCCGGCATGCACCTGATCCTGGATTTACACGCCGCGCCGGGCGGGCAGGGCAATGATCTGGCCATCTCCGACCGCGATCCGGCCAAGCCGTCGCTGTGGGACAGCCCCGAGAACCAGCGCAAGACCATCGCCCTCTGGAAGAAGCTGGCCGAACGCTACAAGGACGAGCCGGCCATCGCCGCCTACGACGTGCTGAACGAACCCAACTGGGACTTCGACAGGAAGGCGTCGGGCGCCGGTTGCGCCGACGAGAAGCAGGACCTGCTCTGGGATTTCCAGCGCCGCATCACCGCGGCGATCCGCGAGGTCGACCAGCGCCACCTCGTCATCATCGAGGGCAACTGCTGGGGCAACAACTACAGGGGATTGGGAAAGCCCTGGGACGGCAATCTGGCCCTGTCGTTCCACAAATACTGGAACCGCAACGACCAGGCCTCGGTCGAGCCGATCCTCAAGCTGCGGGCCGACACCGGCCTGCCGGTGTGGCTTGGGGAGTCGGGCGAGAACTCCAACGTCTGGTTCGCCGACGCCATCCGCCTGGTCGAGGGCCACGGGATCGGCTGGGCCTTCTGGCCGCTGAAGAAAATTGGCTTCAACCAGCCGCTGGAGGTCCAGGTCGGCCCCAACTACGACGCCGTCGTCGCCACGCTCACGGGCGAGGCCAAGACCCCGGTCTCGGCCGACCAGGCCTATGCGGTGCTGATGAAGCTGGCCGCCCACGACGTGCGCTTCGAGAGCAACCTCCAGCACCCCGACGTGCTCGACGCCATGCTGCGCCAGCCGCACGACGACAGCGTCCGTCCGTTCAAGCCCCATCGCATCGGCGCCAAGGGCGGATCGATCGCCGCCGTCGACTACGACCTCGGCGTCATCGGCAAGGCCTATTGGGACCAGGACGCCGCCAACTACCACGTCTCCACCGGCGCCGACCGCACCCTCTGGAACAACGGCCGCACCGCCCGCAACGACGGCGTCGATATCTCCCCCGACGGCAAGAGCGTCACCGACTTCACCACCGGCGAATGGCTGCGCTACACGGTGACGGCGGACCAGGCAGGGGTCTATGCCGTTACGATCGCGGGGCAGGGGCCGATGAGGGTTTCGGCCAATGGCGGCAGGGCGGTTCGGTCGGGCGGAACGGTGGCGCTGGAGGCCGGGACCAACAGCCTGATCCTCCGCTCCGAGGGCGCGGCGGCCGTGACCTCGATCACGCTCAAACCCACCACTCCAAAACCTCTCCCATAGGGAGAGGGAGGGGCCCACGCGAAGCGTGGGAGGGTGAGGGGTTACACCGCCAACGGTCCCATCCCGATCCTCTCCTCCCGTAAAATCCCCGCGAAAGCTGCACAACTCGTCCCTCTCCCCCTGCGGGAGAGGGTGGCCTCCCGGAGGGAGGTCGGGTGAGGGGTCTCTCAAAACTCAAAGCCGCGTGCAGCGGTCAGGCCGGGCGGTGCGTCTCCCATCTGAGAAACCCCTCATCCGTCGGCCTTTGGCCGCCACCTTCTCCCGCAAGGGGAGAAGGATCGGGTGATACGCACACCACTCACACGGCGAACTTGGGAAAGAGTTAAGCAAATTCAACGCCATAAAACTTTATAACCCCAACTTACCCCCACCTTCTCGAGCCGCCCCATAATCATCCCCATCCCAGCCATGGGGAGGGCTCTTGGTACCGGCCCGAGTTAGCGGCTGTGGATCGCATCGAGCGGGGCCGCTTGTTGCGTCATGGGAAGGGCGGGTTTGCAGGATCGCTCAGAAGGCGTGATTGGGCCGCCAGCCGTTCCGTGACGAAACAGGCGGGTCGACAGGGCCGGGATCGTTTCAAACCGGCCTAACAGGATCAGCCGAGGCCGCCGCCGGATCACCGCGGGGCTATTGGTCCTGCCCGTCCGAGGGACAACCGGGTCCAGGGTTGAAAAAGCACCCGCGCCCCCGGTCCTTCGAGCCAATGATGCGGCGGAGCGGTCAGACGAAGCCGAAACGCAAACAAACCATACGGTCTCCGGGCTCCGCCCGGCCGCTCCGCGCCTCCCCGACCTAACGCGCCTTCGCGCGGGAGCCTGGGAAGCCGTGTCCGCATCCCAAGGAACCTCCCCCTGTGGGGGAGGCGGCCGAAGGCCGGTGGGGGGACGGTTTCAGCCGCCTCCACGTCGGCCGTCCTCGCATCAACTCCCCCCACCGATCGCTGCGCGATCGCCTCCCCCACAGGGGGAGGTTCCTGAAAGAACGGATCAACCATGCCCAAGTCCAAGCCGCCGCGCCGCCGCCTGCGCCGAACCTCCCGCAACCCCAAGCTCGACGCGGCCTATCGCGGCGTCATCGCCGCCTGCGAGCAGAACATCGGCCTGATCCAGAGAACCCTACGCGACGTCGAGAGCGTCGCTCACGACGCGCCGGCCGAAGAGCTGGCCAGCTTTCGTCAGGAAATGGAGGAAGGCGTGCGCTGCTGGACCAGCGTGAGGAACATGCACCTGGATGCGATGCAGCGGCCCAGTGAGCCGACATGGCCCGGTATCGAAAAGGCCCTGAGGCGGGCCGGCATCACCGAGCTGAAGCGCCGCTAGCGCTTGCCGACGCCCGGGAACATCGCCGCGTCGCCGTCGAACACGCCCAGATAGCCCAGCTCGCCCAGCAGAGGCGTCAGGTCTTCCAGCTTGTCGGCGCTGGCCCGGGCGGTCGCCAGCTCGCTGGGGCGGCCGGTCTGGTCGTGCAGGCGGTAGACCGTCCACATCTTGCCCTTGGGCGCCTCGGCGCCGGGGGCGAGATAGCGATGCTCCCAGCCGACCAGGGCCGGGACGCGGCCGATCTCGACGTCGAACGGACGGTCGCGGAAGGCCAGGTCCATCTCCAGCCGCGTGGCCTCGGCCAGGCGCTGGTCGAGCCAGGCGGCGAAGGCCTCCAGCACGCAGCCGGCCGACAATCCTTCCGGATTGGCGACGACGTGATTGCGGCTGGCGAGGGCTGCGGTCATGTCGCAAGGGATACGACCGCAGGTCTGTCGGAACGGCTAAATCTCTTGGTTTATTGACGTTTACCGCGAGTGAGCCGTTTTCAACCTCTCCCAAGGGGAGAGGGAGGGGCCCGCCGCGAAGCGGTGGGAGGGTGAGGGGATCGGACGGTTGACGGCGAAACACCTCACCCTCCCACGCCTGCGGCGCGGGCCCCTCCCTCTCCTTACAGGAGAGGTGTTTTGGGGGCGGAGAGGTATTTCAACCCTCGGCTTCGGCCAGCTGCTCGGCCAACTCCATCCACGCGGCCTCGGCCTCGTCGAGCTTGGCCTTGGCGTTGTCGCGGCGCTTTTCCAGTTCGGGAACCTTGGCCGGCGTCTTCACATAGAGCTGCGGGTCGGCCAGCTGGGCTTCCAGTTCGGCGAGATCCCTGGTCTTGCGGTTCATCACCTGTTCGGCCGCCTCGACCTTGCGGCGCAGCGGCTCGATGGCGACCTTCTTGGCGGCCGGGGCGGACGCGGCTTCGGCCTTGGCCGGCTCGCGCGCCACCTGGGTCGGCTTCACCGCCTGCTTGGCGCGGTCGAGCACGAACTTGGCGTAGTCGTCCATGTCGCCGTCGAACGGCACGACCTTGCCGTCGGCCGCCAGCCACAGGCGGTCGGCCACCAGCTCCATCAGCGAGCGGTCGTGGGTGATCAGCAGCACCGCGCCCTCGTAGTCGTTCAGCGCGTCGAGCAGGGCCCGGCGGCTGTCGATGTCGAGGTGGTTGGTCGGCTCGTCGAGGATCAGGACGTGCGGGGCGTCCATGGCCACCAGGTTCAGCAGCAGGCGCGCGCGCTCGCCGCCCGACAGGTTGGCGACCGTGGTGTCCTGCTTTTCGAAGGTCAGACCCCATTGGGCGAGACGAGAACGGCGCGAGGATTCGCTGGCGTCCGGCATGGCCCGGCGGACGATCTCCAGCGGCGTATCGTTGGGATCCATCGCCTCGATCTGGTGCTGGTGGAACCAGCCGACCTTCATCTTCTTGTCGCGGTGCAGCTCGCCCGACTGAACGGTCAGGGCCCCGGCGATCATCTTGGCGAAGGTCGACTTGCCGGCGCCGTTGACGCCCAGCAGGCCGATGCGGTCGTCCAGGTCCATGCGCAGGTTGAGGTTCTTGAGGATCGCGCGGCCCTGCTCATAGCCCACATTGGCCTTCTCCAGCCGGATCAGCGGCGGGGGCAGCGGGCGCGGCGGCGAGGGCAGGGTGAAGGGCGCGACGCGCTCCTCGATCGTGGTGGACACCGGCTCCATCTTGGCCAGGCGCTTCATCCGCGACTGAGCCTGGGCGGCCTTGGAGGCCTTGGCCTTGAAGCGGTCGACGAAGGATTGCAGGTGGGCGCGCTCGGCGTCCTGCTTGGCCTTGGCCGACAGTTGCAGACGGGCCTTCTCGGCGCGGCGCTTCTCGAAGTCGTCGTAGCCGCCGGTGTAGAGCTCCAGCTTGCCGCCGGCCAGGTGCAGCATGTGCGTGCAGCTGTTGTTGAGCAGTTCCCGATCGTGGCTGACGATCAGGGCGGTGTGCGGATACTTCTTCAGGCGCGCTTCCAGCCACAGGGCGCCTTCGAGGTCGAGATAGTTGGTCGGCTCGTCGAGCAGCAGCATGTCGGGCTCGGCGAACAGCGCCGCGGCCAGGGCCACGCGCATCCGCCAGCCGCCCGAGAACTCGCTCATTGGCCGCTGCAGGTCTTCCTGGGTGAAGCCCAGGCCCGCCAGGATTTCCGAGGCTCGCGACGGCGCGGAATCGGCGTCGATTTCGATCAGCCGGCTCCAGATCTCGCCCATCTCCTCGGGATCGGCGGTCTCCAGCCGGGTCAGCAGGCCGTGACGCTCCTCGTCGGCCTCCAGCACGGTGTCGAGCAGGGTCACCGGCGTGGCCGGGTGCTCCTGGTCCACCGAACCGATGCGGGCGTTCTTGGGCAGGCTGATCTCGTCGCCGGCGGCGACCAGCTGGCCGAGGATCAACTTGAACAGCGTCGACTTGCCCACGCCGTTGCGGCCGATCAGGCCGACTTTCGCGCCGGGAGGCAGGCTGACGGTCGCCTTGTCGAAGAACCGGCGTCCCCAGGCGTCGAAAGTAAGTTCGTTGATCTGAAGCATGTTGGGAACGCGGGGTTGGCGGGGAGGAGGCGCCCGGCTATAAGCCCGCAACCTCCCAATTCACAAACTTTCTCTGTGAGATTTTCGGAATGACCGAACGCACCTTCTCGATCCTGAAGCCCGACGCGACCCGCCGCAACATCACCGGCAAGATCAACGCCGTGATCGAGGAAGCCGGCCTGCGCATCGTCGCTCAACGCCGCGTCCACCTGACCGAAGCTCAGGCCAAGAAGTTCTACGAAGTGCACGCCGAGCGCCCGTTCTACGGTGAACTCGTCGCCCAGATGACCGCCGAGCCGGTCGTCGTGCAGGTCCTGGAAGCCGAAGGCGCCGTGGCCAAGTACCGCGAAGTCATGGGCGCCACCAACCCGGACAACGCCGCCGAAGGCACCATCCGCAAGCTGTTCGCCCTGTCGATCGGCGAAAACTCGGTCCACGGTTCGGACAGCCTCGAGAACGCGGGTATCGAAATCGCCCAGTTCTTCACCGACGCCGACATCGTCGGCTAAGGCTTTCGAGCTTTAGAACTACGAAAAGGCCGGCGGGGCGACCCGCCGGCCTTTTTGTTTGGGTCAGTCCGGCTCGCGAGCGCCGTGGCGGATTTCCAGGATCACGACGCGGTCGGTCTGGACCACGTATCGGATCAGATAGGGCGGGATGACCGTGAGCTCCCGTCGTCCTCGGCTGATCGTCCGGCCGCGATCCGGCGTTGTTTCCAGACTACGGGCGGCGCCGACGAGCCGCGCAGCAAGGCGCTGAGCGGCCAGCGGCTTGAATTCGGCGACATAGGCTTGAATCGCGCGCAGGTCTGCGGCTGCGCTGCGCGTCCAGACTACTTGAACCACGAGGCCGGGGTCGGCTTTTCATCCGGCGTGCCCCAGCTTTCAAGCCAGGCGCAGACCTCGTCGTTCGGAATCAGGCGGCCAGCCGCGATGTCTTCCATCGCCTCAGCATGGCGACGAGCATCCGCGTCTTCATCGATCTCGTCGAAGATGGAGGGCTCTGACTTCATACATCGAGTCTAACACGAGGAGCCAACGAGCGAAAACCGCCCTCAAAGCCCCCGCACGAATTCCGCCAGCACCGTCGGATAGAGCCTGTGCTCTTCCTTCAGCACCCGCGCGGCCAGCGCATGATCGTCGTCGCTGGCCTCGATCGCCACCCGCGCCTGACCCAGGATCGGACCTTCGTCCACCCCGGCGGTGACCAGATGCACCGTGCAGCCGGCCTCCGCATCCCTCGCCGCGATGGCGCGGGCGTGGGTGTCGAGGCCCGGATACTTGGGCAGCAGGGACGGGTGGATGTTCAGCATCCGGCCTTCCCAGGCGTCGACCAGGAAGGGCGTCAGGACCCGCATGTAGCCGGCCAGGGCGATGACCTCGATCCCACGCTCGCGCAGGGCCGCGTCGACCGCGCGCTCGTGGGCCTCGCGGTCCTTGCCGAACGGCTTGCTCGGCACGCACAGCGCCTCGATCCCGGCCGCCTCAGCGGTGGCGAGGCCCCCGGCGTCAGCCTTGTTGGCCAAAACGAGGGCGATCTCGAACGGGCAGTCCGGGGCCTGGGCGGCGCGGACCAGGGCCTCCATGTTGGAGCCCCGGCCCGAGATCAGGGCGGCGACCTTGGTCCTTGCAGTCATCAAGCAGCGGCCAATTGGCCGCAAACGAACGCGTCTTCGCCGGCGTTGAGCAGGGCAGCCAGCACCGGCTCGACGTCGGCTTGCGCGACGATCAGGATGAAGCCGACGCCGCAGTTGAAGGTGCGGCGCAGTTCGTGGGCGTCGATCTGACCCACTTCTTGCAGCCACTCGAACACGGGCGGCAGCGGCCAGGCGTTCCAGTCGAACTCGGGAACCAGGCCATCGGCGATGCAGCGCGGCGGGTTCTCGATCAGGCCGCCGCCGGTGATGTGGGCGCCGCCCTTGACGCGGCCCGACTGAAGCAGCGGCAGGAGCGACTTCACATAGATGCGGGTCGGGGCCATCAGGGCCTCGGCCAGCGTCTTGCCTTCCTCGAAGGGGCAGGGGGCGTCCCAGGCCAGGCCCGAGCGCTCGACCACGCGGCGCACCAGCGAATAGCCGTTCGAGTGCGGACCCGACGAGCCGATGCCGATGATCACGTCGCCGGCCCGTTGCTTGTCCAGCTTGGGCAGCACGCCGTCGCGCTCGACCGCGCCGACCGAGAAGCCGGCCAGGTCGTATTCGCCGTCATTGTACATGCCCGGCATCTCGGCGGTTTCGCCGCCCACCAGGGCCGCGCCGGCCAGCTTGCAGCCCTCGGCGATGCCGGCGACCACGCTCTTGGCGGTCTCGACGTCGAGCTTGCCGGTGGCGAAGTAGTCCAGGAACATCAGCGGCTCGGCGCCCTGCGCCAGCAGGTCGTTGACGCACATGGCCACCAGGTCGATGCCGACCGTGGCGTGCATGCCCGCGTCGATGGCGATGCGCAGCTTGGTGCCGACGCCGTCGGTGGTCGTCACCAGCAGGGCGTCCTCGTAGCCGGCCGCCTTCAGGTCGAACAGGGCGCCAAAGCCGCCGAGACTGGCTTCCGCGCCGGGGCGGCGGGTCGCTTTCGCCAGCGGCTTGATGGCGTCCACAAGGGCGTTGCCGGCATCGATGTCGACGCCCGCCTGGGCGTAGGTCAGGCCGCCGGCTTGGTCGGTCTTCGGATCGCTCATCGGGTCGCTCATCTGTGGTTCCAGGCCCTCTGCGACCCGTCTCGGGCGCTTTGGGACAGAAAAGTGGCTGCTCCGCAACGCTTGACGCTTGCAGACTCGGGGGTGCGCGAGGCTATTAGCAGCCGATGACGCCGATCACCACCACCGCCGCGCTGGCGGAGTTCTGTAATGGTTTGAAGGGGCAGCCCTTCATCGCCGTGGACACCGAGTTCATGCGCGAGACCACCTATTGGCCCAAGCTCTGCTTGATTCAGGTCGCTTCGCCGTCTTCGGACGCCGTGATCGACCCGCTGGCGGACGGCCTCGACCTCGAGCCGCTGCTCGAACTGATGCGCGACGAAACCCTGCTCAAGGTGTTCCACGCCGCCCGTCAGGACGTCGAGATCTTCAACAATCTCAAAGCGATGCCAACGCCTCTGTTCGACACCCAGGTGGCCGGCATGGCCGCGGGTTTCGGCGAGCAGATCGCCTATGACGCCCTGGTGCGTCAGATGCTGAAGATCGAGATCGACAAGTCGAGCCGCTTCACCGACTGGGCTCGCCGCCCGCTGACCGACGCCCAGCTGGCCTACGCCCTGGCCGACGTGACGCACCTGGCGCGCCTGTTCCCGGTGCTGCGCGATCGCCTCCAGGAATCGGGCCGCCTGGCCTGGGTCGAGGAGGAGATGAAGGCGCTCAGCGATCCGGCCGCCTACGACGTCGATCCGGAAAAGGCCTGGCGCCGCCTGCGTCCGCGCAAGACGCAAGCCAAGTACCTGGCCGTATTCAAGGCGGTCTCGGCGTGGCGCGAGCGCACCGCCCAGCAACGTGACCAGCCGCGTGGCCGCATCCTCAAGGACGAGGCCATCGACGAACTGGCCACCCAGGCCCCGATCTCACTGGACGGGCTCAACACTCTGCGCGGCGTGCCTAAGGGCTTCGGCGGCAGCAAGTTCGGTCCCGACCTGATCGCCGCGATCAAGGCGGCTCTGGCCGATCCCGAGGGCTACGCCCCCGTGGTCGATAAGCCCGGCCCGCCGCCGCCGCCTTCGGCCGGCGCCGTGGTCGAGCTGCTGAAGGTGCTGCTCAAGGCTCGCGCCGAAGAAGCCGGCGTGGCGTCCAAGCTGATCGCCACCGTCTCGGATCTGGAAAAGATCGCCGCCGACGACGAGGCCGACACCCCGGCCCTGCAAGGCTGGCGTCGCGACGCCTTCGGCACGGACGCCCTGAAGATCAAGCGGGGCGAGTTGGCCCTGGTGCTCGACGGGACCAAGGTCCGCGTCGTCGAGGTTCGCCGGGCTCCGCGCCCGGCCTGATCGGTCGATCTCGCGGCGCGACTCAAAAGGGGTTGCGCCGCCGCCGACCCGGCGCGAAGAGCAAGCGCTGCTTTTGTGCAAGACGGCACAGCGGCCATTTGGTCGACATGTTTTGACAAAATCATCGTGACCTCCGGGCGCTATAAGAGCGTCGCGGAGATGTCGGCCGTGGGGACGGCCGAAGACTGGGGATTTAGGTCGAGTTGGCGTACGCGGAACAGGATCCGTGGCTGGTCAGGGCCGCGCGTAGTTATGCAAGGCCGGCAAAGGCCCTGCGGCAGCAGATTCCTCTGCGTCTCTTCGTCATCGCGATGGTCTGTGCGGCGATCGGCCTGGCGCCGCGCTTTTCCTTCATGCTGCCTTGGGCGTTCGCCTGTCTCGCGGCGCAAGGTCTCCAGGCCGTGGCCCTGCGCGGCTTCGAGGGAAGTCCGAGCCGCTGGGTTCTCGCCTGCTTGGCCGCCGACTTCCTGCTGGCCGTTGCGTTCGGCTGGCTGGCGGTGCCGCTGTGGCGAACGGGCCTGCCCGCCGGCGCGGCAGGCGGCGCTCTGCTTCTGGCCGGCTCGGTGATGACCGCT
The DNA here is from genome assembly GCF_059415745.1 of Caulobacter sp. GW821-FHT10A10. Lineage (NCBI taxonomy): Bacteria > Pseudomonadati > Pseudomonadota > Alphaproteobacteria > Caulobacterales > Caulobacteraceae > Caulobacter > Caulobacter sp. GW821-FHT10A10. Next base: position 249,242 of record NZ_JBWKNV010000007.1, on the reverse strand, counting down.
CTGATGGGGGCCAAGGGGTCGCGAATGGCCTTCGCGGTCACCGCCACGCCCCATCTGGCCTATCTCTTCATCTCGCCGGTCCTGGCCGCCAACCACGAGGACGTGGGGGTGAAGGCCTTCCTGATCGGCAGCGGACTGATGGTTCTGGTCACATCGCTGGTCTTCGGCTGGTCGCGCCAGACCCTGCTGGCGGAGCGCGAGGCGAGGGCGGCGGCGGAGATCCGCCGCGAACAGGCCGTGGCCGCCGACGCCGCCAAGAGCGCCTTCGTCGCCATGGTCAGCCACGAACTGCGCACGCCGCTCAGCGCCATCTTGGCCGGGGCCGGCGAGATCGCCCGCACCTCGCGCGGCCAGGCCCGGGGCAAGGCCGGCCTGATCGCCGACGCCGGCGTGATGATGCGGGCTCTACTCAACGACCTGCTCGACCTGTCGAAGATCGAGGCTGGGCGCATGACCGTGGAGTCGATCGACTTCGCCCCGCGCACCGTGATCTGCGACACCCTGCGCTTCTGGCGCGCCGAGGCCCGGGCCAAGGGCCTGGCGCTGCGCTTCACCGGCGGTCGCCACCTGCCGCGCTGGATCAAGGGCGACCCGGTGCGCCTGCGCCAGGTGCTCAATAACCTGCTGTCCAACGCCATCAAGTTCACGCCCGAGGGCCGGATCTGCGTCGCGCTGGAGATGACCCCGCGCGCCGAGGGCGGGCTGCTGCTGACCCTGGCCGTCACCGACACCGGGCCGGGCCTGGGCCCTGAGCATCTGGCCCGCCTGTTCACCGCCTACGACCAACTGGGCGCCGACACGGCCCGCACCTTCGGCGGCACGGGGCTGGGCCTGGCCATCAGCCGCGATTTGGCACGCCTCATGGGCGGCGATCTCGCCGCCGAGCCGGTCGAGGGACCCGGGGCGCGCTTCGTGCTCACCTTGCCGGCTCCGGTCGGCGAGGAGCCGCCGACGCCAGAGCCGCTGGACGCGCCCGCCGACGGCTTCGACGACGCGCCGGCCGTTCTGGTGGTCGATGATCACGAGATCAACCGCCGCACCCTGGCCCAGGTGCTGGAGGCCTTCGGTCTCGCGGTCACCCTGGCGGCCGACGGCGAAAGCGCGCTGGTCCTGGCCGGCGAGACGCGCTTCGACGTTGTGCTGATGGACGTCAACATGCCCGGCCTCGACGGCCTGGACACCACCCGCCGGCTGCGCGCCGACGGCCTCAACCAACAGACGCCGGTGGTGGCGGTGACCGGCGCGGTCAGCCCGGCCGAAATGGCCGCCTGCCGCGCGGCGGGCATGCAGGATTTCGTCGAGAAGCCGTTCGAGGTCGCCGCCCTGCACGCCGTTCTGGTGCGGGTGCTGGGCGCGGCCTAGGCGCGTCAGCCCACGAGGTGGACCACGGCCTGACTGGCCGCCAGCCCCAGGGCGCCCAGCACCGCCAGGTGATAGGCCGCGCCGAGCAGCACCGTTCGCTTCACCGACCAGCCTTCCTTGGCCCCGAACGCGGTCGCCACGTCCTGCTGCAATCGCCTGGCAGGGCTTTCGACGGCTTTCGAGCCGGCATTGGCCAATCGGACGACGTCGCCGCGCGGTGGGCTCGAAGGCGCTTGGATCTGGTTCTGATGTTCGTAGGCGACTTGCTTCTGCATGCCGACTTTCTCCCCGTGCTGAGACGAGGAGCTTCAGCTTGGCGTGGCTAACAAACCATGCTCGCGGAACGCCGTTCCACCTGCGGCGCGCTGTCGCGGCCCTTGCAACGAAAGGTCTGGCGGAAACGCCTAGAGCGGCGCGATCTTCAGCTTCAGGCCCAGCACCTGGGCCAGGGTGGTGGCGCGCTTGGCGGTCTGTTCGCCCAGCAGCATGGCCGCGTAGCCTTCCTCGGCCGAAAGCTGGACGTCGCTCTTGTCGATCGTCAGCCGCGAGCGCGACAGCAGGGCGGGACTGCGGCCCGAAAGATCGCAGCCCAGGCGGATGGCCGCGCCCAGGGCCCGGGCGCGCTTGATGCGGGCGGGGCTGAGCAGGCGCTCCAGCACGTCCAGCTCCGGCGGGGTGAAGGCCGTGGCGTGGCGGGCGAAGGCGGCGGCGGCCAGGAAGGCGCGCTCGGCGTGGGTCTGGCCGGCGATCGGGGCGCGCAGCACTTGCTCGAACACCAGATCGGCGCGATGGTCCGGGTGCAGCCGCGCGCCGAGGTCGGCCAGGCGGCAGGCGGCGGCCGTCAGCACCGCGTCGCGACCGTCGAACAGCGGCTCCAGCTTGTCGAAGGCCTGCGTCAACCAGGTCTGCAGCGCCACGCCCAGGTCGTCGGCCACGCCCTGGCGGGCCGTCAGCGAGGCGCAGCCCTCGATCAGCGGGTCCAGGCCCCGCACGCGCGGCGGCATGGCCTCGAACAGCAGGCCCTCGCGCACGCCGAAGGCCGAGATCTCGATGCGCTTGAGATCCAGGCGCTCGATCAGGCTCTCCAGCACGATGGCGGCGTAGGGCAGGGTCTCGATACGCTTCTTGGACATGCCCTCGATGCGTTCGAGCGAGCTTTTCGACTGGTGCGACACCAGGCGTGCGGCCTCCAGCGCTTCGGCGCGGCCGATCTCGTACTGGTGCACCACCTGCAGCGGATAGCCGGATAGCCGCATATGCAGCAAAGCCAGGTTCCGCCAGGCGCCGCCGACGGCGTGGAAGGTGTCGGCCTTGAAGGCCTCGGCCACGGGGGCCAGGCGCTGGGCGGCCAGCCGGCGCACGCGGTCGGCGTCGAAGCCTTCGGTCAGGCCCAGGCTGAACGGCCCCAGCGGCAGGGTCACGCCCTGGCCGGCGCCGGTCGTCTCCAGCCGCACCAGCTCCAGGCTCGCGCCGCCCAGGTCGCCGACCACGCCCGTGGCGTCCGGCGTTCCGGCCAGCACGCCGAGCGCGGCGTAGCGGGCTTCTTCCTCGCCCGACAGGATACGGATCGAAAGGCCGGTCTCTTCCAGCACGCGCTTGACGAAGACCGGGCCGTCGGAGGCCTCGCGCACGGCGGCGGTGGCGGCGACGAAGGTCTCGGCCGGCTGCACGGCCTTCAGCACCGCCTTGAAGCGCTTCAGCGCCGCCAGGGTCTGGGTGACGCCTTCGGGGGCCAGGCGGTTCTTGGAGCCGAGCTCACGGCCGAGGCCGGCGAGCACCTTCTCGTTGAACACGGTCCAGATGGCGCGGCCTTCCAGCCGGTACACCACCAGGCGCACCGAGTTCGAGCCGATATCGATCACGGCCGCGTCGCGCGGCGCCGGGAGGGGCATGAGGCTGGTTTAACGCATTCGGCGCTCAGGGGAAGCGGCGGCCTTGGACGAAACCGTCACGAAAGCCGTCGCTCCCCAGGTTTTGGGCGCCGGATCCTAGCGCTTGCGCTTGGGGCCCACGTGGTCGAAGGCCCGCGGCAGGTCCTGCACGTGATGCCCGCGGCCCGACAGGCTGGGATTGGTCATGAAGTATTCGTGGGCCGAGAAGGCGCCCTTGCTCTCCCAGGCCGGATCGCGGGCGTAGTGACCCTCGCTGTCGAGGCGCCAGCTCTGGGCCTCGTCGTTGAGGTTGGCGACCATGATCTGGCTCAGCACCTGCTGATGCACGGTGGGGGTCTCGACCGGCACCAGGCTTTCCACCCGGCGGTCGAGGTTGCGCGGCATCCAGTCGGCCGAGCTGATGAAGGCCCGGGTCTGGGCGCTGGGCATGTCGGCGCCGTTGGCGAAGGCCACGACGCGGCTGTGCTCCAGGAAGCGGCCGACGATCGACTTGACCCGGATATTCTCCGAAAGCCCCGGGATGCCAGGGCGCAGGCAGCAGATGCCGCGCACCACCAGATCGATCTGCACGCCGTCCTGGCTGGCGGCGTAGAGGGCGTCGATGATCTGCGGATCGACCACGGCGTTCATCTTGGCCCAGATCCCGGCCGGCTTGCCGGCCCGGGCGTTGGCGGCCTCGGCGGCGATCATGGCCAGCAGGTCGGGCTTCAGCGTCTGGGGCGAGAACGACAGCTTCTCCAGCGCGCCGGGCTGGGCGTAGCCGGTGATGAAGTTGAACAGCTTGCCGCCGTCGCGGCCCATGGCCGGATCGCAGGTGAAGAGGGAAAGGTCGGTGTAAACCCTCGCCGTCTGCGGGTGATAGTTGCCGGTGCCGAAGTGGCAGTAGGTGCGCAGGGACTCGCCCTCGCGCCGCACGACGACCGACAGCTTGGCGTGGGTCTTCCAGTCGACGAAGCCGAACACCACGTGCACGCCGGCCCGTTCCAGGTCGCGCGCCCACTTCAGGTTATTTTCCTCGTCGAAGCGCGCCTTGATCTCGACCAGGGCGGTGACGTTCTTGCCGTTGTCGGCCGCCTCGATCAGGGCCGCCACGATCGGGCTGTCCTTGGAGGTGCGGTACAGGGTCTGCTTGATCGCCAGCACGTTGGGATCGCGGGCGGCCTGGCGGATGAACTGCACCACCACGTCGAAGCTCTCGAACGGGTGGTGGACCAGGATGTCCTTCTCGCGGATCGCCGCGAAGCAGTCGCCGCCGTGGTCGCGCACCCGCTCGGGGAAGCGGGCGTTGTAGGGCTTGAACTTCAGGTCCGGACGGTCGGGCGGGATCAGCTCGCTCATCTGGGCCAGGCCCAGCTTGCCGTCGACCAGCACCACGTCCTCGGGCTGGGCGCGCAGGCCCTCGGTGATGAACTCGCGCAGGTCGGCGGGCATGGTGGTCTGGATCTTCACCCGCACCACGCGGCCCAGGCGGCGCTTCTTCAGGCGCGCCTCGAACTCGCGCACCAGGTCTTCGGCCTCTTCCTCGATCTCCAGGTCGCTGTCGCGGATCAGGCGGAACAGGCCGCGGCCCTCGACCTCGTAGCCGGGGAACAGGTGGTCGAGGAACAGGATGATGAAGCTTTCCAGCGCCACGATCTTGCGTTCGCGCTTGCGCCCCTTCAGCGGGCCGGCCGAAAGCTCCCAGAAGCGTTGCACCTGGTTGGGGATCGGGGCCAGGGCGTAGAGGTGCTTGTCGTCCGAGATCCGGCGCAGCTTCAGCGCCAAGCAGAAGCCCAGGTTCGGGATGAACGGGAACGGGTGGGCCGGATCCACGGCCAGCGGCGTCAGCACCGGGAAGATGCGCGACTTGAAGATCTCCTCGGCCCGCTCGCGGTCGGCGCCGACGATGTCCTTGGCGTCCAGCAGCTTCAGGCCCTCGGCCCACAGCTCGGCGCGCACCTCGCGCCAGATCTTCTGCTGTTCGCTCATCAGCTCGAAGGCCGAGGCGTTGATGCGTGTCAGCTGTTCGCCGGGCGTCAGGCCGTCCTGGCTGACCACGCGCACGCCTTCACGAACCTGGCCCTTCAGGCCGGCCACGCGGACCATGTAGAATTCGTCGAGGTTGTTGGCGCTGATCGACAGGAACCGCAGGCGTTCCAGCAGCGGGTGGCGCGGGTTGGCGCTTTCCTCGAGGACGCGCTGGTTGAAGGCCAGCCACGAGAGTTCCCGGTTGAAGAACCGCTCCGGCGCGGCCAGCAGGTCTTCGTCGAGCACGAGGCGCGCGCGATCCTCGGGCGCGGTCTCCACCTTGTGAGGGGCGGGCGCGAGGGCGGCGGCGTCGGTCATCGTCTACTCCAGGGCAACGGTCCGTATCGTGACCGAGCCTGATGACAGCCGCAAGACAAACGCCGTTTGTTCAAGTGAATCGAAGCGTTCGGTTCAGTCCTCGAAGCCCTCCTCGTCGCCGAAGGCCAGGATCTGGGCGGCGAAGGCGCGGGTGATTCCGCGACCGCTTTCCGAGGCCGCCTCGTCCAGCAGCGCCACCAGGGCCACGGCCTCGGGCGCGCTGCGCGGGATGCGGCGCAGCAGGAAGGCGTAGACGTCGTCGGCAGGGCGGATCAGGCGGTCGGCGAAGGCGCGGCGCAGCACGGCCTCCAGCACCACGTCGTCGGGCTCGTCGATGAGGGCGGCGGTCAGGGCGTTGAGGCGCGAGCGCAGGTCCGGCACCACCGTCCGCCATTCCAGCGGCGCGGTCTGGGCCGTCAGCAGCAGGCTGCCGCCGTCCACCCCGGCCATGTTCAGCAGGTGGAACAGGTCCTCGTCCGAGACCACGCCGCCCAGGGCGCGGCGGTCGGCGTCCTCGACCAGGATCGGGCGGCCGCGCAGGGCGGGCAGGTCCAGCGGCGCGAGGTTGGGATCGGCGGCGTCGATGATCACCGCGCCGGCCTGGGCGGCCCAGGCGCGCGCAAGGTGCGTCTTGCCGCTGCCCGACGGACCGACCAGGGCCAGGCGGCCGTTCGGCCACTCCGGCCAGGCGTCGACGGCGCGCACGGCGTCCTCGTTGGCCGGCGAGACGGCGAAGTCGTCCCGCTCGAAGCTGGGCGGGCGTTCCAACGGCAATTTCAGCTGGCTCAAGGTCGGGGCGAAGTCACATGGTGAATGGGTTCGCAAGCTATAGGCGGCTGAGACTCCGACAGCGAGACGGCGAACCGGCGCGCTTGGGGATAGAGCGGGCGATAGGTGTGGACGCTGGGCGAGGGTGTGGACGCCCGTGTGGACGTTCGGTGGACGCCTGTGTGGACGCCCGTGTGGAAGGCTGTGGTCAGATGGTTTCCAGCACCGTCGCGCCGTCCGGCGCCACGGCGTGCAGCACGTGGAAGCGGGCCTCGGGGCGTCGATCCGCCAACGCCTGAGCGATGCGCCGGGCGCGAGTCAGGGCCGGCTCGTTCGAGGCCAGCCGCCGCCACTCCAGTCCGACCGGCGACAGCACATAGACGCCGAACGAGGTCGGGGCGGGCAGCGAGGCGCCCAGACCGTGTTCGCCCTCCATCGTCACCGTCGCCAGCGAAGTGGCCGCCATCGGCAGGTTGAAGGTGTCGCCGCCGCCGGAGATCAGGCCGGCCGCCTCCAGGGCCACGGCTTCGGGCTTGCTGAAGCCGCAGGCCTCCTGGAACACCACGTCGTTCAGCGAATGGGCGGCGGCCGTGGCGAAGAGGCCGATGGTCCGCGACGGCAGTTCGGCCAGCAGTCGCATGGCGTGCACCGAGAAGCTGGCGGGCGACAGCATCTCGCCGGCCAGCACCATGCCCCACAGGGTCAGGGACCGGTCGCCGTGGGCGCGCTCGACGTGATCGACGAAGGCGTTCATCCAGGCCGGATCGACCGTGGCCTGGGTCCGGCCGCGCGTGGCGTGCTCGGCGATGCGGGCCACCGTCTCGCGCGCCGCCTGGCGGCGGGCGAATTCGCGAAGCTGGGTCGAGACCGCGCGCGACAGCAAGGCGTCGGAAGCCGTCGCCGCGCCCATCAGGCCGGTCGCGAAGGCGGGCGGGGCGTCGTGGCCCTCGGGGCCGGCGACGAGGCGTCCCAAAATGGCGGGACGAATGGCTGGTCGGACGGGCGACGAGGTCGGCGTTTCAATCGACAGGTACAACGGACTCTTGGCCTCGCGCGGAATGCGTCATGATCCGGCGGCCGGCGTGTCAAATCGGCCCGCCGCCGTGATTCTCAGCGACCTTCAGGCAAGGCTCGCGCCATTCCGGAGAGCCTCCTGGCCCAGACCGCCGCCACCACCGACCTCGCCGCCTGGCGCGCCGAGATGACCAAGCCGCCCGGCGCCCTGGGCCTGGCCGCCCGTGCCGTGCAGCTGAAGGTCAACAAGATCATCCCGGAAAAGGTCCATGCGGCGATCACCGCCGCCATGCAGGGCATGACCCGGGCCATTCTCACCGGCTCGGACTTCGCCACCGGCGCGCCGCTGGTTCAAGCCACGCTCGACGAGCGGCTGGACCGCGTGCGGGCTTCGATCGACGGCTGGAAGAAGGCGGCCGCCGCCGAGGGCGGGATCGCCGGGGCAGGGGGCTTTGTTCTGGCCGCCGCCGATTTCCCGCTTTTGATGAGCTTCAAGATCAAGCTCCTGTTCGAGATCGCCGCCGCCTTCGGTCACGACGGGGCGCAGCTCTCCGAGCGGCTCTACATCCTGCACATCTTCGAGTTGGCCTTTTCGGATTCCGGGCACCGCGCCCGGGTGTTCGAGGCCATGGACGGCTGGGACCAGCGCCAGCACCCCACCGACCTCTCCGGCTTCGACTGGCGCGCCTTCCAGCAGCAGTACCGCGACCACATCGACCTGGCGAAACTCGCCCAGCTCCTGCCCGTCGTCGGCGCGCCGGTCGGGGCCATCGTCAACTGGCGGCTCGTGGAGAAGCTCGGCCACACGGCGGTGATGGCGTACCGGATGCGGCTCGAGGCGCAGCCGGCGCTAACCTGATCCCTCTCCCCTTGCGGGAGAGGGGGGCCTGCGAAGCAGGTCGGGTGAGGGGTCTCTCAGAACCCTCCGCCACGACGGTGGTTCAGCCGCACGAAGCGTCCGGCGGCGGCGCGACCCCTCATCCGTCGGCTGTCGCCGACACCTTCTCCCGCAAGGGGAGAAGGAATTAAGCCAGCGCCTGGTCGATCGCCTTCTGCAGGTTCTCGGGGCTCTCCGCCCCGACCACCGCCACCTTGCCGGCGAAGATCGCCACCGGCACGCCGGTGACGCCGCCGCGCACGGCCATGGCGTGCTGCTGGACGATCACGTCCTTGTCGGCGCCGTCCGACAGCAGTTGCAGCACCGCCACCTCGTCCATGCCGGCGCTCTTGGCGATGTCGGCCAGCACGACCGGGTCGCCGATGTCGCGGCCCTGCTCGAAATAGGCCGCGAAAAGAGCCTCGACCACCTCGTCCTGCACGGCCGCGCCGCGGGCCCAGCGGATCAGGCGGTGGGCGGCGCTGGTGTTGGGCGACAGGGCGATCTTGTCGAAAGCGAAGTCGATGCCTTCCTCGGCCCCGGCTTCCTGCAGCGCCTTGTGCACGGCCTTCAGCCGCACTGGGTCCTTGAACTTGCCGGCCATGTAGGCGGCGCGGTCGACGCCTTCTTCCGGCAGGCTGGGATCCAGCTGGTAGGGACGCCAGACGACGATCGGCTCTAGGTCCGGTCGCGCGGCCAGGGCGCTCTTCACCCGACGCCAGCCCAGATAGCACCACGGACAGACGACGTCGGCGACGACGTCGACGGTGATCGGCTGACCCATCGGAAGCTCCTGAGACTAAAGCGTGACAGCCGAAAGTGTGGGCGGTTTCGGCGCCCGTCACGCGTCTTGTTAAACGGCTTTCTGGAGCGCCTGGGAGGCGGCGCGTTCCAGCGCGTGGATGGCGGTTTCGCCCGGCTCGATCTGGGCCACGCCGATGTCGAACTCGCAGACGAACGGGCTGCGGTCCTCGCCGGCGTCGAAAGCGGTGCAGCCGATGACGGCGGCGATGCGCTCGGCGGCGGCCTTGGCGGCGGCCAGGTTCGTGGCCGGCAGGGCCAGGGCGAAGACTTCCGGCGCCAGGCGGGCGGCGGTGTCCTCGACGCGCACCAGGCGGCCGACCATCGAGCCGATCTGCGGGATGGCCCGGTCCAGCCAGCCGTTCTGCCGCGCCCAGACGACCTCGGGCTTGTCGGCGACGCGCAGCACGCCGATCGACAGCGGCCGGCCACGCTCGCGCGCCGCGCCGGCCAGCCGCGCCAGGTGGGCGGCGAACAGGTCGCGGGTGAAGAGGCCGGTGGCCGCGTCCATCAGGCCCGAGCTGCGGGCCTTCTCCAGCGCGCCGCGAATGGCTTCGCCGCGACGGTAGTTGCGGGCCAGCTCGATGACCCGGCGGGCGGTGTCGCCTTCCGGCGTCTGGGGCGAGGCCACGTCCGACACGCCGCGATGGAACGCCTCGGACATCGTCACGTAGCTCTCGGCGTTCATGTAGAGCAGCGCCGGGATGTGGAAGAGCCGGGTGTTGCGGCGCATGCCGGCGGCGATCGACATCGCCTCCTGCTGGTTCTCGCCGGCCCACAGCACCACCGCGTCGAAGGCCCGCTCGTGCAGGTAGTCGAAGGCGGTGTAAGCCGTGAACGCGCCGACCACGTCCGCGCCGCCCCGGGTCAGGGCGTTGGACAGGGCCAGGAACTGCGGGGCGGGCTCGCCGATGGCCAGCACGCGGTAGGGCGTGGCCGTGGGCTCGGGCAGATCAAGGCGACGGCCGCGATCGCCGAAGGTGGTCAGGCGAAGCTCGAACTCTTCCTCGGCGATGGCCGTGCGGACCAGGGATTCCAGGCGCAGCACCGCCTGCGACGGGTGCAGGGGCGGCGACAGGGTCAGGTCGAAGGCGGCCTGGCCGGCGTCCGTGCCCGGCTCGCCGATGGCGATCACCGGCAGGCGGCGCGGGGCCACGGCGGCCTTGAGGCGGCGAGCGAGGGTCTGGCTGTCGGGACCGGCGGCGTCGATGTCGACGATCACGGCCTCGATCTGCAGATCGCCCAGCGCCGCCAGGGCCGCATAGGGGCCGCGGGCGGTGATGGTGCGCCAGCCCAGACGGTCCAGCCCCTCGGACAGGGGACCGGCCCGCGTGTCGTCACGCGCCACGATCAGGATCCGGGCGTTCACCGCCAAATTCGTCTCTCCGCTGGCGCAGGGCCGTCGATTCGCGAGCCAACATAGCAGAGGCGGGGGTGCGGCAAAGGGATGCAAGGTCGCAGGCTTTACCTTGTCGACAGGTGGTTTGCGGCCGGGCTTGCCTGACCGAGCGTCAGCCGGGTCCTACTGGCGTCAACAGAACAGAAAACGGGAGGAACGCATGGGCCAGGGACCGCTATCGGGGCTGAAGGTGCTGGAGTTCGCGGGGATCGGCCCGGGGCCGTTCTGCGGCATGCTGCTGTCGGACCTCGGCGCCGACGTCGTGCGCATCGACCGCAAGGGCTCGGGCCGCTCCTCGCCCGCCGACGTCACCGCCCGCGGCCGTCGCTCGGTGGCGCTGGACCTCAAGCAGCCCGCCGCCGTCGAGACCTGCCTGAAGCTGATGGAGACCGCCGACGCGGTGTTCGAGGGCTTCCGCCCCGGGGTGATGGAGCGGCTGGGCCTAGGCCCCGACGTCGCCCTGGCCCGTAATCCCAAGCTCGTCTACGGCCGCATGACCGGCTGGGGCCAGACCGGCCCCTACGCCAAGGCCGCCGGCCACGACATGAACTACATCGCCATCACCGGCGCTCTCGACGCCATCGGGACGGAAGACAAGCCGATCCCGCCGCTGAACCTGGTCGGCGACTTCGGGGGCGGGGCGCTCTATCTGGCCTTCGGCCTGCTGGCGGGCGTGATCCATGCGCGCGAGATCGGCCAGGGCCAGGTCATCGACTGCGCCATGAGCGACGGCGCGGCCTCGCTGATGGCGATGTTCTACGGCTTCAAGGCCATGGGGATGTGGCGCGAAGGCCGGCGCGGCAACCTGCTCGACGGCGGGGCTCACTTCTACGACACCTACCAGTGCTCGGACGGCAAGTGGGTGTCGATCGGTTCGATCGAGCCGCAGTTCTATCTGCTGCTGCTGGAGAAGACCGGGATCACCGACCCGCACTTCCAGGCCCAGATGAGCCGCGACGACTGGCCGGCCCTGCGCGAGAAGCTGGCCGCCGTGATCGCCACCAAGACCCGCGACGCGTGGTGCGAGCTGATGGACGCCACCGACGTCTGCTTCGCTCCGGTCCTCTCCATGGACGAAGCGCCCGCCCACGCCCACAACAAGGCCCGCGAGACCTTCGTCGAGGTGGCGGGCGTGATCCAGCCCGCGCCCGCGCCGCGCTTTTCGGCCACCCCGGGCGTCATCCAGGGTCCGCCGCCGAAGATCGGGGCCGACAACGCCCAGGCGCTGTCGGACTGGGGCTTCGACGCGGGGGCGATCGCGGAGTTGGAGGCTTCGGGAGCGCTCTGAGGTCCAGTACCCGGACATCCGCCCCTTCTCCGTGCATCCCCGCGCAGGCGGGGATCCAAGCTGCATCTGAGGGCTTGCTTCGGACTGCGTCCTATCCTGGACGTCAGCTTGGGTCCCCGCCTTCGCGGGGAACTATCGGTCATTTTCGGCCCGGCAGACGATGAAATTCCTGCCCCCGCCAAACTGACAACCGCGTTCAGATGCGGTTCAGGCGGCGAATCCTAATTTCGAACTGTGACCGGCCGCTGCGCCAACCCGTCCCTCGATGTGGCGTCCGGTTCAGGCAAGTCCTGCGGAGACGCGTCGCTTTCCCTGAGGCGGCGCGTCTTTGACTGTTTGGCGACAAGCAGAGCCTTCCAGGGTTGCTTCACCGGGCGGCCGCAGGCAGTTTCCGGCGGATGCAGCCCCCCAAGGCCCCCATCCGCTGGCGAGACCTCGATCTCGACCCGATCCACTGGATCCAGGAAATCCTCCGCGTCCTCGGCCTGGCCCTGTCCCGGTTGTGGGGGCGCGACGTCATGCTCTATGTCGGGGGCGTCTCGTTCTTCGCCCTGCTGGCGGTGTTTCCCGGCCTGGCCATCCTGATCGGGCTCTACAGCCTGCTGCTGGACCCCAGCACCGCCGCCCGCCAAGCCGACGCCCTGGCGTTCATGATGCCGACCGGCGCCCGGCCGATCTTCCAGAGCGAGATGCAGCGCCTGGCCCATGCGCCGGTCTACACCGTCTCGCTGCAGAGCCTCGTGATCCTGGTCATCGGCGTCTACGCCGCCCATCGCGGCTTCAAGGCCCTGCTGGCCGGCCTGTCGTTCATCCATGACGAGGAGGACCAGCGCGGCTTCTTCGGCTTCAACCTGATGGCGCTGTTCGTGCTGATCGCGGCCTTCGGCCTGCTGTTCGCCATGTCCGGTATCTTCCTGACCTTCCGGCTGCTCTCCAGCACCCTGGATCTGCGGCCGCTGCAGGGCGTCTCATGGATCCAGAGCGAGTGGAGCTGGGCGACCTTCGGCCTCGTGGTCGGCATGACCCTGATCTATCGCTACGCCATGTCGCGCGCCCCGGTCGGCTGGCGCGCCTCGGTCACCGGCGGCGTCGCCGCGGCCCTGTTCTGCGTCTTCATGTCGTGGGCCAGCGCCTTCTACGTCGAGAAGGTGGCGCACCTGGGCGCGACCTACGGCTCGATCTCGGCCGTGATCATCTTTCTCATTTGGCTGTCGTGGAGCGTGAACGCCGTATTCTTTGGCGGGGCCCTGGCCACCGAGGTCGAGATCGCGCTCGACGAGCGGCCCCAGGCCTTGCTCGACGGCCCCAAGGCCATCGGCCTCAAGGCGCCTTCGTCACCCGAAAGCTGATTACACCGGAAGGCAGGTCCTCGACCCCCTCCAGCGTAGCGCCCAGTTGGCGAGCGAAATGCGGCACGTCGATGCGCGCCAGCGGGTCGTCGGCCAGCAGCCGCACCGTCGCCCCGGCCGGCGCGTGCTCCAGCGCCCGGCGCAGCCGCAAGGTCGGCACGGGGCAGCGATGGCCCCGGGCGTCGACCTCGATGTCGCTCACGAAAACACCTGCTCGGCCTCTTCGGCGCTGAGGATCCGATACTTGCCGGGGTCCAGCTCGGCCGGAAGCGTGATCCCGCCGATCCGTTCGCGATGCAGGGCCACGACATGGTTGCCCATGGCCGCGAACATCCGGCGCACCTGATGATACCGACCCTCGGTGATGGTCAGGCGCGCGGTGGTCTCGTCGACCACGTCCAGCTGCGCCGGCAGCAGCGGCTTTTCCTCGCCCTCCAGCATCAGCGTCCCGCTGGCGAAGGCCTCACCCTCCTTGCCCGACAGCGGCCGGTCGAGTTGCGCCAGATAGGTCTTGGCCACATGCCGCTTGGGCGAGATCACTCGGTGCAGGAAGTCGCCGTCGTCGGTGATCAGCAGCAGGCCCGAGGTGTCCTTGTCCAGCCGCCCGACGCTCGACAGCGCCGGATCGCGCACCTGCCAGCGGCGCGGCAAGAGGTCGTAGATCTTGGCCCCGTCCTCGCGATGTGAGCACACCACGCCCAGGGGCTTGTTCATCAGCAGCACCAGCGGCGCCGGCGGATCCACCGGAACGCCACGGATCATCAGGTGCTGGGGCAGGTCGGCGGTGACTGCGATGCGCTTGCCGGCGTCCTTCAGCGGAACGCCGTCGAAGGTCACCTTGCCGGCCGCCACCAGGGCCTGCACCTCGCGCCGCGCGCCATAGCCCAGATTGGCCAGCAGCCGATCCAGGCGCGCCATCAGCGGCTTGCTCATTTGACGGCCTCGAACACCTTGAAGCCATTCTGGTCGATCACCGGGCGTACGCGGGCGAAGTGCTCGCCCAGCACCGCCTCGTAGGGCAGGTGACGATTGGCCACGAGCCACAGCGCGCCGCCCTTCTTCAGCAGGGCCGCCGCGCCGCGGATGAAGGCCTGGCCCAGCGCCTTGTCCTCGCCGCCGCCCTCATGGAACGGCGGGTTCGAGACCACGAAGTCCAAGCCCGACAGCTCCGGCAGGCCCAGGCGCACATCGGCGTGCGAGAAACTGACCCGGTCGTCGGCGACATTGCGCCGCGCCGCGTCCAGCGCCCGGCGGTCGATGTCGATGAGGGCCAGCTTCGTGACCTTGGGCGAAGCCAGCACCTGGTGGGCTAGCACGCCGATGCCGCAGCCCAGATCCGCGCCGACGCCGGAAAAGGCGGGCAGGGCGCTCATCAGCAGGGCCGTGCCGGTGTCGAGGCGATCCCAGCTGAACACGCCGGGCTGGGTCCACAGGCCCTCGCCGTCGATGCGGCGCGGCGCGCCCTCGGCCAGGGCTTCGACCAGGCCCGTCGGCGCGTCGGGGCGCAGGGTCACGCAGATGCGGTGGTGACGGCGGGCGTCCTCGCCGATCTTGCAGCCGAACGCCTCCAGCTCCTTCTTCAGCCGCAGGCCGCCGCGATCCTTGGGCGCGGCCACGGTCAGTCGGCCGCCAGGTTTCAGCGCCCTCAGCATCTGGGCCAGCACATAGCGGCGCTCCACGGCGCCGGCCGGGGCAAGAGCCACGAAAGCATCCAGCGAACCGTCGGCCAGGCTTTCCAGCGGCTCGGCGCCCGGCACGGTCGGGGCCGTCTGGATCGCGCCGCGCGGCGTCTCGATCACCTCGCGCGGGGGAAAGCCATAGACGGCGGCGGAGGTCGTATCGGTCATAGGAGCGGGGATCTTGGGCTGGGGAGGGGAAAGGTCGGAAAGGGGCGTTGGTTACCCCGCCGGGGCCTCGGAAGCCAGACTTTCAGGAACCGCGCCCCGCCCAGCGGGTTGGCGGGGGAGGGAGAACGTCGGCATGGCCAAGGCCCGCGCACGCCGCCTGAAGGTCTTCGAAGCCCGCTTCGGCTTCCATGATTCCGTCGTCGCCGCGCCCAACCGGCAGGCGGCCCTCGACGCCTGGGGCGTGCGTCAGAACCTGTTCGCCGAGGGCGTGGCCAAGGTCTCCACCGACGAGGCGGCGGTGAAAGCCGCCCTGGCCCATCCGGAAACGCCCCTGCGTCGCGCTATCGGTTCCACCGACGCCTATGGCCAAGCCCCGAACCTGCCTGAGATGCCGGACACGCCGAAACGCCACAAGGCCAAGGCTTCGAGGCCGGCCGATCCTCCGCCGCCGCCCGACCGATCCGCGCTCGACTCGGCCGAGGCGCATCTGGCGGCGCTCGAAGCTGGTCATCGGGAGGAGAAGATCGAACTCGACCGACGCCAGGCCGCCCTCGACAGGGAGTCCGAAGCCGCGCGCCGCCGCTGGCGCGCCGAACGCAGGAAGGTCGAGGCGGTGGTGAGCGCGGAGAAGCGCGCCTATCGCGCCGCCGGAGGCGACTAGCGCCTGTTGCCGGGGGCGAGCTCGACCATCAAGCTGGCGGAATGACCACGCCGGCCCTGATCCTGATCGACCTGCAGCGCGCCATGCTGCCGCAGAACACCGGCCCCCGGGACAATCCCGGCGCCGAGGACAACATCGCCCGTCTGCTGGCCGTCTGGCGCGAACGCGGCTTGCCGGTCGTGCATGTGCGCCACTTCAGCCGCTCGCCCGACGGGGCCTTCCAGCGGGGCGAGCCGTCATCGGAGTTTCAGCCCAGGTTCGAGCCCCTGCCGTCCGAGCATCGCCTGGAAAAGACCGTCCCTGACGCCTTCGCCGGCGGGGAACTGGGGCCCTGGTTGAAGGCGCGGGATCTGTCCCGGCTGGTGATCGTGGGAGTCAGCACCAGCAACTCCGTCGAGGCCACGGTCCGCGCCGCAGCCTGCCAGGGCTTCGACGTCACCGTGCCAGGCGACGCCTGCTTCACCTTCGACAAAGCCGACCTGCACGGCCGGATGCGCTCTGCCGTGGACTGGAGCCTCTTCAGCCTGTCGAACCTGCACGGCGAATACGCGGTGGTCACGACGACCGCGCAGGTGCTGGCCTCGGCGTCGTGAGAGCGACGCGTCTGAAGAAGGGGTGGCGGACAGGGTGGGATTCGAACCCACGGTAGGCTTCCACCTACGGCGGTTTTCAAGACCGCTGCCTTAAACCACTCGGCCACCTGTCCGGAGCGGGCGGCTATATCAGCGCTTGTGCTTCGGCTCCAGAACGATCTGTCGCAGGCATCCTTAACCAAGCCTAAAAACATCTGAACGAAGCTGAAACCACGATGGGGGACGACCATCCGGAGTTTTGGCGACGCATGCGGCGCACCTACACGAATGAAATCCGCGCGTTGAAGGTCCTCGGGCTGACGGCGCTGGGCGCCGCGGGCCTGGCCGCCTGCGCGACGCCGTCGCCACGCCTGCCGATCAACAAGCCGGTCGCCAGCAGCTCGCCCGACCGCGAATATCATGGCCCGCCGCCGCCCGGTTACGGCCAGGGCCTGCGCGGCACCGAGAAGCCCTATCAGATCAAGGGCATCTGGTACTATCCGAAGGCGGACCCTGACTACGACGTGGTCGGGACCGGCTCCTGGTACGGCGAGCAGTTCCACAACCGCCGCACCGCCAACGGCGAGCTGTTCGACATGGACCTGCCGTCGGCCGCCCACAAGACGCTGCCCCTGCCGTCCATCGTCGAGGTGACCAATCTCGACAACGGCAAGAAGATGAAGGTTCGGGTCAACGACCGCGGGCCGTTCGTCGGCGACCGCCTGATCGATCTCTCCAAGGCCGCGGCCGATGAACTGGGCTACAAGGGCAAGGGCCTGGCCCGGGTGCGGGTGCGCTATATCGGCCCGGCCCCCAAGAGCGCCGTCGACCAGCCCCGCCGCTTCGCCGCCATTCCGGCCACCCCGCCGCCCTCGCAGCCGGCCTATCGCGAAATCCCGCGTGAGACGGCTGCAAATCTCTATGACCAGCCGGCCGTCCCGTCGCGCGTGGTGAAGGTCGACGCCCCGTCCAGCGGCGCCTATCGCGTCCAGGCCGGCAGCTTCGCCAATCGCGAAAACGCCCAGCGCGCCGCCGACCGCCTGGCCTCTGCCGGCCGCGTCACCGTCGAGCCGATGGATCGCGGCGGCGGCACGCTCTACCGCGTCGTCGTCAACTGCGGCGCCGACGAGGGCGAAGCCTGGGGGATCCGCGACCGCGTCGCCTCGCTGGGCTTCAACGACGCCACGGTGCTGCGGCCCTAGAGAACCTTCTCCCCGTAAAATCCCCGCGAAAGCGGGGACCCAGGCTTTTTCCGCCACCCACGGCGCTCGACGATAAAACACCTAGGCCCCCGCTTTTGCGGGGGTTTTACGGTTCGGTGTGGAACCCGCCCAACCAGGTCTGGACAAGCCCCGCGTTCCAGCCGATTTGAGGCCGGTGACCCGCGGAATTTTCATCAGCTTCGAAGGCGGCGAAGGCGCCGGCAAATCCACTCAGGTGCGCCTCCTGGCGCAGCGGCTGGAGGCGCTCGGCCACGAGGTCGTCGTCACCCGTGAGCCTGGCGGCAGCCCCGGCGGCGAGGCGATCCGCGAACTGCTGGTGCACGGCGCGGCCGACCGCTGGTCGCCGGTCACCGAGACTCTGCTGATGTACGCCGCCCGCCGCGACCACGTGGAGCGGGTGATCCGTCCCGCCCTGGATCGCGGTGCGGTGGTCGTCTGCGACCGCTTCGCCGATTCGACCCGCGCCTATCAGGGCGCTGGCGGCGATGCGCCGGCCTCGCTGATCGCCAGCCTGGAAGAGCATGTGCTGGGCGCCACGATCCCGACCCTGACCCTGGTCTTCGACCTGCCCGCGAGCGTCGGCCTGGAGCGCGCCTCGGCGCGGGGCGGGGCGGCGCGCTTCGAATCCAAGGGCTTGGATTTCCATGAGCGCCTGCGGGCCGGTTTCCTCGAGATCGCCCGCCGCGAACGGGACCGCTGCGCGGTGGTCGACGCCACCGCCACCATCGAAGAGGTCTCTCAGGCCGTCTGGGAGGCCGTGTCCGAGCGGCTGGACCTGGCATGAGCGACGCGCCTCCGCATCCGCGCGACGTCTTCTCGCTCGACGGTCAGGACAAGGCCGAGGCCGCGTTCATCGACGCCTTGGGCCGTGGCCGCCTGCACCACGCCTGGCTGCTGACCGGCCCCGAGGGCGTCGGCAAGGCGACCCTGGCCTACCGCATGGCCCGCCGGCTGCTGGGCGCGCGGCCCGATCCGTCGTTCGGCCTGCTGGGCTCGGCGCCGTCCGATTTCGTCAGCCGCCAAGTGGCGGCCCGCTCGCATACCGACCTGATGGTGCTGGAGCGCGCCACCGACGACGGCAAGGCCCGCAAGTCGATTCCCGTCGACGAGGCCCGCCTGCTGCCGGGCTTCTTCGCCAATTCGCCGGCGACCTCGCCTTATCGCGTGGCGATCATCGACGCCGCCGACGATCTCAACGTCAACGCCGCCAACGCCGTGCTGAAGACGCTGGAAGAGCCGCCGGCGCGCGGGATCATCCTGTTGATCAGCCACTCGCCGGGCAAGCTTTTGCCGACCATCCGCTCGCGCTGCCGGCGCCTGGCCGTGCCCGCGCCCGGCGTCGAACGCGCCGCCGACATGGTCGAGCACCGCCTGGGTCTCGATCGCCGCCAGGCCGAGCGCCTGGGCCGCATGGCCCACGGCGCGCCGGGCAAGGCCCTGCAACTGGCCGCCGCCAAGGCCCTGGAGGCCGACGACACCGCCGGCGAGATCCTGCGCAAGCTGCCCGAGATCGACGAGGCCGCGCTGCTGGCCCTGGCCGACACCTTCAAGGGCGCCGAGGGCCAGGCCCGCTTCGAACTGCTGTTCGAGCGCCTGGCCGACCAGATCCACGCCATGGCCGTGGGCATGGCCGGCGATCGCACTCCGGCGGGCCTCGACCGCTGGGCCGGCGCCTGGGAGCGGCTGATCCGCTGGCCGATCGAGGCCGAGGCGGTGAACCTCGACCGCGCCGACGTGTTCTGGACGGCGATTGCGGACTTGCGCGCCGCCGCCAAGGCCGCCATCTGACCGCATGCTCATCGACAGCCATGTAAACCTGCACGCGCCCCAGTTCGCCGAGGACCGCGACGCCGTCATCTCCCGCGCCCGCGAGGCGGGGATCGAGATGATGCTGACCATCTGCGACAAGATCCCCAACTTCCCGGCCGTCCACGCCATCGCCATGGCGGAGTCCGACATCTGGTGCACGGTCGGCGCCCACCCGCACGAGGCCAAGGACCACGTCGACCTGACGACCGCCCACCTGGTCGAGCTGGCCGGCAAGCCCCGGGTCGTCGGCATCGGCGAGACGGGTCTCGACTTCCACTACGATCTGTCGCCTCGCGACGTGCAGGCCGCCGTGTTCAAGGAACATGTCGCCGCCGCCCGCGAGACGGGCCTGCCGCTGGTGGTCCACACCCGCGAGGCCGACCAGGTCATGGGTCAGATCCTGGAGGAGGAGCACGCCAAGGGCGCCTTCAAGATCCTGATGCACTGCTACACCAGCGGCGCGGACCTGGCCCGCCGGGCCGCGGCGCTGGGCGCCTGGTTCTCGGTCTCGGGCATCGCCACCTTCAAGCAGGCCGAGGACGTGCGTTCCGTGATCCGCGACATGCCGGCCGACCGCATCATCGTCGAGACCGACTGTCCCTATCTGGCCCCCGTGCCGATGCGCGGCCGCCGCTGCGAGCCGGCCCACCTGCCGCACATCGTCGACAAGCTGGCCGAGATCCGCGGCTGGACCCGTGCTGAAGCCGAGCAACGCTCGGAAGACGCCTTCTTCGCCCTGTTCGACGCGATTCCGCGCCCATGACCGGCGACCGGCTCGAGTTCACCATCCTCGGCAGCGGTTCCTCCGGAGGGGTGCCGCGCGCCGACGGCAACTGGGGCGACTGCGATCCGGCCGAGCCGAAGAATCACCGCAGCCGCTGCTCGATGCTGGTGAGGCGGCTGTCGGGCGGCGATCCGCGCGGCGACACCACGGTGCTGATCGACACCTCGCCGGACCTGCGCCTGCAGACCGCCCGGGCCGGCGCCGGCCGCATCGACGCGGTGCTGTTCACCCACGACCACGCCGACCAGGCCCACGGTATCGACGACGTGCGGCCGTTCTTCCTCAATCACCGCTTCCGGATCCCGACCTACATGGATCCGGCGACCTATGACGGCCTGCTGATGCGGTTCGGCTATGTCTTCGAGACCAAGGGCGCCTATCCGGCCATCTGCGAGGCGCGTCATCTGCCGCCGCACGGCCAGGCCTGGAGCGTCGAGGGGCCCAGCGGCGTCATTCCGGTGGTCAATTTCGACCTCGATCACGGCGAGATCCGCGCCGCCGGCTTCCGCATCGGCGGCGTCGCCTACATGCCCGACGTGGTGCAGATTCCCGAGGAGAGCTGGCCGGACTTGCAAGGCCTCGACGTCATGATCGTCGACGCCCTGCGCTGGACCCCGCATCCCACCCACGCCAATGTCGAGCGGGCGCTGGGCTGGATCGAGCGGGCCAGGCCCAAGCGGGCGATCCTGACCAACCTGCACATCGACCTCGACTACAACGCCCTGGCCGGCCAGCTGCCGCCGGGCGTCGAGCCGGCCTATGACGGCATGCGCTTCGAGGTCGCGCTCTAGAGCGGGCCTTCGAAGAGGTCGGGGCGTTTCAGGCGCAGGGCCTGCAACAGGATCCGGGTCTTGGCGTCGGCGGGTGCCGAACCGTTGGTTTCGGCCCAGAGCGCGTCGAGCGGGCGCTCGATCACCTCGATGTCCTCGTGCTCCTCGGCCAGGCCGCCGCCGTCGTGGGTGCGGTCGCCGGCGACGTACTCGGCCAGGAACAGCGCCATGCGCTCGGTCGACACGCCGGGCATGCTCCAGATCTCGCCGGCCGGACTGATCTCGCGCAGGGTGAGGCCGGTCTCTTCCACCGCTTCGCGGCGGGCGGCCTCGATCGCCGTCTCGCCGGCGTCGACCAGACCGGCCGGGGCCTCGATGATCGGCGTGGCGCCCTTCATCAGCAGCGGCGCGCGTGTCAGGCGCACCACCACGGCGACCTTGCGTTCCGGGTCGTAGGGCAGGACCGCGACGGCCGAGCCGTGGTCCTCGACCACGCGCTTGAAGCGCTCGCCGCCCTCGGTCTCCAGGGTCAGCAGGTGCAGGCGCAGCCAGCCGGAATAGGCCAGGTCGCGGGCGACGATGCGGGGAGCGGTCATTGACCCTGGATAGGCGAGCCGCGCCGTCCGGCCAAGCCGTCTCCGGCGCCCGGCGCTAGTGGACCGTCGCCATCCGCAGGGGCGGGGCTTCCTCCACCGGTTCGCCCATCCGCACGGGCAGGGGCGAGCCGTCCAGGGCCAGGGCGTGGTTGAGGGCGCGGGCGAACGTGCTGGCCACCTCGGGCCGGGTCACCAGCGGGGCCAGCAGCCGGGCGGCCAGGCCCGGCGCGGCGGCGGCGAGGCCACAGGCGGTCACCAGACGCTGCTCGTCCATGGCGTAGCCGGCGCAGTGCGGGCACTGGATCTGCAACGGCCTGACGAGATCGCTCTCGACCAGCAGCATGGTCTGCATGAACAGCGCCGCCGTGCGCGGCGAGGCGTTGCGGGCGAAGGTCGCGCGGATCGCCGCGTCGGCCGGCTGGCCCTGCAGGCGCAGCGCCGCCCAGGTTCGCACGCCCCACAGCAGCAGGCGCTCGCCCCGCGCCAGGCCCTCGGGGCCGGTGTCCTCGAAGTCCATCTCCAGTCCGCAGGCGCAGCTCATTGAGACCTCCAAGTCGGCGGACGAGTTTGGCGCAAAGGGCGTCCGGCGGAGGAGAGCCCCGCCGGACGCAGGCGATGTCATGGGTGAGGGGAGGGAAAACCCGACATCGATTTGCGATTAGTTCGCAACAGGGTCTAGGGCTCATGTTGTTGCGAGTCAATCGCATAAAATCATATACATCCTTAGCGATAGTTCGTGTTTCTATCGTCGCTCACCGGTCGTGGAGGGGGTGAGGCGGCATGGACTTCGATGTGAGGCGGCGCGGGGGCGTCGCTCTGCTGGCGGCTGTGGCGATGGCCGCGTCGTGGAGCCAGGCCGAGGCGGCGGCCTGGACCCAGCCCAAGGGCGGCAGGGAGGTGATCGTCAGCCTGCGCGCCCAGGACAGCACCCACGGCTTCGACGCCGACGGCGGCGCGGTCGACATCGTCGACTACCGCAAGACCGAACTGCAGGCCTTCGCCGAGTACGGACTGACCGACAGGCTCACCCTTGGCCTCCAGGGCTCGGTCCGCCGCCTGCGCACCGCCAACGGCCGCGCCGACGAGCCGGGCCATGTCGAGGTCGCTATCCGCTATCGCCTGCTGGCGCGCGACGGCTGGGTGATGTCGAACCAGACCTCGGTGAGTCTGCCGGGCGGCGACGCCGATCCGGGCGCGGCGCAAAAGGGTTCGCCCAACGCCGAATACGACAGCCGCCTGCTGGTGGGGTGGAGCGGAACCCTGGGCGGACGCGAGGTCTTCGCCGATGTCCAGGGCGGCCTGCGCCGCCGCGACGGCGATCCGCCCGACGAGCGGCGCTTCGAGGCCACGCTCGGCGTGCGGCCCAAGAAGTCATTCATGCTGATGGGGCAGGCCTACGCCGTCTCATCGCTCGGGGCCGGGCAGGGCGGCTACGAGGCCTATCGCTACCTGAATCTGGAGCTTTCGGCGGTCTACGCCCTGCCGGCCGGCTGGTCGGCCCAGGCCGGGCTCACAGGCACGGCCAGCGGCCGCAACGCCCTTCGCGAGCGCGGCGCGGTCGTGGCTCTTTGGCGTCGATTCTAGTTCGCGGGGACCCGGCGGGCCAGTTCCTCCAGCCGGCGGGCCGGGGCGTCGGAGATCGCGTCCCACAGCAGGCGGGCCAGCTCCAGGCGATAGACGGCGGCGTAGCCGGCCGTGAACGGCGAGGTCGTGCTGCCGGGCGGTTCGGCGGCCTTGGCCTTGGCCAGGTCACGGCGGGTCAGCACCAGGGCGCGGGGAATGGGAATGTCGCCCGACCCGGCGGCCACCCAGCGGTCGGCTTCGGCTGCGGCCATGGCGGCGGCCTGGACCATCGCCCGCGCGCCGCGCAGGTCGCCCAGCAGGCCGGTCATGACGGGCGCGGCCACGGCCGGGTCGCGCGCCACCTGGAAATCGAGGCTGGCCACGCCGCGCTGGAGCGTGACCGACCACTGGTCGTCGGGTTCGTTCATGGTGAACGCTTTAGCCGCCGAGTCGGCCTGCGGGAAGATGCCGACGTATCGCTGTTACATATGGCCGCGAGCCTTGGCCGCCTGGGCGGCGTCATATCGATGCCGCCGGGCAGGGCGCCTGCGCCTCACCCCTGCGACCTTTTGGCTGGGCGGCGCGAAATTAAGATCTGGTTAACCATGATTGGTGAGATTGTGAGCGTCTTCTTTTTGAAGGCGCCCCACCATCACTCAACTTTTCACAGCCCGGTTTTCGAACCGGGCTGTTTTTTATCTCGAAGGCGCTTGCGCCGAGTCACCGAGGCGGCTATCAACCGCCCTCTCTTGAGAGCGACCTGTTCCGCGGTAGCTCAGTGGTAGAGCAGCCGGCTGTTAACCGGCTGGTCGTAGGTTCGAATCCTACCCGCGGAGCCACTCTCTAGTTTCCCCGACATCGTCAGGTTTTGCGTTGTGCGACGGTTTCGTCGTGCGCAAATTCCTCCACAAGCTTTGCTGGCTCATCTCGCCGCAGCGCGATTGTGCGGCTTGCGCCGAGTCACCGGGGCGGCTATCAACCGCCCTCTCTTGAGAGCGACCTGTTCCGCGGTAGCTCAGTGGTAGAGCAGCCGGCTGTTAACCGG
>NZ_JBWKNV010000007.1:0-225198 GCF_059415745.1 Caulobacter sp. GW821-FHT10A10 | reverse complement strand
GCTGGTCGTAGGTTCGAATCCTACCCGCGGAGCCACTCTTCCTTCGATCCTTCGAAGGGTTCGCCGTCAGGAAGATTTCCCCTTCTGCCTTCGCCTGATCGTCCGGACGCGGCGCGTCCGTGGGCTCCATGGCCAAGGCTTTGGGGTTGCGGCCGGCGCAAGGTTCGGCGACATGCAGTGACGCCCGCGCGCCAGGATCGCGGGCGGCGAAAGAGGGCCGGTGTCCAGTTCCCAATCGATGTCCCAATCGATGTCCGGGTCGATTCTCGTGGCCGGCGGCGCCGGCTATATCGGGTCTCACGCCTGCAAGGCTCTGGCGGCCGCCGGCTACAGCCCCGTCACGCTGGACAACCTGGTCATGGGGCACGCCGACGCCGTGAAGTGGGGGCCGCTGCATGAGGGCGACATCCGCGACGAGGCCCTGGTGACCGAGCTGGTCGCCCGCTACGACATCAAGGGCGCGATCCACTTCGCCGCCCACAGCCTGATCGGCGAAAGCAACCGCGATCCGGCCAAGTACTACGACAACAACCTCACGGCCGGCGTGATCTTCGCCAAGGCCCTGGCCGACGCCGGCGTCGCGCCCCTGGTCGTCTCCTCGACGGCCTCGGTCTACGGCGCGCCCGAGGTCTCGCCCATTCCTGAGAGCCACCCGACCCGGCCGATCAATCCCTACGGCTCGACCAAGCTGGCCCTGGAAGACGCCCTGCGCTGGATGGAGCCGGCCTACGGTCTCAACGTCACCGTCCTGCGCTATTTCAACGCCGCCGGGGCCGATCCCGACGGCGAGATCGGCGAGCGCCACGAGCCGGAAACCCACCTGGTGCCGCTGCTGTGCCGCGCGATGCTGGGCCGCGCCGGGCCGCTGACCGTGTTCGGCGACGACTATCCCACGCCCGACGGCACGGCGGTCCGCGACTACGTCCACGTCACCGACCTGGCCGACGCCCACGTCCTGGCCCTGCGCCGCCTGATCGAGGGCGGGCGCGGCGACACCTATAATGTCGGTGCCGGGCAAGGGGCTTCGGTGCTGCAACTGATCAAGGCCGCCGAGGCCGTGGCCGGCAAGCCGGCCCCCTACGGCTACGGCCCCCGCCGTGAAGGCGACCCGCCGGCCCTGGTGGCCGACATCTCCCGCATCGCCGCCGACCTCGGCTGGCGACCGACCCGCTCGCTGGAGACGATGATCGCCGACGCCATGCGGTTCGAGGCGGCGCAGCACTCATGATCCCCTCTCTCTTTGAGAGAGGGAGGGGCCCGCGCCAAAGGCGTGGGAGGGTGAGAGGTAACAAACTCACCGATCTAGGCGCGGTCGAGCGATCGCGGCGGTTTCCTTGAGGCGTTTCGGGATTTGCCGGCCGACGGTGAAACCCCTCACCCTCCCACCGCTTCGCGGCGGGCCCCTCCCTCTCCCTATGGAAGAGGGTTCAAATAGGCGCGCTCGGGGGCCTACGCCTCCACCAGCTTCTGCAGCTCGCGATAATAGGTCTCGGTGTACTGGTGCTGCTGGTCCAGGCTGGCCAGCATCTCGGGACGGGCGAAGACCTCGGCGGGAATCGTCACGCCCTTGCGGCCGTGACGCACGCACAGGCCGTCGGCGATCAGGCCGCTGACGTGGCGGCGCACGGTCTCGGCCGGCATAGCCAGGGAATCGGCGATCTGCACCACCGTCACCGGTCGGCGCAGGGCGTCCTGGACCACCTTTTCCTTGGCGTCGAAGCCCATGTTGGGGCGGATATGGGCGGTGTTGGCCACCCAGATGGTGGTGAAGACGATGGCTCGGACCGGGTCGTTGCCGTGCAGGCCCTTGGCGACATCCAGCGAGCGTAGGAAATAACCCGCCGAGAGGCGGACAACCGCGCGCCGAACATCCGTGCTCATACCGTCCCCTGAAGCCCCTGGACCGATTAACCGTGGTGCTGAGTCGCCGCGCCAGCAAAATTCACCATGTCCCCATTTTGGGGACAGTATGCTTTTGGGGGAGGCGTTAACGACGATTTTGCGCCATACGGGCCGCCGAATTCAGGGGAAAGCGTACGCGGGGGCGCGGCTGGGCATGAGTGAGATCGAAGCCAGATTGCGTGAGGCCGCCACCGCCGTGGGTGTGGAAAGCCGTATCGAGGTGCTGCTGAAAAGCGTCGAGGAAGCCATCGAAAGCTACCCCGACGACGCCGACCCGCGTTACCTGACCCGCCTGATGGACCAGCGCACCGCCTTGCTGGAACCGGATCTGGCGCTGATCGCCCGCATCGCCGTGCAGCTCTGCGAGAACGACGCCGCCCGCGCCGCCGTGCTCGGTCCGCCCCTGGCCACGGCCGCCACGGTCTGTCCGCTGATGCGTCCGGCCGTCAACCAGCTGCGCCGCCTGCTCGGCGAAGGGGTCTGACGCGACGCCGAACGCCTTGCATCCGTAATGCAAGCGGCTGATTGCCTTCCGACGAGACGCGGACCTATAAGCCTGTCGAACCGCTTTCCGAGGAAGTCCATGAGCTCCGATTTCGCGGCCGCCCGCCTGAACATGGTGGAAAGCCAGATCCGCACCGCCGACGTGACCGACCTGCCGCTGCAGGACGCCCTGCGTGTGGTTCCGCGCGAAAACCTCGTGCCTGCTGGCAAGGCCTACCTGGCCTATGCCGACGCCGAAGTCGAATACGCGCCGGGCCGTACGCTGATGCGTCCGCGCGACATCGGCAAGCTGCTGCAGATCATCAAGCCGCGCGCCGGCGAGAAGGCCCTGGTCATCGCCGCGCCGTACGCCGCCGTGGTGCTGGAGACCATGGGCCTGGCCGTCACCCGTCTCGACGGCGACGACCTGACCGCCGTCCCGGCCGGCGAATACGACGTGATCGTCACCGAAGGCGCCGTGCCGAAGGCGCCGGCCTCGTGGACGGGGGCTCTCGCCCTGCACGGCCGTCTGGGCGTCGTCGAGCGCCAGGGACCCGTTGGCCGCGCCACGCTCTATGTCCGCGCCGAAGACGGCGTGGCGGGTCGTCCGGTGTTTGATTCGACGCCGTCGCTCCTGGCCGGTTTCCCGGTCGAGGCCGGCTTCGCGTTCTGATGCGGGCCTTTTTCACGCGGGCGCACAACGCCTGCGTGAAAAAAGCTTAACTAGCGACGGTTGACGGCCGGCCTTACAGCGCTGGTATTGAAGCGAAAGCTTCGGGTGTGTTGGGGAATAACGGGATGTCGAAGAGCCGTCGGGCCGGGTTACTGGCCGCCGCCTGCTGCATGGGTTTCATGGCCTCGGCCGCGAACGCCGAGACGCTGACCGACGCCGTCGCCCTGGCGTATCAGACCAATCCGACCCTGCAGCAGCAGCGCGCGGTGCAGCGGGCCACGGACGAGACCGTCGTGCAGGCCAAGACCGGCTTCCGTCCGACCGTCAGCGCCACCGCCGACATCTCGGCTTCGCGCACCGACTACGCCAACACCACCTCGGCGGGTCTGGATCGCCTGAAGACCAGCGGCAGCGGCGCCACCGTCTCGCTGTCGCAGCCGCTCTATACGGGCGGCAAGGCCAGCGCCAACCTGACGGCCGCCGAAGCGACCGTCCTGGCCGGCCGTGAGGACCTGCGCAGCGTCGAGCAGTCGGTGCTGGCTACCGTCATCACCGCCTATGTCGACGTCCGCCGCACCGAGGAAAGCCTCCGGATCGCCCAGGAGAACGTCAACGTCCTGACCCGTCAGCTCGACGAGTCGAACGCCCGCTTCGAGGTCGGCGAGATCACCCGCACCGACGTGGCCCAGTCGCAGGCGCGCCTGGCCGCCGCCAAGGCCAGCCTGTCCTCGTCCCAGGCGAACCTGGCCGTCGCCCGCGCCAACTACGCGCAGGTCGTCGGCCAGAACCCGACCGACCTGGCGCCCGAGCCTTCTCTGGCGGCCCTGCTGCCGGCCAGCGTCGAGCAGGCCTTCGACGCCGCCGAGGCCAACAACCCCGCCGTCGTCGCCGCCCGCTACAGCGAGCAGGCCGCCACGGCCGACGTCGCGGCGGCCCGCGCCGCCTACCTGCCCACCGTCTCGGCCGGCGCCAGCCTGGGTTACGACGCCAGCGAGGTGAACGGCGCCGGCAAGCAGTTCGGTGATTACGACCGCGCCGTCGCCGGCTCGATCACCGCCCGCGTGCCGATCTTCACCGGCGGCCTCAACGCCTCGGCCGTCCGCGCCGCCCGCGAGCGCGAGAACGCCGCCCGCATCGCCGTCGAGGGCGCCAAGCGCACCGTCGTGCAGCAGGTCTCGTCGGCCTGGAGCACCCTGCTGGCCGCCCGCGCCAACCTCGTGTCCAACGAGGAGCAGGTGAGGGCGACCAAGATCGCCTTCGAGGGCGTCCGCCAAGAGCAGCAGGTCGGCCTGCGCACCACGCTCGACGTGCTCAACGCCCAGCAGGAGCTGCGCGCCGCCGAACTGGCCCTCGTGACCGCCCGCCGCGATGAATACGTCGCCAGCACCGGCGTGCTGCAGGCCATGGGCGCGCTCGACATCGCCAAGCTGGCCCCCGGCGTCGAGCGTTACGATCCCAAGACCTCGTACGACAAGGTCAACCACGCCTTCGGGTGGGTGCCGTGGGAGCCGGCCGTGCAGGCGCTCGACAAGATCGCCTCGCCGGCCGTGGCGACGCCCGCTCCGGGTAAGTAAGTCCGTCCAATCCTGGACGAATCATCGCCTCGCCCATCCTTGGCCTTGCTTAAGCCGTGCAAGTCTGCACCATCGGTGGTGCGCGTCTTGCAGGACGCCAAGGATTCGTAGCCCTTTAATACGGCCCAGCCCATCATGTCCGACCAGAGCTCTCAAGAACCGACGATGGAGGAGATCCTCGCCTCGATCCGGCGGATCATCTCCGAAGACGACGCTCCGGCGGCCGAAGCGCCGCCGCCCGCGCCCGAGCCGGTTCCCGAGCCCGAGCCGCTGATCGAGGACGACGTCCTCGACCTGACCGACCCGATCGAGCCGCCGGCTCCGGTCGAGACGCTCGGCGACCTCGACGTCTACACCCCGGAACCCGAGCCGGAGCCGGCCTATGAGCCGCCGCCCCCGCCGCCGGAACCGGCCTACACCCCGCCCGCGCCGGCCTTCAATCGCGACGAAGTGGCCGAGACCCTGGTCGGCGACCACGCCGCCGGCCTCGCCGCCAGCGCCTTCGGCAGCCTGAGCTCGGCCCTGCTGATGCCGGCCAACGGCCGCACGCTGGAAGACGTCGTCCGCGAGCTGCTGCGCCCGCTGCTCAAGGAGTGGCTGGACACCAACCTGCCGCGCATCGTCGAGAACAAGGTCGAGGAAGAGGTCCACCGGATCTCCCGCGGCCGCGGCGTATGATGCTGGCGTCGCCTCGCATCTAGCGGGGACCGACGCCGTGAAATTGGAAAGGCGGTCGCATGCGCGGCCGCCTTTTTCCGTATCCAAATCCCCGATAATCCCGTCGCCCGGTTTCGCCGGCCGGCCGCAAATGGCATATCCCCTCCGCCATGCTTGAAAAGACCTTCGATCCCAAAGCCGTCGAACCGCGCCTGTACGCCGCCTGGGAGGCCTCCGGGGCCTTCAAGCCGAGCGAGGATCCGAACGCCGAGCCGTTCGTCATCGTGATCCCGCCGCCGAACGTCACCGGTTCGCTGCACATCGGCCACGCGCTGAACAACACGCTGCAGGACGTGCTGACTCGCTTCCACCGCATGCGCGGCAAGGCCGCCCTGTGGCTGCCGGGCACCGACCACGCGGGCATCGCCACCCAGATGGTGGTCGAGCGCCAGCTGGCCGCCGCGGGCAACATCGGCCGCCGCGACATGGGCCGCGACGCCTTCGTCGAGCGCGTCTGGGAATGGAAGGCCGAAAGCGGCGGGGCGATCACCAACCAGCTGCGCCGCCTGGGCGCCAGCTGCGACTGGTCGCGCGAGCGCTTCACCCTGGACGAGGGCCTGTCGGCCGCCGTCCGCAAGGTGTTCGTCCAGCTCTACAAGCAGGGCCTGCTCTATCGCGACAAGCGGCTCGTCAACTGGGACCCCCAGTTCCAGACCGCCATCTCCGACCTCGAGGTCGAGCAGAAGGAGGTCGACGGCGCCTACTGGCACTTCGCCTATCCGCTGGCCGACGGCGTGACCTACCAGCACCCCGTCGCGTTCGACGACGAGGGCAAGCCGACCCAATTTGAGACACGCGACTACATCGTCGTGGCCACCACCCGTCCCGAAACGATGCTGGGTGACACGGGCGTCGCCGTCCATCCGTCGGACGAGCGCTACAAGGACCTGGTCGGCAAGGATGTCGTCCTGCCGATCGTCGGCCGCCGCATCCCGATCGTCGCCGACGACTACGCCGACCCGACCAAGGGCTCGGGCGCGGTGAAGATCACCCCGGCGCACGACTTCAACGACTTCGGCGTCGGCAAGCGCGCCGGCCTGCCGGCCATCAACATCCTGACCCCCGAAGCCAAGCTCAACGACGCCGTCCCGGCCGAGTACCAGGGCATGGACCGCTTCGCCGCGCGCAAGGCCATCGTCGCCCGCGCCGAGGAAGAGGGCTGGCTGAAGGAGATCGAGAAGACCAAGCACATGGTCCCGCACGGCGACCGGTCTGGCGTGGTCATCGAGCCCTACCTGACCGATCAGTGGTACGTCGACGCCTACACCCTGGCCCAGCCGGCCCTGAAGGCCGTCGAGACCGGCGAGACCGTCTTCGAGCCCAAGCATTGGGAAAAGACCTACTTCGAGTGGCTGCGCAACATCGAGCCCTGGTGCGTCTCGCGCCAGCTCTGGTGGGGCCACCGCATTCCGGCCTGGTTCGGCCCGGAAGGTTCGATCTTCGTCGAGGAAACCGAGGAGGCCGCCTACGCCGCCGCCCGCGAGCAGTTCGGCGCCGACGTGGTCCTCAACCGTGACGAAGACGTGCTCGACACCTGGTTCAGCTCGGCCCTGTGGCCGTTCTCGACCCTCGGCTGGCCGGAAAAGACCCCGGACGTCGCCCGCTTCTACCCGACCAGCACCCTGGTCACCGGCTTCGACATCATCTTCTTCTGGGTCGCCCGGATGATGATGATGGGCATCCACTTCATGGGCGAAGCCCCGTTCAAGCAGGTGTTCATCAACGCCCTCGTCCGTGACGAGAAGGGCGCCAAGATGAGCAAGTCCAAGGGCAACGTCATCGACCCGCTCGCCCTGATCGACGAGCTGGGCTGCGACGCCGTGCGCTTCACCCTGACCGCCATGTCGGGCCAGGCGCGCGACATCAAGCTCTCCAAGCAGCGCATCGAGGGCTACCGCAACTTCGGCACCAAGCTGTGGAACGCCACGCGCTTCGCCCAGATGAACGGCTGCGTCCGCGTCGAGGGCTTCGACCCTGCAAGCGTGACCCAGCCGATCAACAAGTGGATCCGTGGCGAGGTGGTCAAGACGCTCGGCGAGGTCACCAAGGCCCTCGAAGCCCCGGCCTTCGATGAGGCCGCCGGCAGCCTCTACCGCTTCATCTGGAACGTCTTCTGCGACTGGTACCTGGAGCTGGCCAAGCCGATCCTCAACGGCGAGGACGAGGCCGCCAAGGCCGAGACCCGCGCCACCACGGCCTGGGTGCTCGACCAGATCCTGATCCTGCTGCACCCGGTGATGCCGTTCATCACCGAGGAGCTGTGGGACAAGACGGCGGAAGAGGGCGGTCCGGCCCGCGAAGCGATGCTGATTTCGACCTCGTGGCCGGAAATGCCGGAAAGCTGGATCGACGCCGACGCGGCCGCCGAGATCGGCTGGCTGGTCGACACGGTCGGCGAGATCCGCTCGCTGCGCGCCGAGATGAACGTGCCGCCGTCGGCCAAGCCGGCCCTGGCCGTGGTCGGGGCGGGCGAGGGCACGCAAGCCCGCCTGTCGCGTCACCGCGACCTGCTGGTCAGCCTGGCGCGTCTGGGCGAAGTGTCGCTGGCCGACGCGGCTCCTGCCGGCACGGCGCCTGTGGTGATGGGTGAAGCGACCGGCGCCCTCGGCGTCGCCGAATTCATCGACGTCGCCGCCGAGAAGGCCCGTCTGACCAAGGAGATCGCCGGCCACGTGTCGGAGATCGAGAAGACCGGCAAGAAGCTCGGCAACCCCGACTTCCTGGCCCGCGCCAAGCCCGAGGTCGTCGACGAAAACCGCGAACGCCTCGCCGAGGCCGAAGCGGCGAAGGCCAAGCTGGAAGCGGCCCTCGGCCGCTTGGCGGCGATGGCCTAACTGCGATCCCTCTCCCCTTGCGGGAGAGGGTGGCCCCGCGGAGCGGGGTCGGGTGAGGGGTCTCTCAGAACCCTCCGCGCGACCCCTCATCCGTCGGCTTCGCCGCCACCTTCTCCCGCAAGGGGAGAAGGACGGGGCGGCCAACTAAACATTGTTCCCCTATCTATCCAAACGACCGTTTACATCGGTCGCCCCGCCGTGCTTACTCGACGGAAACGCGCCGCTTCCAACGAGCGCGAGCTACACCGGGAGAGTAACGAATGACCCAGGCCGCTCACGCCTTGCCCCCTTGGCCCGCCATGTCGGTGAAACAGGCCTACGCCCTGATCACCGCCCCGGGAACGCCCGGCGAGATGGAGGAGGTGGTGATCCGCGGCGTGCCGACGCGGACCTGGAAGAACCTCCCGCCCACCCTGCGCCACACCCTGCAGGTCGGCCGTACCCACGGCGACAAGATCTATCTCGTCCACGAGGACGAGCGGGTCAGCTTCGAGGCCTTCTACCGCGCCGTCACCGTCTTCGCCGCCGAGCTGGAGGCCAAGGGCGTCAAGAAGGGCGACCGGGTGGCTCTGGTCATGCGCAACCTGCCCGAATGGCCGGTGGCCTTCTATGCGGGCCTCTCCATCGGCGCGATCCTCACCCCGCTGAACGCCTGGTGGACCGGGCCGGAGCTGGAATACGGCCTCGTCGATTCCGGCGCCTCGGTGGCGGTGATGGACGTCGAGCGCTTCGAGCGCCTGGCCGAGCATTTCGACAACTGCCCCGACCTCCAGCGCGTCTACGTCTCGCGCGCCAAGGAAGAGATCGCCCATCCCTATGTCACGCGCCTGGAAAGCGTGATCGGCGGCCCCAACGATTGGATCAAGCTGGACGAAAAGCCGCTCTCGACCGTCGAGCTGGGTCCCGAGGACGATGCGACGATCTTCTACACCTCCGGCACCACGGGTAAGCCCAAGGGCGCCCTGGCCACCCACCGAGCCGTCAACAGCAACATCTTCGCCGCCGCCGCCGCTTCGGCGCGCAGTTTCCTGCGCCGTGGCGAGGCCCCGCCCCAGCCCGATCCCAGCCTGCCGCAGAAGGGCGCGCTGATCTCGGTGCCGTTCTTCCACGCCACCGGCTGTTTCGCGGTGATGAACCCTGGCCTGTTCGGCGGCGCCAAGCTGGCCATGATCCGCAAGTGGGATCCCGAAAAGGCGATGCAACTGATCCAGGACGAAAAGCTGACCCAGATGGGCGGCGTGCCGACCATCGCCTGGCAGATCATCGAGCATCCGTCCCGCGACAACTACGATCTGTCGTCGCTGGAGGCCGTGGCCTATGGCGGCGCGCCCTCGGCGCCGGAACTGGTGCGCAAGATCAAGGAGATCTGGCCGAAATCCTCGCCCGGCAACGGCTGGGGCATGACCGAGACCTCGGCCACCGCCACCTCCAACTCGGGCGAAGACTACGAGAACCGTCCCGAAAGCTGCGGCCCGGCCGTACCGGTCACCGACCTGAAGATCATGACCCTTGAGGCGCCTTACCAAGAGCTGCCGGTCGGTTCGGTGGGTGAACTGTGGTGCAAGGGGCCGCAGGTGGTGAAGGGCTACTGGAACAAGCCCGAGGCCACGGCCCAGACCTTCGTCGACGGCTGGGTGCGCACCGGCGACCTGGCCCGCCTCGACGAAGAGGGCTTCTGCTACATCATCGACCGGGCCAAGGACATGCTGATCCGTGGCGGCGAGAACATCTACTGCATCGAGGTCGAGAACGTCCTCTACGACCACCCGGCGGTGATGGACGCGGCCCTGGTCGGCGTCGACCACAAGACCCTGGGCGAAGAACCCGCCGCCGTCGTCACCCTGAAACCCGGCGCCGAAGCCACCGAAGACGAACTCCGCGCCTTCGTCGCCGACCGCCTGGCCGCCTTCAAGGTGCCGGTGCGGGTGGTGTTCTGGCCCGAGACCCTGCCGCGCAACGCCAACGGCAAGATCCTGAAGACCGAACTGAAGAAGGTCTTCGTGACGGGATAAAAGATCCTCCCCCCTCTGGGGGAGGTGGCCCAGAGGGCCGGAGGGGGACGGCTTCAGCTGCCTAGGCGCTGGCCTTCCTCCTCCCGTAAAATCCCCGCTTTCGCGATCCCTCTCCCCTTGCGGGAGAGGGTGGCCTCCGAAGGAGGTCGGGTGAGGGGTCTCTCAGAAATCAAAGCTGCGGGCGGCTGTCAGGCCGGGCGAGGCGTCTCCCATCTGAGAGACCCCTCATCCGACGACCTTCGGCCGCCACCTTCTCCCGCAAGGGGAGAAGGATCGGGAGATACGCACACCAACCGCACGGTGAACTCGAAAAAGAGTTCAACAAACTCAAAGCCCTACAACTTTATAACCCCAACTTATCCCCGCCCTTTCCAGGCCCCCCATAATCATCCCCATCCCAGCCACGGGGAGGGCTCTTGGTACCGGCCCGAGTTAGCGGCTGTGGATCGCATCGAGCGGGGCCGCTTGGGGCGTCATGGGAAGGGCGGGTTTGCAGGATCGCTCAGAAGGCGTGATTGGGCCGCCAGCCGTTCCGTGACGAAACTTGCGGGTCGACAGGGTCGGGATCGTTTCAAACCGGCCTAACAGGATCAGCCGAGGCCGCCGCCGGATCACCGCGGGGCTATTGGTCCTGCCCGTCCGAGGGACAACCGGGTCCAGGGTTGAAAAAGCACCCGCGCCCCCGGTCCTTCGAGCCAATGATGTGGCGGAGCGGTCAGACGAAGCCGAAACGCTAAACAACATCACGGTCTCCGGGCTCCGCCCGGCCGCTCCGCGCCTCCCCACCCACTTTCGTGAGTTTTCACGGGAGTGCGAGAAGCCGTGCCTCGAGGAACCTCCCCCTGTGGGCGAGGCGATCGCGCAGCGATCGGTGGGGGGAGTAATTGTGAAACCACCCACCGCCCCGGAAGCTGAAAATGGCCCCCCACCGGCCTTCGGCCGCCTCCCCCAGAGGGGGAGGTTCCTAAGGGCGCCCGCCATCTTCTCCCGCAGGGGCACAAGGAACAAGATTGTCAGAATCCTTGACATAAACGCCCCCGCATGCGCCTTTCCGCGCCTTGCAAATCAACGCGTTTCAAAGCCTTTCATGACCACGATGCACGCCTATCGCACCCATAACTGCGGCGCTCTTCGGTCCAGCGACACCAACGCCAGTGTGCGTCTGTCGGGCTGGATCCACCGCAAGCGCGACCACGGCGGCCTGGTCTTCATCGACCTGCGCGACCACTACGGCCTGACCCAGCTGGTGCTGCACCCGGAGACCCCGGGCTTCGCCATCGTCGAGCGCCTGCGCGCCGAGAGCGTCATCCGCGTGGACGGCCAGGTCGTGGCCCGCGACGCCAGCGTCGTGAACCCCAACCTGCCGACCGGCGAGATCGAGATCCGCGTCACCGACGTCGAGGTGCTGTCGACCGCCGACGAGCTGCCGTTGCCGGTCTTCGGCGAGCCGGACTATCCCGAAGAGATCCGCCTCAAGCACCGCTATCTCGACCTGCGTCGCGAGACCCTGCACAAGAACATCGTGCTGCGCTCGCGCGTGATCCAGTCGATCCGCAACCGCATGTTCGCCCAGGGCTTCAACGAGTTCCAGACGCCGATCCTGACGGCGTCGTCGCCGGAAGGCGCGCGCGACTTCCTGGTGCCTTCGCGTCTGCATCCCGAGAAGTTCTACGCGCTTCCCCAAGCGCCCCAGCAGTTCAAGCAGCTGCTGATGGTCTCGGGCTTCGACCGCTACTTCCAGATCGCCCCGTGCTTCCGCGACGAAGACCTGCGCGCCGACCGTTCGCTGGAATTCTACCAGCTCGACGTCGAGATGAGCTTCGTCACGCAAGAAGACGTGTTCGCCGCCATCGAGCCGGTGATGCACGGCATCTTCGAGGAGTTCGGTTCGGGCAAGCCGGTCTCGCCGATCAGCGAGACCCACACCTTCACCAACGACTTCGGCGCGACGCTCGAGCACAAGGGCTTCGAGCGCCTGACCTACGCCCAGTCGATGGCCTGGTACGGCAGCGACAAGCCGGACCTGCGCAACCCGATCAAGATGGCCGACGTCTCCGAGCACTTCCGCGACGGCGGTTTCGGCCTGTTCGCCAAGATCCTCGGCGCCGACGCCAAGAACGCCATCTGGGCCATCCCGGCCCGGACCGGCGGCTCGCGCGCCTTCTGCGACCGCATGAACAGCTGGGCCCAGGGCGAAGGCCAGCCGGGCCTCGGCTACGTGTTCTGGTCGGAAGACCAGGGCGGCTGGGGCGGCCCGATCGCCAAGAACCTGGGCGAACCCACCCAGGCGCTGATGGAAAGCCTGGGCCTGGGCAAGGGCGACGCCGCCTTCTTCGTGGCCGGCGACCCGGCCGTGTTCGCCAAGTTCGCGGGTCTGGCCCGCACCCGCGTCGGCACGGAGCTGAAGCTGGTCGCCGAAGAGCAGTTCAAGTTCTGCTGGATCGTCGACTTCCCGATGTTCGAGTGGAACGAGGACGAGAAGAAGGTCGACTTCTCGCACAACCCGTTCTCGATGCCGCAGGGCGGTCTGGAGGCCCTGGAGACCCAGGACCCGCTGACCATCCGCGCCTACCAGTACGACATCGTCTGCAACGGCTACGAGCTGTGCTCGGGCGCGATCCGGAACCACAAGCCCGAGATCATGCTCAAGGCCTTCGAGACCGCCGGCTACGGTCCGGAAGTGGTCGAGGAGCAGTTCGGCGGCATGCTGAACGCCTTCCGCTATGGCGCCCCGCCGCACGGTGGTCTGGCCCCCGGCATCGACCGCATCGTCATGCTGCTGGCCGAGCAGGTCGCCATCCGCGAAGTCATCGCCTTCCCGCTGAACCAGCAGGGCCAGGACCTGCTGATGAACGCCCCGGCCAACGTGCTCGACAAGCAGCTCAAGGAACTGCACATCCGCACCGCCCCGCCCATCAAGGTCTAAGGATCTGAGGGCAAGCGCCTGAAAGTCAAAGCCCTCCGGCCGCTCGGCTCGGAGGGCTTTTTCGTGTTATGGTGCCGCTGTCGGGGGTGCGCCCAGGGAGGGTTCCCGATGTTCAGGACCGCTTTAGCGCTTTCCCTTTGCCTGTCCGCCGCGACGGTCGCCCAAGCCGCGCCGCCCTCGGCCGCCGACCAGAAGATCATCGCCAGCGCCATGTCGGCCGCCCCGCCGGCCATCGGCAAGGACGCGGCGATCATGACCTTCGCCGCCGACGGCTCGATGCGCCATCTGCGCGACGGGACCAACGGCTACACCTGCATGCCGGACATTCCGACCACGCCAGGCGTCGATCCCATGTGCGCCGACGCCAACGCCATGGAATGGGCGAGCGCCATGTTTGGCCGCAAGCCGCCGCCGGAAGGCAAGCCGGGTTTCATCTACATGCTCAAGGGCGGCTCGGACCCCAGCAATCTCGATCCCTACGCCCAGAAGCCGGCGATGGGCGAAGGCTGGGTCACGACGGGACCGCACGTCATGGTCGTCGGCGCGCCGGGCATGCTGGCCGGCTATCCCGGCGGCGCGCGTCCGGATACGTCGAAGCCCTACGTCATGTTTCCGGACACGCCCTATGCGCACCTGATGCTGCCGGTGCGCTGAGACTTTCGGATCAGCGGCAGCGCGGGATCGACAGGCCGCGCGGCAGGGTCGTCGAAGGATCGCCACAGGCGCGGTTCAGCTGCGCCTGCGTCAGGCCCGTGGCCCGGTCGAGTTCGGCGCCCGAGAAGTTGACGCCCGACAGGTCGGCGCCGGCGAAGCTGGCTCCTTCCAGATAGGCGCCGACGAAGGTCGCGTTGGTCAGGTTCGTGCGGGCGAAGCTGGCCCCGCCGAACACGCCGCCATAGGCGTTGACGTCGCGCAGGTCGCCGCCGGTGAACCGCGTGCGGCCCATTACGGCCAGCGACAGGTCGGCCTGACGCAGGCGTGCGCCGGCCAGGTTCTTGGCCTTCAGCGTCAGGCCTGACAGGTCGGCCTGGAAGAGATTGCACTTGGGGCAGTCGGCGCCGCGGCGCACGCGCTCGATCTGTCCGGCGTTCTGCGCCAGGGCGGGACCGGCCAGGGCCAGGGTCGACAGCGCGGCGGCGGCGAGGAGGGCCAGCGGTTTCATTTCGGCACGCGTCCTAGGCGATGGAAAGGGCGAGGTACGGGACTTGCGACCTTCGCAGCAAGCCCCGCGCCAGAAACTCATCCCCGGGGGGAAGGCCGTTCTGCCTGGCCGTTGCAGCTTTCGCAGACCACGAGGCCGCCCTTGCGGCTCAGGGCGACGTCGCCGCAGGCCGGGCAGATGTCGGCCTGGTCGGCCTGCGCACTGGTCTTGGCCTCGTCGTCCTTGCGGCGGCCGAAGGCGGCGAAGACCAGGTTGTCGGGCGTCGCGCCCCGCGAGAAGCCCTTGGAGATGAACTTCGAGGCCGGCAGCGGCGCGGGTTCCTCGGCTTCGTCCTCGGTCTCGGCGTTCTTGCCCCGGCCCAGGCCGTCGGCGTTGAACTCCTGCGGGTCGCCGTTGGCCAGGTCGTCGCGGCCCAGGTACGAAACCCCGAGCTCGCGGAAGATGTAGTCGAGGATCGAGGTCGCCGACTTGATCGAGTCGTTGCCGGTCACCGGCCCGGCCGGCTCGAACTTGGTGAAGACGTAGGCGTCGACGAACTCGTCCAGCGGCACGCCGTGCTGCAGGCCCAGCGACACGGCGATGGCGAAGTTGTTCATCAACGAGCGGAAGGCCGCGCCTTCCTTGTGCATGTCGATGAAGATCTCGCCGACCTCGCCGTCCTCGTATTCGCCGGTGTGCAGATAGACCTTGTGACCGCCGACGGCGGCCTTCTGGATGTAGCCCTTGCGGCGGTCGGGCAGCTTGCGGCGCTCGCGCCGGCGCTCGACCACCTTCTCGACCACGCGCTCGGTGACGACTGGCTCGGGCGGGCGCGCGCGCGGCGCTTCCGCGGGTGCTTCGGGCAGGTCGAGCGTGAAGCCGGCGGGAGCGGCGGCGCGCGACAGCTTCAGGGCC
Organism: Caulobacter sp. GW821-FHT10A10; assembly: GCF_059415745.1. Classification (NCBI taxonomy): domain Bacteria; kingdom Pseudomonadati; phylum Pseudomonadota; class Alphaproteobacteria; order Caulobacterales; family Caulobacteraceae; genus Caulobacter; species Caulobacter sp. GW821-FHT10A10. Next base: position 210,021 of record NZ_JBWKNV010000007.1, on the reverse strand, counting down.
CTCACGCCGGCGCGGGCGGCCGAGGCCTGCAGCCGCAGCAGGTCGGCCGGGCGGGCGTCGAAAGGCGCGACCAGAGCCAGCGGCCGCGGCGCGCAGGCGAAGGCCTCGACGGCGGCGGTGAAGACGATGCGGTCGGCCTGACTGGGCGCTTCGAAGGCGCGGAACAGGCTCTGGACTTCCGGCGTCAGGGTCGACGCGTCGTGAATGCGACCCGTCCCGACGGCGTGGGCCTGGGCGGCGGTGATCGTCTCCGCCGTGAAGCCGGCGAAGGCCAGGGTGTCGAAGGCGGGATCGGCCAGCCCCTCGGCGGGGGCGCCCAGCACGTCGCTGAGGAAGTCGGCGCCGACCACGGCTGGCGCGAACGCCGCGCGCAGGTCGCCAGTGGAGCGCAGGACGCCTTCGGCCAGGGCGATCTCGTGGCCCGTGAAGCCGACGGCGGCCAGGGCGCGATGGTCGAGGCCTTGGGCGTCTTCCAGCGACCCGGCGCCAAGCGCGTGCAGGCGCGCGGCGTCGAGATCGGCGCCGACGGAGCGCAGGGCCGACTGGGCGGCGCCGGAGAGTTGGCGCACGGCGACGCCGTCGAGGGTCTCGGCGGCCTGGATCAGGCTCCAGGCGGTGTCGAGGCCAGGGCGAGCGCCCAGGCGCAGGGCTGTTTCGGCGTCTTCGAAAGCGGCGACGACGCCCGTTCCGCGCAGGCCGTGGGCGCGCACGGCGGTCAGGGCGCGATCGAGTGAGGCGGCAGCTTCGGCGGCGAGTGGCGCATCGAGCTTGGCGGCGAGCGCCGCGCGTTCGGCGAGCGTGTCCACGACGCGCTGTTGGTCGGCCGTGAAGGTCTCGGCGGGGCCGAGGGCGCCCGCGACCTCGGCGGAGGCGGTCAGAGCCTCGCCGGCGGCCAGGGCCCACAGTGCTGCGGCGGCGTCGCGACCGGCGGGCGTCGCGGGCGACAGGCCCTGAGCCAGCAGCCAGTCACCGACGCCCGCCAGGCTCAAGGCCACGGCGCCGTTGATCGGTCGCTCCAGCTCCAGCGCGGTCGCCCAGAGGCGCACGGCGTGGCGGAAGCCGGCGATGTCGAAGCCTTCGTCGCCGAGGAAGGCGGCGGCGTTGACGGCGGCGCGGACCGCGTGGCCGGCGGACAGATGATCGGCGTTTGCGGGCGACAGGGCCAGGACGAGTTGGCCGGTCTCCCAGCTGGCGCGCGCGGCGAGGGCGGCCGCTTCGTCGCCGGCGGCGACGTCGGCCGGTTCGGCCAGGGCCAGCAGCGGCGCTGGCGTGGCCGGTTCGGGAAGCCGCGACGGGAAGTTTGCGGCGCCGGCTGATGTGATGGCGTCGGCGATGCTGGCGTCGCTGGCGCCGGCGGCGCGAGCGCGTTGAGCGGCGCGAGCCAGGGCGACATTGCGGCCGGGATCCGAGCAGGCCCGGGCGTCGCCCTCGCAACGCAGGACCGCGTTGGATACGTCCGTCAGAGCCGCTTCCAGCTGGGCTGCTGCTTCCAGTGCGAGGCGGCCGGCGCGGGCCTGGCCGATGTGCTCGGCGGCGGCGGCGCGGAATTCGATGGCGGCGACGTGCAGCGGAGCGGGCAGGGCGGCGCCCGGACCCGCTGGGGCGGCGAGGCCCGCGAGCAGGCTGTCGACGAGACCGGTGGCGAAAGAGCGGGCGTCGTCTTCCGAGGCGAAGAGGCCGGCGGCGCGGCCCGCCTGCGTCAGGCGCGCGGCGTAGCGCTCTGGCGCGCCTTCGAGGATGGATTCAGAGTCGGCTTCGCCCGGGGCGGCGATCCACGCCCAGTCCAGCCAGGCCTCGACGCGGGCGTCGGTCCAGCCCAACGGGGCCAGGGTTTCGACGAAACGGTCGGGCCGTTCGATCTCGCGCAGGTCGATTTCCGGCGCTCGGCCGGTGAAGAGTCGTTCAAAGCGCATGGGCCGATTCCGCGGCGGGTGCTTCGTCATGGTGTCAACCCTAAACCGTGGGTCGGTAACCATCAATAGATGTTGGGGCTGTGCACAGTGCTGTCCACAACATCTTGAAGGCGCATGTCGCGTCGCCTCGGCTGGACGCTGGCGGCGCGGCGACCTATAGTCCGCCCGCTTCGCGCCGCGCTTTTTCGGTCGCGAAGGCCTTTGCCAGATGGATGCCGCGCAGTGCTGAAAGCGATCTTCACGTGGTGGAACGGAGCGACCCTGGGTCAGCGCTTCCACATTTCCCGCCGGGGCGTGTTTGTTGGCCAGGACGAGTTCGGCAACCGCTACTTCGAAGCCCGCGACAACAAGGACAGCTACGACGAGCGCAAGCGTCGTTGGGTGATCTACAACGGCTACGCCGAGGCCTCCAAGGTTCCGCCCGATTGGAGCGGCTGGCTGCACTACACCTTCGACGAGCTGCCGACGCAGGCCCCGCTGCCGCGTCGCGCGTGGGAGAAGGATCACCTGCCGAACCTCACCGGCACCGTCCACGCCTGGCGTCCGAAGGGCGCCATCGGCCGTGGCGGCGAGCGCGCTGTCGCCACCAGCGACTACCAGTCCTGGTCGCCGGAATAAGATGAGCCTCAAGCGGCGCAGCCTGCAGGGCGCGGCGATCCTGGTCGCCGTGGTTCCGTTCGCCGTCGGCGCCGCCTGGGCGCTGCAGGCCGCTCCGCAACAGGCGCGGCCGGTGCAGCAGCCGCCCGCGGCCACGACCGCGCCGGTCGCTCAGCCCGCGCCCGTCGCGCCGACGCCCAAGCCGGTGCAGCAGGCGACGCCGACCAACGCCGCGCCGCCGCCCGAGCCTTCGCCGCCGCCGGCCGCCGAGCCAGTTCCGGCCAAGCCCGTGGCCCAGACCCCGATCAAGCCCACCGAGCCCGCCAAGCGCGGCCGCTATGGCGTGGCGATCATCCAGGCGCTGGACAAGGTCACGACCGAGACCATGCGCTTCGAGGTCCCGGTGGGGCAGCCGATCCGCTACAAGACCCTGGTCTTCACCGTGCGGGCCTGCGAGGCCACGGCTTCGGACGAGGTTGCGCCGGACCAGATCGCCTATCTGACCATCGATACTCAGCCCAAGGCCCTGCCGGGTCGCGCCGCGCCGGCCGGACGGCAGGTGTTCAAGGGCTGGATGTACGCCAGCTCCCCGGGCCTGAACCCGCTGGAGCACCCGGTCTATGACGCCTGGCTGATCGCCTGCAAGACATCGACGCCGGTCGCCGAAGGCCCCAGCAAGTAGAAATCCGCCTGGGCCGTCAGGGCCTTGGACAGCCGCCGCTTGTAGTCGGCGCGTGAGATCTCCTGCGTGCCGAACTGCGCCAGGTGGTCGGTGATGAACTGGGTGTCGAGCAGCTTGTAGCCGCCGACCAGCAGCCGGCCGACCAGATGCACCAGCGCCACCTTGCTGGCGTCGCGGGCGGTCGAGAACATGCTTTCGCCGAAGAAGGCCGCGCCCAGCGAGACGCCGTAGAGCCCGCCGACCAGCTGCCCGTCCTGCCAGCACTCGACGCTGTGGGCGCGGCCGGCGGCGTAGAGCATGCCGTACATCTTCTGGATCGGGGCGTTGATCCAGGTCTCCAGCCGACCCGGGCGTGATGAGGCGCAGGCCTCGACCACGGCGTCGAAGGCGGTGTCGACGCGCACGTCGAACGGCTCGCTGCGCACGGTGCGGGCCAGGCGCCGGGGCACGTGCATGGCTTCAAGCGGCAGCACGCCCCGCCATTGCGGGTCGATCAGGAAGAGGCGCTCGTCGTGACGAGCGTCGGCCATGGGGAAGACGCCGCGTTCGTAGCAGGCGACGAGATCGTCGAGGCCGAAGGCGTCGTCCATGGGTGGTTCAGTCGATCCTTGAGCCTTGAGAGCGTCATCCGTCGGCTCCCGGCAGGCGGGAGCCGACGAAGACATTAAGGCCTCAGCCCTGCGACTTGATCCAGCGTTCCAGCCAGTGGATGTCGTAGTCGCCGGCCAGGATGTCGGGCTGGACCAGCAGATCCTGGAACAGCGGGATCGTGGTCTCGACGCCGCCGACGACCATTTCGCCCAGGCAGCGCTTGAGGCGCGCGATGCACTCCTCGCGGTCGCGGCCGTGGACGATCAGCTTGCCGATCAGGCTGTCGTAGTAGGGCGGGATCGAATAGCCGGTGTAGATCGCCGAATCGAGGCGAACGCCCAGACCGCCCGGCGCGTGGAAGTCCGTCACCGTGCCCGGCGAGGGCGTGAAGGTGCGGGCGTTCTCGGCGTTGATGCGGCACTCGATGGCGTGGCCTTCGAACACGACGTCGTCTTGGGTGAACGACAGCGGCAGGCCCGCGGCGATGCGGATCTGCTCGCGCACCAGGTCGATGCCGGTGATGGCTTCGGTGACCGGATGCTCCACCTGCAGGCGGGTGTTCATCTCGATGAAGAAGAACTCGTCGTTCTCCCACAGGAACTCGATGGTGCCGACGCCGAGGTAGCCGATGGCCTTGACCGCATCGACGACGATCTTGCCGATCTTGGCGCGACCTTCGGCCGACAGGGCGGGCGAGGGGGCTTCTTCCAGCACCTTCTGGTGGCGGCGCTGCAGCGAGCAGTCGCGTTCGCCCAGGTGCACCACGTTGCCGTGGCTGTCGGCGATGACCTGCAGCTCGATGTGGCGCGGCTTCTGGAGGTAGCGCTCCATGTAGACCGTGTCGTCGCCGAAGGCGGCGCGGGCTTCGGCGCGGGCCGTCGAGACGGCTTCGGCCAGGTCGTCACGGGTCTGGGCGACCTTCATGCCGCGACCGCCGCCGCCGGCGGCGGCCTTGATCAGCACCGGGAAGCCGATCTTGTCGGCGGCCTCGAAGGCCTCTTCCTCGGTCGAGACGCCGCCGTCAGAGCCGGGAACGACCGGGATGCCGGCGTCCTTCACGGCCTGCTTGGCGGTGATCTTGTCGCCCATCATCCGGATGTGCTCGGGCTTCGGGCCGATGAAGGTGAAGCCGTGCGCACCGACGATCTCGGCGAAGCGGGCGTTCTCCGACAGGAAGCCGTAGCCCGGGTGGATGCCCTGGGCGCCGGTGATCTCGGCCGCGGCGATGATCGACGGGATGTTGAGGTAGCTCTTGGCCGCCGGCGCGGGGCCGATGCAGACGCTTTCGTCGGCCAGGCGCACCCACATCGAGTTGGAGTCGGCCTCGGAGTGGACCGCCACGGTGGCGATGCCCATTTCCTTGCAGGCGCGGTGAACCCGGAGCGCGATCTCGCCCCGGTTCGCGATGAGGATCTTGTCGAACATCGCGCTTACTCGATGATGACCAGCGGCTCGCCGAACTCGACCGGCTGGGCGTCGCTGATCAGGATCTCGACGACCTTGCCGCCCTTGGGCGCGGCGATCGGGTTCATGGTCTTCATGGCTTCGACGATCAGCAGCGTCTGACCGGCGTTGACGGTGTCGCCGACCTTGATGAAGGCGTCGGCGCCCGGCTGCGGCGAGAGGTAGGCGGTGCCGACCATCGGCGACTTCACGGCGTCGCCACGGGCGGCGGCCGGAGCCGGAGCGGCGGCGGCTTCGGCGGCGGGCGCGGCGACCGGGGCCGGGGCGGCCAGCGGCGCGGCCACGGCGGCCGGAGCGGCCTGGACGTAGGCGGTCGGGGCGACGGTCAGTTCACGGGCGACGCGGATCTTCAGGCCGGCATGCTCGACCTCGATCTCGCTCAGGCCGGTGTCCTTCAGGATGTCGGCGAGCTTGCGGACGAGGCGGGCGTCGATCGACGGGGTTTCGACCGTCTCGGGAGCCTTCGGATTGGACATTGAAATCGTACCTTATGGTTCTGGGCCGGGAGCGCGGACGTCAGTCGGCGCTGATCAGTCCGGCGGCGGCCTCGATGGCCAGTTCATAGCTTGCAGCGCCAAAGCCCGAGACTAGGCCCGTCGCGGCAAGCGAAACGAAGGTGTGGCGACGGAACTCCTCCCGCGCCGCAGGGTTCGACAGGTGACACTCGATGACCGGGATGTTCAAGGTCTTCAGGGCGTCGAGGAGGGCGATGGAGGTGTGTCCATAACCCGCCGGATTGATCACGAGCGCGCTGGCCTCGGTGCGAGCTTCCTGCACCCAGTCGATCAGCACGCCTTCGTGATTGCTCTGCCGGAAAACGACGGAAAGCCCCTTGGCCGCGGCCCGCGCTTCGCAGCGCTGGCGCACGTCATCCAGGGTGTCCTTGCCGTATATCTCGGGCTCCCGCGTTCCCAACAGGTTGAGATTGGGCCCGCTCAGCACATGGATCGGTTTGACCATTCGGCTCCGCCGTCGATTCCGGAGGTCTTGTATAGCCGGTTCCCTCGCGTCACAAGCATGCCTCGCTTCGGAGGTGAGATGAGACTTCTACTGAACGGCGAAGACCGCCAATTCGACGGCGTCGCCAGCATCGCGGACCTGGTGGCCGCTCTGGGCCTGGACGCGCGCAAGGTGGCGGTCGAGCGCAACCTCGAGATCGCCCCGCGCTCGCTCTATGCCGACACGGCGCTGGCCGATGGGGACCGGATCGAGATCGTGACCTTTATCGGTGGCGGGTGAGTTCCGGGTCCTTCTCCCCTTGCGGGAGAAGGTGGCGCCGATAGGCGTCGGATGAGGGGTCTCTCAAACGTGAGACACCTCCGCCCGGCCTGACCGCCGCACGCGGTTTCGCTTTCTGAGAGACCCCTCACCCGACCTCCCTCCGGGAGGCCACCCTCTCCCGCAAGGGGAGAGGGAACGGGTTCGCGGCCTCTCGCGCGATTGCGCAGAGCTTGTGGAGAGGGCGCGGGGCGTCCGGGCCTCGCCCGGAGCTGTGAGTTTGAATACCGTTTCGACGAAGCTGGACGCCCCGCGCGATCGTTATGCCTCAGGCCGGGGCGCGCGGGCCTCTTCCGCCCTTCACCCCCTTCGGCGTATGCCTTCCCCGGAACCGGGCTGTAAGCTTCGCTAGCCATCGCGTGCAGACAGAAGGCGCCGGAGCGGACCCTCGGACGGGCGGGAGCCTATGACAGGCAAGCTCCCGATGGATGGGTTTACGTCCCCCATCCTCATTTAAGCCTTCAGGCCCGGCTCTCGCCGCTCCTTCAGCCCCGCTCGATCGCATCACCGCCGCACGCTTCGGGCCGGATCCTTGCGCCCTCTCCCCGCGACGGGACGGGGTCCATTATGCAGCGGGTTTCAGCGCGTCTGATCCAGAACGCTTAGAAAGTTGCAAGGGTTTGGATTGGTTGGGGTTCATGGAGCGATCAGCGGGGATAGACGCTCGCCAATCCCCATCAGCCCAACCCAACACCGCCTTCCTGGGCCTTGTGCCCAGGATCCATCGTTCAGCCGCTCAGACCTGTCGAGGTCGGCCGAGGTTTGAGCGGTCGCCGGCATGGGCCCTCGCCACAGGGGCGAGGGAGGCGGAGTGGAACGGTGAAAAGCCTGGGTCCCCGCTTTCGCGGGGATTTTACGGAGGAGGGGAGCAGGTCGGTGGAAGCCAGGCAATCCCGACAGTCGATCACCCCCGCGTCTCTACGGATTTGAATCCCAAGCTGCCCAGGCGTAAACCGGCCGGATGAACGCGCACGTTTCCCCCGAATCCGCCGTCCAGACCGTCGACGCCGACGAGACCTGGACCGTCGCCGGCCGCACCTTCCGCTCGCGCCTGATCGTGGGCACCGGCAAGTACAAGGACTATGCGACCAACGCCGCCGCCGCCCGCGCGGCCGGGGCCGAGATCGTCACCGTGGCCGTGCGTCGCGTGAACCTGACCGACCCCAGCCAGCCGCTGCTGGTCGACTACGTCAAGCCGACCGAGTTCACCTATCTTCCGAACACGGCGGGCTGTTTCACCGGCGAGGACGCCGTGCGCACCCTGCGCCTGGCCCGCGAGGCCGGCGGCTGGGACCTGGTCAAGCTGGAGGTCCTTTCCGACCCCAAGACCCTGTTCCCGGACATGGAAGAGACCCTGCGCTCGCTGAAGCTGCTGGTCGCCGACGGTTTCCAGGTGATGGTCTACTGCTCGGACGACCCGGTCTACGCCCGGAAGCTGGAAGAGGCTGGCGCGGTGGCGATCATGCCGCTGGGCGCGCCGATCGGCTCGGGCCTGGGCATCCAGAACCGCGTCAACCTGCGGATCATCATCGAGAACGCCAAGGTGCCCGTGCTGGTCGACGCCGGCGTCGGCACGGCCTCGGACGCCGCGATCGGCATGGAGCTGGGCTGCGACGCCATCCTGATGAACACCGCCATCGCCGAGGCCAAGGACCCGATCCGCATGGCCAAGGCCATGAAGCACGCGGTGATCGCCGGGCGGGAGGCCTATCTGGCCGGGCGGATGCAGAAGCGGCTGTACGCCGATCCGAGCTCGCCGCTGGCGGGGCTGATCTAGGCTTTTCCAACGGTCGTCATCCCGGAAACGGTGAAGCCGTTATCCGGGACCCAGGGGGCTGGGCGGAGCGGTCGGGTTCGCCGCCCAGGCGGTTGCTGGCGCACTGCGCCGACCCCTGGGTCCCGGCTCTCCGCTTCGCTGCGGCCGGGATGACGATGAATTAGCGAGAAAGGTGAGGGCGGCTGAAAACGGCCCCCCTCCGGCCCTTCGGGCCACCTCCCCCAGAGGGGGAGGATCTAGGCCTTGAAGTCGACCAGCACGCCCTTCTTCTCCTCGGCCTGCTGGGTGACCTCGTCCTTGATCATCTGCTTGATCTGGTCCTCGACCTTCTGGCGCTCCTTGGGATCCATCGCAGCCACCTGCTCCTCGGTGAGGCCGAGCTTGCCGAGGATGGCCGCGCGCATCTTCTCGGCCGGCGACTTGGAGGCGTAGTCGTAGAGTTCCTGCTTGGCCCCGCCGAGGCCGGACGTGGTGGAGGCGAACTGGGCGGTCGCGCCGTTGACGCGATCGGCGGCCGCGGTCGACAGGATCGACCAGGAACTGGAACCGGAAACAAGCATGGCAACTCCCGCCGAAGATCTGGCGGGAGATGCAAAGCAAACGCCGTGCAAGCGGGGCTCGCACGGCGGTTACCAAAGATTTCAAAAGGTTGCGGCGACGTGTCGCGGGAGGATCCGGTCGGAGCGGCAAAGCTTGCCGCGCCGTTTCGACCGCCGGGCGAACCCTGCCGCCCGGATCGCCCCTGGCGTCAGCCCTTCTTCTTGCTGGCCGCCAAACGAGCTTCCTCGATGGCCAGCTTCAGGGCGTTCATGTCGGCGCCCGGGATCATCTTGTCGCCGACGATGAAGGCCGGGGTGCCTTCGATGGCCAGGGTCTGGGCCAGGCCCTGGATGTCCTGCAGCTGCTGGGTGACGGAAGCGCTCTGGCCGGCGGCGCGGGCCTTGGCGACATCGACGCCGGCGGCCTTGGCCAGGCGATCGACGGCGGCGTCGTCGAGGCTCTTCTCCTCCATCATCGCCTTGTAGACCGCCAGGGTCTTGCCCTGGTCCTGAGCGCCGATCGCCATGCGGGCGGCGACCTCGGAGGTGTGGCCGAAGATCACGAACTCCTTGAAGACGAAGCGGACGTCGGGGTTCTTCTCGATGATCTCGAGGATCTGCGGGGCGGCCAGCTTGCAGTAGCCGCACTTGTAGTCGAAGAACTCGGTGACGGTGATCGTGCCGTTCGGGTTGGCCACGAAGTCGCGCGGGTCGCGCTCGATGGCCTGGCGGTGCTTGGCGATGGCGCCCTGCGACTTGGCCGAGGCCTCGGCCAGCTGCTTCTCCTGAAGCCTGGCGCTGACCTCCAGCAGAATCTCCGGGTGCTCCAGCAGATAGGCGCGCACCTTCTTGCCGAAGGCCTCGTCGACCTTGGGCGTGTCGGCCTTGCCGGCGGTCTGGGGCTGGCTGCAGGCGGCCATGCCGATCGACAGGACGAGGCCGGCGGCGGCGAAGGCGAGGGGACGGCGAAGGGGCATTCAGGTCTCTATGCGGGAGGTCAGTGGCCGAACAGGCCCTCTTTGGCGAGCGCCTTGAGGTCCTGGTCGCTGGGCTTGGAGGCCAGCACGATGTCGGTGGCGCGCCGCCACTCGGGGGTGTCCTTCTTGAGCAGTTCGCGGGCGCGCATGGCGAACACCCGGGCCTCGCGGACGGCGCCCAGGTTGAAGTACTGCTCGGCGGTGGCCAGGCGGGCGTCGCCGTCCTTGCCCTGCTTGTCGTAGGCCTGGGCCAGGAGGCGCCAGGCCACGGCGTTGTCGCTTTCGTTGACCAGGGCGCGCTTCAGCTCGCCGACGCCTTCTTCGACCTTCTTGGGATCGTCCAAGCCGATCAGGGTCTGGCCCAGATTGATGCGCAGCAGGGCCGCGTCGGGCTTCAGGGCGACCGAGCGCCGCTGCGGCTCCTCGGCCAGGGCCACGCGGTTGAACTCGAACAGGATCTGGCCCTTGAGCTCCCAGAGATAGGGGTTCTTCTCGTTCTCGGAGATCAGGTCGTCGAGGATGCGCAGGGCCCGGTCGGGCTCCTTCATCTGGTAGTAGGCGATGGCGCGGGCGTAGCGGGCGGGGAAGCCGCGGTCGCTTTCGCGGTACTTGATGAGGGCCGTCTGCGGGTTGATGAAACCCTCCAGCTTGGCCTTCATGATCTCGTGCTCGGCCAGTTCGTCTGGGCTGTCGACGGCGTCGTAGTGCGGCAGGCGCTCGACCTTGGCCCGCAGGGCCTCGATGCGGTCGGACGACAGCGGGTGGCTGCGGAAATAGGCGAAGCGCCGCGACTGGTCGAAGACCTCCTGGTAGCGGAAGTTGTCGAAGAACTCGACGAGGCCGCGGCCCGACTGGCCGGTGGCCTCCAGGAAGTTGGCGCCGGCCTGGTCGGCGCGCGATTCCTGCTCGCGGCTGTAGCCCAGGGCGCCCAGCGTGCCGAAATAGCTGGCGTTGCCGAACAGCACCGCGCCGGCGTCGGGCGCGCCGGCAAGCGCCGCCAGGACGCCCAGGCCCATGGTCAGGATCATCGGCTTGAGGCCGGCCTTCATCATCTCGTCGGAGCGCAGCGGGTGGGCGCCGGCGAGGTGGCCGCTTTCGTGGGCGATGACGCCCTTCAGCTGGTTGGGCGTCTCGGTCTGCAGGATCAGGCCGGTGTTGAGGCCCATCATCAGGCCCTGGGTGGCGAAGGCGTTCAGCTCCTTGTCGCCGACCAGCAGGATGCGCACGGTCTTGGGATCCAGGCCCGCCGCCGCATAGATCGGGTCGGCGTCGCGATGCAGGATCTCTTCGATCTCGGTGTCGCGGATCAGGGAGATGCCGCCGTCCTGGGCGTGGGCCGCGCTGATCGGGGCCATGACGGCGGTCAGGAGCGCCAGGGCCGAGAGGCCGGCCCCGAAGGTCTTGCCGACCGCCCTCTTGCGGGACGTCATCGATGGTCTCCTGGTCGCGCCCCCGCGCCGTCCGGCAGACTAGCGCGCTTCGAGTGGGAATCGCAAAGGCTAGGCTTGTTCAGAGCGTGGCTGGTCTAGGAGGGGATATAGGCGCGAACCGCGGCGACGCCATGGCGCCGCCGCGGTCCTTTGTTGCGGGATCAGCCGCGGCGCCACCAACCGCGCTTGGGCGCGGCGGGAGGGGCGGTGATCTCGTTCGGATCCGGTTCGGCCGGGGCCGGCGCGGGTTCCGGTTCAGCCGCGACGGGGGCGGGAGCGACGGGAGCCGCCTCGACGACCGGTTCGGCGACGGCTTCGGCCAGCGGTTCCGGCGCGGGAGCGATCTCGACGTCGGCGGCGACGAGCGGCGCGGTCTCGGCGACGACTTCGGCCAGGGCCTCGGCGGGAGCCTCGGACGCGGCTTCGGCGATCACCGCTTCCACGGTTTCCGCGGATTCAGTCTCGGCGGCGCCCTTGCGGCCGCGGCTGCGCGAGCGGCGCGGCTTCTTGGCCGGAGCAGCTTCGGCGGCCTCGGGCAGCTCGACCCAGACGTCGGCGGGCGGACCCAGGATCACCGGCGGCTCGAGCACCAGCGGGGCGACGTCCTCGACCGCGACCGGAGCGATCGGGGTCTCGGCGGCCGGCTGGCGGTCGCGGCCGCGACGGCGGTCACGGCGCTCCGAACGCTCGGGGCGTTCAGCGCGTTCGGGACGCTCGGCGGCTTCGGTGCGCTCAGGACGCTCGGCGCGCTCGGGACGTTCAGCACGCTCGGGGCGCTCGCCGCGCTCCGGACGGTCGCGACGGCCTTCGCCGCCACGGGCTTCCAGGGCTTCCGGATCGTGCCAGACGTACGGGTTGTCGCCGAACGGGACGCGCGGACGGGTCCAGACATAGGCGTCGGCGGCGCGATCGCCGTCCTCGCGACCGCCGCGACGGCCGCCGCGGCGACCCCGGCGACGGCGGCGACGGCGCGATTCCTCGTCGTCGCCGTCGGCGTCGCCTTCAGCGTCGAACTCGGCTTCGGCGTCTTCGACCGGAGCGTCCTCGGAGGTCTCTTCCTCGTCGCGACGGCCGCGACGACGGCGCTTGTTGCCGCGGCGACCGCCGCGATCGTCGTCCGAACGGGCCTTGCGGGGCGCCTCGTCCTCGTCTTCGTCCTCTTCGGACTCGTCGACGATGATTTCCTCTTCGTCTTCGTCCTCGTCGTCGAACACCTCGTCGAACACCGGATCGGGCTCGTAGGCGACCGGCGGCGGCACGATGCGCTCGCCCAGTTCGGTGCGCTCGATCTCGTGCTCGGCCTGGCGCAGGCCGTCATCGACCAGCACGGTGACGAACAGGCCGTGGTTCTGCTGCAGGCGCAGCAGGTAGGCGCGCTTTTCGTTGAGGATGTAGATGCCGACGGCGCGGCTGACCTTCAACACCACCGAGCCGCTGCCCTTCAGGGCCTCGATCTCGACGGCGCGCAGGGCGGCCAGGGCGCTCGATTCGACCGAGCGGACGCGGCCGGTGCCTTCGCAGTGCTCGCAGACGTGGGTGGTGCCTTCCAGCACGCCGGTGCGGCGGCGCTGACGGCTGATCTCCATCAGGCCGAAGCCCGAGATCTTGCCCATCTGGATGCGGGCGCGGTCGTCCTTCAGAGCGTCCTTGAGGACCTTCTCGACCGTGCGGTTGTTCTTGCCTTCATCCATGTCGATGAAGTCGATGACGATCAGGCCGGCCAGGTCGCGCAGGCGCAGCTGGCGGGCGGCTTCCTCGGCGGCCTCGATGTTGGTCTTGAGAGCCGTGGCCTCGATGTTGCGCTCGCGCGTGGCCTTGCCCGAGTTGACGTCGATGGCGACCAGGGCCTCGGTCTGGTTGATCACCAGGTAGCCGCCCGAACGCAGCGGCACGACCGGCGAATAGATCTGGGCCAGGTGGTCTTCGATCTTGTGCTTGACGAACAGCGGGGCGGCTTCCCGGTACGGGAACACCTTCTTGGCCTGGCTGGGCATCAGCATGCGCATGAAGTCGCGCGCTTCGCGGTAGCCGGCCTCGCCCTCGACCCAGATGCCGTCGAGGTCCTTGTCGTACATGTCGCGGATGGCGCGCTTTACGAGGTCTTCCTCCTCGTAGATCAGCGCCGGGGCGACCGAGTGCAGCGTGTTGTCGCGGATGTTCTCCCACAGACGCAGCAGGTACTCGTAGTCGCGCTTGACCTCGGCCTCGGTGCGCTTGGCGCCGGCCGTGCGGACGATCAGGCCCATGCCCTGCGGCACGTCGAGGCTCTGCACCACGCTCTTGAGGCGCTTGCGGTCGGTCACGGCCGTGATCTTGCGGCTGATGCCGCCGCCGCGGGCGGTGTTGGGCATCAGGACGCCGTAGCGGCCGGCGAGCGACAGGTAGGTCGTGAGAGCCGCGCCCTTGTTGCCGCGCTCTTCCTTGACGACCTGAACCAGCATGATCTGCCGGCGGCGGATCACTTCCTGGATCTTGTACTTGCGCATCAGGCGGCGCTTGCGGCGCGCCAGTTCTTCTTCGACGTCGTCGTCTTCGTCGTCGATGGCGTGATCGTGGTCGTCCTCGTCGTCGCCGCCCGAAGCGCGGCGCGAGACCGGCGCGTCGTCCTCGTCGTCGTGCGAGTCGTCGCGCATCAGCGCTTCACGGTCGGCGACCGGGATCTGGTAGTAGTCCGGATGGATCTCGTTGAAGGCGAGGAAACCGTGACGGTTGCCGCCGTACTCGATGAACGCAGCCTGGAGGCTGGGTTCAACGCGGGTCACCTTGGCGAGATAGATATTTCCACGAAGTTGTTTGCGGGTCTGGCTCTCGAAATCGAATTCTTCAACCCGCGAACCGTCCACGACCACCACACGCGTCTCTTCGGCGTGGGCGGCGTCGATCAACATCTTCTTCGACATACAGGGAATCTCCACGGCGCGCGGCGGGCGCGAGGCCCGGGCGCCGATATGAATGAGGGGCGCGCGCATCGCAGACCGCGACTTCGCCGGAGCGAAGTTCGAAGGGCGGTTGCCAGAGGCGATCGGGTGCGGCGCAGCCCATGGGGTTTCGTTTGTTTCCTTTGACGCGCCGGAGTGGCGCGGTTCGGATGACGCGTCGTCGCCGGGAGCGGCGAAAGGCCCGACGCGGGGCCTTTGTTGGGTTCGGGCTCCGAGACATCGCGTCCCAGGCCGGCCGTCGCCCGCAAGCTCAAAAGTCCGGCGGCTCCGGCGTGGGGGACGCATGGGGCGCGTCCGACATTTGGGAACCGCTCACGCAAGGCGCTGCGTCTGACGACGTCGCTCTGCGTACGGCGCTACTCTAGCAAGAACGCGACGCAAATGAAAAGCGCCGTGGAGCAAGCAGCGAAATTGATGAAGAGATCGGTTTCCTTAACGGTTTTGCTACCCGTCCGTGCGGATATCCCTCATTGGTTTTCAAGTAAGCGCCAGCAGGCTGGGCGGTAATGCGTAAGGTCGTCATCGGAGCTGCGAGAACGGGTTGGGCGAAGGCGGCGCTGATCGTCGGCGCGCTGGCGCTCGCCGGCGTGGCCGTGGCGACCGTGCAGGGCCCGGCGCCGGCCGCGGGCGTGCAGAAGGTCCGCTTCGGCGGCGATCGCGCCGAGACCCGAGTCGTCATCGACCTGGACCGCGCGGCCGTCGGCAAGCTGATCGGCGACGGCGCGGCCGCCAGCCGAGTCATTGTCGGCCTGCCCAACGTGACTGTTTCGGGTGATCTTCAGGGCGCGGGCCATGGCCTGGTCGATCGCTGGGTCATCGACGAGGCCGCGGGCGGCGCGCGTCTTTCCCTGGATCTTTCGGCCAAGGCCGTGGTCAAGCGGCGCTTCCTGCTGCCGCCGGCCGACGGCGCGACCGCCTATCGCTATGTCATCGACCTGGCCGCCAGCGATCCGGCCACGGCCAACGCCGCGGTGATGCGTCCGACCACCGTCTCGACCCCGGCCAAGCCCTCGGGCCTGAAGCTGAAGAAGACGATCGTCATCGACGCTGGCCACGGCGGCAAGGATCCCGGCTCGGCCGGCGCCAACACCAACGAGAAGGACGTCACCCTGGCCGCGGCCAAGGCGCTGAAGGCCAAGCTGGAAAAGTCCGGTCGCTTCAACGTCGTGCTGACCCGCGACACCGACACCTTCATTCCGCTGGAATCGCGCGTGCAGATCGCTCGCCGCGCCGACGCGGACCTGTTCATCTCGCTGCACGCCGACTCGGGGCCCGACGTCGGCACTCGCGGCGCCAGCGTCTACACCCTGTCGGAAAAGGGCGCCGAGCGCGCCGCCCGGGTGCTGGAAAAGGATGACTGGCTGATGAAGGCCAGCCTGCCGGGCCGCGACCGCGCGGTCGGCCAGATCCTGCTGGACTTGTCGCAACGCGCCACCAAGAACCGTTCGGCCGCCTTCGCCGAGACCCTGCTGGAAAAGGTCGGCGACGAGACCGTGCTGCTTCGCCGCAGTCACCGCGACGCTGGCTTCATCGTGCTTCTGGCGCCGGACGTGCCGGCGGTGCTCCTGGAAATGGGCTTCATGACCAATGTCGAGGACGAGAAGCTGCTGAAGAGCGCTTCGGGCCGCGAACGCCTGATGGGCGCGGTCGCCACCTCGATCGAAACCTATTTCGCCGCCCAGACCCGGATGGCGGCGCGCTGAGGCTGCCGGTGCGCCCCTGGTTGGCCGCCGAATTTCAACTTCTCAACCGTTCAATCCCCGCGAAAGCGGGGACCCAAGCCGAGTCTGCGGATGCTCTCGCGTGCGGGGCTTCGTCCGGAAAGTCAGCTTGGGTCCCCGCCTTCGCGGGGATGCTCGGATAAGGGGGCTGTGATGTCGCGCGGCCTTCGCGGCGAGCCCGAGAAGGGGCAGGGGCGTTGGCGCCTCGCCCGATGCGGGTTACAGCCATCGCTTGAGATGATTTGAGCGCGCGACCCCCGCGCCGCTCGACGGAGGCCGCGTGGACTTGAAGCCCGCCGAAAGATGGATCGCCATAGCCGGCGTCGCGGTTCTGTCGACGATCGCGGTGGCGGGGTTCGCCATCGCCATCTACGCCGCGTGGCTGTTCCACGACATGCCCGACGCGGGCGAGCTGCAGGACTACCGTCCGCCGACGGCGACCCGCGTCTATGCCTGGGACGGCACCCTGATCGGCGAATACTCCAAGGAGCGCCGGATCTTCGTTCCCTACGACCAGATCCCGCCGCAACTGGCCCAGGCCTTCATGGCCGCCGAGGACCGCAACTTCTTCAAGCACGGCGGCGTCGACGTCGGCGGCTTCTCGCGCGCCATGCTCAAGAACGTCGGCAACGCCATGCGCGGCCGACGCCTGGAAGGCGGCTCGACCATCACCCAGCAGGTGGCCAAGAACGTTCTGCTGACCAGCGACGCCACAGTGGGCCGCAAGTTCAAGGAAGCGATCCTGGCCCGCCGCCTGGAGCAGTCGCTCGACAAGCAGCAGATCCTCGAGCTGTACCTGAACGAAATCTGGCTGGGCTATCGCTCGTTCGGGGTCGGCGCGGCCGCCTACAACTATTTCGGCAAGTCGCTGCCTGAGCTGTCCCTGGCCGAAAGCGCCTATCTGGCGGCCCTGCCCAAGGGGCCGGACAACTACCATCCGATCCGCAACAAGGCCAAGGCGAAGGCCCGCCGCGACTGGATCCTTGGGCAGATGGCCGAGCTGGGCTGGGTCAGCCGGGCCGACGCCGAAAAGGCGATGGCCGAGGACCTGGTCGTGCAGCCGGCCCCCAAGCGCGCGGCCTATCGCGACGCCGACTACTTCGTCGAGGAAGTGCGCCAGCGCGGCATGGCCACCCTGGGCGACCGCCTGAACGAGGGTGGCTACTATATGCGCACCACGCTGGACCCCAAGCTGCAGACCGCCGCGCGGGCCTCGCTGATGGACGGGCTGGAGCACTATGACCGCCGCCACGGCTGGCGCGGGGCCTGGGGCCATGTCGAGAGCCTGGACGAGGGCTGGGAGAAGGCCGCCCAGGCCAAGCGTCCGCCGGCCGAGCGCCGGGGCTGGCGCGCGGCCGTGGTCACCTCGGCCGGCGGCGGCGTGCGCCTGATCAAGGGCGAAGGGCAGGGGACCCTGGCCGGCGAGGACATCGTCTGGGCCAAGGCCGGCAAGGGCCTGAAGACCGGCGACCTGGTGTTCGTCGAGCAGGTCGAGGGCACGTCCACCTATCGCCTGAGGCAGGTGCCCGCCGTCAACGGCGCCCTGGTGGCCATCGAACCCTATACCGGCCGCGTGGTGGCCCTGGTGGGCGGCTATTCGTTCTCGCTGTCGAACTTCAACCGCGCCACCCAGGCGATGCGTCAGCCCGGCTCGTCGTTCAAGCCGTTCGTCTACGCCACGGCCCTGGAGAACGGCTACACGCCGGCCAGCGTGATCCTGGACAGCGCCATCACCTTCAAGGGCGCCAACGGCCAGGACTGGAGCCCGGAGAACTACGAGAAGAAGTTCTACGGCGCCCTGCCGCTGCGCAAGGGCCTGGAGCGCTCGATCAACGCCATGACCGTGCGCCTGGCCCAGGGCGTGGGCATGAAGAAGATCATCGAGATGGCCAAGAAGACCGGCGTGGTGCGCGACATGTCGCCGGTGCTGGCCATGGCTCTGGGCGCTGGCGAAACCACGCCGTTCAAGATCACCTCGGCCTATGCGCCGTTCGCCAACGGCGGCCGCCGCATCGAGCCGCACCTGATCGAGCTGGTGCAGGACCGCGAGGGCAAGGTGATCTTCCGCGCCGACAAGCGCGACTGCCCGCGCTGCACCGCCGGCTTCAACGGCGACGAGAGCCCGCGCGTCACCGCGCCGGGCGAGCAGGTGATGGACCCGGTCACGGCCTACCAGGTCACCTCGATGCTGCAGGGCGTGGTCCAGCGCGGCACGGCCGCCTCGGTCAGCCAGCTGGGCTATCCGCTGGCCGGCAAGACCGGCACGACCAACGAGTACCGCAGCGCCTGGTTCATCGGCTATTCGCCCAACCTGATCGTCGGTGTGTTCGTGGGCTTCGACGACAACCGCTCGCTAGGCGAAGGCGAGACGGGCTCGCAGGACGCCGTGCCGGTGTTCATCGACTTCATGAAGGTCGCTTTGAAGGACCAGCCCAAGACCGACTTCAAGCCGCCCAAGACCGCCAAGTTCGCCATGGTGCGCGGCGTGCGCGAGGCCTTCCGCCCGGGCACCGAGCCCAAGGTGGCCGCGCCGACCCCGACCGGCGGCCCGATCTCCTACGGCGACGCCTGGCCCAACGGCGTGCCGACCGGCCAGCCTTCGCCGTCGGAACCGCAGCCCAGGCAACAGCCCAAGCAGCCGGACATCAGCGGGCTTTACTGATCTGACATTGCGCCGACTCCGGGCGCGGGCTATGTCCCGCGCCCTTACTTTGTGTCACGGAGCTACGTGATGAGACCGGATGTCGAGGCCGCCGCGGCCGACATCGAGCAGTCCGTTGGACTGCTCAGGAGGCGTCTTTGACTGGGATGTCGCCCTTAGAAAACTCGATGAACTGAACGCGCGGGTCGAAGACCCGACGCTGTGGGACCGTCCGTCCGAGGCCCAGGCCGTGTCGCGCGAGCGCGCCAACCTGGCCGCCAAGGTCGAGGCCGTCCAGAGCATCGAACGCGACGTCAAGGACGCGCTCGAATATGCCGAACTGGCCGAGATGGAGTCCGACGAGGACACCCTCAACGACGCCCGCGCCCAGCTGAAGGCCATTAAGGAACGCGCCGCCCGCGCCGAACTCGAGGCCCTGCTGTCGGGCGAGGCCGACGGCAACGACGCCTATATCGAAATCAACTCCGGTGCCGGCGGCACCGAGTCGTGCGACTGGGCGGGCATCCTGCTGCGGATGTACACCCGCTGGGCCAACGCCCATGGCATGACCACCGAGCTGGTCGAAGAGACCGACGGCGATCAGGCCGGCATCAAGTCGGCCACGCTGCTGGTCAAGGGCGCGAACGCCTACGGGTGGCTGAAGACCGAGGCCGGGGTGCACCGCCTGGTGCGCATCAGCCCCTATGACAGCAGCGCCCGGCGTCACACCTCGTTCGCCTCGGCCTGGGTCTATCCGGTCATCGACGACACGATCGAGATCGACATCAACCCGTCGGACGTGCGCACCGACACCTACCGCGCCTCCGGCGCCGGCGGGCAGCACATCAACAAGACCGACTCGGCCGTGCGTCTGACGCACATTCCGACCGGGATCGTTGTGGCCTGCCAGGCTGGCCGTTCGCAGCACCAGAACCGCGACGAGGCCTGGAAGATGCTGCGCGCCCGGATGTACGAGGCCGAGCTTCAGAAGCGTGAAGCCGCCCAGCAGGCGCTGCACGACCAGAAGACCGACATCGGCTGGGGTCACCAGATCCGATCGTACGTTCTGCAGCCGTACCAGATGGTCAAGGACCTGCGGACCAACGTCGAGACCTCCGACACCGCCGGGGTTCTGGACGGCGACCTGGACGCCTTCATGGGCGCCTCGCTGGCCCAGCGGGTCGGCGCGACGCGGGACGCCGAGGGCTGAGGCTCTTCGGCATGGCCTGAAACGACGAACGCCCCGGAGCGATCCGGGGCGTTTTTCGTTTGGGGCGGCAATGGGTGCTGAGCGGGCTGGTTTCCATGATCCCTCCCCCTTGATGGGGGAGGGGCAGGGGTGGGGGTGATGCGGCGTCAAACGCTGCGCTGTCGCCAATTCAGCGGTCACCCCCATCCCCGACCCTTCCCCCATCAAGGGGGAAGGGAGAAGGCTTACCCCACCGGCCGCGCCGTCAGCGTGAGGTCCGCGACGGGCGCGGGAGCCGCCGAGACCGGCGCGACCTGCGGCGGGGCCTGGCGCTGGAACTTCAGGCTGCGGCCCTGGAAGAAGGCGCCGGTTTCCATGGCCAGCTGCTCATGGGTGATGTCGCCGTCGACATAGGCCGTGCCGTAGAGGCGGACCTGCTTGGCGGTGACCGCGCCGACCACGCGGCCGCGCACTTCCACCACCTCGGCGTAGACGCCGCCCTCGACATGGCCGGTCTCGCCGACGGTCAGGCGGCCGACGCGGACGTCGCCGCGCACCACGCCGTCGATCTGCAGTTCGCCGTCGCCACTGACGCCGCCCTCGATGGTGATGTCCGACGAGATCAGCGAGGCCACGCGCGGCGGGGCCTTGCGGGCCGGTTCGACGGCGAGGGCGGCCGGGGTGAGCGGCAGCGGCTCGATCTGCGGCTGGGTCTTGGACCCCTTAGCTGGCTTGCTGAACATACTCGCCTGCCTTCAGGAAACGGTTGGGGTTCTGGGCGCGACCGTTGACCCAGACCTCGTAGTGGAGGTGCGGGCCGGTGGAGCGGCCGGTGGAGCCCATGGCGCCGACACGCTGGCCGATCGAAACGCGCTGGCCGACCCGGACCGCAATGGCCTGCAGGTGGGCATAGCGGGTCTTGAAGCCGCCGCCGTGGTCGATCTCGACGGTGTTGCCATAGCCCGAGCGCACGCCGGTGAACGAGATGACGCCCGGGGCCGTGGCCATGATCGGCGTGTAGAAGGCGCCGGGGAAGTCGAGGCCCGAATGGAAGGCCGGGCGGTGCGTGAACGGGTCGAAGCGGACGCCGTAGCTGCTCGACAGGGCCGGGTTCGAGGTCGGGCGGTAGAAGGGCAGGCGCTGGGCGGCGCTGCTGAGCGAGCGCATGTCGGACATGTCGCTGGCGGCGCGGTGGATGCGGCTGGCGAACTCTTCGTCGACGTCGAGGACGGCGGCCAGGGCGCGGGGGTCCTTGGCCTCGATCAGCGGGCCGCCGAGGCCCGAGCCCCGGCCGGTGAAGCTGCCGGCGTCGAGGCCGGCCATGCGCATGGCCAGGCGCAGGCGCTCGGCCCGGCTCTTGGCGAAGCCTTCGGCGGCGTCGATCAGGCGTTCCTGGTCGATGCGGGTGGCCTGGATGCGCTCGACCGGCGAGGCGTCGGCGAGGGCGGGCTTGTTCACGGCCAGGGCCTGGGCGGCGCCGGGCGCGCCCTTGAAGTCGCTGACCAGCAGGGCCAGCGCGGCGTGGCGCTTCTCGACCGAGGCGGCCAGTTCGTCGAGCGAGCCGCTGGTGGCCGACAGCTGGGCGACAGCGCTGTTGAGGCGCGCCTGGCGGTCGGCGTTGAGGCGCTCGTAATAGGCTTTCTGCTTGAGGACGACCTGGTCGGTCTGGCTGACGGCCAGGGCGTTGACCATCATCGCCGCGGTGCACACACCCATCCACAGGGCGGCGGCGCCGACGCCGGCGGCGCAGGCCAGCTGCTTGCCCGTCGACAACACGTAGCCGCGCATCTCGCCGCCCGAGCGAACATACAGATGTCGTTCGGGAAACAGGCTTTCCAGGGTCTTGAATAGGCGTTGGAAGCGAGCGATCGCCATGGCCCAGGAAACCCCCCAGTTCTCAAGGTCCTGGGGATATGCAACGATAAAGCGGAAAGGCGCAAGACTCTTCGCACCTGCGAAGGCGCGGAAGGCCAAGTTTCGACCATGCGTCTGCGTCGATTAACGCCGCATGAACGACTTGGCTACACGCACCAGGAGAGTCGTTGCGGAAATGCGAGGCCTTGCGGCCTCGGCGCCACACTTTGCTGGTCGCGGGCTTAGGACGCCTTCAGCGCCTGAGCCGCCTTGAGCACCGCCTTGACGTGATTGGGCACCTTCACCTTGCGCCAGACCTCGCGGACCACGCCCTCGCGGTCGATCAGGAAGGTCGAGCGGTCGATGCCCATGTACTTGCGGCCGTACATGTTCTTCTCGACCCACGAGCCGTAGGCCTCGACGGTCTCGCCCAGGGTGTCGGCGGCCAGCTCGACGGTCAGGTCGTGCTTCTTGCGGAATTTGCCGTGGCTGGCGGCGCTGTCCTTGGACACGCCGATGATCACCGCGCCGGCCTTGGCGAATTCCTCGACCTCGGCCGAGAACTGCAGGGCTTCCGACGTGCAGCCGGTCGTGTCGTCCTTCGGATAGAAGTAGAGCACGACGGCCTTGCCCTTCAGGCCGGCCAGGCTGACGCGGCCGGTGTCGGTGGGCAGGTCGAAGTCGGGGGCCTTGTCGCCGGGGCTCAGCATCGCACTCTCTCCAACATCATCTTGTGGCTTCATCCCGAAGCGACCTTGTGGTCGCTCCGGGAGAGCTTGGATCAGACCGGCTTGACCAGCACGATCTTCTTCTTGCCTTGGCCCAGCTTGACCACGCCGTCCACGAGGTCGGCGTTGGTCACCAGGCGGTCGCCGTCCTTCTCCTGAGCGTCGTTCAGGCGCAGACCGCCGCCTTGAGCGAGGCGACGGGCCTCGCCGCGCGAGGCGGTGAGGCCGATGTCGGTGGCCAGCACCGCCAGCGGCACGCCCTCGGCCAGAACGGACGCGGCGATCTCGACCGTCGGCAGGTCGGCCGACAGCGCGCCCTGCTCGAAGGCCTTCTCGGCGGCGTCGCGGGCGGCCTTGGCGGCTTCCTCGCCGTGAGCCATGCGGGTGGCCTGGTCGGCCAGCACCTTCTTGGCGTCGTTGATCTGGGCGCCCGGCAGGGCTTCCAGCTCGGCGATCGTCTCCAGCGGCAGGTCGGTGAACAGCTTCAGGAAGCGGCCCACGTCGGCGTCCTCGGTGTTGCGCCAGAACTGCCAGTAGTCGTACGGGCTTAGCTGCTCGGCGTTCAGCCAGACGGCGCCCGACATGGTCTTGCCCATCTTGGCGCCCGAGGCGGTGGCCAGCAGCGGCGTCGTCAGGCCGAAGGCGGCCTTCTGGTCGACGCGGCGGGTCAGCTCGACGCCGTTGAGGATGTTGCCCCACTGGTCCGAGCCGCCCATCTGCAGCACGCAGCCGTACTTGCGGTTCAGCTCCAGGAAGTCGGTGGCCTGCATCAGCATGTAGTTGAACTCGAGGAAGGTCATCGGCTGCTCGCGCTCGAGCCGCAGCTTCACCGAGTCGAAGGCCAGCATGCGGTTGACCGTGAAGTGCACGCCGTAGTCGCGCAGGAACTGCACGTAGCCGAACTTGCTCAGCCACTCGTCGTTGTCGACCATGATGGCGTCGGTCGGGCCGTCGCCGAAGGTCAGGAACTTGGCGAACACCTGCTTGATGCCGGCGATGTTGGCCTGGATGTCGGCGTCAGAGAGCAGCTTGCGGCTTTCGTCCTTGCCCGTCGGATCGCCGACCTTGGTCGTGCCGCCGCCCATCAGGACGATCGGCTTGTGGCCGGCCTGCTGCAGACGGCGCAGCATCATGATCTGGATCAAGGATCCGACGTGCAGGCTGGGGGCGGTCGCGTCAAAGCCGATGTAGGCGGTGACGACGCCGCCAGCGGCCGCCGCATCCAGCTCTTCCGGATGGGTGATCTGGTGGATGTAGCCGCGCGCCTGCAGGGTCTTGAGGAAATCGGACTTGAAGCTCTGCGGCGCGGACATGGCTCGACTCTCTGTATCGCTGGTCCGCGCGTCTAGCACGGGCGGGGCGGTCTGTGGCGAGGGTTTCATCGATAGTCTCCTTGAAGGCTGTGCGCCGGAGACGTCGTCTTGAAGGGAGAGGGACGCATCGCCGGCCAGGTGGCGGTGCGTCGACATGACCGGTCGTTCGCCCGCTAGATCCGCGGGCGATAATAGGCGCGGGTACGGAGGGCCTTGGCGGTCATGGGGCCTAGCTACCCGACGCGGGCCGTGGCAGTCAACGGACCCATGCGCATTCTGGGATTCATGACCGGCACCTCGCTCGACGCGGTCGACATGGCGGTGCTCGAGACCGACGGCGAAACGATCCAGGCCTTCGGGCCCTCGGGCGAACGCAAGCTGCGCGAGGAGACGCGCGATCTGCTGCTGGTGGCCACCGAGATCGCCCGCGGCTGGCCGCGCGAACGGCCCGAGCCGGAGATCTTCGCCGAGGCCGCCCAGGTCGTGGCCGACGAGCATTTCCACGCCGCCGAGAGCTTCCTGGCTGAGCACGGCCTTTCCTGGAGCGATTTCGACCTGCTGGGCGTGCACGGCCAGACGGTGCTGCACGAGCGGCCGACGCCCGAGCGGATCGGCCGGACGGTGCAGTTGCTCGACGCCGAGCGGCTGGCGCGCCTGACCGGGCGGCCGGTGGCCTTCGACTTCCGCACCGCCGACGTGGCGGCGGGCGGGCAGGGGGCGCCGCTGGCCCCGATCTATCACGACGCCCGCGCCCGGGCCTCGGGCCTGGCCGCGCCGGTGGCGGCCCTGAACATCGGCGGGGTGGCCAACATCACCCTGGTCGACGAGGACGGCACGTTGCTGGCCTTCGACACCGGTCCTGGCAACGGCATGATCGACCTGATGCTGCAGGAGCGGGGCCTGGGCCGGTTCGACGAGAACGGCCGCCTGGCCGCGGCCGGCAAGGTGGACGAGGCGATCCTGGAGCGGTTTCTCGCTTCGGCCTATTTCGCGGGTCCCGCGCCCAAGTCGCTGGACCGTTACGACTTCCCGCTCGACCTGGTAGAGCCGCTGTCGGCCGAGGACGCGGCGGCCACCCTGGTGGCCTTCACCGCCGAGGCCGTGGTCAAGGCCTTCGAGCACGGCGCGCGGCCCAGCGCCCTGATCGTCTGCGGTGGCGGGCGGCACAATCCGCAGATCATGAAGGTGCTGACCGAGCGGTGTCCGGTGCCGGTGAAGACGGCCGAGGACTACGGCTGGCGCGGCGACGCGATCGAGGCGGAGGCGTTCGCGTATCTGGCGGCGCGGACGGCGCGGGGGCTGCCGATCAGCTTCCCCGGGACGACGGGGGTGCGTGAGGCGATGACGGGGGGAAGGATCGTTCGGCCGTGATCCTTCGGATCCCACACCCGTAAAATCCCCGCGAAAGCGGGGACCCAGGCTTTTCTGAAACCCAAGGCGCCCGACGATAAAACACCTGGGTCCCCGCTTTCGCGGGGATTTTACGGAAGAGAGGGCTCAGCCGCTCCGCTTCCGATCAGTGCAGCTTGAGCCGCCCCGCCACGCGCTGCTGCAGCAGCCGCGCCAGGGCCAGGAGCGCGGTCTTGGTCACGCCGAGGATGGCCTTGTGGTGGGCCAGGTGGAGCGAAACGTAGAACCACTTGGCGACCAGACCCTCGATGAAGAAGTTGGGACCGCCGAGGCCGCCCATCAGGGCGCCGACGCCCTTGTTCTCACCCAGCGACACCAGCGAGCCGAAGTCCTTGTAGACATAGGGCTCCTCCACCCGCGCCTGGCGCAGGCGGGCGAGCAGAACCTTGGCCAGATAGCTGGCCTGCTGGTGGGCGGCCTGGGCGCGGGCGGGGACAAGCTTGCCGTCCTTCCACGGGCAGGCGGCGCAGTCGCCCAGGGCCCAGATGTCGGGCGCGGAGCTTTCCAGGCGTTCGTTGACCACGAACTGGTTGAGGCGGTTGGTCTCAAGGCCGAGCGACAGGTTGCTCTCGGCGGCCTTCACCCCGGCTGCCCAGACGATGAGGTCGGCGGGGATGTCGCCGTGGCTGGTTTCCAGGCGGTCGGGGTGCACCGCCAGCACCTTGGCGCCGGTGCGCACCCGCACGCCCTTGCGTTCCAGGGCGACGGTGGCCTGGGCGGAGGTTTTGTCGGGCAGGCCGCCGAGGATGCGCGGGGCGGCCTCGACGATGGTGATGTCCAGGCGGAAGCGCTGCTCGGCGCCCAAGGCGTCCAGCAGGGCGCGGTGGGCTTCCAGCAGTTCGGCCGACAGCTCGACGCCCGTGGCGCCGCCGCCGACGATGGCCACGCCCATGGTGCGCTCGGGCGCGAAGGAGGCCTTCATGAAGGTGGCCAGCAGGCGGGTGTGGAAGGCCTCGGCGTCTTCGGTGCGTTCCAGCAGGTGGGCGGTCTCGGCGCCCGGCGTGCCGAACAGGTTGGAGCCGCTGCCGATGGCCAGCACGCCCCAGGTGAAGGTGATCGAGCGCTCGGGCACCAGCACGCCGCCGTCGGGCGCGGCGATGGGCTTGAGCGTCAGGCGCTTGGCGGTGGGATCCAGCGCGGCCAGGTCGCCCAGCAGGAAGCTGAAGTGGTTGGCGCGGCCGAGGATCGAATAGGACAGGCCCTCCTGGTGCACGTCGAGCGTGCCGGCCGCGACCTCGTGCAGGGTGGGCTTCCAGATGTGGAAGCTGGAGCGGTCGATCAGCAGGATCCGCTCCTTGCCGGCCCGGCGCCCCAGCTTGCGGCCCAGCTGCGCGGCCAGTTCGAGGCCTCCGGCGCCGCCGCCGACGATCACGATGTCATAATGCATGGGCCGGCCGTTCTCCGAATGGGAGCGATAACGACGGTTTTAGAGGGCGGCGGCGAGTCTGTCTCGCGGTTGCGAAGGGGGAGAGGAGCGGGAGGTGGATTTCTCGCCCTCCGTTCACCCTTCCACTTGCCTCCCTGGGCCTCGTGCCCAGGGTCCATGCCGGCGGCGGCTCAGGCCTTGGCTTTCTTGGCGAGGTCTCAGCGGCTGAACGATGGGTCCTCGGCACAAGGCCGAGGAAGGCAGATTTTTGAAAGGGCAGGGTCAGGAAGGCCGCAAACAAAAAGCCCGCCCTCGTCGCCGAGAGCGGGCTCTTCGAAACTCGAGACCAAAGACCCCTACGGGATCGGGTTGGCTTCCAGGCGCTTGTCGAGATAGCCGCCGACGGCCTGCTCGACGCTGGGCAGGTGTTCGGCCCAGAAGTGGGTGGCCTTGTCGACGACTTCGTAGTCGATGACGATGCCCTTCTGGGTGCGCAGCTTGGAGACCACGCGCTCGACCTCGACGGGCGGCACGACGGTGTCGGCGCCGCCGGTCAGGATCAGGCCCGAGGCCGGGCAGGGGGCCAGGAAGCTGAAGTCGTACATGTTGGTCGGCGGCGACACCGAGATGAAGCCGTCCGTCTCCGGGCGGCGCATCAGCAGTTGCATGCCGATATAGGCGCCGAAGCTGTAGCCGGCGACCCAGGTCTGGGCGGCGGCGGGGTTGTTGGCCTGCAGCCAGTCGAGCGCCGTGGCCGCGTCGGCCAGTTCGCCGATGCCGCTGTCGAATTCGCCCTGGCTGCGGCCGACGCCGCGGAAGTTGAAGCGCAGGGTCGCGAAACCGCGCTTCATGAACAGGTGGTACAGCTGCACCGACACCGGGTGGTTCATGTGGCCGCCGGCCTTGGGGTGCGGGTGCAGGATCAGCGCGATGGGCGCATTGTCCGTCTTGCCCGGCGAATAGCGGCCTTCGATACGGCCCGCGGCGCCGGTCAAAATCACGTCAGGCATACAGGTCCCCGTCACGAGTTGGGGCGTCGGGGCCTGTACCATTCGCCGTGAAAGGCGCATGGAATACTTGACCGCCGCGCTTGGTCTTCCTAAATCCGCATCGCGCGCACCGCCCAGCCGGGCGCGGCGCGAAGTCGCGGCTTGTAGCATACGCAAATGCGGTTGCGCGGGGAATCTGCAAGGGAGAGCGCCTGATGCGCCTGAGCACGAAGGGACGTTACGCCGTGATGGCCATGACCGACCTCGCCCGCAAGCAGGACGAGGCGGAGGGCCGCGCGGTGGCCCTGGCCGAGATCGCCGCCCGCCAGCAGATCTCGCTTTCCTATCTCGAACAGCTTTTCGCCCGCCTGCGCCGCAAGGGCCTGGTGGTCAGCGCCCGGGGGCCCGGCGGCGGCTACCGCTTGGCGGCCGAGGCCTGCGCGACCCGAATCTCCGACATCGTCATGGCCGTGGACGAGCCCCTGCGCGCCACCCGCTGCGGCGTCGGCAAGAGCGGCCACAAGGGCTGCATGGCCGGCGGGGCCAAGTGCCTGACCCACGACTTGTGGGAGGAGATGGGCCGCCAGATCCATTCCTACCTGGCCTCGGTGACCATCGCCGACGTGCTGGAAGGCCGACTGCGGCCGGAGGCGAAGGTCGCGGCGTGACCAGCAAGCCCGCCATCTATCTGGACTACAACGCCACCGCCCCGATCCGTCCCGAGGCGAAGGACGCCGTCCTGCGCGCCTTCGAACTGGCCGGCAATCCGAGCTCTGTGCATGCGGCTGGCCGCGCGGCCCGCGACCTGGTCGAGAGCGCCCGCAAAGCCGTGGGCGAACTGGTCGGCGTGGTCGCCGGATCCGTCACCTTCGTCAGCGGCGGCACGGAAGCCAATGCGCTGGCCATCGACAGCGCCGTGGCCTCGGGCGTGAAACGTATCGTGGTCAGCGCCATCGAGCACGACGCCGTGGTCGAGACGGCCGCCGCCAGCGGCGTTTCGGTCGCGGTGCTGCCGGTGGATGCCGACGGCGTCGCTGACCTTTCCAAGCTTTCGGACCTGCTGGCCGGCGGGGGGCGGACCCTGGTCTGCCTGATGCTGGCCAACAACGAGACGGGCGTCATCCAGCCGGTCGCGGAAGCCAGCGCGATCGTGCGCGCGGCCGACGGCCTGCTGCATGTCGACGCCGTGCAGGCGGCCGGCAAGATCGCCATCGATTTCTCCGCCCTGGGCGCCGACACCCTGGCGCTGTCGGCCCACAAGATCGGCGGCCCGCAAGGCGTCGGCGCCCTCGTGGCCGGCACGCGGGCCAATGTGGTGCGTCGCCAGCACGGCGGCGGCCAGGAGCGTGGCCGCCGTGCGGGCACCGAGAACGTCGCCGGGATTTCCGGCTTCGGCGCAGCGGCTTCGGCCGCCCTGCGGGACTTGCCCCAGGCGGCCGATCAGGGCATTTGGCGCGACGCCTTGGCCCAGCGGGTCAAGGACGCCGGCGGCGTGGTGCTCGGGGAGGGCGCTGCTCGCCTGCCTCAGACTCTTTGTTTGGCCGCCGAGGGCTTCGCCTCGCAGGTCCAGGTCATGAACCTGGATCTCGCCGGGGTGATGGTCAGCGCCGGCAGCGCCTGCTCGTCGGGCAAGGTCAAGGCCAGTCGCGTGGTCGAGGCCATGGGCCGTTCCGATCTCGCCCCGTTCGCGCTGCGTGTCAGCGGCGGTTGGGCGAGCGCGGAGGCGGATTGGATTGTGTGCGGCGACGCCTGGCTCGCCGCCTGGAAGCGTATCGGCGCACGGCGCCGGGAGGTGGCTTGATGGCCGCGGTCAAGGAAACGATCGACACCGTCGCCGCGCTCGAGAAATACGAGCACGGCTTTACGACCGACATCGACCAGGAGTTCGCCCCCAAGGGGCTCTCCGAGGACATCGTGCGCTTCATCTCGGCCAAGAAGGACGAGCCGGCGTGGATGCTGGAATGGCGTCTGGAGGCCTATCGCCGCTGGCTCGAGCTGGAAGAGCCGGACTGGGCCAAGGTCAGCTATCCGAAGATCGACTACCAGGACACCTACTACTACGCCGCGCCGAAGACCAAGGAAGGGCCCAAGAGCCTGGACGAGGTCGATCCCGAGCTGCTGGCCGTCTACGAGAAGCTGGGCATCCCGCTGAAGGAGCAGGCCGTGCTGGCCGGCGTCGAGGGCGCGCCGCGCTACGCCGTGGACGCGGTGTTCGACTCTGTGTCGGTCGTCACGACCTTCAAGAAGGAGCTGGCCCAGGCCGGCGTCATTTTCTGCTCGATGAGCGAGGCGATCCGCGAGCACCCGGAACTGGTCAAGCAGTACCTGGGCAGCGTGGTGCCGACCTCGGACAACTATTTCGCCTGCCTCAACAGCGCGGTGTTCTCCGACGGCTCGTTCGTCTACGTGCCGCCGGGCGTGCGCTGCCCGATGGAGCTGTCGACCTATTTCCGGATCAACGCCAAGGATTCCGGCCAGTTCGAGCGCACCCTGATCATCGCCGACAAGGGCGCCTACGTCTCGTACCTGGAGGGCTGCACGGCCCCCATGCGCGACGAGAACCAACTGCACGCGGCCGTGGTCGAGCTCGTCCTGCTGGACGACGCCGAGATCAAGTATTCCACCGTCCAGAACTGGTACCCGGGCGACCCGGAAACGGGGAAGGGCGGCATCTACAACTTCGTCACCAAGCGCGCCGACTGCCGTGGCGACCGCTCCAAGGTGTCGTGGACCCAGGTCGAGACCGGCTCGGCCATCACCTGGAAGTATCCGTCCTGCGTGCTGCGCGGCGAAGGCTCGTCGGGCGAGTTCTACTCGATCGCCGTGACCAACGGCCATCAGCAGGCCGACACCGGCACCAAGATGATCCACCTGGGCGCCAACACGAAGTCGCGGATCGTCGCCAAGGGCATCAGCGCCGGCAAGTCGACCAGCACCTATCGCGGCCTGGTCTCGGCCCACCCCAAGGCCAAGGGCGCGCGCAACTTCACCCAATGCGACAGCCTGCTGATCGGCAAGACCTGCGCGGCCCACACCGTTCCTTACATCGAGGCCCGCAACGGCCAGTCGGTGTTCGAGCACGAAGCCACGACCACCCGCCTGTCGGACGACCAGCTGTTCTACTGCCAGCAGCGCGGGCTTTCGCAGGAAGAGGCCGTGGCCCTGCTGGTCAACGGCTTCGTCCGCGACGTGCTGCAGCAGCTGCCCATGGAGTTCGCCGTCGAGGCCCAGAAGCTGGTGGCGATCAGCCTGGAAGGGAGCGTCGGGTGACGCGCAGCCTTTCAACCGCTCTCCCTTCCCCCTGGAGGGGGGAAGGGCCGGGGATGGGGGAGGCGCCCTTTCCACGTGATAGCCGCCGGGAGCTTCGCACATGAGCGACCGCATCCCCGCCGACGCGATTGGCCGCGCCCGTAGTCTGCGCCGCGAACAGACGGTCGCCGAGCGCCTGCTTTGGGCCGAACTGCGAAAGCTGAAGCTCAATTTCCGCCGCCAGGCTCCGATTGGTCGCTATATCGTCGATTTCTTCCATCCGGCCAGCCGCCTGGTGATCGAGGTGGACGGACCCGTCCACGACGAGCCCGAGCGCCAGCTAAGCGACCTCGCACGAACCGCATGGTTGTTGGAGCAAGGCTACCGCGTCGTTCGCTTCCCCGAACGAGACGTGCGGGACCACCTGGACAACACCGTCAGACGCATCGCCGCTGAAACGGCGCCTCCCCCATCCCCGACCCTTCCCCCCTCCAGGGGGAAGGGAGAAGCGCGATACCAGATCCGATGACCATGCTCTCTATCCAGAATCTCCACGCCCGCGTCGAAGACAAGCCGATCCTGAAGGGCGTCACGCTCGAGGTGCCGGCCGGCGAGGTGCACGCCATCATGGGTCCGAACGGCGCCGGCAAGTCGACGCTGTCCTACGTGCTGAGCGGCCGCGGCGGCTATGAAGTGACCGAAGGTTCGGCCAGCCTGAACGGCGAGGACCTGCTGGAGCTGGAGCCCAACGAGCGGGCCGCCAAGGGCGTGTTCCTGTCGTTCCAGTATCCGCTGGAAATCCCCGGCGTGCCGGCCCTGACCTTCATCCGCACCGCGGTGAACGCCCAGCGTCGCGCCCGCGGCGAGGACGAGATCGCCGCCCCGGCCTTCCTGAAGCTGGCCAAGGAAAAGGCCGCCTCGCTGAAGATCGACTTCGAGATGCTCAAGCGCGGCCTGAACGTCGGCTTCTCGGGCGGCGAGAAGAAGCGGATGGAAATCTTCCAGATGGCGATGCTGTCGCCGAAGTTCCTGATCCTCGACGAGACGGACAGCGGCCTCGACATCGACGCCCTGAAGATCGTCTCGGAAGGCGTCAACGCCCTGCGCAGCCCTGAGCGCGGCATGCTGGTGATCACCCACTACCAGCGCCTGCTCGACTACATCAAACCCGACCGCGTGCACGTGCTGGCCGCTGGCCGCATCGTCGCCTCGGGCGGCCCGGAACTGGCCCTGCAGCTGGAAGCCGAGGGCTACGACAAGTACGTCGGGGCCGCCGCGTGAGCCTTTCGACCGCTCTCAAGACCGGCGACGTCACGGTCCTGCCGTCGCGCCGTGACGAGGACTGGCGCTGGACCGACCTGCGCGGCCTGATCCGCGTGCTGCCGCCGATCTATCAGCATTCTGGAACCGGCCTCGAAGGCCCGTTCCGCGAGGCCGTCGAGTTCTCTGCCGGCCGGACCGTGTCTGTGACCAACGGCTATGTTGATGGTCTGGGCGCCGCGCCGTTCGTGCTGGAGTTCGACGCCCACGATCCTGTGGTGGCGCTGAATGTGCGCGTCAGCGGCGACAAGATCGGCCTCGTCACGGCCTTGAAGGTGGTCGTGCCCGCCGGCCTTTCGGGCGTTCTTCTGGAAAGCCATGTGGGCGAGGGCGGCTACATCGCCGACTTCGCTCTGGAGATCGTGCTGGAAGAGGGCGCTTGCCTGGAGCGCGTGCTACTGGTCGATGACGACGCCGAAGCAGTTCACGTGATCACGGCGAAGGTCGATGTCGCCGCCGGCGCGACCTTCAACCAAACCGTCCTGACTGGCGGCGCGCGTCGCCAGCGGATCGAGACCCATGTGGCTCATCCTGGCGCCCACGCCCAGGTGCGGCTGGATGGGATCTATCTGCTGAACGCCCAGCGCCACGCCGACCAGACCACCGTGGTCACCCACGGCGGCGTCGACGGCGTCACCAGCCAGCTGACCAAGGGCATGGTCGCCGATCAGGCGCGCGGCGTGTTCCAGGGCCGGATCATCGTCGCCGAAGGCGCCGACCAGACCGACGCGCGCATGGGCCACCACGCCCTGATCCTGTCGGACAAGGCCGAGATCGACGCCAAGCCGGAACTGCTGATCTTCGCCGACGACGTCGCCTGCGCCCACGGCAACACGATCGGCGCCCTGGACGAGGAAGCGGTGTTCTACGCCCGCCAGCGCGGTATTCCCGAGCTGGAAGCCCGGGCGATGCTGACGCAGGCCTTCGTCGGCGAGGTGGTCGAGCGCATCGAGCACGACGGCGCGCGCGAGATCGCCGCCGCCTGGGTGGCCAAGCAGCTGGGGCGTTCCGAATGACGGCCGCTTTCGACCTCGAGGCGATCCGCGCCCAGTTCCCGATCCTGTCGCGCACGGTGCACGGCAAGCCGCTCGTTTACCTGGACAGCGCCGCCAGCGCCCAGAAGCCTGACGCGGTGCTTGACGCCATGACGGGCCTGGCCCGCACCTCCTACGCCAACGTCCATCGCGGCCTGCACACGCTGGCCAACGAAACGACGGAACTCTATGAAAAGGCGCGGGAAACCGTCGCGCGCTTCATCAACGCCGACGTGGGCGAGATCGTCTACACCAAGAGCGCCACCGAAGCGGTGAACCTGGTGGCCGACACCTTCGGCCGTTCGCTGAAGGCCGGCGACGAGATCGTGCTCTCGGAGATGGAGCACCACGCCAATATCGTGCCCTGGCACTTCCTGCGCGAGCGCTACGGCGTCGTGCTGAAGTTCGTGCCCGTGCTCGACGACGGCCGGCTCGACATGGAGGCCTTCAAGGGCCTGCTGTCCGAGAAGACGAAGATGGTCGCCGTCACCCACATGTCGAACGTGCTGGGCACGGTCAACGACGTGGCCGAGATCGTGCGCCTGGCCCATGCGGCCGGCGCGCCGGTGCTGCTCGACGGCTGCCAGGGGATCGTCCACACCAAGGTGGACGTGAAGGCCCTGGACGTCGATTTCTACGTCTTCAGCGGCCACAAGCTCTACGGCCCCACCGGCATCGGCGTGCTCTACGGCAAGGCCGAGCGCCTGGCCGCCCTGCCGCCTTATCAGGGCGGCGGCGAGATGATCGGTTCGGTCAGCCTCGACAAGATCACCTATGCCGACCCGCCGCACCGCTTCGAGGCCGGCACGCCGGCGATCCTCGAGGCCGTCGGCCTGGGCGCGGCCATCGAGTGGCTGAACACCATCGACCGCGACGCGGCCCTGGCTCATGAGCACGCGCTGTACGAGCGGGTCGCCCAGAGGCTTGAAGGCGTCAACGGCATCCGGATCCTCGGCACGGCGCCCGGCAAGGGCGCGGTGATGAGCTTCGTTCTGGAAGGCGCCCACGCCCATGATGTGGCCCAGGTGCTGGACCGTTATGGCGTGGCCGTGCGGGCCGGGACCCACTGCGCCGAGCCGCTGGCGAAAAGGTTCGGGGTGACGTCGAGCGCCCGGGCTTCCTTCGCCCTATATAACACCGAGGCCGAAGCCGACGCGTTCGTGGACGCGCTGGACAAGGCCCGCAGCTTCTTCAGTTGAGCCGATGACCGACCAAGCCCCCGCCGCCACGGCTCTTTCGCAGGAAGAGCTGAACAGCCTGACCGACCAGCTGATCGAGAAGCTGAAGACGGTGTTCGACCCGGAGATCCCGGTCGACATCTATGAGCTGGGCCTGATCTACAAGGTCGACGTCAGCGACGACAAGGACGTGGCCATCGACATGACCCTGACCGCTCCGGGCTGCCCGGTGGCCGGCGACATGCCGGGCTGGGTCAAGGACGCCGTCATGGAGATCGACGGCATCCGCTCGTGCAATGTCGACCTGACCTTCGATCCGCCGTGGGACCCGTCGCGTATGAGCGACGAGGCCAAGTTGCAGCTGAACATGTTCTAGAGGCAGGACCCGCCATGGAAGCCGCCGTCACCGCCCGTCCGCGCCGCCCGCGCCCCAAGGTCGTCACCCTGACCGAGGCCGCCGCCGCGCGCGTGAAGGAGATCATGGACAGGGCTGACCAGCCCTATGCGGGCTTGCGCGTGGGCGTGAAGAACGGCGGCTGCGCGGGCCAGGAATACGTCTTCGAATACGCCAAGGAGAAGGGCCCCATCGACGAGGTCGTCGAGGACAAGGGCGTCACCATCCTGATCGAGCCGAAGGCGGTGCTGTTCCTGATCGGCACTGAAATCGACTACGAGGTCACCAAGCTGTCGTCCAAGTTCGTGTTCCATAACCCGAACGAGACAGACGCCTGCGGGTGCGGCGAGAGCGTGACCATCCAGCCGGCGGCCGAGCCCCCCGAAGCGTGACGCGGGATCAAGCCTCGTTGGCCAGGCCTATGGCGGGACGTAGTCAGTTTTGGCGCGGGATGGCGACCGTTTTTGGTGTCATCTGGCTTTTGTTCAGCTTGCCAGCGCTGATCATCGCCATGCTGCTGGTTCCAGGCGTCGATCTGAGCGCGAGGCTGGGCCCGGCTTTTGCCCTGGCTCTGATCTTGACGCCGACCATGGCGATGGGCGGCGCCCTATGTTGCTTTCTCGGCGTTGCTCGGAGCCGTCGAAAGTTGGCTACGTGGGGATACTGCGCGCCCTTGGTCCCCATCATGCTCTTGGTGGCGACCTTCTCCCTTCGTTGAAGATGATGGATCGCTCTCCGTTCGGTCCGCGTCGGAGTGACTGATCGTCAATGTGACGGGTGCTGGTCGCGCTCGCCGGGGTTCCGGGGGCGACGAAGCCGGGCGCCGCCCGGCGGGCATAGATCGCCACCGTCACGACCGACAGCGCCGCGCTGGCCGCCAGCATCCAGAGGCCGGCGGTCTCGAAGCCGAGCGGCGCCAGCAGCAGCGACGCGCCCAGGAAGTTCAGCGCGATCTTCGGGTGCTCAAGCGGCGGGTAGTTGAAGTCACGCCCCGGCAGGGCCTGCTGCAGGCCGGCGACGAAGAAGTTGCGGGCGATCAGCAGCAGCGGAACCGAGATCCAGGCGCCCGGAAAGGCGCCCGCGGCCATCAGCGCGCCGAGGCTGACCAGGGTCAGCAGTCGGTCGGCCAGCAGGTCGAACATCGCCCCGAAGCTGGAGGTAAGGCCAAAGCGGCGGGCGACCCAGCCGTCGAGCACGTCTGTCAGGCCCGCGCCGAGGAACAGGGCCAGGGCGGCCCAGCCCGCGTCGGCGAGCACGGCCCAGGCCAGGAAGGGCAGGGCCAGGATGCGCAGGGCGGTCAGCAGATTGGGCAGCATCTCCCGTCTCCTTTCGCGTCGACGGATCAGCGATAGGCGGCGACCATCGCCCGATAGGCCGTCTGGCTCTTGTCCAGCGCTTCCGGCGAACGCGCGCTGAGCACGAAGGTCAGGAAGAAGGTCTGGCCGTCGGCGTCGTTTTCCTGGCCGTAGGCGACCAGTTCCCAGTTGGCGCCCTTGCCGGGGGTCTGGCGGTAGAGCGTCAGCGGGCCGCCGGCGGCGGTGGCCATGTCCGGCAGGCGCTCCAGCTTCAGGCCCGGATCGTCGGCCAGGAACTTGGCCTGATCCTGCTGCAGGAACCCCGCCAGGTCGTCGGCCTCGCCGTCGCGGCGGGTCGCGCAGGCGTAGATGACAGCCGGGGCGTCCCTGAAGGTCTGGCCCGTCGGGGTGAGGGCCTTGCAGTTGTTTTCGTGCCTGACGTCTTCAAGCGCGCTCCACCCCGTCGGGGCGGTGATCTCGGGCCACCAGTGCGGCTCGAAGCCTGTTTCCGTGGGGATCACGGCCTTGGTGATCTGGGCTACGGCGGGGATCGGGGCGACGAGCGCCAGGGCGGCGGCGAGGCGGGCGGCGCGGAGGCTGGCGACCATGGGGGTCCTGGTCGGGCTGAGGGTCATGGGGCGACTCCGCTGACCAGGATGGCCGAGAAGAAGCCGATGACGAGGGTGAAGGGCGTCTGCAACAGGCCGAACGTGGCCGCCAGCAGGCGGAACTTGCGGGCGTAGACAACCACGACCACCGTCGCCGGCAGGATCGACAGCGGGATCGCGCAGGCGATGTCGATGAGCCAGGTCGGGCGGGGAAAGGTCGAGTCCGGCGTCGCCTTGAACAGGAGGCCCCAGGCCAGGCCGAGCAGCATCGGCGCGGGAAGGATCAGCAGGAGCAGCGACCGCCGCTTCTCGGCCCCGGTCGCCCGCGCGATCGCGATGGCCGCGAAGGTCGTCACGCCCTGGAGCAGCAGGATGATCGCCAGCGTTGGCATTGCGTCACGCCGACAGCGGTTCGGCTTCGG
The DNA here is from genome assembly GCF_059415745.1 of Caulobacter sp. GW821-FHT10A10. NCBI lineage: Bacteria > Pseudomonadati > Pseudomonadota > Alphaproteobacteria > Caulobacterales > Caulobacteraceae > Caulobacter > Caulobacter sp. GW821-FHT10A10. The sequence continues at coordinate 173,123 of NZ_JBWKNV010000007.1, read as the reverse complement.
CGGCCGGCTTCTTGCGCGGCGGATCGACCAGCACAGAGGGCTTGACCGGCTGGCCGGTGGCCTCCGCGATCAGTTCGTTGGTGCGGCCCTCGACCGTGGCCTCCAGCAGCTTCATGAACTCGACCTTCTGCAGGTCCTGGGGCAGGGCGGGCAGGAACTCGACGGTGGCGCGGCCGGGGGTCTTCTTCTTCTCCTGCTGCTTCCAGAAGCAGCCCAGGTTGGTGGCGACGGGCACCACCGGCAGGCCGAAGTCCTGGCTCATGTGATAGACGCCGGTGCGGTAGCGGAAGCGCTCGCCCGGCGCGGCCAGGTGGCCCTCCGGATAGATCAGGATCCGGCGGCCCTCGGCGGCCACCTGGGCGGCGCTCTTGGAGAGGGCCGCGCGGGCTTCGGGTCCGCCGCAGCTGTCGACCACGATCGCCCCGAACTTCTTGAGGATACCGCCCAGCAGCGGGAACTTCTCCAGGTGGTCGCCGGTGACGAAGCTGAGGTTGTCGAGATTGGCGAACATCACGAAGCCGTCGCCCCAGCTGTGGTGCTTGGCGGCGATGATGAAGGCGCCCTTGGGCAGGTTTTCCTGGCCCTTCAGCTCGACCTCGACCCCGGCGAAGACCCGCAGGGCCCACAGCATGCGTTTGCTGTAGAGCCGCAGGGCGAAGGTCACCGGCCGGCGGCCCGGCAGCAGCGCCGAGAGCGCCGCCGATAGGCCGTAGAAGATCGACAGCACCCAGTAGTAGGCGTTGAACAGCGCGCTGCGCATGTATCGAGGTTCCCTAGCGGGCTTTCAGGACGGCGAGGACCGCCGCGGTCATCAAAGGAGCGTGGGCCGACAGCAGGTCTTCGCCCAGGCGGCCGTAGGCGCGGTTCTGGGCGGTCTGGGTGATGACGCCGATGGCCATGGCGGCGATGACGCGCGGGTCGCCCGGCGGCAGCTCCATCTTCAGCATGGCGTGCTTGATGATCGTCTCGACCAGGGTGACCGGGTCGCGGCCGTCCTCCTGGTAGTAGGGCAGGAAGTGGTGCAGCTGCAGCAGGTGGAACGAGAACAGGGTCCAGTCCTCGTCGGCCGCCGTGCAGTAGGCGCGGACCAGGGCGCCGGCCTTGGCCTCGACGCCGTGGACGGCGCTCGCCTCGGTGTCGATCAGCTCGGACAGGCGGCGGTGGGCGGCCATGAACAGGCCGAGGGCCAACTCGTCCTTGCTCTTCCAGTGGCGGTAGATCGCGCCTTCCGACACCTCGGCGCGGGCGGCGATCAGCTTGGTGGTGGCCGCGTCTACGCCCTGGGCGGCGAAGACCTCGAGGGCGGCGCGTTCGATGCGGGGCTTGGCGCTCATGAGACCGACGTTACATCAGATCGAACGGATTGCAAGTAAACGCTCACATACGCATTGACGATTGATGGCGCCGATTGACGAGGAGGACGGGCGCGGTCATGCACGGCCATGGTCCAGACGGTTCTGATCTATTCCATGGGCGAGGTGATCGGCGACGGCCTGATCAAGCTGCCCTTCATCGCCGGCCTGCGCGCGGCCTTTCCCGATGCGCGGATCACCTGGTGCGCGGCCAAGGGCGAGACGGTCTATGACGGCCCGCTGAAGCGCGTGGTGGCCGGCTATGTCGACGAGATCCTCAAGGACGGCGTCACCGGCGCGGGCGCGCTGGACGTGCTGCCGTGGGTCAGGCCGTTCGGCGGCCGGACCTTCGACCTGGTCATCGACACCCAGGAGAACCTGCGGCGCAGCCTCGTCGCGCGGCGAGCCGCCAAGGGCGCTTTCGTCTCGGCCGCCATGGAGGCCCGCAAGAGCGACTGGCCGGCGGCCGTGGTCGACCGTCTGGCGCGGCTGCTGAGTCTGGCGAGCGACGGGCAGGGCGCTTTGCGCCCCCTGGCCCTGACCGAGACCGACGCCCTTTCGGCCGCCAAGGCCCTGCTGCCGGACGGCCCCGTCTATGTGGGTCTCGCGCCCGGCGCCGGCGGCAAGGAAAAGCGCTGGCCGCTGGAGCGCTATCTCGACCTCGCCCGCGACCAGCAGGCGCTGGGACGGACGCCGGTTTTCTTCTTCGGACCCGACGAGGCGACCGATGCGGCGATCGCCCGCGCCGAGGTTCCGGGCGCCCTGTTTCCCGAGGCCGATCGCGGCGACGGCTTCACCTCGCTGAAGGGACCGCTGCTGGCCATCGCCCTGGCCGGGCGGCTGGCGGCGGCGGTCGCCAATGACGCCGGTTCGGGCCACATGCTGGCGGCCGGCGGGGCGCCCCTGCTTTCGCTGCAACTGAATCGCCGCAAGGCGGTCAAGTTCCGGCCTGCCGCGCGCCGTCTTGAGATGCTATGCGCCGAGGACTACGGAGAGGGCATGGCCGCGCTTCCGACGAACGTCGTGAAGGCCGCCCTCGACACCCTGATCGCCGGAGTTTCCTGATGTCCATCCTCGCCCCCATTTCCGCCGGCGAGCTCGTCGACAAGATCACCATCCTGCGCGTGAAGGCCGAGCGTATCGGCGATGCGGCCAAGGAGGCCAATGTCCGCAAGGAGCTGGCCCTGCTGGAGGGAATCGCCGCCGAAAAGCTGACGCCCAGCATCGAACTCGACCGCCTGACGGCGGAACTGACCGATATCAACGCGGCGCTTTGGGACATCGAGGACGGCAAGCGGGCCTGCGAGCGTCGCCAGGAGTTCGGCCCCGAGTTCGTCCAGCTGGCCCGTCGGGTCTATATGGACAACGACAAGCGCGCCGTCGTGAAGCGCCAGATCAACGCCCTGACCGGCTCCGACATCGTCGAGGAAAAGAGCTACAAGCCGTATTGATCGGCAATCCAATCAATCAGTTGCGCCAAGTTCCTGAGGCGCGCGAGAGGGGCGGCCCGCCATGCGGAGCCGCCCTTCGTCGTTCCGGCGTCTAGCGTTTCGCTGCGCTGACGACATCGAACGACGCTACCTGGCAACCTGTCGAAATCAGCCGCCAAAGAGGCCTGACTGATAATGACACCGGTTACCGCTTCTGGGCGGCGACCGGAGGGCGGCGCGGAGCACACGGGCCTCCTCCGAAGGAAACGACAGGGAGGGGGAGGCATCATGCTTCAAACGACATTCGAACGTCGCGCCGCGGCGCGCCTGTGCGCGGCCGCGTCCGTGCTGGCTCTGAGCGCCGGGGCGGCTCACGCTCAAGAGGCGGCTCAGGCCTCGGGCCAGTCCGTCGAGAGCACCGCGGTCGAGGAGGTGGTAGTCACCGGCTACCGGGCGGCCCTGCAAAGCGCTATCAGCGTCAAGCGCAACGCCAACGTGATGGTCGACGCCATCAACGCCGAGGACATCGCCGATTTTCCGGACGCCAACCTGGCCGAGTCGCTGCAGCGCCTGCCGGGCGTGTCGATCGACCGCGAGAACGGAGAAGGGCGCACGATCACCGTCCGGGGCCTGGGCAGCGACTTCACCCGGGTGCGCCTGAACGGCCTGGAGGCCCTGTCGACGGCGGCGGCCACCGATTCCGGCACCAGCCCCAACCGCTCGCGCGGCTTCGACTTCAACACCTTCGCCTCGGAGCTGTTCAACTCGCTGAAGGTCCAGAAGACCGCCTCGGCCGAGACCGACGAGGGCTCGCTGGGCGCGACGGTCGACCTGCAGACCGGCCGTCCGTTTGATTTCAAGGGTCGGCGCCTGGCCCTGTCGATCCAGGATTCCTACTACGAGAACGGCGGCAACCACGTGCCGCGCATCGCGGGCCTCGTCTCGGACCGCTGGAACGACACGAAGATCGGCGACCTCGGGGCGCTGTTCTCGCTGGCCTACAATTCGCGCAAGCAGACCATCGACAGCTATCAGCGCCAGGCCGGCCAGAGCGACCTGCTGTACCGCAACGCCACCCATACCGGCGCCACGACGGCGGCCACGGGCTTCGCGACCGTGGCTGAAGGCTCCAGCGCCGACGCTCTGGCGCAGATGAACGACCTGACGGTGATCCCGGCCCTGGCGACCCTGAACCACGCCGAGCTGCAGCAGGAGCGGATCGGCGCGACGGCGGCCTTCCAGTGGCGGCCGACGCCGAAGACGACGGTGACCACGGACCTCGTCTATTCGCGCCTGTGGCAGGACCAGACGAACTACCAGCTGCAGACCGTCGGTCTGAACCGCAACAACACCAAGACGGTGACCTCGGGCGGCAAGACCTATTCGACCTACAACGCCTCGACCGCCCCGGCGAGCGTGCAGCGCCAGATCCTGCCGTACTGCACCAGTCAGACGGCCACGGCCTATCGCGACGCCATCGACTGCGGCACGGACCTCAACGGCTCCTCGCTCGTGTCGGGTACGAGCTACAGCTACAATCCCAACAACCTCGAGCCCTACGACTACTATTACAAGTACGGCTACAACGGGCAGACGGGCACGGCGGGCGTGCTGGGCGCGATGCAGGCCCTGGTCGGCCGGCCGGCCACCCAGGTGCTGGAGGCCCACGTCAACGACGCCAACCAGGCCGACTACCTGGTGATGGACAATGTCGATGTCCGCTCGGCCGCCGACGAGAGCTACTACACCACCACCTTCCAGCAGGCCTCGTTCAACGTCGCCCACGAGTTCACCGACCGCTTCAAGCTGAACGCCACTTACGGCCGCTCGCGCTCGCGCACCCAGAACACCGGCCTGCTGGTCGAGTTCAACCACATGGACGCCGACGGGGTGGTCTATGACGAGCGGGGCGGCGGCTCGATGCCGATCCTCAACTTCGGCTTCAACGTGGCCGATCCGACCCAGTGGGACACGGTCAAGGGCTTCTCGGCCTTGCGCCACTACGAGCGCTATGTCGACAACCGCTACGAGACCGCCAAGGTCGATCTGAAGTACGACATCGACGATGACACGGTGTGGAGCGGCGGCGTCGCCCGGCGCGTCTATCAGTTCACGACGGCCCAGTATCAGCGCCTGTCGACCGAGACCCTGAACCCGACGCTGCTGGAAGCCGGGACGACGACGGCGGCGATGAGCAAGCTGGTGAACTGGGGCGCGGGCCTGGACGTCTCGTCCGGCACGCCGACCAGCTTCATCGTGCCCGATATCGACAAGTTCCGCAGCCTGTTCGGCTTCGACTGCAACTGCGTGAACAAGTGGGGCGACTGGCGCCTGTCGTCGAAGTCCAACCCCGGCAACGCCTATTCGGTGAGCGAGACCGACACCAGCTTCTACAACCAGTTCGACTTCCGGCGGGACCTGTTCGATCGCAGCCTGCGCGGTAATGTCGGGGTGCGTTACGCCCTGACCGAGCTGGAATCGAACGGCTACTCGACCTCGGCCCGGGCCCTGACGGCGACCAACAAGTATCACGACCTCCTGCCGTCGCTGAACCTGGCCTACGAGCTGAAGGACAACATGCTGCTGCGCTTCGGCGCGGCCAAGGTGATGGCGCGTCCGCAGTTGGCCAACCTGTCGCCGGGCATCTCGTCGCTCAGCACCTCGCTGCCGTCGGGCTCGGCGCCGTCGGTCACCCTGGGCAATCCCGACCTCAAACCGTTCCGGGCCACCAACTACGACCTGTCGTTCGAATGGTACTTCGCGCCGGGCGCGCTGTTCTCGGCGGCGATCTTCACGAAAGAGATCAGCAGCTTCCCGCAGAACATCACCCGGTCGGGCTCGCTCAGCTCGGTGCTGGACAGCGCCAGCCTGGCGGCGGTGAAGGACGCCCTGACCAATGCGGCGCTGCTGGCCTACATCAACGCCGACGGCGACTGGACCATCCGCCAGTACGTCGATGCGCCCGGCGGCCGGATCTCGGGCGTCGAGTTCAGCTACCAGCAGAACCTGACCTTCCTGCCCGCGCCGTTCGACAAGCTGGGCGTCCAGGCCAACTACACCCACCTGGAATCCAAGCTGGGCTACATCCTCAATCCGGACGACGCCAACGGCATCGTCGAGGGACCGTGGCTGGGCGCCTCGCCCGACGCGGTGAACTTCACGGTCTATTACGACGCCGACAAGTGGTCGGCCCGCCTGTCGAGCGCCTATCGCGCGGCCTACTACACGACCTATCCGCTGGCCTCGGGCACCTGCGCGCCGGGCGACTGCTCGTCGCCCTACGTCAACGACTTCGGCGGTTCCAACGCCACCTTCAACCTCGACGGCTCGGCGACCTACACGGTCAACAAGTTCATCACCCTCAATGTCGAGGCGCTGAACCTGACCAACCAGAAGACCGAGCGCTGGGCCTATGACGCCAACCACCTGGTGACGAACTACGGCTCGACCGGGCGCAGCGTGTCGGTGGGCTTCAGGCTGAAGTACTAGGGGGCGCGCGCTTAGGCGCCCCCATTCATCGTCATCCCGGCCGGAGCGCGTAGCGCGGAGAGCCGGGACCCAGGGGCGACCGCAGTGCGCCGGCCCCTGGGTCCCGGGTCTGCGGTCCGCTTCGCGGCCCTTCGCCCGGGATGACGAGCTAGTTTTGCGCTTTCACCGCCCCTTGAAGGCCGCCGGGCGCTTTTGCAGGAAGGCGCTGACGCCTTCGATGAAGTCCTCGGTCTTGCCGGCGGCGCGCTGGGCCTGGCGTTCGGCGTGCAGCTGGCCGATCCAGTCGGTCTCCAGGCTGTCCCAGACCAGCCGGCGGATGGCACCCAGAGAGGCGGGGCCCTCGGCGAGGGCGCGGGCAAGCTCAAGGGCGGTAGGCATCAGTTCGGCGTCGGGGACGCAGCGGTTGACCAACCCCCAGTCCAGGGCCTTGGCGGCCGGGATCTTGTCGCCCAGCAGCATCATCTCCATGGCCCGCGCCTTGCCCACCAGGCGCGGCAGCAGCCAGGTCGAGCCGCCGTCGGGCACCAGGCCGATGCGGCGGAAGGCCTGCAGGAAATAGGCGCTTTGCGCCGCCACCACGATGTCGCCGAGCAGGGCCAGCGAGCAGCCGATGCCGGCGGCCGGGCCGTTGACGGCGGTGACGATCGGCAGCGGGAAGTCGCGCAGCAGGGTGACCAGCGGATTGTAGACGCTTTCCAGCGCCGCGCCGGCGTCGGGCTTGCCGTCGGCGTCCATCGGCCGGCCGGCGGTGGCGCCCGCCGAAAGGTTGGCGCCCGAGCAGAAGCCGCGGCCCTCGCCGGTGAGTACGACAGCGCGGGCCTCGACCTGACCGGCGGCGATCGCGCCGAAGGCCTGGGCCAGTTCGCGGGCGACGTCGGGGCTGGCGGCGTTCAGCGAGGCGGGGTCGGAAAGAGTGACGACGGCCACGCCGCCTTCGGTTTCCAGCCGGATCTTCTCGTAGGCCATCTCATCCTCCGGGCGTCTTTTCGCGCCTGCAGGCAAGCTAGGCGCGGCTGCCCCGGGGGAACGCAAGAGGGCTTGCGCCAAAAGAAAGAGCCCGCCGATCCGGTAGGATCGACGGGCTCCGGGACGCGGTTCTCTGGAGAAGAACGCGTGTTCTGTTCTCGCGCCTAGGCGGCGTTGGCCGACTCTTGCTGGGTCTCGGCGGCGGTGACGCGGTTGCGGCCGCCGCGCTTGGAGGCGTAGAGCGCGGTGTCGGCGCGTTCCATGACCGAGTGGGCGGTTTCGCCCTTGCGGCGCTCGGCGAAGCCGGACGACAGGGTGATGGCGCCCAGGTCCTCGTTGGTCGAGCGACGCTTGAGCATGCGCGAGGAGACCTCGACGCGGATTTCTTCCAGCGTGGCGTTGACCACGGCGGCGGCTTCGCCCGGGAAGATCATCGCGAATTCCTCGCCGCCGTAGCGGGCGGCGAAGCGGGGCAGGGCGGCGACGCGGCCGATGACGCTGGCGACGTAGCGGATGACCTGGTCGCCGGTCTGGTGGCCCCAGGTGTCGTTGAAGCCCTTGAAGTGGTCGATGTCGAGCACGGCCAGGCAGATGGCCGAACCGGCCTCGTCGGCCTCGGCGCAGGCGCGCTCCAGCTCCTCGTCGAAGGCCTTGCGGTTGGCCAGGTTGGTCAGGCCGTCGGTGGTGGCGTCGCGGCGCACCTGCTCCAGGTGCTCGCGCAGGCGGTCGACCTCGGCGGTGGACTCGGCCAGGCGGTTTTCCAGCGCCTTGTTTTCCTTGGCGACCTGTCGGGTGGCGGCGGCCAGGCTGGTGACCACGGCCTTGATGCCTTCGACGGCGGTCGGGCCGTCGAGGTCCTTGGAGACCCCGGCCAGGGTCTTGCCGAAGGCGGCGTTGGTCTTCTGGGCGTTTTGGATGGCCTTCGAGACCGACTCCAGCTCCTTGGAGAGCAGGTCGCCGGCGTCGCGGATCTGTTCGTTGAGGCGGGCTTTCGGAAGATAGGCGGCGGCCAGCTCTTCGCTCAGCATCTCGGTGATGGGCTCGCCCATCGAGATCAGGCGGGTGATCTCGCGCGCCAGGGCGCCGTCCGGATCGGCCACATAATGGGTCCAGAGCTCGAAGTTCAGCGCGGTCGGCCAGATCTGATGACGCTCCATCAGGTCCAGGGCCCGACGGGCGATCTTGTAGGCTTCAGGGCCGCGCAGAGTGGTCTCGACGTCCGACATCTTTCATTCCCCCGTTCGATCCCGGTTTCTCCAGGGCCGATCGCTTGCGCGCCAAACATAAGCGCAAGAGTTCAAACGAGCGGTTAAGGCCGGGTCGGGGTTCTTGCGTCCGTCACAACTTCAACGCATCCTGATCAGTGATAAGATGAGCCGAGAGGCCGTTTTCGGGAGAGACGCAGCATGAACGCCCCCGCCAACATCGGTCCGGAGGCCGTCAAGGCCGGCCTGGAGACGGTGCTCGAAAAGCAGAAGGCCGCCCACCTGCGCGACGGCGCGCCGACGGCCGGACGCCGCATCGACTGGCTGAACCGCTGCATCGGCCTGCTGGTCGATCACCAGGACGACATCGCCAAGGCGGTCAGCGACGATTTCGGCGTGCGCTCGAAGGACGCCACGGCCCTGACCGACGTGGCCGGCTCGATCGGTCCGTTGAAGTTCGCCCGCGACCATCTGCGCCAGTGGATGAAGACCGAGAAGCGACGCACGACGCCGGCGCTGCTGGGCGTGTTCGGGGCCAAGGCCGAGGTGCGCTGGCAGCCCAAGGGCGTGGTTGGGGTGATCAGCCCTTGGAACTTCCCGATCAACCTGACCTTCGCGCCGCTGGCCGGGGTGCTGTCGGCCGGCAACCGGGCTATGATCAAGCCGTCGGAGTTCACGCCGGCGACGTCCGACCTGATGAAGGCGATGTTCGCCAAGGCCTTCGACGAGGAAGAGATCGCCGTGGTCATCGGCGGGCCGGAGGTGGGGCAGGCGTTTTCGGGCTTGGCCTTCGACCACCTGCTGTTCACCGGCGCGACCTCGGTGGCGCGCCACGTGATGCGGGCGGCGGCCGAGAACCTGGTGCCGGTGACGCTGGAGCTGGGCGGCAAGAGCCCGGTGATCCTGTCGCGCGGCGCCGACCTGGAGACCGCCGCGGCGCGGGTGATGGCCGGCAAGACCCTGAACGCGGGCCAGATCTGCCTGGCGCCCGACTACGTGCTGGCCCCGGCTGAGGACGTCGAGCGCTTCGTCGCGGCGGCCAAGGCGGCTGTCGCCAAGAGCTTCCCGACCCTGAAGGACAATCCCGACTACACCGCCCTGGTCGCCCAGCGGCACTATGACCGGGTGAAGGGCTATGTCGACGACGCGCGGGCCAAGGGCGCCAGGGTGGTCGAGCTCAATCCGGCCGGCGAGGACTTCGCCCAGCAGGAGCACCGCAAGATCCCGCCGACCCTGATCCTGGATCCCACCGACGACATGACGGTGATGCAGGACGAGATCTTCGGTCCGCTGCTGCCGGTGAAAGGCTATGACCGCGTCGAGCAGGCCATCGACTACGTCAACGCCCACGCCCGCCCGCTGGCTCTCTACTGGTTCGGGACCGATGAGGCCGAGCGCGAGACCGTGCTGAACGGCACGACCAGCGGCGGGGCGACGGTCAATGACGTGATCTTCCACGTCGCCCAGGAGGACCTGCCGTTCGGCGGCGTCGGCCCGGCCGGCACCGGCGCCTATCACGGCCACGACGGCTTCCGCGAGTTCAGCCACCGCAAGGCGGTGTTCCACCAGCTGAAGAAGGACATCGGCCCGATGCTGGCCCTGCGCCCGCCTTACGGTGCGGCGATCCGGAAGTACCTGGCGGGGCAGATCAAGCGCTGAGAAATCCTCCCCCTTCAGGGAGAGGGTCTGGTCTTCACCGCCCCTCGGTCCAGAGGTCCAGCGGCTGCTTGTCCTCGTGGCGGATCACCGCGAAATAGCCGACCACGGCCAGCACGACGCCCGTGATCAGTCCGCCGAAGAAGCCCGCCGGGGTGGCGAACCACAGGGTCAGGGTGGTGATGGCGACCGCCAGGCCGACCATGCACCAGCGGATCAGCACGCTGAAGGCGTGGTAGGTGCGTTCGTGGGTCAGCAGGTCGGGATCGGACTGGGACGGCGTGAAATTGGCCATGGCGGTTCCTCCGGGCTTTTTGCTCGTTCTTGGCAAGCGCGCGGAACCGTCGAGAAAACAAAGAAAAGCCGGCGGCTCCGTGGAGCACGCCGGCCACTCTACGCCCGAATGGGCGTCTCGTCAGTCCTCGACCTTGGCCAGGCGAGGCGGAGCCCGCAGCAGGAAGGCGGGGATGTCGTTACCGAAGCCGACCACGCGGCGATCGTCGTCGTCGTCGCGGGCGCGGACCGGCTGGACGCCGCGCACCGGCATCGGCGGACGCTCGCGCGAAGAGCGCGGCGCGGGGGCGGCTTCCTCGACCGGCGCGGCCTCGACCACGGCGGCGGGGGCGCGATCACGATCGCGCGTGCGTTCACGGCGCGGCTTGCGCTCGCGTTCCGGACGCTCCGAACGTTCGGCGACGACGGGCGCTTCCGGAGCGGCCTCGACGGCGACGGCTTCGACGACTTCGGCCTCGGCAGGAGCAGTCTCGCCGCGTTCGCGACGGCCGCGGCCGCCACGTTCACCGCGCTCGCCGCGGTCACGGCCCGGGCGGTCGCCACGACCACGGCGGCTGCGGTCGCCTTCGCGCGGCACGGTGACGGCGTTGGTGTAGTCGACGTCGATGACTTCTTCGGCGGGGGTCGAGCCGATCAGCTTGACGACCTTGTCGAAGCCCTTGTCGTCGGCCGGGGTCACCAGCATGTAGGCCACGCCCGTGCGACCGGCGCGACCCGTGCGGCCGATGCGGTGCACGTAGTCGTCGGCGTGGTGCGGGACGTCGTAATTGAAGACGTGGCTGACGGCCGGGATGTCGAGACCGCGGGCGGCGACGTCGGAGGCGACCAGGATCTTCAGCGCGCCCGAGCGGAAGTCCGCCAGGGTCTTCATGCGCTGGCTCTGGTCGAGGTCGCCGTGGATGGCGGCGGCGTCGAAGCCGTGCACCTTCAGCGACTTGGCGACGATGTCGACTTCGGTCTTGCGGTTGCAGAAGACGATGCCGGTTTCCGGCGCGGCCTTCTCGACGATGGTGCGCAGGGCCAGGCGCTTGGCCTTGGGATCCGACGACGGCACCTTGATCAGCAGCTGGGTGATGTTGGCGTTGGTCGTGGCCGGCTTGGCGACCTCGATCCGCACCGGGTCACGCAGGAACTGCTTGGTGAGGCGGGTGATTTCCGGCGGCATGGTCGCCGAGAAGAACAGGGTCTGCTTCTTCGGCGGCGTCAGCTTGAAGATGCGCTCGATGTCCGGGATGAAGCCCATGTCGAGCATGCGGTCGGCTTCGTCGACGACGAGGAACTGCACGCCGGTCATCAGCAGCTTGCCGCGCTCGAAGTGGTCGAGCAGGCGGCCCGGGGTGGCGATCAGCACGTCGACGCCGCGGTCGAGCTTCTTTTCCTGGTCGCCGAACGAGACGCCGCCGATCAGCAGCGCCCACGAGAGCTTGGTGCCCTTGGCGTACTTCTCGAAGCTGGAGGCGACCTGGTCGGCCAGTTCGCGGGTCGGGGCGATGACCAGGGCGCGCGGCATGCGGGCCTTGGCGCGGCCCGAGGCCAGCTTGTCGATCAGCGGCAGGGTGAAGGCGGCGGTCTTGCCGGTGCCCGTCTGGGCGATGCCGAGCACGTCCTGGCCGGCGAGGGCGACCGGGATCGCCTGGGCCTGGATCGGGGTGGCGGTCGTGTAGCCGGTGTCGGCGACCGCTTGGAGGGTCGTGGGCGAAAGCCCGAGATCGGAGAATTCTGTCATTTCACGCTGGTCTGAACTCGGAGCCGCCCGTGCTTGGGCGAGCGGGCGGCGCGGATTCGCCAGACCTGCTCCGAAGATGGGGATAAATAGGCGCAATCGCCGCGAAGTCAATCTTCGCGGGGCCTATACGGCCTCAGATGGGCCGTCGTGCGCAATGGTTCAAGAGCGGGGGCAAGTGTGAGCTCAAGAGCGAGCGCCGCCCCAGTCCTTCCCCCGAAGGACGTGACCAGGACACGGGAGCCGTCCGTGAGGTCCTGGCGGGGCGGCGCTCCGCTCGGCGCCGCCAAAGGGGAGGAAGACGGCGCTGAGAAATCACTACTGGATTAGTATGGATTCGAGCGCGTCAGTTTTTCTGAGGGGGCTGTCAGCCGCGCGGCTCAGTGATGCGCATGCTGTTCGGCGTTTCGCTTGCGGGTGGCCGCAGCTTTCCTGGAGGAAGCCGAGCGATCGGCGGCGCTGCGGCTGGCCGAGGCCTCGCCGCCCTTCCTGCCGCCCTTGTGGGCCGCGGGATGGCCCGTGTGCTTGCCGCGCCCGGAGCCGCCGGGTTTCTTGCCGCCGCCGTCGTCCTTGTTGACCGTGGCCCAGGCCCGGCGCTCGGCTTCCTTCTCCGACACGCCGCGGGCCTCGTAGCCCTCGGCGATGTGGTCGGCCTTGCGCTCCTGCTTGTCGGTGTACTTGCTCTTGTCGCCCCCATTCTCGCTGGCTTTGGGCATGGCGGTCTCCTCCTGCTCGCCCAGGAAAACCCGCGGCTCGGAAGACGGTTCGAACTTCAGCAGGAGGAAACGGGCCATGGCGGACTCCTGGAGGGGCGACGGGTCTTGGGCGACGACGGATTATGAACGCTCGACCACGGTCTTGAGATTGAACAGACCCGTCTCGAAATCGCGGCCGATCATCTTGTCCATGTTGAACACGAGGCCCATCAGCCGTGAGACGAACGGCGCGGGTCCGGACATCGACCAGGTCACGCGGGTGACGTCGCCTTCGGCAACGGCGGTGAAGAGGGCGGTGTTGCTGGCCTTGAAGGGCTTTTCGAAGTCGAGCGCGATGCGCACCTGGCGGCCGGTGGCCTCGTCGATGCGCATGCGGCCGGTCCCGGCCTTTTTGCCGGCCCTGGCGTAGGTCGCGCCGACGCCGCGTTCGGCGCCGCCGTAGGTGCGTTGCAGGTCGGCGTCGAGGGTCTCGTAGGGCGACCAGTCGCGCCAGGCCTTGAAGTCGGAGACCTGGGCCAGCACGGCCTCGGGCGGGGCGCTGACCAGGATCAAGCGCTCGACGCGGAAGGTCGGCGGACGCAAGGCGGCGGCGATCAGCAGGGCGGCCAGGCCCAGCGCGACGACGGCGGCGATGATCTTCAACATCGGAAACTCCCTTGAAGGCGAGGCCCTTGCCGGGCCGTTCGTGGCAAGGACGTTCGAACCGTCAGGCTTCCGACACTCGCCCGGGATTTTTCTCGGAACCGGTCTGCAGCAGGTCGAGCTGCTGGCGGATGTAGACCGCCTCCGCAGCGCCGCCGGCCAGGGCGATGGCGCGGCCGAAGGCTTCGCGGGCGTCGTCGTCGCGGCCCAGTTGTTGGTTCAGAGCGCCGCGCAGGCCGTGGAAGTGGAAATAGCCGGCAAGCCGCTCTTCAAGCGGCGCGATCATCGCCAGGGCGGCTTCCGGTCCGGCGACCTTGGAGACGGCCACGGCGCGGTTGAGGGTGACGACGGGCGAGGGGGTCATGCGCTCCAGCACGGCGTAGAGGAGATCGATCTGGGCCCAGTCGGTGTCTTCGGGCCGTTCTGCGCGGGCGTGCAGGGCGGCGATGGCGGCCTGGGCCTGATAGGGGCCGGGCTCACGGCGCAGCATGGCCTGGTCGAGCAGGGCCAGGCCCTCGTCGATCATCGCGCGGTTCCACAGCGAGCGGTCCTGGTTATCGAGCAGAACGACGAGGCCGTCGGCGTCGAGGCGGGCAGGCGAGCGGGCGTGCTGCAGCAGCATCAACGCCAGCAGGCCCATGACCTCGGCTTCGCCCGGGAACAGCGTCAGCAGCAGGCGTGACAGGCGGACAGCCTCGTCGCACAGCGGCCGCCGGGCGTCGGCCTCGGCGCCGCCGGCCGAATAGCCCTCGTTGAACACCAGATAGACCATGGCCATGACCACCAGCAGGCGCTCGGCGCGCTCGGTCAGGCTGGGGGCTTCGAACGGGACGTCGCCCTTGGCGATGCGGGCCTTGGCGCGGGTGATCCGCTGTTCCATCGCCGCCTCGCCGACCAGGAAGGCTCGGGCGATCTGGCGCACCGACAGGCCCGAGACGATGCGCAGGGCCAGCGCGATCTGCTGGGTGGCCGGCAGGTCGGGATGGCAGCAGACGAACAGCAGCCGCAGGATGTCGTCGCGCCAGTCGGCGCCGTCGATCCGCTCGGCCGCGGCCGTCTCGGCGTCGTCGAGGCCTGATTGCAGGTCGGTCAGCACCTCGTCGGAGGGCAGGGCGGTCTGTTTGCCCCGGCGGCGGGCGGCGTCGACGCCGCTGTTGCGCCCGACCAGGATCAGCCAGGCGGTCGGGTCGCGTGGCGGGCCTTTCTCCGGCCATGACTTCAGGGCCCGCAGGCAGGCGTCCTGATAGGCTTCTTCCGCCGTGTCGAGGTCGCGGAAATAGCGCAGCAGGGCGGCCATGGCCCGGGGGCGGGCCGAGACGAGGGCGGCGTCGATCCAGTCGGGATCGGTCATCATCGAGCTCCCCAACGCCGGCCGGACCGGCGACCCTCTGCTCCCAAAACAGATGCGCAGCCTGCTGCGTCGGCGTCGTCCTGCATCTGATAGCAGAGAATGGCGTCGGGCATCCCGGTGTCTCCCGCGGCCGCGGCGCCGCTGGCCAAGGACGTGGTCGGACCATCGCTCCCGACATCGCGGACACGAAAAAAGCCGCCGGGCGAACCCGGCGGCTTCATTCGGCTGGATCCTTGGAGGCGTCGGCCTCCCGGGGATCAGAACGCGTACTTCAGGGCGACCGTGTAGTTGCGTGGCGCGCCGTAGCGGTACTGGCTGAAATAGCTGATCTGGCTGTAGTAGGTCTCGTCGAACAGGTTATCGACGTTGGCCTGCACCGACAGGTTCTCGTTGATCTCGTAGCGGGCCATCAGGTTGGCCAGGGCGAAGGCCTTCTGCTCGATCCGACCGCTGCCGGAGACCGAATAGATGGTGTCGCGCCAGTTGACGCCGCCGCCGACGGTCAGGCCGTCCAGCGCGCCGCCGAACTTGTAAGTCGAGAACACCGTGAAGCTCTTGCGCGGCTGGTCGGTGTTGACCTTGGCGCCGCTCGAGTCCTCGACCTCGAACTGGGCGTAGTTGGCGCTGACGTTCCAGCCGTCGGTGATGCGACCCAGCAGTTCCAGCTCGAAGCCGGTGCTCTCGGCGCCGTCGGCCGGCGCATAGGCCTGCTCGGTCGGGTTGCCGATCACGAACTCGCCGGTGGCCTGGCCAACGCCGTCCTGCTGGATCTTGAAGACGGCGATGGTCGATTGCAGCACGTCGCCGAAGAAGGCGCTCTTGAGGCCCAGCTCATAGGCCTTGCCGGTGACCGGATCGAGCACCGTGCCGTTGACGTCGCGCAGGTTCTGCGGCTGGAAGATTTCCGTGTAGCTGCCGTAGAGGCGGTGCGCCGGGGTCAGGTCGTAGAGGACGCCGACATAGGGAATGACGACGTTGTCCGACGAGTAGTTCTCTTGCGTGCCGCCGTTGAGGCCGCTGCGCTTCCAGGCCGAGATCCGCGCCCCGCCGACCACCTTCAGGGCGTCGGTGACGTTGAGGCGGGTGGCGGCGAAGAAGCCGCTCTGCTCGGTCTCGTTGTCGGTGTACTGCGTCGGCGTGGTGGAGAAGTCCGGCTTCGGGAAATTGCCGTCCCAGCTGTAGATGCTGGTCGCCGGCAGGAAGGCGTTGGCGCCGCCGGCCTGGTAGTAGACCACGTCCGACTTCTGGACGCTGCGCAGGGCGCCGACGGTGAAGTCGTGCTCGCGGCCGAACAGCGTGTAGTCGCCGTGCAGCTGGATGTCGAAGCTGTCCTGGGTGGTCTCGCCCTTGCTCTTGTAGGGCCAGGTCGCCAGGCCGACGCCGGTGGTGCGGTCGATCGTGCCGTAGAGATAGAGCAGCTGGGAATCCTGCTCGTTGATCATGCGGTTGTAGTTGAACGAGACCTTCCAGCCGTTCGCGAAGCTGTGCGTCAGGTTGGCGAAGTAGTTGGTGTTGGTGGTGTCCCAGTACGACCAGTTGGCGGCCGTGTTGGTCGAGATCGGCAGGTTGGTGCGCGTGCCGTCGGTGTAGAAGCTGGGCAGCGAGCCCCAGAAGGCCGCGTTCGGCGTGGTCACCTGTTGGCTGGCGCCGACGCGCAGCAGGGTGGCGTCGGTCAGGTCGGCCTCGACCACGCCGTAGAGCACATGCTTCTCGGTGGTCTGGCGGTCGAAATAGGTGTCGCCCTGTTCGTACTTGGCCACGAAGCGGCCGCGGATCGTGCCGTCCTTGATCGCGCCCGAGACGTCGGTCTCGAGACGGCGGCGGTCCCAGCTGCTGAGCGAGCCGGTGACCGAGCCCTTGAACTCGCGGGAGTCGGCGTGCTTGCGCACCAGGTTGATAGAGGCGGAAGGGTCGCCGGCGCCGGTCAGCAGGCCCGTGGCGCCGCGCACGATCTCGATGCGCTCGTAGATCGACACGTCGGCGACGGTCTCGCCGCTATCGCCGGCCAGGCTCCACGACAGCGGCACGCCGTCGATCTGGTAGTTCTTGATCTCGAAGCCGCGGGCGTTGAACACGTTGCGCACGTCGTCGACCTCGACCATCGAGACGCCGGCGGTGTTGCGCACGACGTCGGCGATCGTCGACAGGTTCTGGTCCTGGATGCGCTGGGCGGTGATCACCGTGACCGACTGCGGCGTCTCGCGCAGGGTCAGGCCCAGGCCGGTCGCCGTGTCGATGCGGCTGTTGACGGTGTAGGCGCCGGTGACGACCACGCCCTCGACGTCGGTGTCGTCGGTCGTCGTCTGCGCGAGAGCGGGCCCGGCGAGCGCCAGGAAAGCGCCGCTCGCCAGCAGCGTGGTCTTCAGGAACATGGGCCACCCCTTCGTTGCGCCGCTTGCGATCACGCAAAGGGAGATCGGCGCCAGATAATCCGGACGCCGACGGTGTCGGCGTCCGGCAGGCTATAGCGAGGGGAGGATGGGATTGCAAATCACTCGCAATTGTATTTCGAATTATCTCAAGGGTAGCTGATCAGGTTGGCGGCGATGTGGTTCCAGGCCGCGCCCGTCCACGAAGCGCTGGCGACGGCGGTGTTGATCGAGACGCCGCCGATGTCGACGACGTTGCTGGTGAAGTTGTCGCCGTTGTGCCAGGCCCAGCGGGTGTAGAGGGTGTGGCCCTGGCCGTCTTGGCGCACGTCGACATAGAGGTCGGCGTCGGACTCCACATTGTGATGGTGCACCGTCGCGACCTTGGTCTCGACGTTGGGCGTGATGGCGAGCGTCGCCGAATGGTCCCCCCAAGCGTCGAACGCGGCGTCGGTGTACCAGGACGTATAGACCAGCACCTGGCCGTGGGTGATGGGGTTGAGCTGCACGTTGAGCCGCGACGAGATCAGGTAGTTCTGCAGCGTGGCGGCCGTCATCGTCTCCAGCTGGCCGACGCTGAGGCTGTTGATGGCGCTCTGGCCGGCGCTGGCGGCCGACAGCAGGGCGCCGAGGACGCCGCGTTGGGCCGGAATGGCGAAGTCGTTGCTGTGCAGCATGCTCTGGCAGGTGCCGATCAGGTAGTCGAGCTCCAGATACTCGGCCGACAGCTGCATCAGGTTGGCCATGCAGCCGTCGAGGCTGAGGGCGTCCGGCTGCTTGATCGCGTTCAGGGCCGTCTGGATGTCGTCGAACTGGTCCCAGGTCACGCAGATGAACGTGACGGCGGCGCCGCTGACCCCGGGAGCCGAGTTGGCGATCAGGGCGAGGTTTTCGGCGGCCTTGAGCAAGCCGTCGGGATCGGTGCTGTTGAAGACGCCCGTGTTGGCGCCTACCGCGGCGGAGGAGGAGGTCAGGGTGTAGAGGGTGCTGGTCGCGGTCAGTCCGGCATTGAACGAGACGTCGATCGAGCCGCCCATGCCGAAGCCCTTGGCCGAAGCCGACAGCGCGGCCGCCATGGTTTCCTTGTCGGTCGACGAACTGGTGTCGATCTTGATGTAGCCGCTGAAGGACCCGCCGTAGGACACCCCGATCACGCAATGGGTGCCGTAGGTCGCGAGGAAGGCGGCCGGGCCCTGGCTCTTGAGCAGGCTCAGGGCCGCCGGATCGACCTTGGCCGAAGCGATGTCGAGATAGACGTCCACCGAGCGCATGTCGCGGGTGACCACGTAGGTCAGCGAGGTGTCGCTGGAAGCGTGCTGGCTGGCGTAGGCCATGCTGGCGGTGGCCGACCAGGAAAGGCCCGAGACCGACACGCTGGCCTTGGTGCTGAGGAAGCTGCTGTAGTCGGCGCTGGACTTGATCACCGTGGCCTGCCGGTTGTCCAGGCTGCGCTGCGTCGGCTTCTGCTTGGTGAAGCTGGCGAGGGCGTGCGGGCCGACGACGATCCCGCCGGTGATGCAGTTGATGCCATAGCCCCAGATGGTGTCCGCGCGCGTCTGGTCGGCGCCGATTTCGAGGGTCGAGGTGAAGTTGGGCATGCGGCGCTCCCCTGGCGCTGATCGCGGCGCTCGGGCCGCTGGGTTTCTCGATGGAATCGAGCAGGGAGCCGGCAAGGGACGCCGTATCGTCGCCGCCACGGTGGTGCGGCGTCCCTTGCCCTCGTGCGCCCCCCACGACGCTGATTTCCATGTTTCAGGAACCTCGGCGCCGGCGCTCGCGCCCGGCGTCGCCGGGCCGCCATTAGTTGCCGCGCAGGCGTTCGCGGAGCAATGTTCGCCCCGTCGCAAGATATGATGACGCCGACTCGCGCGGGCTCTGCGATTCCTTGCATGGCTTGGCGCGGCGCGGATTCAGGGCAGGGCGGGGGGACAGGAATGAGCGCCGAGGCGACGTCGCGGAACGCTCCGACGCTGCGGGTCGTCCTGATCGAGGACGACGTCGCCTTCCAGGAGGCTTTCCGCAAGGCCCTGGCCGGCGCGCCCGACCTTGCGATCGCCAGCGTGGCGGCCACAGTGGCCCAGGCGCGCGCGTTGCTGGCCGGGGCGGCCGCCGACGTGCTGGTGGTGGACCTGGGCCTGCCCGACGGCTCGGGCATCGACGTCATTCGCGAGGCCCACGGCCGCTGGCCCGACTGCGCGATCATGGTGGCGACCACCTTCGCCGACGAGCATCACGTCATCGCCTCGATCGAGGCCGGGGCCAGCGGCTATCTGCTCAAGGACAGCCCGCTGCCGGCCATCGCCCAGGACATCCGCGTGCTGCACGGCGGCGGCAGCCCGATCAGCCCGCGCATCGCTCGCCAAGTCTTGATGCGCTTTCGCCCCGACGACCAACGGGGCGCGCGGCCGGCGGAGGAGGGCGTGGTCGTCGACAAGGGCGCGGTTCCCAGCCTGTCGGAGCGCGAGACGGAGACCCTGCAGCTGATCACCCGCGGCTTCTCGTTCGACGAGATCGCCGAGCTGATGGGCATATCGCGCAACACGGTGCTGACCTTCGTGCGGCGCATCTACACCAAGCTCGAGGTCCGCTCGAAGACCGAGGCGGTGTTCGAGGCCCGCGCCCATGGCCTTCTCTGACCGCACGAGCGCCTCCAGCCGCTGGGCGCCGCTGATCGCCCTGGCCGTGGCGGGGCTGGTCGCGATCGGCCTCGCCTTGTTGGTGCAGGCGAGGGCGGGCGGCGCGCGGATCACCACCGCGCGGCTGACCTCCATAGCGACGCTGGGCTACCAGCCGCCGCCCGGCAGCGAGGTCTCCGGGCAAGGCGGGACCGCGGTGACCCTGCCGCATGCGCCCAAGCCGGCCTGGCTGCCGACCACCGAGGCCGCGCCGCAGCGCATCGCCACCCAGGTCACCTGGTACGCCCTGCGCGTTCCGCCGCTGCCCGACGACGGGCGCCAGCTCTATCTCTACATCCCGCGCTGGAAGTCGGACGGCTCGTTGGCGATATACGCCGACGGCCGGCTGGTGGAGCAGTCGCACGCCAACCTGCAATGGAACGGTTCGAACCAGCCGCTGTGGATCGCCCTGCCGCGCACCACCGCCTCGCATCCGCCGCGCACCCTCGACGTGCGCCTGCAGCACGTGCGCGGCATCGGCGGGGCGTTCTCGTCGGTGTGGATCGGGACCTACCGCGAGCTGGCCCCACGCTATTACCTGCGGGCGTTCTTCCAGGTGCAGCTGCCGGCCCTCTCGGCGGCGGCGTTCCTGGCCACGGGCGTCTTCGCGCTGTTCGTCTGGTTCAGCCGGCGCGGCGAGCCGATCTATCTGCTGTTCTTCGCCATGTCGGCGGTGTGCTTCCTGCGCATGCTGCACACCTTCGTGGGCGTGCATCCGCTGGTCGTGTCGGACGCCTGGTTCGGCTGGATCACGGTCAATTCGCCCTACTGGATGATCGTGGTGCTGCACCTGTTCGCCTGCGAACTGCAGGGCGCGCGGCAGCCGCGCTTGACCCTGGCCATCGTCGCCAACGGCGCGGCCTGGACGCTGGCCACCCTGCCGAGCCTGCTGGACGCGACCCTGATCGCGGCGCCGATCTACATCAACATGCTGCTGCTGGGCCTGGGCGTCGCCGCCAAATGGCTGCGACAGGCAGGGCGGGCCGGCTTCAGCTTCTCGACGCTGCTGGCGGTCTGGTGCCTGGTTACCCTGGCTTCGGGCCTCTACGACGTGGCGCTGCAACAGAACCTCGTCGACATCGAGAGCGTGTTCCTGACCAACTTCGCCGGCGTCGGGTTCACCCTGATCTTCTGGTACGTGATGTTCAGGCGCTACACCGAGGCGCTGGAGACGGCGACGCGGGCCAAGACGGATCTGGCGCGGCGCCTGGCCCAGCGCGAGGCCGAGCTGACCGCCAGTCACGCCCGCCTGCGCGAGGTCGAGCACCGCGAACTGCTGCACCAGGAGCGCCAGCGGCTGATGCAGGACATGCACGACGGCCTGGGCTCGACCCTGGTCGGGGCGCTGCGGATCTTCGAAAGCGACCGGACCTCGGATCTCGACACCGTCGGCATACTGCGCGACTGCATCGACGACCTGAAGCTGACCATCGACTCCATGGAGCCGGTCGAGACTGACCTGCTGCTGCTCCTGGCCACCCTGCGGTTCCGGCTCCAACCCCGGTTGGAGGCCAGCGGCGTCAAGCTGACCTGGAGCGCCGGCGAGGTGCCGCCGCTGGAGTGGCTGGACCAACGCCATGCCCTGCACATCCTGCGCATTCTTCAGGAGGCCTTCGCCAACATCCTCAAGCACGCGGGGGCGGGCGAGGTGGCGGTGTCGGTGATCGCCGCCGGCGGGCGGGTCGAAATCCGGGTGCGCGACGACGGCCGGGGCTTCGATCCGTCGGCGCCGTCGATGGGCCGGGGTCTGGCCAACCAGCAGCGCCGCGCCGAGGCGATCGGCGGCGCCATCGCCTGGGAGGCTCATCCGCGCGGCGCCTGCCTGGTGCTGGTAGTTCCGGTCGAGAAGCCTGCCTAGGCGCTAGAGCAGGGCGCCGGCCTCGCGGCAGAGCTCCAGCAGCCAGCCGTTGGGCGAGTCCGGGCCATCGCTGGCTCGCATCACCGCGCCGAACGGGGTCGGCGGCGGCGCGTTGGGCGGCTCGATCATCACAACCTTGCCGCGCTCGGCCGCGGTCTGGGCTAGGCGGCGGGGCAGGATGCAGATCATGTCGGACCGGCTGACCATGTTCAGGGCGCTGAACGAGTCCTGCACCGAGAACGACGGATCGGGGCTTTCGCCCAGGCCGTAGCGTTCGCCCCAGGAGGTTACGCGGCGCAGGCCGAGGTGCCCGGCCGAGGTGCGGTCGGGATCGTCATTGCCGCCGGTCACGCCCAGGCGCGGCAGGCGGGCGAGGGCGGCGTGGTCCAGGCCCTGGGCGATCGCCGGGTGGCCGATCCGCGCGACCCAGACGCCGCTCTCGTCGAACAGCCGGGTGTGGGTGAAGCGGCCGGGCACGGCCTCGAAGCAGCCGATGACCATGTCGAGGCGGCCGGTGTCGAGGTCCTCGGTCATGCCGGCGTAGAGGTTGCGGAAGTGGACCTGGACGTTGGGCGCGACCGCCATCACCCGCTCGGCGATCAGCGGACCCAGCACGTAGGTGATGTAGGTGCCGGCGGCGACGTTGAAGGCGTGCTGGTCGACGGCCGGGTCGAAGCGCGGGGCCAGGATCGCCGTCTCCAGCAGCTTCAGGGCCGTGCGGGCGGTCTCGGCGATCTCCAGCGCGCGGGGCGTGGGGCGCAGGCCGGTCTGGCCGCGCACGAAGAGGTCGTCGCCGACCATTTCGCGCAGGCGGCGCAGGGCGTGGCTGACGGCCGACTGCGAAAGCCCCAGGCGCTCACCGGCGCGCGTGGCGTTGTTCTCCTCCAGCAGGGTCACGAAAACCCGGAAGAGATTGAGGTCGGCGGTTCTGAAATTCACGGCGTTCATGGCTGTCGTGAAGAGATATCATTTCACTCATGATGGGTGGAGTCCTATCTGCCCGCTCAAGGTTCGCGATCGAACGGACCTAGCGATTCCCGAAAACTCGAAGAGACGTGGAGCAGCGCGTGAGCGACGCTGAAGGTTATGACGCCATCGCCGAAGCCGAGGCCGACGCGGCCCGCAAGCGGCCAGGCGCGACGAATGGCAAGGCGCAGGGCAAGACCCTGGGCCAGCGGCTGCGCCTGCCGCTGATGATCGGCGTGCCGCTGGTCGTGCTGGCCGGCGTCGGCGTCGTGGTGCTGACGGGCGGCAAGTCCGAGACCACCGACAACGCTTATATACAGGCCAGCCGCACCGCCATCAGCGCCAGCATCGGCGGCCGGGTGACCGAGATCGACGTGCGCGAGAACCAGGCCGTCAAGAAGGGCCAGGTTCTCTTCAAGCTGGACGCCGCCGACTACGAGGTCGCGGTATCCGAAGCCGAGGCCGCCCTGGCCCAGGCCCGTTTCGACGTCCAGGGTCGTCGCGCCGTCTATGACGAGCGCCTGGCCGATCTCGCGGCCGCCGAGGAGACCGCGGCCTACGCCAAGCGGGAGGCGGCTCGCCAGCGCGACCTGGCCGCGGCCGGCGTGGCCACCCAGGCCCAGGCCGACCAGGCCCGCCATGCGGCCGACCAGGCTCAGCGCCAGATCGCCGTCGTCCGCCAGCAGATCGCCACGGCCCTGGCCGACCTCGGCGGTGATGCGGGTGCTCCCGACGCCCGTCAGCCCAAGGTTCTGGAGGCCCAGGCCAAGCTCGAACGCGCCAAGCTGGATCGCTCCTATGCCGCCGTTCTGGCGCCCGCCGACGGCGTCGCCGCCAAGGTCGAGCAGTTGCAGGTCGGCGCTCGCGTGACCGCTTCGCAACAGGTGTTCTGGCTGGTCTCGGGCAAGCCCTGGATCGAGGCCAACTTCAAGGAAGACCAGTTGGCCCACATGCGCGTCGGCCAGCCGGCGACCGTGAAGCTCGACGCCTATGACAAGCCGCTGAAGGCCCATGTCGCCAGCTTCAGCCCGGGCACGGGCTCCAGCTTCGCCCTGCTGCCGGCCGAGAACGCCAGCGGCAACTGGGTCAAGGTGGTGCAGCGCGTGCCCGTGCGTCTGGTTCTAGACGAGGCGCCTCCGGCCAACCTCGGCGCCGGCCTTTCGGCCAAGGTGACCGTCGACGTGCGTTCGGGCCGCCAGGGATGAACGCCGCGCGGGCCCTTTCCGGCCACGATCGCGACGTCGCCAACCGAGGCCCCATCACCGTCTCGGTGATGCTGGCGACGATCATGATCTCGCTGGACACGACGATCGCCAACGTCGCCCTGCCGCACATCCAGGGCAGCGTCTCGGCCTCGGCCGACCAGATCACCTGGGTGCTGACCTCCTACATCGTGGCCGCCACGATCATGACGCCGCTGACCGGCTTCATGACCGAGCGCCTGGGTCGCAAGATGGTGCTGAACGTCTGCATCGTCGGCTTCACCGTCGCTTCGATGCTGTGCGGCATCGCCAACAGCCTTGCCGAGATCGTCATCTTCCGCCTGTTGCAAGGCCTGTTCGGCGCGGCGCTGATCCCGTTGTCTCAGGCGGTGCTGCTCGACATCAACCCGCCCGAGCGCCACGGCCAGGCCATGGCCGTCTGGGGCGCCGGCGCGGTGCTCGGGCCTATCCTGGGCCCGGCCCTGGGCGGCTGGTTGACCGACAATCTCGACTGGCGCTGGGTGTTCTTCATCAACCTGCCGGTCGGCGTGCTGGCCTTCTGCGGCGTGTTCTTCTTCCTCTCCGAGAAGAAAGGGACCGAGAAGAAGCGCTTCGACATCCTGGGCTTCGCCAGCCTGGCCATCGCCATCGGCGCCTTCCAGCTGCTGCTCGACCGCGGGCCGGGCCAGGACTGGCTGGGCTCGGCCGAGATCTGGACCTACCTGATCGTCTGCGGGATCTCGCTGTGGGTGTTCGCCGTGCAGCTGGCGACGGCGCAGAAGCCGTTCGTCTCGCGCGCCCTGCTGGCCGACGCCAACTTCATGACCTGCTGCTTCTTCGGCTTCTTCATCGGCATACTGCTCTACAGCACGCTCGCCCTGCTGCCGCCGATGATGCAGACCCTGCTGGGCTATCCGGTGGCCTTCACGGGCCTGGTCTCGATGCCTCGGGGCCTCGGCTCCTTCATCGCCATGTTCGCCGTCGGCCAACTGGTCGGGCGGATGAACATCAAGCTGATCCTGGCGATCGGCATGGCCATCAGCATCGTGTCGCTGTGGCAGATGAGCCATTTCAGCCTCGGCATGGACACCCACCTGATCATCATCTCCGGCTTCCTGTCGGGGGCGGGGACGGGCCTGATCTTCGTGCCGCTCAGCACCATCGCCTTCGCCACGGTGAAGCCGGAGCTGCGAGCCGAGGGCGCGGGCCTGTTCACCCTGGTGCGCAACATCGGCTCGGCGGCCGGCATCTCGATCATGCAGGCCCTGTTCGTCAGCGGCATCGAGAAGCACCACGCCGTGCTGGTCGAGCACGCCCGGCCCGACAACCCGCTGTACCAGGCCTATGCGCAAAGCGTGTTCCTGACCCACAGCGCCATGGCGGCGTTCAATGGCGTCATCAACCGCCAGGCCTCGATGCTGGCCTATCTCGACGACTTCCGCCTGATGCTGGTCATCACCGTGGCCTGCTCACCGCTCATCCTGCTCATGCGAACCCCGAAAGCCAAAGGGGGCGAGACCGTTCATGTCGCCGACCACTAAGACCCGCCTCGCCACGCTCGTTGGCGCGATCAGCCTCGCCGCTCTGGCTTCCGCCTGCACCACCGTGGGCCCGAATTTCCAGGCGCCCGAGGCTCCGAAGACGACCGGCTATTTGGCCAAGGACGAGACCGTTCCTGCCTCAGCCACTTCTCTGGACCAGACTGGCGTCGGCCCTTGGTGGACGGCGCTGGGCTCGCCCGAACTCGACGCGGTGATCCGCCAGGCCCTGGCCGACAACCCCTCGCTGGCGGAGGCCGACGCCACCCTGGCGCAGGCCGGCGCCGCCCTGGCGGCCGTGCGCGGCCAGGCCGGGCCGCAGGTTTCCGCGAACGCGGGCGTGAACCGCGAGCGCGCCAATCTGCAATCCTTCGGCTTCACCAGCTTCGGCGACATCACGCTGAGCAATCCGACCTTCAGCCTCTATTCGGTGGGGGCGGGCGTCGGCTACGACCTCGACCTGTGGGGCGGTCAGAAGCGCCGGATCGAGGGCGCGACGGCCCGCGCCGAGGCGCAAGGGCGGCGCGCCGAGGCGGCCTATCTCAGCCTGACGGCCAATATCGCGCTGCAGGCGGCGACCATCGCCACGCTCCAGGCCCAGATCACCAGCGTCGAACAGATGATCGCCGACGACGAGGCCAACATCGCCCTGGTGCGCCGCGCCGACGCCCTGGGCGGGGCGACCCGCCTGGCCGGCGTCTCGGCCCAGGCCCAGCTGGAGCAGGACCGCGCGCAGCTGCCGCCGCTGCAAGGCGAACTGGCGGCCGCCCGCCACGCCCTGGCGCTGTTGGTCGGCAAGGCCCCGGCCGACTGGACGGCGCCGGCCTTCACGCTGGACACCCTGAAGCTGTCGGCCCCCGTGCCGGTGGTCCTGCCGTCGGCCCTGGTGCGCAAGCGTCCGGACATCCTGGCCGCCGAGGCCGAGCTGCACGCGGCCACCGCCGACATCGGCGTGGCGACGGCCGACCTCTATCCGAACCTCAAGCTCAGCGCCTCGCTGACCCAGGGCGCGCTCAAGCCGAAGGACCTCTTCAGCTACGACGCCAGCGGCTGGGACGTGGGGGCGGGCCTGACGGCGCCGCTGTTCGACGGTGGAACCCTGAAGGCGCGCCGCGAGCAGGCGAAGGCGGCCGCCAAGGTCGCCTCGGCTCGCTACCAGCAGACGGTGCTGACGGCCTTCGGCCAGGTCGCGGATGCGCTGGCCGCCCTGTCGGCCGACGAGGCCGGCCTGGCGGCGCAGGACCGCGTCGAGGCCCAGGCCAGCGAACGCCTGCGCCTGGCGCGCCTGGCCGTCGATCGCGGCGGCGGCACGATGCTGGAGGTGATCGACGCCCAGAGGGCGCTGAACGGCGCGCGTTCGACCCGCGCCCGCGCCGAAGGACGCCGGTTGGCCGACGCGATCCGGCTGTTCGCCGCGACCGGCGCCGACTGGCGGCTCAGCCAGCCGTCTTGAGGATGTCGGCGATCCGCGCGGCGTCCGCCGCGTCGAGGTCCATGTAGAACGGCAGGCCCAGGGTCGATCGCGCCAGGCGCTCGGTGTTGGGCAGGTCCGTGCGCGGGCACTCGGCGAAGGCGGGCGAGGCGTGACAGCCGTCGCCCCACCACTGGCGGGTGTCGATGTCGGCGGCCTTCAGGGCGTCGATCAGGCGCGGGGCGGCGCCGTCCGGCGTGCCGACCACGCAGACGCTGGTCGTCCAGTCGCGGCCCCAGCCCGGCTGGAAGCTGATGTCGGATCCGTACAGCGCCTGGCGCAGGGCCTGGGCGGCGGTGAACCAGCGCAGTCGGTCGCCCGGCCAGGCGTCGAGCGCGGCCAGGCCCACGGCGGCGGCGTACTCGCTGATCTTGGCGTTGGTGGCCGCGTGCTGCGACAGGCGCGAGCCTTCGAAGCCGAAGCCCGTCAGGCGGCGCAGTCGGCTGGCGAGAGCCGGATCGAGGGTGGCGACATAGCCGCCTTCGCCCATGCCCAGCACCTTGGTGGCGTGCAGGCTGACGACGGTGGGCAGGCGAGCGTCGCCGGCGGCGTCGAAGGCGGCGGCCGCGTCGAGGATGACCTTCACACCAGTGCGGTCCTGGAAGGCCAGCCAGGCGTCGATGTCGGGCATGCGGCCGAACGGGGCGACGATGATCACGGCGCTGACCGGGCCGGGCGCGCGGGGCAGGGCGGCCTCCAGCGTCTCCGGCGTCAGCATCCAGCTGTCGTGGTCGGCGTCGAGGAACCAGGGCATCAGCCCGGCCTGTGTCGCTGCGTGCGCCGTGGCCACGAAGGTCCAGGACGGCATGGCGCACAGCGTGCCCGGCGTCGCGCCGAGGGCCTTGAGGGTCAGGGTCAGGCCCTGGGTGGCGTTGGAGCAGGTGACGGCCCGGGCGTCAGGGCCGAATCGATGGGCCAGGCGCTCTTCCAGTTCCTGGACCAGCGGGCCGAAATTCGAATACCAACGGGCCGTGTCGATGCGGCGAAGATAGGGAAGAATCGCGTCGGCTTGCGGCAGCCGAGGTTTCGCGACCGTGATCGGCGAAACGATGTCGGCGCGAAGGTGGCGGGCCTGCTTGGCCATGGAGATTCCCCGATTGGTCCCGTAACCTGCGGGCAACATAGTTAACGGGTGCTAACCGCCGCCGTGTACGGGTTGCGACGGATTGCCTCGTCGCCCGGAAGCGGTATTGGGTGGCTGTATTGATCTCGTCCGCCGCCGGCCCGTTCGGCGGTCCTGGAGAAGCTTTCGATGTCGGCAGCCACGCCCGGCCCCGTGCAGGATCTGATCGAGCGCGGTTATCACGTGCTTCCCGGCGGACTGGACGCCGATGCGGCGGGGCGGCTGCTCGCGCGAATCCGCGATCTGCGCAGCTTCGGCGAGGAGCTGTTCCTCAGCGAGGAGGAATTCGACGCCAATCCGCAATATGTCGGCGTCAATCCCGCGCCCGGCCGCAACCTGCTCGAGCGCTTCGACGAGGAACTGGCCTTCGTCGAGAAGGATACGGGCCTGACCGGCGCCGTGGCCGGCCTGCTGGGCGACGACTACGAGATCCTGCTCAAGAAGCTGATCTGCGGCGTGCCGGCCTCGGCCGTGCCGCAGTGGCTGAAGACGCGGATCCACGGCAACCCGGTCAACAACCTGGGTCCCTATGTGAAGCCGCAGTACCGGGACGTGACCTATTTCTACGGCATCGACTTCCACCAGGACCTGATCGATTACAAGGATCGGGAAGCCGACTTCATCACCCTCTATGTCTATCTGCACGACGTGGGCGAGCGCGACGCGCCGCTGTTCCTGCTGGAGAACAGCCAGACCCTGGGCGGCACGCTGTTTCCGCACGACCTGACCAAGGACGAGAGCGGCTGGACCTATCGCGACCGCAAGGGCGGGGAAGTGCACTGCCCGCAGCACCTGCTGGTCGGCCCGGCCGGCTATGCCGCCATGTGGCACGCCTGCACCCTGCACGGCACCCAGCCCGACGCCGCCGATCACGAGCGCCTGTCGCTGCGCTACCTGATCGCCCGCAAGCCGACCCGCAAGGACACCGGCATCGACGCGGTCAACGCCACCCTGAAAGGGCCGCTGAGCCTGACGGCGACGCGGAATGATTTGGACGAGGCGGGTGCGGCCAAGGTGAAGGTCAACAGCGTCAACGAGGCTTAGAGCTTTCCTTAGTCCGTCATCCCGGGCGGAGGGCCGCGCAGCGGACCGCAGACCCGGGACCCAGGGGCCGCCGCATTGCGCTCGCTACCGCCCTGGACTGATGAAGCTGGCTGCTGCGCCCAGTCCCCTGGGTCCCGGCTCTTCGCTTCGCTACGGCCGGGATGACGTGGAAATAGTGGGCGTCAAACCTTGTTCGCCATCTCCGCGAACGCCGCCTCCATCCGCCGTGTGAAGCCCGCTTCGTCGCGATAGGGCGAGGCGTCCAGCGCCGGGCGGATCTTTGCGCGCAAAGCGGCCAGGGCGTCGTGGTCCTGGTCCAGGCGCGCGGCGAAGACGGCCATGGCGCTCCAGTCGTCGAACAGCAGCTCTTCCAGCCCCATGGCGCTCAGCGCCTCGATGGCGACGCGGCTGTAGTAGTCGCGGCCTCGGATCGCCAGCACCGGCACGCCCCGCGAGACGGCCTCCATGGTCGTGGTGCCGCCGCCGACCGGGCTGGGATCCAGCGCGAAGTCGATCTGCGCGAAGGCCTGCTCGTATTCCTCGCCGGTCGTCCTGCCCTCGAACAGGATGCGCTGGGGCGCGATCCCGTGGGCCAGGAAGCGACACTGGGTGGTGGTCTGCAGCACAGGGTCGACGAAGTAGCTGTACTTGAAGAGCAGCTCGGCGCTTGGACAGGCCTTCAGCAGCCCGGCCCAGCCCGCCACGGTCTCGTCGCTGATCTTGGCTGGGTGGTTGAAGCTGCCGAAGGTCAGATGGCCGCTCTCGATCGCCGGAGAAGGCGAGGGGGCCGCTGTGGGCGTCGGCCGGAACGCCGCCAGGATCGGGCCGATGTCGTGCAGCGTCTCGACGAACATTGGCGGCGCGTCGGCGGTCAGCATCTGCGAGCCGAGCATGGAGTAGTCCATGACCTCCAGCCCCGTGGTCTGGATCCAGTTCAGCCAGGCCACCTGCACGGGCGCGGGCCGGCGGGCGAACACCGCTAGGCGGTTGCCCGAGGCGTGGCCCCAGACGTCGACCAGCACGTCGATCGCGTCGGCGCGGATCAGGTCGGCGTGGGCGTCGTAGGTCAGGGCCTTGCAGGAGCGCACCGTGACGTGGCCGGGCAGGGCTTCCTTCTCGGCGTGATCGACATAGGCGAAGACCTCGAAGCGCTCGGTGTCGTGGTTCTCGAACACCAGGTCGACAAAGTGGCGCAGCTGGTTGGCGAAGCTGGGCGCCACATAGCCGACGCGCAGCTTGCGCGCGCCGTCCCAGGCGGGCGGGAACGTGGGGGATGCGGGCCTGACCTTGCGCATCACCTCGCCCCAGCGGCGGGCGGTGTCGGCCTGGCGCTGCAGGCCGTCCTTGGCGAACATCAGCGAATAGAGCACGAAGCCCGACAGGTACGAGGCCCCCGTCAGCCCCACCGCCTTGTCGAAGGCCGCCAGCGCCGCCTCGATACGGCCGGCGTGATGCAGCGACTGGCCGTAGACGAACAGGCCCTCGTTGGCCGCCACCGTGGGGTCGTTCAGGGCGCAGCCACAGGCCGCGGCGGCGACCCCGACATAGTCCTCCGCATAGAACAGCCGGCCGACGTCGAGGGCGAAGGCGGCGTCGCGGGCGACGCGATCCAGCGCGATGTCGTTCTCGCCCATGACCGTGAAGGCGTGGTTCATCCACGCGGTCTCGAAGGCCGCCCGGGCGCGGGCCTCCTCGCCCATCGCGCTCAGCGCCGCGGCGTGGAAATAGTGGATCTGCACGTCGTCGCCGTTCTGCGCGGCCAGCGGGCCCAGCAGCGCCTGCGCGCCCACGGCGTCGCCGGCCAGGAGCAGCTCCATGGCCCTGGGGAAGACGTCCTGCGCCGACATTGAAGGTTCCCCGTAGATCAAACGGCTGGCCCTGGGGCCAACGACGCGCTTAGATTGCGCTCGACATTGTTCTGCAATGATTCATTCCGCGGCCGCGAGGCGTATATGTTGACCGCCAGGATCAAGGCGATCGCAGGTCACCTGCCAGAAGGCCGCCTGACCAACGACGCCTTGGCCGCACGCTTCCCCGACTGGAGCGCCGACAAGATCCTCGAGAAGACGGGTATAGCCGAGCGTCGCATCGCGGCCGACGGCGAGACCTCGCTCGATCTGGCCGAGGGCGCCGCGCTCGCCCTGCTGGCCCAGGAAGAGTTGGATCCTGGCGAGATCGACTTCCTGCTGCTGTGCACCCAGACGCCGGACTACGTGTTGCCGACCAGCGCCTGTCTGTTACAGGCCCGCCTTGGACTGCCCACCAGCTGCGGGGCCCTGGACTTCAACCTCGGCTGCTCGGGCTTCGTCTATGGCCTGAGCCTCGCCAAGGCGCTGATCGAGAGCGGCCAGGCCAGGCGGGTGCTTCTGGTCACGGCCGACACCTATTCCAAGCTGCTGGATCCCGACGACCAGAGCGTGCGCACCCTGTTCGGCGACGGCGCCGCCGCCACCCTGGTCGAGGCGGTCGAGGCCGATGCGCCCTTGATCGATCCGGTGGTGTTCGGCACCGACGGCAAGGGCGGCGAGCACCTGATGGTCCGGCGCGGCGGCTTCCGCGAGCCCTCGGCCGGCGACGACATGGTGCTGCGGATGGACGGCCCGGCGGTGATGGCCTTCACCCTCGGCCACGTGCCCAAGGCCGTCGACGGCCTGCTGCAACGCACCGGCCGGACGATGGAGGAGCACGACCTCTTCGTCTTCCACCAGGCCAACGGCTTCATCCTGGAGCGCCTGCGCAAGAAGTTGGCCATCGAGCCCGAGCGCTTCGTCATCGATATGCGCGAGGTGGGCAACACCGTGTCGTCGACCATTCCGCTGGCGCTCGCCCCATTGTTGCAAGCCGCGGGCGCCCCTAGACGGGGCCCCAGACGCGCGATGCTGGTGGGCTTCGGCGTGGGCCTGTCCTGGGCCGCCGCCAGCGTCGTCATTTGAGGAGACAGGAATGAGCGCCCTTTACGCCGGACTGGCCGAGATCTTCGAGGTCGACGAGTCCGAGATCTCGCCGGCGGCCGAGCTGGCGGCCTTCAACTGGGACTCGCTGGCGATCATCTCGACCCTGGCCCTGGTCGACGAGGTCAACGGCGTACTGCTCGACGGCCAGGCCCTGGCCAAGTGCGAGACCGTGGCCGACATCGAGGCGCTGATCGCCAAGGAAACCGCCTGATGCAGCCCGCGCCCGGCGGCTATCGGATCGAAGGCGTCCGCCTGGCGGGCGTGGTCTCGACCGTGCCCGCCCGGCGGCTGGAGAACCAGGCGTTCGAGGACCGTCTCGGCGAGGCGGCCGTCGCCGATGTCGCCAAGATGACCGGCGTCCAAACCCGCTACTGGGTCGAGCCGGGCCAGACCACGGCCGACCTGTGCCAGGCCGCCGCCGAGCGGCTGATCGAGCGCCTCTCCTGGGAACGCGCCTCGATCGACGGGGTGATCTTCGTCTCCCAGACCCCCGACCACGCCCTGCCGGCCAGCGCCTGCCTGCTGCACGGAAAGCTCGGTCTTTCGCCGCACGCCCAGGCCTTCGACGTCGGCATGGGCTGCTCCGGCTATGTCTACGGCCTGTGGCTGGCGTCGTGCCTGCTGCAAGCCGGGCTGAAGCGCGTTCTGCTGCTGGCCGGCGACACCATCAGCCCGCTGCTCGATCCCGACGACCGCGCCACCGCCCCGCTGTTCGGCGACGCCGGCTCGGCCACCGCGCTGGAGCGCGACGCCGCCGCCGCGCCGCTGCACTTCCGCCTGGGCACCGACGGGACCGGCGCCACCGACCTGATCGTGCAGGACGGCGGCTTCCGCTCGCCTTGCGGCGCAGGGATCGCCCCGACCCTGAAGATGGACGGCAATGCGGTCTTCACCTTCACCCTGCGCGCCGTGCCCGCCCTGATCGACGCGGTACGCGACGACGCCGGCCTGGCCGTCGAGGACATCGACTTCTTCCTGCTGCACCAGGCCAACCAGTTCATGCTGCGGCACCTGGGCAAGAAGGCCAAGGCCGCGCCCGAGCGTCTGCCGATCAATATCGGCAAGTTCGGCAACACCAGTTCGACGACCCTGCCGCTGTTGCTGACCGACGCGGTGGCCGAACGCCTGACCAGTGAGGCCGCGACCCTGGTCCTAGCCGGATTCGGCGTCGGCTATTCCTGGGGCGCGGTCGCCGGCCGCTTCGGCCCTCTCGACTGCGCGGAGACGCTTTACCTGTGAGCCTGCATCCCGAAGCCCTGGCCGGAAAGACCATCCTCGTCACCGGCGCCTCGTCGGGCCTGGGGCGGGCGACGGCCCAGGCCGTGGCCGCCGTCGGCGCGCGGGTGATCGCCGCGGGCCGCGACGCCGGGCGCCTGGACCAGGCCCTGGCCAGCTTGGCGGGCGAGGGGCACGTAGCGCTGATCCAAGACCTGTCGGAAGGCGACGCCGCCACCGACGCCGTGGCCAAGGCCGCCATCGAGGCCGGCGGGCTGGACGGGATCTTCCACGCCGCCGGGATCGAGATGGTTTTGCCCATCCGCATGACCAAGGACGCCAAGCTGGGCGAGGTGATGGGCGCTTCCTTCGGCAGCGCCTTCGCCGTCGGCCGCGCCGCCGCCAAGGCCAAGGTGATGAAGGACGAGGGCTCGATCGTCGTGGTCAGCTCGGTCGCCGCCGAGCGCGGCCGGGCGGGCATGACCGCCTACGCCGCCTCCAAGGCCGCCGTCGAGGGGCTGGTGCGGTCGCTGGCCTGCGAGCTCGCCCCGCGCCGCATTCGCGTCAACGGCCTGGCCGCCGGCGCGGTCGAGACCGAGATGCACGAGCGGATCACCCGCGGCCTGACCGGCGACGGGATCGAGGCCTATCGCGCGCGCCACCTGCTGGGCTTCGGACGCCCGCAGGACGTCGCCGCCGTGGCGACCTTCCTGCTGACCCCGGCCGCGGCCTGGGTGACCGGCGCGATCTGGGACGTCGATGGCGGCTACAAGGCCGCCTGACCAATAATCACGGGAGGAACGACGATGGACTACGTGATGGTCGGGGGCGGCGCGCTCGCCCGGGAAATTCTCGACTGGTTCGGCCCTCAGTTCGCCAAGAGCGGCGACCGCTTCGTCGGCTATCTCGACGACGGAGACGCGCCGATGGCCGCCTTCGGCCGCGACCTGCCGTATCTGGGCAAGATCGCCGGCCATGTTCCGGCGGCCGGGGTCCTGCTGGTGATGGGCATCGGCACGCCGGCGGGCAAGGCGGCGGTCGGCAAGGCCCTGCGCGCCGCCGGCGGCAAGTTCGCCACCCTGGTCCACGACCTGGCCTTCGTCACCGCCTCGGCCAAGCTGGGCGAGGGCGTGCTGGTGGGTCCGTTCGCCAACGTCTCGTCCGACAGCAAGGTCGAGGACCTGGTCACCATCAACGGCCATTCCGGCGTCGGCCACGACGTGGTGCTGGGCGCCGGCTCGACCCTCAGCTGCCACGTCGACCTGACCGGCCGCGTGAAGGTGGGCGAGGGGGTGTTCTTCGGTTCCGGCGCGCGTGTGCTGCCGGGCGTCGCCGTCGGCGCGGACTGCACGATCGGGGCGGGGGCGGTGATCGTCCGCGACACCACGCCGGGCGCGACCTATTTCGCCGCGCCGGCCCGAAAGCTCTAGGCCAGAAAGCTCTGATGACGCCGCAGGTCGACGCGCTCTACCGCCGCTACTGGCACCTGGTCGCCCACCGCTCGGAAGTGGCCGAGCCGGGCGCCTGGCTGCGCCTGGACTGGGCGTTCGGCGACCTCCTGGTGTTCAACGACGACGGCGAGATCGGGGCTTTCGACAATGTCTGCCCGCATCGCGGGGCGCGGTTCTTCGTCGGCGACAGCGGTGTGGGACCGATGCTGTGCCCCTATCACGGCTGGCGCTATGGCGGCGGCGCGCTGAAGCCGGCCCTGGCCAAGAGCTTCGATCCCGAGGTGCTGGCCGCCCAGAAGATCGGCCGCTACCGCACCGCCTGGTGCGGCGACTTCCTGTTCGTCGGCATCGAACCCGAGCAGGACCTTCCCGATCAACTGGGCGATGCGGCGGGCAAGCTGGAGACGGTCTCGCGCCTGATCACCAGGCGGCGCGACTTCCACGCCCTGCCGTTCGAATGCGACTGGCGGGTGGCGGTCGAGAACGCGCTGGAGACCTACCACGTCAACCTGATCCACGGCGAAACCCTGGCCAGCCTGGCCATGGTCGAGAAGAGCCTCGTTATCGACGGTCCCAACCTGACCTGGGAGGGCGAGGTCACCGACAAGCGCACCCTGCGCGGCCTGTCGGCCCTGGGGCGCTATTTCGACGCCGCCGAGGCCTATCAGGGCTACTGGACCATCCACGTCTTTCCGTTCGCGATGATCTCGTCGACCTTCGGCTACTCCTACGCCGTGCAGACCTATTTCCCGGCCGGGGAAGGCCGGCGGACCCACTTCTGCACCCGCCTGCTCGACGGCCGCGTGCGGCCCGGCGCTGAGAAGGCGGTCGAGGCGTTCCTGGATTCCAGCGCCGAGATGAATCGCCGGATCTTCGACGAGGATCGCGCGATCTGCGAACGCGTCAGTCCTGCCTACGACCTGGACAAGCCAGTGCGGGCGTTCGCGCGGTCGGAGGAACGCCTGCGGCTGCTGCACGAGCGGCTGCTGAACCTGACCCCTCTCTCTTAGAGAGAGGGAGGGGCCCATCGCGAAGCGATGAGAGGGTGAGAGGTTTCATCGCTGGCAGGCCCTTGCGTATGATCAGGTGTTGATAAGTGCTTGATAAATAAGTGCATAAGTATCCTAAGCTCGCGTGATATCACGCCGCGCCCCGTTCGGAGAGTTTGTTACCTCTCACCCTCCCACGCCTACGGCGCGGGCCCCTCCCTCTCTCAAAGAGAGAGGGATCAAATGCTGTCAGGCCACTTCGCCGCGAACATCCCGAGATAGGCCTCCTCCAGCGTCCGCGTGACCAGGACCTCGTCGCGGAACGAGGCCTTGGCGAAGCCTTCCCACGTGCGGTCGCGCAAGGCCTGCAGGCTCGCCGGATCGGCTGCCGCCGCCGCGGCCTTGGCGACGTAGTCGTCCCAGCTGTCGGCGACCAGGTCGGGCAGGCCCGCGCCTTCGACGAGTTGAACCCCGATGCGGCTGTAGAAGGTCGGTCCGCGCAGGCTGATCACCGGCACGCCGCGGGCGAGGGCTTCCAGGGTGGTGGTGCCGCCGGGGCAGGGGGAGGGGTCGAGCGACAGGTCGATCCTGGCGAAGGCCTGTTCGTACTCGTCGCCCTGCGCGTGGCCCTCGTAGACCAGCCGGTCCGGGTCGACGCCATGAGCGGCGAAACGCGCCGTCGTCGCCCGTGCCAGCACCGGATCCTCGAAATAGCGGTACTTGAGCAGCAGCCGCGAGCCCGCGACGGCGAGCAGCAGCCGCGACCAGCCGGCGACCGCCTCGTCGCTCAGCTTGGACGGATTGATGAAGCTGCCGAAGGTGACAGTTCCGCTGGCCAGGCTGGGAGCGGGCGAGGGCGCCGAAGGATCGGCGCGGAAGGGGGCCGAGATCGGCTCCACCGGCCAGACGGTCTCGGTGAACAACGTCTCCATGCCGGGCGTTAGGATCGACTGCGAGTGGATAGCGAAGTCCATCGAGCGCAGGCCCGTGGTCTGCTGGTAGTTCAGCCAGGTGGCCTGCACCGGCGCGGCCCGGCGGGCGAAGATTCCCAGCCGCGAGCCCGAGGTGTGGCCCCAGGCGTCGATCAGCACGTCGATCCCGTCCTCGCGGATCAGGGCCACCGCCTCGTCGTCCTTCAGCGCGCCGATCGGGCGGACGGTCGGCTTGGCGCCCCAGTCCGTGGCGTCGGCCTCGTTCGGATAGAGGAAGATCTCGAAGCGCTCGGTGTCGTGGTGGTCGAGCAGCGGGGCCATGAACTGGCGGATCTGGCCGCTGGAGAATACGGGCGCCACATAGCCCACGCGCAGGCGGCGGCCGGCCAGCGGGGCAGGGGGCTGGGCGGGCGTCAGCACCGGCGTCTCGAAACGCTCGGCCCAGGCCCTGGCGGCCTGCGCATGCCGCGCCACGCCGTCGGCGACCATGAACAGGCTGTAGAGCTCGAACTGCTGGGCCTGTGCGCTGGTCGGCATGGCTTCCGAGAGGGCGCGGAACATGTTGTTGGCCTCCTCGGCGCGGCCCTGGTGCAGGAAGGCCAGCCCCAGAGACACCAGCGACTGCGGCTCGTCCCGACCGGCGATGATCGCCAGGCCGAAGGCGACGGAGGCGCAGGCTGGATAGTTGGCGTTGTAGAGGCGGTGGCCGGTCTGCAACGCGTACTCGCCGTCGGTCGTCAGTCGCCTGGCGTCGCCGCCGATGGCGCGGATGACCGCAAGGCCGTGGGTCAGGCGGGCGTCGTTCAGGGTCTGTGCGGCGGCGGGATCGCCGTTGGCGGCCTGGGCCGAGGCCAGCCAGTAGAGCGGCTCGGCCGTGCCCGGCACCTTGGCGACGGCGGCCTTGGCCGTGTGCAGGGCCACGGCGGCCTTTCCCGCCAGCAGGGCGTTGCGGGTGCGAAGAAGATCCTGCTCGGGCGCGGCCATGGATTGCGATCATCTCGGGCGAGACGCCGCCCCCCATGGACGAAAACGAGTCACCTAACCACCGATTGTAGCCGATCGGCCGGATCGCCAGAAAGGCGGTTCGGGCGGCTCGCTGCGCCTCAATGCGTCATCCGCGCGCCGCCCCAGACGACCGCCGGCGGCGCGGCCGCGTCGCTGGAGACGGCCACCAGCTCGAGCACCTTCACGCCCTTGATCGGCGCGCTCAGCGCCACCGGCGCGTCGCCGGCCCGCAGCGGCTTGCTGCGCGCCAGGAGGCGGCTGTCGCCATAGACGGCCAGGCGCACGCTCGCCCCGGACGCCTTCGAGGCGTCGTCGACGCCGACGCTGGCTGAGAAGCGCTGGAACTCGCCGGCGGCCAGGACCTCCAGCCGCGAATTGGCCAGCACGCCGATCCCATGGGCGAAGCGGCGACCGTTCACCGTCAGCGGCGTGCGATACGGCGAGAAATCGGCCTGGGCGCCGCCGGTGTGGCCGGCCGGACCGACCGGTCCGTCGAAGCCGTCGGCCGGCGGCGGCCACGAGGGCTCCCGCGCCACATGGATGCGGGCGGGAATTTCCGACAGCAGGACGCCGTCGGCGACCAGCGGCGCGCCCCTGACCTCGAACACCCTGGTCTCGCGCGGCGCCAGGTCGAAAGTCGCTTGGCTGGTGAAGCCCGGCGCGTCCTTGCCGGTCCAGAGGTCGCGCAGGGCCACGGGCGTGTCGGCGGCGAGCTTCATCTGCTCGTTCGTCAGGGTGATCTTCGCCGGCTGGTCGCCGCGATTGAACAGGGCCACGGCCTTGCGACCGCCGCTCAGCGTCTTGAGCAGGATCTGCACCTGGCCCTCGTGGTGGACCAGCACGGCCTGGTCGCCCAGCGGGTCCTGGTTCAAGGCCACGAGATCGGCGGCGCCCCAGATGTCGAGCAGCGCTTTCGGCGCCTGGCGCAGGTCGTAGCCGATCAGCAGCGGGGCGGCGGTCATGGCCCACAGCGCAAAGTGGCTGCGGGCCTCGGTCAGGTGGTTCTCGTCGAAGTCGCCGGCGCCGATATGGAGCATGTCCGGATCGTTCCACGCCCCGGGGCGGGCGTAGAGCGAGCGCGTCGCCACGCTGTCGAACGAGCGCAGCATCGAACTCCAGCGCGGGTTGATGTCGGGACTGGTGCGCCACAGGGCGCCGACCTCGCCGCCCCAGGCGCGCACGTCGCCTCGGCCCCAGGTGCAGATCGACAGCACGCGCTCGCCGCCATGACGCTCCATGGCGTCGGCGACCTCCTGGTACATCGCCTTGATGCGCGCGGCGTCGTCCTTGGCCGGTTCGCGGCGGACGATCAGCGGCTCGCGCGGCCGGTATCCGTTGCGGCTCACGACCGGCGCGCCGGGCGCGTAATCGGCCAGGCCGCAGGCGTCGACCTTCACATAGTCGAAGCCCCAGGTTCCGAAGAAGAGATCGATGTCCTGGTCGACATGGCCCTCCAGCCCGACCTCGCGCTCTGCCGTCGAGCCGACTGGCAGGTTCGGCGATTTCAGGTCCCAGGCCTGCGAGCAGGCGTTACGGCCGATGTCGGTATAGATCCCGGCCTTCAGGCCCATGCCGTGCAGCCGATCGACGAGGGGCTTGAAGCTGGAGTCGCCGCCGGGAACCTCGGCGCTGGGAAAGATCGCCGTACGGACCTCCAGGCGCCCGTCGCTCTGCCGGCGCCTCAGCCACCAGCCGTCGTCGAGATTGACCTGAACGTAGCCCAGCCTGGCCAGGCCGGTGTCGACCAGGGCCTGGGCCGAGCCCATGACCTTGGCCTCGTCGACCTCGGTGCGGAAAGCGTTCCAGGCGTTCCAGCCCATCGGCGGCGTGGCCGCCGCGCCCGGCTTGCGGGCCGTCCAGCGGCCTGTCGGCTCGAGGCCGCCCTGGGCTAGGGCGACGACCGGCGCGGCCAGCAGGGCCAGCGCCGCCGTCGCGGTCAGGAGCTTGCGAATGCGACGACGGGGCAGGGGGCGCATGGCGGTTTCAGGCCCCCAGCATGTTGCCGTAGCCGATCACCACCGTGGCGCCGACCAGCAGGGCGACGCCGGCCCAGACCATGTTGCGCACGGCGGGACGGGCGTCCTTCCATTCCTTGAAGGCGAAGCC
This sequence comes from Caulobacter sp. GW821-FHT10A10, assembly GCF_059415745.1. Classification (NCBI taxonomy): domain Bacteria; kingdom Pseudomonadati; phylum Pseudomonadota; class Alphaproteobacteria; order Caulobacterales; family Caulobacteraceae; genus Caulobacter; species Caulobacter sp. GW821-FHT10A10. Next base: position 133,401 of record NZ_JBWKNV010000007.1, on the reverse strand, counting down.
CCACAGCGTGCCGAAGATGATGATGCTGGCCATGTGCAGGGTCCAGCTCGAGAAGCCGAACTTGCCCATCTGGCTCTCGCCCATGGTGTAGAAGAAGAACTGGAAGTACCAGGCCGTGCCGGCCAGGGCGCTGAGCAGGTAGTTGGCCAGCAGCGGCGGCCGGTCCGCCGATTCCTTGGCGTCGGGCGCGCGGCCGATCCACTGGCCGGCGCTGCGGTTCCTGACGATCAGGAAAGCGCACCAGACGCCGTTGGTGATCAGGCCGCCGAACATCACCAGGCACAGCACCGGCAGGCCGGTCCACAGCGGGCCGGTGCCGGCCGCCGCCGAGATCGCCTTGATCGGCTCGCCGGCCGCCAAGCCGAAGGCGAAGCAAGCGCTCATCACGCCCGAGAACACCGCCACAGCGATGCCCTTGCGGAAGTCGAACTCGGCCACGGCCGCGCGCTTTTCCTCCGGCGACAGGTCGCCGTCCTTCTTGGCGCCGGCCCAGGCCACCACGACGATGCCGGCCAGGGTCATCAGCAGGCCCAGCAGGATGATCCGGCCCGACGGCGTGGCCAGCAGGGCGTCGGCGAAGGTTCCGCGCACCAGCGGCGGGATCAGGGTGCCAAACACCGTGCACAGGCCCAGCACCACGGCCATGCCCAGCGACAGGCCCAGATACCGCATGGTCAGGCCGTATGTCAGGCCGCCGAAACCCCAGAGCACGCCGAACAGCACGCACAGGCCGACCACGTTCGGCGGAACCTGGGCCATGACGCCGAGCAGATCGTGCGTTTGCAAGGAAGCGAAGAACCACGGCGCCAGCAGCCAGGAGAACACGCCGCCAGTCAGCCAGTAGATCTCCCACGACCAGCGCCGAACGCCGCGATAGGGCACGTAGAAACTGGCCGAGGCCAAACCGCCCAGCCAATGGAAAAGGACGCCCAACAGCGGATTCAACGTCAACTCCCGTAATTTGGAACATTGTTCTAATTAATGAGATGGTCGGCGCGCCGGCCGGATCTGTCAATCGCCGCCGTGCTTATGGGCGCCATCGCGTCCTGGACTTGTAGTGGCGAGGTTTGCGACTATAGCGACGCTCGCAGCTGGAGGGGGATCGATGCCGCTCGTGATCATGACCACGCCGCAAGGACCGGTGGCGGTCAATTCCGCCGACGTGTTCTGCATCGTGCCGGAGCCGCAGACGCCGGCGGCTGACTGCGAAATCCGTTACGACGCGCCGAGAAGCGTGCTGGCGCTGCATACCGCTGACGAGGCCGCGGCACGTCTGGATGCCGATCTGCGCCGGCTGGCGGCCGCGTCGCTGGACTTCGACCATGTCTGGATCAATTCGGCGCGGGTCACGAGCGTCGTGCCGCATCCTCAGGTCGCCAGCGTCTGTTTCGTCGTCAGCGCCGCACGCAAGATCGCGGTGAAAGGCGAACTGGAAGCCGTGGTGGCGGCCCTGGGCTGACGACGGTGCGCGGAAAGCGCGGGATCGGCCTGTAATGTTATTTCTGATAATATTCCTTAGGCGATGCATATTGATGCGTCCGCTGTGGCGCATATCTAGGACTAAATTCCTATTCCCCACCGATCCTGCGGCTCAGAGCCTGGCCTGCCTCTCGCACCTGGCCTCTCAGTCGCTCCAGACGTTCGTCGTCGAGATACTGCGGGATGGTCGACAGGCTGATGGCCGCGACGATCGCGCCGGCGGCGTCGCGCACGGGCGCGGCGATGCAGACGATGGCGTCGCCGAATTCGTCGCGGTGGAAGCCCAGGCCGCGAGCGCGCGCCTGGCGCATGACGGCGCTCCATTCGGGCGTTTCGTCGGCTTCGTGAGCCGTATCGAGCATCAGCGCCTGGCCCATGGCCGTCTGGCGCAGCCGGTTGCGCGCGCCGACGCCGTGACGGACGACCAGCCGGCGCGTGCCCGGCGACTGGGCCACATAGATCACCTCGTCGCCGTCGCGCACGCCCAGATTGGCCGCGTCGCCGGTGTCGCGGGTCAGGCCCTCCAGGATCGGCTGGGCCAGCCTGGGCAGATCGACGGCGCGCGCGGCGCTGGCGCCCAGGGCGAACATCCGCGGTCCCAGCTGGTAGCCGCGATCGCCGGCGTTCAGATGACCGCGTTCGGCGAGCAGAGCCGCCAGCCGGTAGGTCGTGCTGCGGCTCAGCGACAGCCGCTCGGCGATCTGCGCCGGACTGGCGCAGCCGGCCGCCACGGCCTCGAGGATGTCGAGGCCGCGATGCAGGGTCTGGGAGAGCTTCTGGGCGCTGTCGGTCATCGGGTCGCCCTAGGCCGCCAGCGCGTTGCCGAGGCCGATGACCACGGTCGAGCCGACCAGCACGGCGATGCCGGCGATCACCAGGCCGCGCGTCTTTTTGCTGGCCGCCGCCCACTCCTTCAGGGCGAAGCCCCAGAGGGTCGAGAATATGATGATGCTGGCCATGTGCAGGGTCCAGCTGGAGAAGCCGAACCGGCCCATCTGGCTTTCCCCCATCGTGTAGAAGAAGAACTGCAGGTACCAGGCCAGGCCGCCCAGGGCGCAGAGGCCGAAGTTGAGGGCCAGCGGGGCGCCCTGCCCCCCTCCCCGGCCCAGCCATTCGCCGGCGCTGCGGTTCTTGAGGATCAGTCCGCCGCACCAGACGAGATTGGTCGTGAGGCCGCCCAGCAGCACCACGCACAGCACCGGCAGGCCTTGCCAGAGCACGCCCGTGCCGTGGGCCAGCGACAGCTTGCGGATCGGCTCGCCAGCGGCCAGGCCGAAGGCGAAGCAGGCGCTCATGATCCCGGAGAAGACGGCGACCGCCAGGCCCTTCTTCAGATTGAACTCGCCGACGGCGGCGGTCTTGGCCTCGTGCGACAGCTCGGCCTCCTTGGCCTTGCCGGCCAGGGCCACCAGCACGATGCCCAGCAGGGTGACGATCACCCCGGCCAGGATCACCCGGCCGCTGGTGTTGCTGAGCAGCTTGTCGGCGAAGGTGCCGTCGAACAGCGGCGGAACGAGCGTGCCGAATGCCGTGGTGAGACCGAGCGCCACGGCCATGCCCAGCGAAAGGCCCAGATACCGCATCGTCAGGCCGAAGGTCAGGCCGCCCAGCCCCCACAGGGCGCCGAACAGCCAGCACCAGAACAGGGTCTCGCGCGGCGCCGAGCTCAATACGACCAGAAGATCCTTGGTCTGCAGGCTGGCGAACAGCCAGGGCGCGATCAGCCAGCTGACGACGCCGCCGGTCAGCCAGAAGATCTCCCACGACCACTTCCGCACGCCCTTGTAGGGCACGTAGAAGCTGGCCGACGACAGCCCGCCCAGCCAGTGAAAGACGAGCCCGAGAAGCGGGTTGCCCATACGCGGTTACTCCTGGCGCTCGACGATCAGCTTGGCCGGCTCGAGCAGGCCCGAGGGCGACAGCGGCGCCTGCGGCGGATAGGGATCAAAGCTGGTGAAGGCCTTGGGACCGGCATAGCCCGGCTGCTTGTCGCCGATCAGACGGTTGGGCCACAGGTTCACGACCTTGACCTCGAGCCGGTTGTCGCCGGCCTTCAGGGCCTCGGTGACGTCGACCTCGAACGGCGCCTTCCAGAGCACGCCCAGGTCCTTGCCGTTGACGCTGACGCTGGCCAGGTTCTTGACCGCGCCCAGGTCGAGCACGACGTGGGCGCCCTTCCCCGCCTTCGGAGCCTTGAAGGTCGTGGCGTAGGTCGCCGTTCCGGAGAAGTAACGCACGGCCGGGTCAGTGTTGTCGGTCCAGGAGCCGGGCTTGACGTCCTTCAGGCTCGGGCCTTGCGGGAAGCTGAGCGTCCAGCCGCCGTTGATCGTGGCGGCCACGGTGCGGACCTTGGCCGGAACCACGCGCTCGGCAGGGCCCGGCTTGCGGAAAACGACGAACACCGCGTCCTTGGCGCCCAGGGTCAGCGGCACGGTCGTGCGACCGCCTTCGGACTTGTAGCTGGTCGGCGTGATCGAACCGGTATCGGCCCGCCAGATCTCGGCCTCGCGGCCGCTGGAGCGGAAGCTGACTTGGGCGGTCTTGGCGTCACCCGGGTTTGAGATGAAGTAGAGGTCGCCATCCGGCAGCTGGCGGTGCACGAAGCGCAGGCCCGCGCCGCCGTCATCGACATCAGGACCGACGCTCGCCAAGGCCGCGCCGAGGTCGGCGCTGACGCCCGCGAACACCTGGTCGGCCAGGCGCTGGAACTCGGCCGGGTCGTCCGACAGGCTGGGCGTGGCGACCGGACGCGTCCCCACGATCGGCACGCCGGCCGCCTTGAGCGCCGCCAGCTTGCGCAGCACGGGAACGGTCATCCGTGTGACCGCCGGATCGATGGCCAGCACGCGGTAGCGCATGCCGGACGGCGCGGCGACCTGGCCGTCCTTGGCGTCGACCAGGTTGACCAGGGCGTCGCCGTTGACGAAGTCGTAGGCGTGGCCGGCCGGAACGGCGGGCAACTGCTTGCCGTAGAGCTCGGTGACGTTGCCGTCCTCGCCGTAGAACCAGGCGATGTCGGCCACGAACCGGCCCTGCTGCAGCAGAAGCGAGCTGCGGCCCAGATAATCGATCCAGGGCTTGGCCTGCTCGGCCCAGGTCTCCTTGCGGGTGAACCATTGGCCGAACAGCGCCAGGGTCAGGCCAGGACCGTAGGTGTCGACCGGCTGGTGCACCGAGGTGTGCAGCACGAAGCGGTTGAGGCCGTTGGCCATCATGGCGTCCGCCACCGGCTTCAGGCGCGCCGGATCGTATGCGAAGGCCTCGCCGCCGATGGTGAAGCTCTCGGCCGCCACCAGGTTCTGGCCGTAAAGGTGCGCCACCGAAGCGCTTTCGCGCACGTCGGCGTCGTAGCTGTGCGGGTCGTTGGTCGGCGGCACGGCCGCCCAGGTGGCGCCCATCGGCACGTCGGCGGTTTTCTTGACCTGCATGCCGTCGCCGATGAAGGCCCGGCCGGTCTCGTGGGATTCGCCATAGCGCTTCATGCCGCGCTTGTGCAGGGCGTCGCTCAGCGTGCCGTAATGGGCGTCGGCGATCAGGTCGCCGATGGTCTTGCGGAAGTCCCAAAGGAAGGCGTCGCTGGCGGCGGGGCTGTCGACCACCCTCCCCGCCAGGGTCGGCAGCCAAGTCGCCAGGTCATAGCCACGGCGGGCCTTGAACTGGGCGGACATGTCCTCGGTCCAGTTCTGGGAACCGGCTTCCCAGCTGTCGGTGATCAGGGCCTGGACGCCGCGCGCGCCCATCAGCTCCTTGCCGACGGTCTTTTCGTATTCGCCGAGATAGGCGTCGGCATAGGCCTGGACGTGCGTCGCGTTCAGCTTGTCGACCTCCAGCCCCGTGCCCTCGGCCGAGGCCGGGTGGTTCTGGCGGCCGGTCAGGGAGTAGCCGAAGCGCAGGATGGTCCATTTGCCGCCCTTGGGCGGTGTCCAGTCCAGCGAGCCGTCGGGACGCAGCTTGCCGGTCAGGTCGACCACGTCGGCGCGCTTGACCACGGCCTCGGCGGCGACATCCGGCGTCGGCTGGGCGCCGAGGCCGCCGGTAGCGGCCCAGCCGCCCTTGTCGGCGAAGCGGTGCACGCGGGCGCCGGCCTCGAAGGCCACCTCGGCCAGCTTGTGGCTGGTCGGCGCCGGAATGCCGAACATGGCCGAGGCCGCATCGGCCTTGCGGGGCTGGAACACGACGCGGAAGTAGCGCGCGCTCGTCGCGGCGAAGGCCACCACCTGTTCGGGCGCGCCGTCCACCGGCAGCTGCGCCACGGTGCGGAAGACCTGGCCGTCGTCGCTGGCCTCGATGCGTCCGGCCGGGCCCGTGGCCCCGAACTCGCCGAAGCCGCCCGCCTTGCCGGCGACCAGTCGCAGGGCGCGCACGGTCTGGGGTTTGCCGTAGTCGAACTGCACCCAGCTTTCGGCGTCGGGCGCGAACGGCAGGTCGATCTGCTTGCCAAGGTCGCCGTCGGTCAGGGCCGCCGTATCGGCCGGGCCTGAGGTCGTGATCTTGGCCACGGGCGCGGCGACCGCTTCGGCCGCCGGCGTGCGGAAGGCCACCACGGCCGCGTCGCGATAGAGGCTGGGCAGCTGCCCGTGCGCGCCGCCAACGGCGCTGCCGCCGCCCGCGATGTTCTGGAACGGCCCCGTCACCGACGGCGGCGCGGCCAAGGGCGCGGCGAGTTTCTTGCCGCCCTCGACCATGGTCTCGCTCCAGACCAGCTTCTTCATCGCCGCGTCCGGCGTCACCCACGGACCGCCGCTCTCGCTCCAGCCCGGAGAGCCGGCGATGGCGAACTCGAAGCCCTGCGCATCGGCCTTCTCGACCGCGTGCTTGAAGGCCGCTCGCCACTCCGGCGTCAAGAAGACCAGGCGCTTGTCGACCACGGTCGGAGTGTGGAACGGCCCGCCTTCCGCTTCTCCGAACGAGGCGTCGAAGTTCTGCACGCCCGCTACGCCGATGCGGTTCATCCAGTCGAGATCCTTGTCGATCCCGTCCTGGGTGATGTTGCCGTTCATCCAGTGCCACCAGACGCGCGGACGCGCCTCCTTGGGCGGGTTCACGAACCCCTTGGCCAAGTCGTCCTGCCGGGCCAGGGCCGGCGATCCGGCGAGCATGGCGGCCAGGGCCGCTCCGGCGATCAGGCGGTGAGCCAAGGTCATGGGCGTGTACTCCAGGGGCGGCCGCGCGCCGGCCGCCCGAACAAAGGTCAGGTCAGGCGGCTTTGGCGCGGCGCGCCTTCAGGCCTTCGACAAACAGGGCCATGAAGCCGCCGAAGAACCCGCTGAACAAGCCGCTGATCCCGTTGCCGAAGGCGTTGGCCAGGGCGTGGGGCGGAAGCGGGACGACGTAGCCGACGGCGGCGCTGATCACGGCTCCGATCAGTCCTCCAATGAGGCCCGCTATGATGGCGTTCTTCATGGCCTCAGATCCGGTTGGCGCGGGCGATCTGGCCGAGCAATACGGCGCTGGGTTTGGGCGTGCGGACTTGCGTGGCGCGGTCCACCGCAACGATGCCGAACTTCGGCCCGTAGCCGAACACCCACTCGAAATTGTCCAGCAGCGACCAGTGGACGTAGCCCTTCACGGGGATGCCGTCGTCCATCGCCGCCTTCAGTCCCTGCAGCGCGGTCTTGATGTAGGCCACGCGACGCGTGTCGTCCTCGATCGCGACGCCGTTCTCGGTGACGTAGATCGGCTTGCCCGAGAGGGCGTGGGCGTAGCGCACGGTCTGACCCAGGGCCTGGGGCGAGAACTCCTCGCCGGTCTGGGTCAGCTCGACGCCCGCCGGCGGCTGCATCTGGCCCTTGGCGTCGATCATGGCGCGGCTGTAGGTCTGCACGCCGACGAAGTCGCCGGTCTCCTTGATGGCCTTCAGCCACGGGTCGTAGCACTGGGCCCGCTTCTCGTCGCGCCGGCTGTTCTCGCCCACGGCCTGGTCGTCCAGCATCGCCAGGGTGGCGCCGACCGGGAAGTCGCCGGGACCGGCCTTGATGGCGGCGTAGCCCTGCTTGTGGGCCTCGATCAGGTTGGGCAGCATCACGTCCTGGCGACCGAACTGGGCGCTGGAGAAAAGCGGCGTGCCGCAAGCCTTGGCCGCGTCGACCATCGCCTGCTTCATCTGGTCGAGGATGAACGGCGGCAGAATCCACTGCAGCAGCAGGCCGATATTGGGCTCGTTGAAGGTGGCGGCCCCGCCGGCCAGGTCGCCCACGCCCTTGACCGCATAGGCGCAGTAGCGCGCGAACAGGGCCGGACTTTCCGGGTTCTCCCAGCCGCCCTGGGCCGCGAACCAGCGCGGCACGACGAAGTGGTTGAAGGTGATCAGCGGCGTCACGCCGTGCTTGCGGCAGGTCTGGGCGACCCGGCGATAGTGCTCCAGCTCGGCGGCCGAGAACTGGCCCTTGGCCGGCTCGATCCGCGCCCACTCCAGCGAGAAGCGGTAGGTGTTCAAACCCAGCTTCGCCAGCAGGGCGATGTCGGCCTCGTAGCGGTGATAGTGGTCGCAGGCGTCGCCCGACGGCTCCATGAACGGGCTGGGCTTCAGTTGCTCCAGCAGCCAGGTGTCGCTGTTGACGTTGTTGCCCTCCACCTGGTGGCCGGCGGTGGCCGCGCCCCAGAGGAAGCCCTTGGGGAAGTCGCCGGAACCGGCGGCCATGGCGGGGGCGGCGACCGGAGCAGCGGCCGCGGCGGCGCCGACAGCCAGCAGGGCCCGGCGGGAGAAGTCTGCGTCACGGAAAGGCATCGAAGGCTCCGGAACTCGAACTGAAAATTCGGGAAAGAAAGGACGTCAGGCGGCGGGCTTGAGCAGGCCGCGGGCGGCCATCCAGGCGTAGAACTGGTCGATCCAGAGGTCGCTGGTCGTGCCCCGCTTGTGCATGCCGAACCCGTGGTCGCCCTTCTCGTAGACGTGCATCTCGACCTTGCCGCCGGCCTGCTTCCAGGCCTGGACGAGGCCGTAGTCGGTGTTGCCGAACAGCGGATCGTCGTTGGCGATGGCGGTGAACATCGGCGGCGGATCAGCCGGCGCGGCAACCGTGTTCATCGGCCCGTAGATCGGAGCGATGAAGTCCGGACGCGCGTCGGGCGCATTGCGCAGCGTTGCGCCCAGGGTGGTCATGGCTCCGGCGGAGAAGCCCATCAGCCCCACCCGCCTGGGATCCACGCCCCATTCGCCGGCGCGCGCGCGCACCAGGCGCAGAGCCTGCTGGGCGTCGTCCAGCGCCAAGGGCTGGCTGATCGGCGGAGCCTTGTCGGCGCCGGCCTTGGCCGCCGCGCCGAAGCGCGCGCCCATCACCTTCAGCGTCTCCTGGTCGTCGTCGGGCGTCGCGTCCAGGCGGTACTTCAGGACGAAGGCGGCGATCCCATGATCGGCCAGCCACTGGGCGACCTTCTCGCCCTCCCACTCCATCGACAGCAGCATGTAGGCGCCGCCGGGGGCGACGATCACCGCCGCGCCGGTCGCCTTGTCCTTGGCCGGCAGGTACGGCGTCAGGGTCGGGCGGGTGACGTTGCGCACGGCCACGCCGTCGATCAGGTAGTTCCAGTGCTCGACCTGGGTCGCGCCCTCCGAACCCGGCGCGACGCCGGGCCAGAGGGGGATCGCGCCCGGCTGGGCCGGCGTCGGGATCGTGCGGATCTCGACATGCTGCGGGATCCCCTGCGCCAGGGCCGTTCCGGCGAACGCGGCGAGAGCCGCGCCCACCAGAGCCAGAAGCCTCGCCCGCATCAGAAGTGGCCTTCGAGGGTGACGCCGATGGTGCGCTCGGCCTCGCGGGTGCGCCAGTTGATGTAGCCGTCGTAGCCGCTCTGGAACGGCAGGGTGATGACGGCGGCGTTGAAGTCCTGCTTCAGCAGGTTGCGGGCGAAGACGCCCACGCGCCACTGGCGGTCTTCGGGGCCGATCCCGGCCGAGACGTTGAGCACGCCGTAGCCCTTCTGGATCGTGTTGGGATCGCCGACGCTGTTCTGGGTCTTGGTGCGGTAGGAGTAGTTGGCCGCGGCGTCGAAGGTCAGGGCGTCGGTGATCGCGTGCTCGTAGCTGGCGCCGATCACGGCGGTGACCTTCGGGGCGCCCGCCAGGGTCTGGCCCTTGGCCTGGTAGACGTAGGTGCGGTTCGTCAGGGTGCAGCCGACATAGCCGGCCGCGATCATGTTGTTCGGGCAGCTGGTGATGTAGTCGGTGTATTTGGCGTCGGAATAGGTGGTCGAGGCGTTCAGCTTCAGCGAGGAATTGACCCGCAGGTTGGCCTCGATCTCGAAGCCCTTGGCCGTGAGGCCGCCGGCGTTCTCGGTGACGAACTCGTTGTTGCGCAGCACCGCCGTCTGCAGGTCGGTGTACTTGTCGTAGAAGATGTTGCCGTTCAGCGTCAGGCGACGATCCAGCAGGGTCGTCTTGGCGCCGATCGTGACGTCGTCGACCGTCTGCGGCGCGACATTGGTCTTGGTGCCGCTGAGCGCCGAGAAGGTCACCGTCGGGCCGAGATAGCCGCGAGCGATGGTGCCGAAGATCAGCACGTTGTCCGAAGGCTTCCAGTCCAGGCCGATGCGGCCCGAGGGGCTCGACTTGGACGTCGTGCCGGTCTGCAGCGCGCGCGGCGTATAGGGCACGGTGGTTCCGCCGGCCGTCAGGAAGGCCGGCAGCGAGGTATCCAGTTCCGACCAGTTGGAGGCCTCGACCTTGTCCTTGGTCATCCGCGCGCCGCCCAGCAGGCTCAGGGTGTCGCTGAGCTTGTAGCGGCCGTCGATGAACACCGCGGCGCTGTCGGTCTTGGTCTTGCCGTGGTTCAGGCCGGCGGTGATCGAGACCACCGGAGAGGTGCTGTAGGGCGTGGCCGGGCGCAGCTGGGCGCTCTCGCCGGTGTTCTCGGTCTCAAGGCGCGAGACGAACAGGCCGGCGACGTAGCTCAGGCGGCCGCTGCTGGGCGAGGTCAGACGGAATTCCTGCGAAGCCTGGGTCTTCACGAGGCCCTTGGCCTGGGCGGTGAACTTCGACTGCGGCGAGCCGTCGATCGAATAGGTGTAGGGGTCTTCCTCGAAGCCGCGATAGGCGCTGAGCGAGGTCAGGGTGTATTCGCCCAGCTCCCAGTTCAGCTCCAGGGAGCCGCCGTAGTTGGTGGTGCTGTAGCTGCCGCCGCCGTCCTCGATCGACTTGTCGTTCGACGCGCCCGGCGTGACGCCCAGGCTCGACAGGCTGGTGAAGGGCGACAGGAAGTTGGCGTCGGTGGTGGGGGCCTTGTTCAGGGTCCACAGCTGGCCGGGGCCCTTCTGGCGCTGACGCGAATAGTCGCCGATCACATAGGCGCTGAAGGTGTCGCTGGGCTTCCAGTAGACCTTGCCGCGAACGCCGTTGTTGTGAATGCCGCCCCAGTCCTCGTTGCGGACCACGTTATGGACGAAGCCGTCATAGGCCTTGTCGTAGACGAACAGGCCGACGGCCAGGGTGTCCGACAGCGGGGCGGTGACGCCGCCGTGCACGTCGCGCTCGTTCAGCGAGCCGTAGGAGGCGAAGAAGTCGCCCGTGGCCTGGGTCAGGCTGGGCTTGCGGGTGGTGACCGAGATCACGCCGCTGGAGGCGTTCTTGCCGAACTGGGTGCCTTGCGGGCCCTTCAGCACCTCGACGCGCTCCAGGTCGCCCAGGCTGTCGACCGGCGAGCCGAACGGAACCACGACGCCGTCGACCACCAGGCCGACCGGCGATTCCGAGCTCGAGGTGAAGCCGCCGGCCGAACCGACGCCGCGCAGGCGGAAGCCGCTGTCGTTGGGCGTGTTGCCGAACTGAACGCCGGCGACCGAGTACTGGAGGTCGGTGATCGCCTTGCCGCCGGTGGCGGCCAGCTGGTCGCCGCTGACGGCCGAGACGGCCAGCGGCACGTCCTGCAGGCGCTCGGAGCGGCGGGTGGCGGTGACGACCACTTCTTCGATCGCGATCGGCGATTCCGTGGTGGCGGCTTGTTGGGCGTGGGCCGCGCCGCCGACGGCGACGCTGAGGCCGGTGGCGGCCAGCAGGCTGAGCTTGAATGCGTTCATGGGGGTTCCCCTTCCCTGCGAGCCGGCGATCTTCGTCGTCCGGCTTCGTTTCCGTTTCCCTGGACCCCGGCTTGCCGCCGGCGTTTGGTCTTGAGCTGAACGGTAGCGAGGGGGTCCCGCACCGACCAATTCAATCGTTGAACAGCAACTATCACTCAAGATTATGCGGGACTGCATTTCATATAATGAAACCAATAAGACGCTTGCCCCAACGGCGCCGCTCGGTCTAAGGCCGTTGAAATGTCAGGGTCCGCAGAAGGCCCGACGCCCCCAGGAGGATCCGCTGTGCGCTTTCACAACCTCGACCTGAACCTGCTCGTGGTGCTGGATTCCCTGCTGCAGGAGCGCAGCGTCAGCCAGACGGCCCAGGCCCTGCGCCTCACCCAGCCGGCGATCAGCAACGCCCTCTCCCGCCTGCGCCTGCACTTCGAGGACGACCTGCTGGTGCAGGTGGGTCGCAAGATGGTGCCGACGCCCTTCGCCGAAAGCCTGGCCGATCCGGTGCGCGAGGCCCTGGACGGCCTGCGCCGCATCGTCGTCACCCGCTCGGAGTTCGACCCCGCCGCGGCCGACCGCACCTTCACCTTCGTCTGCTCGGACTACGTCTTCAACGTCCTGATGACCGGGGCCATCCGCAAGCTGGTGACCGTCGCGCCGCGCCTGAAGATCGTCGTGCTGCTGACCTCCGACCAGAGCGCCGCCCTGCTGGGCGAAGGCAAGATCGACTTCATGATCTCGCCCGAGCGCAAGTGCGATCCGGGCCATCCGCGCAGCCCGCTGTTCAGCGACCGCTTCGCCTGCATCGCCTGGCGCGACAACCCGCTGGTCGGCGCCAGCCTCAGCCTCGAGAAGTACCTGGAGCTGGAGCACGTGTCGGTGACGCTGGGTCCGCACAACCCGCCGCACATCGAGCAGGAGTCGCTGGACGCTCAAGGCGTGGAGCGCAACATCGTCGTCCACGCCCCCACCTTCAACTGCGTGGCCGAGACCGTGGTGGGCACCAACATGATCGCCACCGTCCACGCCCGCAATGCGGCCATCCTGGCCAAGCGCCTGCCGCTGAAGGTGCTGGCGCCGCCGGTGGAGATCGCGACGTTCACCGAGTTCCTGCAGTGGCACAAGAACAAGGAAACCGACACGGGCGCCCTGTGGCTGCGCGACTTCCTGATCGAGCACGCCCAGAGCCTATAGGGCTTCTGGGGCGCTAGCTCGCCAGGCCGATCAACATCTTGAGCAGCACGGCCGCGGCCGTCAGGCCGGCGAAGATGGTGGTGAAGCAGAACAGGCTGCTGACCAGCCCGTGAGCGCGCCGTTGGCGACGCGAGACCATGTCGATGGTCATGTCCGGTTTCCTCCCGAGCCGCTCTGTCGGCGGCGTATGACGGGAGCTTCACGCCGATGACGCAGGTCCGCCAATTCAATCGCTGAATGGCGACCATAAGCCGCATGAAGGCTTCCCCGCGTCGGCGGCCCCATCATCGGCGGTGATGCGAGACATTCCCCGATTGAATTTTTTCCGGCCGGTCCCCTCCCCGTAAATGGTCGCAAGGGGCGCGGCGCATCATCGACCGCCGCCCGCGAACAAAAATCGGCAGGGTGGAATCCACGTGGCGCGTACGCTCATCACCAATATCCAGGTCTTCGACGGCACGGGCCGCGCGCCCTTCGCCGGCGAGGTTCTGATCGAGGACAACCGCATCGCCCGCGTGGCGGCGACGCAGACCGAGGGCCGCATCGAAGCGGCCGACGCAACGGTCATCGACGGCGCCGGGGCCACCCTGATGCCGGGCCTGATCGAGGCCCACGCCCACCTCTCCTGGCCCTCGTCGATCGAGCGCTTCATCCCCGAATTCATCCTGCCGCCGGAAGAACAGCTGCTGGCCACGGTGCGCAACGCCCGCGTCCTGCTGGAAAGCGGCTTCACCAGCGCCTATTCGGCCGGCGCCCTGGGCGAGCGCATCGAGGTGGTGGTCCGTAACGAGATCGACGGCGGCTGGACGCCCGGTCCGCGCCTGCGCGCCTCGACTATCGAGCGCAGCCCCGAGGGCGAGAACACTGGCGAGATCGACCACGGCCGCGGTCCCGAGGCCATGAAGGCCTTCGTCAAGCACTGCAAGACCATCGGCATCGACCAGGTCAAGCTGGTCATCTCGGGCGAGGACGCCCTGCTGCCGGGCTCTTCGCAGCATATCCTCTACACCGAGGAAGAGGTCCAGGCGGCCGGCGAACAGGCCCGCGAGAGCGACATCTGGCTGTCGGCCCACACCCAGGCCGGCGAGGCGATCAAGATGGCCCTGCGCGCCGGCGTGCGGGTGCTCTACCACTGCACCTACGCCGACGAGGAGGCGCTGGACCTGCTCGAGGCGCACAAGGACGAGATCTTCGTCGCCCCGGCCATCGGCGTCATCGTCGCCACCCTCGAGGCCAAGCCGCCGCCCCACATCGACATGACCTCGATGAAGGAAGCCGCTGTTCCGGTTGTCGAAAAGTGCAAGGTGCTGATCCCCGAGCTGAAGCGCCGGGGCGTGCGCGTGCTGCCCGGCGGCGACTACGGATTCCCGTTCAATCCCAACGGCGCCAACGCCCGCGACCTGCAGCACTTCGTCGACCTGTTCGGCTACACCCCGACCGAGGCGCTGGTGGCCGCCACCAAGCTGGGCGGCGAGCTGATGGGCCGCGCCGATGAACTGGGTCTGGTCGAGCCGGGCTACCTGGCCGACCTGCTGCTGGTCGACGGCGATCCCACGCAGGACGTCTCGATCCTTCAGCGCCGCGACCGCCTGCTGATGATCATGAAGGACGGCAAGATGCACAAGGCGCCGGCCCAACCGCTGGCGCGGGCAGCCGCCTGATGACCGTCCGTTCCGACATCGTCTTCGGCGTCGCCGGTTCGGCCGAGCTGAAGGGCGACCTCTATCTGCCCGACGCGCCCGGCCCGCATCCGGTGCTGGTCGCCGCCCCCGGCGGCGCCTGGCTGCGCAACGACAAGGCCCAGCTGGCCCGCTGGGGCAAGTATCTCGCTGGCCAGGGCTACGCCGTCTTCGCCATCGACTACCGCCGCTCCACCAACGGCAAGTCGTTCCCTGGTAACGTCCAGGACGTGGTCGAGGCCGCGCGGTTCCTCAAGCGCGAGGCCGCTGGCCTCGGTGTCGACGCCGACCGCGTCGGCCTGCTCGGCGCCTCGGCCGGCGCGCACCTGACGGCCTTGGCGGCGCTGGCCCAAGGCCAGCCCTGGCTCTATGGCGAGACCGTCCAGTTCAAGACCCTGGTCGCCGTCTACGGCGTCTACGACCTCTTCGCCCATTGGCAGGCGGATCTGGCCAAGAACGCCGCCCCGGGAACCGACCCCACCTATCGGATGCTGGGCGCTGACCCCTACGAGGATCCGCAGCTCTATGTCGCCGCCTCGCCGCTGCGCCACGTGCGCTACGATCGCAACGCCCTGAAGGCGCTGGTGATCTGGGGCGAGCGCGACCACGACATCGACCCGGCCCAGTCCGAAGCCTTCGCCCGCGCCCTGCGCCAGGCCCGCTTCTTCGTGCGCACCCTGCCCGTGCCCGACGCCGGCCACTTCTGGTTCAGCGAGGAAGAGGTCGACACGCCCCACACCGCCGCCGGCCGGGTCGCCCCCGCCATCGTCCGTTTCCTCGACAAGCACCTGTGATGATCTACGACGTCGCCATCGTCGGCTGCGGCCCCGTCGGGGCCCTGGCCGCCAATCTTCTGGGCCAGGCGGGCCTCAGCGTTCTGGTGCTCGAGCAGGAGCGCGATCCGCATCCCCTGCCCCGCGCCGTCCACCTCGACCACGAGATGATGCGCATCTTCCAGGGCGCGGGCCTCGTGGAGCACCTGCATCCGCTGATGCGCGAGACGCAGGGCCACCTGCACATCGGCGCCGACGGCGGGGTGATCCGCTACATGGGCACCGCCGGCCAGGCCAAGCGCTTCGGCTGGGCCAACGACTATTTCTTCTACCAGCCGGAACTGGAAGCGCAGCTTCGCGACGCCCTGGCCCGCTTCCCGGCCGTGGACCTGCGCCTGGGCGCGAAGCTGGAGACCCTGGTCCAGGACGAGGGCGGGGTCAGCCTGATCCTGGCCGGCGCCGAAGCCCTGCGCGCCCGCTGGGTGATCGCCTGCGACGGCGCGCGCAGCGCCGTGCGCAAGAGCCTGGGCGTCAAGCTCGACGACCTCGACTTCGAGGAGCCCTGGCTCGTCGTCGACGCCGAGGTCGACGGCCCGATCGTCTTCCCCGACATCCCCGGTCTGCCGACGGGCGCCGACCTGCAGCAGCTGTCGGTGATGCTGTGCGATCCGCGCCGCCCGGCCACCATCGTGCCGGGTCGTGGAAATCACCGCCGCTGGGAGTTCATGCTGCTGCCCGGCGAGGACGACCAGGCGATGATGCAGAGCCAGCAGGTCGAGGCCTTGATCGCGCCGTGGGTCGCCGGCTCGACCTATCGCCTGGTGCGCGCCGCCACCTACCGCTTCCACGGCCTGGTCGCCGAGCGCTGGCGCGTGGGCCGGGTGTTCCTGGCCGGCGACGCCGCCCACCAGACCCCGCCGTTTTTCGGCCAGGGCATGTGCCACGGCCTGCGCGACGTCTCGAATCTGGCCTGGAAGCTGCCCATGGTGCTTTCGGGTCTCGCCGACGAGGCCTTGCTCGACACCTACCAGCCCGAGCGCGACCCGCACGTACGCGGTGTTATCGGCGCGGCCGTGAACGCCGGCCGCTACATCTGCCAGCTCGATCCGGCCAAGGCCGCCGAGCGCGACGCCCACATGCGCGAGGTGATGGCCGCCGCCAAGCCGGGCGTCACGGCCGCCGACCTGATCCCCGCCTACCAGGCCGGCGTCGCCCGGCCAGGCTCGGGCGAGCGCTTCATGCATCCGCGCGTCGGCGGCGTGCTGCTCGACGAGGTGCTGGGCGAAGGCTTCGCCGTCATTGCTCGAGAGCCCGTCCTGGCGTCGCCCGCCTTCGCCCGCATCGGCGGTTCGCTCCACGTGATCGGCCAGGGCCTCGACGACGCCGACGGCGCGCTGACCGCCTGGCTCGACGCCAAGGGCGCGGCCGCCGTGCTGCTGCGGCCCGACCGCTACGTCTACGGCGTCGCCGAAACCGCCGACGCCCTGCCCGCCCTGATCGACCAGCTTTGCGCCGACCTCTCCCTGAAGGTCGAAGCGCCCAAGGAGACCGCATGTCCCGCCTGACCCTGGAGGCCGCCTCCATCATCGTCGACGCGGCCCTCGCCCAAGCCCGTCGCGACGGCTATCAGCCGCTGGCCGTGGCCGTGCTCGACGCCGGCGCGCACCTGGTGGCCCTCAAGCGCGAGGACGACGCCAGCCTGATGCGGCCGCAGATCGCCGTCGCCAAGGCCTCCGGCGCGCTGGGCATGGGCTATGGCAGCCGGGAACTGGCCAAGCGCGCCAACGCCGCTCCGGTGTTCTATTCGGCCCTGTTCGCCATCAGCGGCGGGGCCATGGCCCCCTCGCCCGGCGGCGTGCTGATCCGCGACGCCGAGGGCCGGATCATCGGCGCGGTCGGCATCAGCGGCGACACCGGCGACGCCGACGAGGCCTGCGCCATCGCCGGCGTCATCGCCGCCGCCCTCACCCCCGATCCCGGCGGCGCGCCCGCTCCCCAAGCCTAAAGGAGCCGCCATGCGCCTTCGCAGCATCGAACTGAACCTGCCCGACACCGCCGCGGCCGTCGATTTCCTGACCGGGACCTGGGGCCTGGCCAACGCCGGAACTGCCGGCGAGACCCGCTACCTGCGCGGCTCGGGGCCGTTCCCCTATCTCGTGGCCATGACCGAGACGCCCGGCCCGTCGGTGCGTTGCACCACCTTCGTCGGTGAGGAGTCCGAGGTCGAGGCCATCGCCGCCAAGGCCCGCGCGGCCGGCGCCCCCGTGGTCGAGACCGTGTCCGAGGATCTCGGCGGCGGCCAGGGGGTCCTGGTCCAGCTGCCCGAGGGCGAGGTGTTCCGCTTCCTGCACGGCGCAACCCTGGCCGAGCCGATCGAGGGCCGCGACCTGCCGGTCAAGCTGACCCACGTGGTGATGAACGCCGCCGACGCCGAGGCCACGGCCGACTTCGCCGAGGCGGCCCTGGGCTTCAAGGTCTCCGACCGCACCAAGGGCATGGTGTTCGTCCGCTGCAACGCCTCGCACCACTCCACCGCCTTCGCCCGCGCCGGCTTCACCTCGCTGAACCACATCGCCTTCGAGATGGCCGACCTGGATGCCGTGATGCGCGGCGTCGGCCGTCTGCGCGACACTGGCGCGGTCCCCGCCTGGGGGCCCGGGCGCCATGGCCCGGGCGACAACGTCTTCGCCTATTTCATCGCCCCGTTCGGCGCGGTCGTGGAGTTCTCGACCGCCGTCGAGATCATCCCCGACGACTACAAGGTCGGCGCGCCCGAGGACTGGACCTGGCCCGAGGGGCGCATCGACCAGTGGGGCCTGTCCGGCAAGGACTTCGCCGGCCTCAACACCGCCGAGCGCACCTTCGGCCACGCCCCGCTGCCGGTCGCCTAAAAAACGCAACGCTCCTCAAGTATCGAGACCAAGTCCATGAAATTGATCAGCTTCCTGCGGAACGGCGTTCCATCCTACGGCGCCATCCAGGGCGACCGCGTCGCCGACTTCGGCGCCATCGCCGGGCCGGACGAGCACGACCTCGTCGCCGCCCTGCGCCTGGACTCCATTCCGGCCCTGGCCGCCGAGGCCGCCTTCGACGTGCCGGTTTCCGAGATCGAGCTGCTGCCGGTGGTGACCACGCCGGGCAAGATCTTCTGCGTCGGCCACAACTACGAGACCCACCGCCAGGAAACCGGCCGGGCCAAGGTCGGCCATCCGTCGATCTTCACCCGCTTCGCCGACACCCTGACCCCGCACGGCGGCCCGATCATTCGACCCAAGAGCTCGACCAGCCTCGACTACGAGGGCGAGCTGGCCATCGTCATCGGCAAGGGCGGCCGCCACATCAGCGAGGCCAACGCCATGAGCCACGTGGCCGGCTTCGCCTGCGCCAACGACGCTTCGGTGCGCGACTGGCAGTGGCACACCCAGCAGTTCACGCCCGGGAAGAACTTCCCCGGCACCGGCGGCCTTGGCCCCTGGCTGGTCACGCCCGACGAGATCGACGACCTGAACGCCGTCACCGTCACCACCCGCCTGAACGGCCAGCAGGTGCAGCACGCCAGCCTGGCCGATCTGATCTTCCCGCTGCCGACCATCATCGCCTATCTGTCGGGTTTCACCCCGCTGTCGCCGGGCGACCTGATCCTGACCGGCACGCCGGGCGGCGTCGGCGCCAAGCGCGAACCGCCGCTCTGGATGAAGGCCGGCGACGTCGTCGAGGTTGAGATCACCGGCGTCGGCCTGCTGTCGAACACGGTCGTGGACGAAGCTTGAGCATGAGGCTGCGGCCTTAAGCCGCTGTTCAGGTGCGATTAATCACGCGCCGTTCATCGTGGATGCAAACGCCGGGGATCAGTCCCCGGCCCCTTCCACGAGTGCCCGCCATGCTTGCCCGCAAGAAGCCCCAGAAGACCCCCTTCCCCGTTTCGGACGGCGACACCGTCGAGGTGGTCCTCCGCTGCGGCTATCGAGCCCGCGCCTCGGTGCTGTGCTCGCGCGGAGGCATGGTCGAGCTGGCCTACCGCAAGGCCGACGACCGCTTCGGCCACGCCTTCGTCGACGCCGGCACCCTGCAGCCCGGCCTGTCGGTCAGCTGGGCCTTCCTCGCGGGCGTGCGCGCCCAGGTTTGAGGTTCGGCTGGACATTCATGGAAAGCCGCCTCCCTCGCCCTTGTGGCGAGGGCCCATGCCGGCGACAGCTCAAACCTTGGCCGTCCTGCGCAGTCTGAGCGGCTGAACGATGGGTCCTGGGCACGAGGCCCAGGAAGGCTATCGCAAGGGCGTTGGAGGTCGTGGAGCACGAACGCCTTCAGGCCACCCGCGTCCAGACCTGCGTCTTGCAGAGGAAGTTGCCGAGCACGCAGCCGCGCGCCTTCAGCTTGCCGGCGTCCATCACCAGCACCCGACCCGAGAAGGTCATGTTGACGTCCGGCGCGAAGACCTTGCCGCGCCACTCGCCCTTGTCGCCGCGCGAGAAGTCGCTGAGCAGCTGCCGGCCCACCAGTTCCCCGCCGGAGCCCTTGCGCGCGTCGGTCCGCGCCTCGTCATTGGCCCAGATCACATAGCCGCAGACCTCGCCGCCGCACGGCTTGATCTCGACATGGACGCTGTCCTTGGGATTGCGCCAGACGCCGAAGATGTCGGGTCCCTGGGGCGCCGGGGACTGAGCCATCGCCGCCGAACCCAGCATCAGCGTGGTCAGCACGGCGACGCCCGACTTGAAGAACGACACGGCGACCTCCCCCGACCTCGGCGACCGCGTCCGGTCGCTCATCCGCCTTCCGACGGTCGGCCGGACAGGACGCTACGTCAAGCGCCGGCTTGATCGTCACATGATGCTGATCGCCGGGCTGCTGGTGAGCGTGCCGGTGATCGTGCAGGCGCTGGGCGAGCCCGGGATCGAAGCATAGTACATGGTCACGCTCGACGGAGGCCCATTGGTCCAGGTCAGGTAGGAGAGCGTCCCCGAGCAGGATCCCAATATGGTGGCGGCGGATACGCCGGAGACCGTGACCTGAGGAGGCCAGCTCGGCGTCAGGATCCAGCTGAAGCCGTTCGGATAGACAAGCCATCCGCATTGCCAGTCGCCGCTGGTGAAGGAGCCGCTGTAGATGTAGGCCAAGCTCCCGCCCGGCAGGATCATGCCGTTGAGTTTGACCGCGCAGCGGACGGTCGTCGACTGCTGCAGGGTCAGCGTGCCGGTCAGGGTGAACGACGTGGGCTCCGAACCATTCGGGACGAATACGGCGGCCTGCGCCGAATAGGCGCCTCCGGCTACGGCGAGTGCGGCGGCGGCCGCCACGAGTGAAACGCTCTTCGACATGACGTCTTCTCCCGAATGACCTGTCGTGGGAGCGCAAGCGCCGCCCCCTGGAGCAAGAAACGCCGGGAACCCGAAGGCTCCCGGCGAGTCGAGGGACGAGGGTTCGCCCTGGGGGATCAGGAAACGGTCAGCGTGACGTTGCTGGTCAGGGTGCCGCTGATCGTGCAGGCGCTCGGCGAGCCCGGGATCGAGGCGCTCGAGAAGGTCACGCTGCTGGGCGGACCATTGGTCCACGGGGCGGCGGTGATGGTGCCCGAGCAGCTGCCGGCGATCGAGCTGGCGGAGATGCCGGTGATCGTCACGGTGGGGCCCGCGCCCGGGGTGACGGTCCACGGGAAGCCCGACGGAACGACCAGCCAGCCGCACTGCCAGGAGCCCGGAGCGAACGAACCGCCGGTGATGGTGGCGGCGGTGCCGGCCGCGTTCACCGTGCCCGTCAGGGTGACGGCGCAGGTGACGTTGGTCGTCTGGCTGAGGCTCAGGTTGCCGGTGAGGGTGAAGCTGGCGCCGGCCGGGGCGATGGTCGCGGCCGAGGCGGAGCTGGCGCCGGCCAGGCCGGCGAAGCCGAGGGCGGCGGCGGCCAGAACAGAAGCGGTCTTCAACATGACGTCTTCCTCCGATGTTTTTTATTACAACCGCGCATTGGGGCGGCGGGTGTATGCAACTGCTAAATGCGGAGGGAGTCAAACGGAATAATATAGTATTTTCAATAACTTATTCAGGAGTCGCGCCGACGCCCGGCGCTCCTTTCAGGAACGTCGGGTGCGAAAAAATCGCCGCCCCGGAAGGGGGCGGCGAGTTACCGAGAGGGCCTAGAAGCGCTTGGACACGCTGACCGCGATGAGACGGGGATCGAGGGTGAAGACGTTGGCCGTCAGGCCGGTGTCGTCGCTGTTGGTGAAGGTGTCGGTGATGGGCGTCTTGTCGAACAGGTTCTTGACGTAGGCCTGGAAGACGAGCCCGTCGGAGGGCTTCTCCAGCGTCACCGAGATGTTGACGTTGTCCCACGACTTCAGCCGGTCGTATTCGGTGTTGTAGACGCGGGCGTAGCTGCTGCCCTGGTAGTAGTAGTCGCCCCTGAACGTCAGGGCCCAGTCGTTCTTGTGGAACGTGTACTGGGCGCCGATGTTGGCGGTCCAGTTCGGGGCGTTGGGCAGCTCGTTGCCGCTGAGATCCGCCTCGAAGCCGCGGCCGCCGTTGGGAGCCTCGGTCAGCGGGTCGTAGGTGAAGCCGTAGAGCGCCCAGAACGGTAGGGTCGAGGTGAAGGCCGGGTTGAACGTCCCCGTCCGCAGCGAACCGCCGCAGAGCGCCTGCAGGGCCAGGGTCGTTAGCTCGACCGGGAACGGCCGCGACAGCACCCGCTCGACGTACTTGGTCGGGGCCACGCAGTTGGAAGGCACCTGCAGCCACGGCCGCAGCACCATCCAGTCGGCGTTGCCCTGGGTGCGGTTCATGACGTCGATCGAGCCCTCGCCGTCGGCGATCCGCGTGTTCAGGTAGCCGAGGTTGGCGTCCAGCCTGAAGTCGCGGGTGGGCCGGAACACCGTCTCCAGCTCCACGCCCCAGGTGCGGGCGTCGAAGTTTTCGTTCAGCGAGATGCGGTCGACGATCTGCGAGACCTGGTAGTCCTTGTAGTCGTAGTAGAAGGCCGTGGCGTTGAAGCGGACCATGCCGCCGGCCAGGGTGTTCTTGGTCCCGATCTCGAAGGCGTTGACGTATTCGGGATCGAAGGTCTCGGCCAGCGGCTGGTACTGGATGACCGACGGGTTGATGTCGACCCGCGGCGGGTTGGCGCCGCCGCCCTTGTAGCCGCGCGAATAGGACGCGTAGACCATGGTGTCGTCGGTGAAGCTGAAGTTCGGCTTCCAGTCGACCACGAGGCGGCCGGTGACCGCGTCCCACTGCTGGTCGATGTCCGGCAGGGCCGGATAGCCGCGGCTGACATAGCCGCCCGAGGAGGTGCCCGGGGTGCCCCGGTC
The DNA here is from genome assembly GCF_059415745.1 of Caulobacter sp. GW821-FHT10A10. Classification (NCBI taxonomy): domain Bacteria; kingdom Pseudomonadati; phylum Pseudomonadota; class Alphaproteobacteria; order Caulobacterales; family Caulobacteraceae; genus Caulobacter; species Caulobacter sp. GW821-FHT10A10. The sequence continues at coordinate 110,971 of NZ_JBWKNV010000007.1, read as the reverse complement.
GGCGCCCAGCAGCAGCTGGCTGGGATAGGGCGTGCTGACCTTGCGATCGTCGGTGTAGCGCAGGCCGGCGGTCACCCGCCAGGTGGGCGACAGGTCGTAATAGGCCTCGCCGAAGATCCCCCACGAGCGGGTATGGATGGCGTTCTTGCTGCGGAAGTAGTTGTGGCCGTCGCCGGCCAGGTTATCCAGCGACGAATAGTCGACATAGACGCATTCCTTGGCCGTCGTCGGCGTGCAGGGTGCGGTCTGGCGGCCCTGGTTGCTCGGCAGGGTGATGTCGACGTTGTAGTAGTACTCGGCCAGGAACGTGAACACGTTGTTGAACACGAAGTAGTCGTCGGCTGACTTGAAGTCGATGTAGTTGGCGCCGAGGCTGAAGTTGAACGGCCCGTCGAAGGCCGACTGCAGGCGCAGTTCCTGCGTCCACTGGCGATTGTCGGAGCGGCTGAGATCGGCCGAGACCATGCGGTTCGACGTGCCCAGCTGCGGGTCGGTGTAGTAGCCGCCCGACAGGAACGACTTGCCCACGATCGGCTGACCCAGCACGTCGCGCAGCCCGTCGGTGCTGCTGAAGATCGGGTTGGAGACGAAGCGGTTGTAGTCCTGGGTCGAGTAGTAGTCGTCCTTGGCGTAGGCCGTCTGCGAGATCAGCTTCAGCTTGTCGGTCAGGTCGAACTCGACGTTGAACTGGAAGACGTCGTTCTTCACGCGGAAGACCGGGTCGTAGCTGGTGGCGATCTCGCGCAGGTCCTTCGACTGGGTCAGGCCGGCATAGGGATCGGTGCCCAGCGGCACGGCGAACACCGTCTGGTTGGACGCGTTCTGGCCCAGCGACACCGAAGCCAGGAAGATGTGCGCGAAGGCGCCGCCGTTGGGCACGCCGTAGGCCGCGTCGTCGTACAGCGAGCCCGGCAGACAGCCCTGGCTCAGGCGGTTGCGGATCAGCGCCGAGGTGATCGTCACCGCGCCCACCGAAGTCGGGCCCGGATCGGTGGTGCAGAGCTGCTTGCCGGTCCGCGAGCGGTTGTCGTCTTCCTCGAAGTGCTCCCAGATCGCGTTGGTGCGCAGGCGGCTCGAGGGCTCCCAGGCCGCCGACAGGCGGGTGGACCACAGGTCGCGGCCGTTCACCTTGGTCTCGTTGAAGGTGTTGTAGTCGAAGCCGTCGCGCTTGGTGGCCGAGCCGGCCAGGCGCAGGGCGAAGGTCTCGCCGATGGGCACATTGATCAGGGCCTGCATCCGCCGGCTGTCGTAGTTGCCGGCCTCGCCCTTGATGAAGCCCTCGAACTCATGGCCCGGCAGGTTCGGGATCATGTTGACGACGCCGCCGGTGGCGTTGCGGCCGTACAGCGTGCCCTGCGGCCCGCGCAGCACCTCGACCCGCGCCACGTCCAGGTATTCCTGCTCGAACAGCCGGTTGCGGATCAGCGGCGTGGAGTTGAAGCTGACGGCCACGGCGGGATCGCTGCTGGCCGAGATCGCCTTGGTCCCGACCCCGCGGATCGAGAAGTTGTACATGCTGAAGTTCGCCTTCGAGAACGAGACGTTCGGCACGGCGCGCATCAGCTCGGAGCCGCCCTCGATCTTGCGTTCGTTGAGCGCTTCCGAAGACAGGGCCGTTACGGCGATAGGCACCTGCTGGATTGACTCTTCGCGCTTCTGCGCGGTGACGACGATGTCTTCGACTTGGGTCGTGGCGTCCTGCGCCAAAGCCGGCCCCGCCGCCACGGCGAGCGCCATGGCGGATGCGGTGACGGCCAGACGCGCGCGCACGCAGGCTTTTGCAGCCATGCCCTATCCTCCCCTGCCCCGGCCAGCTCTGCGTCTGGCCCGGTGAACGTTTCCCCCGCCCCTCATCAATCTCCGCGCGGCATGGCGGCTCCGCCCCACGGTTGGGTTGTACGATCTACCTATTCACTAGCATGTCAATACATTACTTACATCGATGTTCAGTTACGTTGCGGCAGTCTGGCGGCGGCCCTTTTGGGGCAAGGCGGCGTGCGTCGAAGATCGCTTTCCACGGCCTTCCGGGGCCGGACGATCGGGCCTGTTCCTGACCTCGAATTAATATTTACATCGCTGTAAAAAAGGCCGAGGTTCAGCGCCGATCGGGAGGGCGAAAACATGGATGCCGACGTCATCGTCGTGGGGGGCGGGCTGGCCGGACTGGTGGCCGCCGACGAACTGGTCCGGGCCGGCAAGCGGGTCGCCCTGCTCGACCAGGAGAACGCCGCCAACCTGGGCGGCCAGGCCTTCTGGTCCTTCGGCGGGCTGTTCCTCGTCAATTCGCCCGAGCAGCGGCGCATGGGCATCCGCGACAGCCTGGACCTGGCCTGGCGCGACTGGACCGGCAGCGCCGGCTGGGACCGGCTGGACGGCCCCCTTCCCGAGGACGAATGGTCGATCCGCTGGGGCCGCGCCTATGTCGAGTTCGCCGCCGGCGAGAAGCGCCACTGGCTGCGCCGCCACGGGATCAGCCTGACGCCGATGGTCGGCTGGGCCGAGCGCGGGGCCGGCCAGGCCATGGGCCACGGCAACTCCGTGCCGCGCTTTCACGTCGCTTGGGGCACCGGCACCGGCGTGTCCGAGCCTTTCGCCGACAGCGCCCGCCAGGCGGCGTCTGAGGGCAAGCTCAGCTTCCATCACCGCCACCGGGTCGATCACCTGATCGTCGAGGGCGGCCGGGTCACCGGCGTTTCCGGCGCGGTGCTGGCGCCTGACGACGCCGCGCGCGGCGCGCCGTCCAATCGCGACGTCGTGGGCGACTTCACGCTGAAGGCCGGCGCCGTGGTGCTGGCCACCGGCGGCATCGGCGGCAACCATGATCTCGTCCGCCGCTACTGGCCCGAGCGGCTGGGAACGGCGCCGGCCAGCATGATCACCGGTGTGCCGGCCTATGTAGACGGGCGCATGCTCGACATCGCCGGCGCGGCCGGAGCCCGCCTCGTGAACCGCGACCGCATGTGGCACTACGTGGAAGGCGTGCGGAACTGGGCGCCGATCTGGCCCAGCCATGCCATCCGCATCCTGCCCGGCCCCTCGTCGATGTGGTTCGACGCCCTGGGGCGGCGGCTGCCCTTCCCCGCCCTGCCCGGCTACGACACCGTCGCCACCCTGCGCCACCTGCGCACGACGCCGGACCTCGCGCAGCACGACCACAGCTGGTTCATTGTCAGCCAGAAGATCCTCGAGAAGGAGTTCGCCCTCTCCGGCTCCGAGCAGAATGGCGACATCACCAACCGCCGGCGGCTCTCGCTGCTGAAATCCCGCCTGGGCAAGGGCGCGCCGCCCGAGGTCGACGCCTTCAAGCGCAACGGCGCCGACTTCGTGGTCGCCGACCGGCTAGAGGATCTGGTCGCCAAGATGAACGGGCTGACCGAGACGCCCCTGCTCGACGCCGCCCTGATCCGACGCCAGATCGAGGACCGCGACGCCCAGATCGCCAATCCCTTCGCCAAGGACCTGCAGGTGATGGGCATCCACAACAGCCGTCGGTCGCTGGGCGACCGCCTGGCCCGCACCGCCGCGCCGCACAGGATCCTGGATCCCGCCGCCGGCCCGCTGATCGGGGTCAAGCTGCACGTCCTGACGCGCAAGTCGCTGGGCGGCCTGCAGACCGACCTTTCCAGCCGCGTGCTCACCCCCGACGGCCAGGTGCTGGAGGGACTCTACGCGGCCGGCGAGGCGGCGGGCTTCGGCGGCGGCGGCGTGCATGGCTACAACGCCTTGGAGGGCACGTTCCTGGGCGGCTGCATCTTCTCCGGACGGGCCGCGGGCCTGGCCCTGGCCGGCGCGGTCTAGCTAGGTCCGTGGAGGGGCTGGCCTCGCCGCTGATCACCACGGGCCTGCCCGCCGCGCTGGGGATCATCATGTTCGGGCTGGGCCTTGATTTGACCCCGGCCGACTTCACCCGCGTGGCCCGCCAGCCGCGCGCGGCCCTGGTCGCCCTGGCCTGCCAGGTGCTGATCCTGCCGATCGTCGCCTTCGCCTTGGCGCTGCTGTTCGACCTGCCGCCGGCCATGGCGGTCGGGCTGATGCTGTTGGCGGCTTCGCCGGGCGGGACGGCGGCCAATCTCTACAGCCACCTCTTTCGCGGCGACGTGGCGCTGAACGTCAGCCTGACGGCGATCAATTCGGTGCTGGCCGTCGTCACCCTGCCGCTCGTGGTCAACCGGGCCATCGCGGTGTTCGAACCCGGCGACGGGCGCATCGGCCTGCGGCTGGACAAGACCGTCGAGGTGTTCCTGGTGGTGCTGGTCCCCGTGGCGCTGGGCATGCTGACCCGCCGCCTGAAACCGCGCTTCGCCCGCGCCATGGACAAGCCGGTGCGCATCGCCTCCAGCCTGTTCCTGGCCGTGCTGGTCATCGGCGCGGTGGCCTCGAACCTGGCCGAGCTGCGCGAAGAGATCCTGGCGCTGGCCGGCGTCACCGTGACCTTCTGCCTGGTCAGCCTGACCCTGGGCTTCGTCGTGCCCCGCCTGCTGCGCGTGGCCCGCGACCAGGCCATCGCCAGCGCCTTCGAGGTGGGCCTGCACAACGCCGCCCTGGCCATCGTCATCGCCCAGTCGGTGCTGCAACGCCCCGAAGTCAGCCTGCCCGCCGCCGTGTACGGCGTGGCGGCCTTCCCGCTGGCGGTGCTGTTCGGGATGGTGGTGACGCGGGGCGCTGTGCGTGATCCGGTCTCAAACCCATCGTCATCCCGGCCGTAGCGAAGCGGAGAGCCGGGACCCAGGGGACTGGGCTTCGCGGTCAGGCTCACGCAAATCGCGGCGGCCATCCCCGTGCGGCTGCTCCTGGGTCCCGGGTCTGCGGACCGCTTCGCGGTCCTTCGCCCGGGATGACGGTTTTGGGGGAATGGCTACCGCAGCTCCCGCCGCAGTACCTTGCCCACCGCTGTCTTCGGCAGCGGCTCGCTCCGGAACTCGACGATCCTCGGCACCTTGTAGCCCGTCAGCCGCTCGCGGCAGTGGGCGATCACCGCCTCGGCCGTCAGTTCCGCCGAGCGCGGCACGACCACCACCTTGATCCGCTCGCCCTGCACCGGGTCGGGCACCCCGACCGCGGCGACCTCGTCGACCAGGGGGTGGGCGGCGATCACGTCCTCGATCTCGCTGGGATAGACGTTGAAGCCCGAGACCAGGATCATCTCCTTCAGCCGGTCCATCAGCCGCACGCGGCCATCGGCCTGCATCACGGCGACGTCGCCTGTCGAGAGCCAGCCGTCGGCCGACAGCACCCGCGCGGTCTCGCCTGGATGGTTCCAGTAGCCCTTCATCACCTGCGGCCCGCGCACGCACAGCTCGCCCGGCTCGTCGACGCCGCACCAGGAGCCGTCCTCGCGGCGCATGCGCACCTCGGTCGAAGGAACCGGCAGGCCCACTGTGCCGTCGAAGGCCATGGTCTCTGGCCGCTCCAGATCCACATACCCCACGCAGACGATCGGCGAGCACTCGGTCAGGCCGTAGCCCTCGATCACCGGGCAGCCTGTGACCAGTTCCCATTCCTCGGCGACGGCCCGCTGGGTGGCCATGCCGCCGGCGATGGTCAGGCTCAGTTCCGAGAAGTCGCGACCGCGAAAGGCCTCGTTCTTCAGCAGGCTCGAGAACAGGGTGTTCAGCCCCGCCAGCCCCGCGAACCGCTCCTTGCGCAGCACCCACTCCACCCGTTTGGCGTCGCGGGGATTGGCGATCAGGATGTTGCGGCCGCCCACCCCGACGAACATCAGCAGGTTCGCGGTCAGCGAGAACACATGGTAGAGCGGCAGCATGGTCACGTTGCCCACCGCCTGGTCGGGCGGGATCTGGGTCATGATCCAGGCGCGGCCCTGCAGCACATTGGCCAGGATGTTGCGGTGGGTCAGCATGGCCCCCTTGGCCACTCCCGTCGTGCCGCCGGTATATTGCAGGAAGGCCAGATCCTCGGACCGTACCTCGACGGGCTCCAGCTTCAGCCGCCGCGCCCGCCGCATCATCGCCGGCCAGCGCAAGGCGCCGGGCAGCCGCCACTTGGGGACCAGCTTCTCGACATGGCCCATCAGGACGTTGATCGCCGTCCCCTTGGCCGGCCCCATCATGTCGCCCATCGAGGTTACGACCACCTGGCGCAGCGCCGTGCCCTCGATGGCCTGCTCCAGCGTGTGGGCGAACATGTCCATGACCACGATGGCGACCGCGCCGCTGTCCTCCAGCTGGTGGCGCAGCTCGCGCGGCGTGTAGAGCGGGTTGACGTTCACGACCACGGCGCCGGCGATCAGCGTGCCGAACAGGGCGATCGGATACTGCAGGCAGTTGGGCATCATCAGCGCCACCCGCTCGCCCTGACGCACGCCCGCCGATTGCAGCCAGGCGGCGAAGGCCCGCGCGTCCTTCAGGGCGCGACCATAGTCCACGCCTGAGCCCATGCTGACGAAGCCTGTCCTTTGCGCGAAACGCGCGGCGTCGTGCTCGAACAGCTGGCCGACCGATCGCCACAGGGCCAGTTCGTCGTCGATCGTGGCCGGCACGTCGGGACGATAGGCCCGGGTCCAGAAGCGCTGCGCCCACAGCTGGTCGGCGTCGGCTCCGTCGACGCCCTCGATGATCGGCGCGCCGGTCATTTCTCCAGCACCGCCACGACGCCCTGGCCACCGGCGGCGCAGATCGAGATCAGGCCCCGGCCCGATCCCTTGCGGTCCAGCATGGCCGCCAGGTGGGCCAGGATCCGGCCGCCGGTGGCGGCGAACGGGTGACCGGCCGCCAGGGAACTACCATGCACGTTCAGCTTCTCGCGATCGATGGCGCCGGGCGCACGGTCGAGGCCCAGTCGCGTGCGGGCGTAGTCGTCGTCCTCCCAGGCCTTCAGCGTGCACAGCACCTGGGCGGCGAAGGCCTCGTGGATCTCGTAGTAGTCGAAGTCCTGCAGGGTGAGGCCCAGCTTGGCCAGCATGCGCGGCACGGCGTAGGCCGGGGCCATCAGCAGACCCTCCTCGCCGTCCACGAAGTCCACCGCCGCCGTCTCGCCGGCCCTGAGGTAAGCCAGCACCGGCAGGCCGCGCGCCCTCGCCCACTCCTCGCTGGCCAGCAGCACCACCGAGGCGCCGTCGGTCAGGGGCGTGGAATTGGCCGCCGTCAGCGTGCCGTGCTCGCGGTCGAACACCGGCTTCATCGTCGCCAGCTTGGCCGGGTCGATGTCGGGCCGCAGATTGTTGTCGCGCTTCAGCCCCCGGAACGGCGTGACGAGGTCGTCGAACAGGCCGTCATCATACGCTTTCGCCATCTTGCGATGGCTGCGGATCGCTAGGGTGTCCTGCTCCTCGCGGGCGATGCCCCACCGCTTGGCCATCAGCTCGCAGCTTTCGCCCATCGAGAGGCCGGTGCGCGGCTCGGCGTTGCGCGGCGGCTCGGGGCGGAAGGGCGCGGTCAGGCCCGCCCCGGCCAGGGCCTTGACCTTGGCGCCCGTCGTCTTCTGGCGATTGGCCGACAGCAGCGCCTTGCGGAAGTCTTCGTTCAGCGCGATCGGCGCATCCGAGGTGGTGTCGACGCCGCCCGCTATGCCGACGTCGATCTGGCCCAGCGCGATCTTGTTGGCCACCAGGATCGCCGCCTCCAGGCCGGTGCCGCAGGCCTGCTGCACGTCGTAGGCCGGGGTGTCGTGGCCGATGGTGGTGGAGAGCAGCGCCTCGCGGGTCAGGGCGATGTCGCGCGAGTGCTTCAGCACCGCGCCGGCCGCCACTTCGCCCAGCCGTAGGCCGTGCAGGTCGAAGCGGTCGGCCAGGCCCTGGAGGGCGGCGGTCAGCATGTCCTGGTTGGAGGCCTCGGCATAGGCGGTGTTGGAGCGCGCGAACGGAATGCGGCGACCGCCGATCACGGCGACGCGCCGGGGCGCGGGCAAGGTCAGCATGGAGAAGAATCCTGTGGTTGGGGCGCGCTGATCAGGCGCCCGCGCAAATGGGTTCGGCCGCCCGAGGCGTCCGTAAGCTCGAAGGCGCCGGCGGGGCCGCTAGACAGGCGGCCCTCGCCAGGCAGCAGCAGGGGCGCGCGGAAGGCGGTCTCGATCTCGATCGCCTCGACCGCCTGGCCCCGGGTCAGGGCCGCCACGGCCCTGGCCTTGGCCCACATGCCGTGGGCGATGGGTCGCGGAAAGCCGAACAGCCGCGCGCCGAGGGGCGAGGTGTGGATCGGGTTGGCGTCGCCCGACACCTTTGCGTAGCGTCGGCCGATGTCGGCGGGGACCCGCCAGGTCTCGACCTGCGAAGTCGCTTCGACGCCGTCGAGCGTCGGCGCAACCGCGCCATGGCCGGGCTTGCCCAGGCGCAGATAGACGCTCGTCCCCTCCCACACGGTAGCCCCGTCGCGCAGCGCCCAGGTCTCCAGCGAGAAGGCCTGGCCCTTGTCGTGCGCCATCAGCCGGCCGGTGCGGGCGCCGATCGTCAGGGCCTCGCCGATCCGCAAGGGCGCGCGCTGGCGGATGCGATTGTGGATGTGCACGAGGCCCATGACCGGGAACGGAAAGCCCGCCGCCAGCATGATCCGCATCTGCAACGGGAAGGCCAGGACGTGGGCGAAGGTCGGCGGCACGCCCGCTTCGGCTGCGAAGCCGCAGACCCCGGCATAGGCCCTGACGGCCTCGGCGCGCACCCAAACCTCGTCGGCGCTCAGGTTGACGGACGGCAAGGCGCTGGCCGTACCGCCGCGCAGCAGGCCTCGGGCCGCGCCCCAGGCCATGCCCAGGGGCGACACCTGTTCGGCGTTGGACATGGTTCTAGGCCCCCAGCAGGCTCTGGCCGCAGACGCGCACCACCTGGCCGTTGACGCCGCCGCTGGCGGGATGCGCCAGCCAGGCGATGGTCTCGGCCACGTCGACCGGACTGCCGCCCTGCCCCATGCTGTTCATCCGCCGGCCGGCCTCGCGGATCGCGAACGGGATGGCGGCTGTCATGCGGGTCTCGATGAAGCCGGGCGCGACCGCGTTGACGGTGATCCCGTGGTCCAGCCCGTCGCGCGCCATGCGGCCCACCGCGCCGATCCAGCCGGCCTTGGAGAGCGCGTAGTTGGTCTGGCCCATGTTGCCAGCCACGCCGCTCAGCGACGAGACCGCCACGACCCGGCCGTTGCGGCGCACCGCGCCCGCCTCCAGCAGCACGCGGGTCAGGGTCAGGGGCGCGCCGAGATTGACGGCCATGACGCTGTTCCACTCGCGTTCGTCCATCCGGCCCAGGGTGCGGTCGCGGGTGATGCCGGCGTTGTGCACCACCACGTCGAAGCCGCCGCGCGCTCGCGCCGTCTTCAGCAGCACCCCGGCCGCCTCCGGCGCAGTGATGTCCAGCGGCAGCGGATCGACGCCCAGCTCGGCGGCCAGGCTTCGCAGGTCGTCCTGAGCGCCGGGCACGTCCAGCGCGGTGACCTTGGCGCCCTCGGCGACGAACAGCCGGACGATCGCCTCGCCGATCCCTCGGGCGGCCCCCGTGACCAGCACCTGGCGGCCAGCGTGACCGACGGCGGGATCGGCCGCCACGGCCGCCGCCCCCACCCGGATCACCTGGCCCGACACATAGGCCGAGCGCGGCGACAGCAGGAACGCCAGGGTGCTCTGCGCCTGATCCTCGCGGCCGGGCGTCACGTAGAGCAGTTGCACGGCGATGCTGCGCCGCGCCTCCTTGGCCAGCGACCGCACAAAGCCCTCCAGCCCGCGCTGGATCGCCTCGCCCTCGGCGGTCTTGGCGGTCTCGGGCGGAATCCCGACCACGACGATGCGGCCATGTTCGGCCACCGAGCGGATCGCCTGGTGGAAGAAGCGGTACAGCCCCTGCGTCGCGGCGACGTCCAGGCAGGCCGAGGCGTCGAACACCAAGCCGCCATAGCGCACGTCCGGCGTCCAGGCGTGGTGAATCTCGACGCCCGAGGCGACCGCCAGTCGCGCCAGCACCGGCCCCATGCGTCCGTCCGCCGTCGGCGGGCCTAGCAGCAGCGGCAAGGTCGGCGGGGCCTCCCCCTCGCCTCGCCGCAGCAGCGGGGCCGGCTTGGGCAGGCCCAGAGCCTCGACCACCCAGCCGCCCAGGCCGCTGCTGGCGAATTCCAGATAGCGGTCGGGCATCAGGCCACCCCTTCCTTCTTGGCGCGGGCCGCGCCCTTGATCCCGTTGCGGCGGGCCAGGCCCTCGCCCAGGCCGAAGTCCTGCGGGAAGTCATCGACCTGGATCGCCTGATCGGCCAGGTGGGCGAAGCGGCCGATCAGGTCGCGCTCGGCGGCGTCGATCAGGCCCTTGGCCTCCGCCTCGGCCGCCCAGGCGTCCATCAGGGTCAGGTTCTGCGGCGCGCGGGCGATCGTGCCGGCCGTGATGGCGGGCTTCAAGCGACGCTCGATGGCCTCGACCTGCGGATGGAGATCGAAGGCCACCGCCGTGGCGGCGATCGGGTCGACCTCGATGCGCGGCGTCCACGACCCGGCCAGCAGGCGGTCGCGCGCCGGTCCGTGACGCTGGATCAGCCCAGCGACCTCTGCGGCGACGCGATCGTTCGGACCACGCGTAAGGCCCGGCAGACCCGCCCCGACCAGGCCCAGCAGGCCGGCGACGACGCGGCTCGGGTGATTGGCTGTCAGCCCCTTCCAGGCGGTCGCCGCCCGCGCCAGGGCGTCCTGCGCCGCCCAGTGGACGAACGGCAGGTCTTCGGCCGGCCGGCCCTCGTCCTCGAAGCGCTTGAGCACGCTCGACAAGATGAAGAGTTGCGACAGCAGGTCCCCCAGACGTCCGGTGAGCGCGCCCTTGCGCTTGAGGGCGCCGCCCACCGTGGCCATCGACAGGTCCGAGGCCAGGGCCAGCAGGGTCGAGAACCGGGTCGCGGCGCGGTAGTAGCGGCCCAGCTGCGGCGCCGCGCCGGCCGGAGCCGGGATCAGCGCGCCGCCGGTCAGGGCGAAGGCGGCCGAGCGCGCCAGGTTCCTGAACAGGAAGCCGACATAGCCGAACAGCGCCGCGTCGAAGGCCTTCAGGTCTCGCTCTTGCGTGGTCCGCATCAGGGTCAGGACGTAAGGATGGCAGCGGATCGCGCCCTGGCCGTAGATGATCAGGGTGCGGGTCATGATGTTGGCCCCCTCGACCGTGATGGCGATGGGGATCTGCTGGTAGGCGCGGGCCAGGAAGTTGCCGGGGCCCATGCACACGCCCTTGCCGCCGACCACGTCCATCGCTTCGTTGACGACGATGCGGGCGCGCTCGGTGACGTGGTACTTGGCGATGGCCGAGACCACCGACGGCTTCTCGCCCTGGTCCAAGGCCGCGGCCGCAAGCTGTCGCACGCTGTCGGCGGCGTAGAGGTGGCCGGCCATCCGGGCCAGCGGCTCCTGCACCCCCTCGAAGGCGCCGATCGGCATGTTGAACTGCCGGCGGATCGCCACATAGGCGCCGACCATGCCGGCGGCCAGCTTCGACATGCCCACGTTGGACGACGGCAGCGAGATCGCCCGCCCGGCCGCCAGGCACTCCATCAACATCCGCCAGCCATGGCCGACCTGGGCCTGGCCGCCGATCACCATCTCCATCGGCACGAACACGTCGTCGCCGGTGATCGGGCCGTTCTGGAACACCGCGTTCAGCGGCCAGTGCCGGCGGCCGATATTGACCCCCGGATGTTCGCGCGGGATCAGCACGCAGGTGATGCCGGGCTCAGGCCCCTGCCCCAGCAGCCCGTCCGGATCGACGGCGCGGAAGGCCAGGCCGATCACCGTCGCGATGGGGGCCAGGGTGATGTAGCGCTTGCGCCAGCTGATGCGGAAACCCAGGGTCTCGCGGCCTTGCCAGGTCCCGCGGCAGATCACGCCGGTGTCGGTGATCGAGGCCGCGTCCGAGCCGGCATAGGGATTGGTGAGCGCAAAGCACGGGATCTCGTCGCCGCTCGCCAGCCTGGGCAGATAGTGGTCCTTCTGAGCCTGTGTGCCGTAGTGCAGCAGCAGCTCGGCCGGACCCAGCGAGTTGGGCACCATCACCGAGACCGCCGCCGCCGAGCAGCGCGTCGACAGCTTCTGCACCACCTGGCTGTGGGCGTAGGCCGAGAAGCCGAGGCCCCCGTACTGCTTGGGGATGATCATCCCCAGGAAGCCCTTGTCGCGGGCGAAGGCCCAGGCGGCCGGCGGCAGGTCCTGCCAGACGGCGGTGCTCTCCCAGTCGTTCGACAGGTCGCACAGGTGCTCGGTCTCGATGTCGACGAAGCGCTGCTCCTCGGGGCTCAGCTTTGGCGCCGGGGTGGCCAGCAGCTTCTTCCAGTCGGGCCGGCCGGCGAACAGCTCGGCGTCCCACCAGACGTTGCCGGCCTCGACGGCCGCCTGCTCGGTGGGGCTCATCCTCGGCATGATCGCGCCGAAGGCCTTCATGGCGGGCGCCGACAGCACAGCGGCGCGCAGCGGCCGCAGGGCCAGCAGGACGGTGAAGACCGCGACAACGGCCGCCGCTGCGAGGGCCGGAGTCGCGCCGATCAAGCCCAGGGCCCATCCCGCCGCGATCCAGCCGGCCAGGGCCGCGCCCCAGGCCAGGGCTCTGGCCTGCACGAAGGCCAGCAGGAAAACCACAGGCGCAAGCGCGCCGATCCAGATCAGCATGGTCGCAATCCCCCGTCCGACGTCCCTTTCGACGCCGGCTTCCTCGAAGTCATCGGATGAAAAGCGGCGGCCGCAGCCGCCCGTTACTGGGCACTCTTTGAGCCCGCGCGCCCGATACTCAGCGCGCGCGTTTCCAGGTCTGGGTCCGGCAAAGCAGCGGCGCGATGCAGCCCTTCACCGCCAGGGTGTCGTCGTCGATCAGGGTCAGGGTTCCGGTCGTCGCCCGGTCCCCGGTGTCGGGGTCGTAGAGCGGTCCGCCCTTCCAGGCCTTGGGGCCGCCGGTGAAGTTCTCCAGCACCAGCAGGTTCATCACCCGCCGGGTGCGCAGGGCCGGCTTCTTGTTGTGGATGTCGCGCTGGTCGGGATTGCTCCGCAGGGGCGCCGCGTCCAGCACCCGCCCGCACAACACCGCGCCGCAGCGCTCGATGCCGACCACCCCTTCGCGGGCCGAGGTGCGCCAGCGGCCGACCAGAGCGTCGTCCTGGGCCAGGGCCGGCGAGGCCGCGGCCGTCAGCAAAGCCAGCCCGACGAGAAGCCCCGTCGCCGCGCGCCTCATCCCGCGCCTCCCAGATAGGCGTTGCGCACGGTCGGCGGCACCTGCTCGTAGACGCTCGGGCGCGGGATCCGCAGCCGCTGGCGCGCCGCTTCCAGCGGCTCGGCCATCAGGGCCTCGTAGTCCTGCCCCGGCAGCCAGGCCGCGCGGCGACCGTTGCGCCAGGCCTGCAGCACGGCCCGCCCGCAGGGATAGCCGGTGCGCGCCCGCATGAACTGCACCGCCCCGCCGGCGGCGATCAGGCCGAAACCCGCGCTTTTCGTCTGCGGCAGCGAGAAGGCCACCACGCAGGCCTCGCCCAGAGCATCCGTCTGGTAGCCGGTCAGCACGTGCCAGATGTCGTGCACGTCGCGGATGCGGCGGGCGTACCAGGCGCGGGGATGAGCCGCCTCGATCTCGCTGTCGGCGACCTTGCGGCTCTCGTCGGCCAGGCCGTAGGCCGAGAGGTTGCGCACGTCGATGAAGGCCAGATAGGCCGCGCCCACCGTCCCGGGCGCGAAGCCCGCCAGCCAGTCGCGATCCTGCAGCCGGTCCGACAGCTCGACCTGGGCGTAGGCCTGCTGGCCGCCCTCCGGCGTCTCCAGAAGGCGTTGATAGCCCCAGTCGATCGAACGGCCCGCCAGGGCGTTCATGATCTCGAACACCTGCCGGGTGTCTTCCTTGTCGGCCACCAGCCGGCCGAAGGCGCGAGCCGCCCGCACGGGCTGCACGCGACGGGGCGCGGTCTGGGATGGAAGCCGCTCGTGCCCGGCGACGGGCTGCAACACGGGTGATGACGGCGAAGCTTGCACTTGCGGTTCCCCTTGTCCGGGCTTAAGAATTTCGTCTTATCTACATGAATGTCATTTACATCGATGTCAATTGAAAAGACCGCCACGCGTCGTCGTCGACGCCTGCCCGAGGAGGCGCGCCGCGAAGCGCTGGCCTCGGCGCGCGCCCTGCTGCTGTCGGGCGGACCCGACGCGGTGACGCTGTCGGCGGTCGCCGGCGAAATCGGGGTGACCCACGCCAACCTGATCCACCACTTCGGATCGGCGGCCGGATTGCAGTCGGCTTTGATGGCCTCGATGGTCGCCGACCTGACCCAGGCCCTCGACGAGGCGGTCGCCCGCCTGCGCACCGACGAAGGCGCGCCGCTGGAGCTAGTCAATGCGGTGTTCGACGCCTTTTCCACCGGCGGCGCCGGCCGTCTGGCCGCCTGGATAGCGCTGTCCGGAGACCTCTCGCACCTGGAGCCCGTGCGGGCCGCCGTGCAGAACCTAGTCGACGCGATCAGCGACAAGATGGGCGTGCAGGACGCCCAGGCCCGTCAGGGCATGGGGGCGGCGGTGCTGTTCATCGCGCTCAGCGCTTTCGGCGAGGCCCTGATCGGCCCGCCCCTGCGCGACATGCTCGACCAGCCCGACGACGCGGCCCGCCGCGTCGTGGCCAGCCTGCTGCCGCGCTTCCTGATCACCAAGCCCGCGACGGGAAGCTGACGACGGGAAGCTGACGTCGCTTCGGCGAGGGTCTCGTCGCGCCCTCGCCTTGCGCTAGACGGTCAGGGGGGCTTAGCCGCCCGGGTGCAGGCCCGGCGCTTCCTGGCCGGTGCGGGTGACGTATTCCGTATAGCCGCCGCCGTACTGGTGAACGCCCTCGGGCGTCAGTTCCAGCACGCGGTTGCTCAGGGCCGCCAGGAAGTGGCGGTCGTGCGAGACGAACAGCATGGTGCCCTCGAAGTCGGCGAGCGCCGCGACCAGCATTTCCTTGGTGGCCATGTCGAGGTGGTTGGTCGGCTCGTCGAGCACCAGCAGGTTCGGCGGATCGAACAGCATCTTGGCCATGACCAGACGCGCCTTCTCGCCGCCCGACAGCACGCGGCAGGGCTTTTCGACGTCGTCGCCGGAGAAGCCGAAGCACCCCGCCAGGGTGCGCAGAGCGCCCTGCCCGGCCTGCGGGAACGAACGCTCCAGGGACTCGAAGATCGTCTCTTCGCCGTCCAGCAGGTCCATGGAGTGCTGGGCGAAATAGCCCATCTTGACGCTGGCGCCGATGTTGACCGCGCCCTGGTCGGGCTTGGCGTCGCCGGCCACCAGCTTCAGCAGGGTCGACTTGCCGGCCCCGTTGGCGCCCAGCACGCACCAGCGCTCCTTGCGGCGCACCAGGAAATCCAGGTCGGCGTAGATCGGCTTGTCGCCATAGCCCTTGTGGACGTTGCGCAGGCTGATCACGTCCTCGCCCGAGCGCGGCGGGCTCTGGAACTCGAACTGCACCGCCTGGCGGCGGCGCGGGGCCTCGACGCGTTCGATCTTGTCGAGCTTCTTGACCCGGCTCTGCACCTGGGCGGCGTGCGAGGCGCGCGCCTTGAACTTCTCGATGAACTTGATTTCCTTGGCCAGCATGGCCTGCTGGCGCTCGTACTGCGCCTGACGCTGCGCCTCGCCCAGCGCGCGCTGCTGGTCGTAGAAGTCCAGATCGCCCGAATAGGTGATCAGCTGGCCCCCGTCGATCTCGACCACCTTGCCGATGATGCGGTTCATGAAGGCGCGGTCGTGCGAGGTCATCAGCAGCGCGCCATCGTAGTTCTTCAAGAACGCTTCGAGCCAGATCAGGCTTTCCAGGTCCAGGTGGTTGGAGGGTTCGTCCAGCAGCATGCCGTCGGGCCGCATCAGCAGGATGCGGGCCAGCGCCACGCGCATCTTCCAGCCGCCGGACAGCATGCCGACGTCGCCGTCCATGCGCTCCTGGCTGAAGCTCAGGCCCGCCAGCACCTCGCGCGCCCGCGACTCCAGCGCATAGCCGTCCAGCTCCTGGAAGCGCTCCAGCACCTCGCCGTAGCGCTCCATGACGGCGTCCAGCTGGTCGGCCTGGTCCGGATCGACCATGGCCGCCTCGAGCGTGGCCATTTCGGCGGCCAGCGCGCTGACGGGGCCGACGCCGTCCATCACCGCGGCGACCGCGCTCTGGCCCGACATCTCGCCGACGTCCTGGCTGAAATAGCCGATCTTCATGCCCGGATCGATCGCGACCAGCCCGTCGTCGGGCTGCTCCTGGCCGGTGATCATGCGGAACAGCGTCGTCTTGCCGGCGCCGTTGGGGCCGACGAGGCCGACCTTTTCACCCTTCTGGATCCCCATCGAGGCTTCGATGAACAGGATCTGGTGGCCGTTCTGCTTGGAGATGTTGTCGAGGCGGATCATGGGGCGGTCTGCTAGCTCGGGTCGCGCGAGAACGCCAGCCCCAGAGCCATATCAATTCCAGGCGCGATGATCCGTCGCTGGCCGCTGGGCGACGGCGAGGCGGCGACGCGGATCGGCTCCGCGCCGCCCCTGGGCGCTCTAGAACTTCCAGCTCAGCGCCGCGCCCCAGGTGCGGGCCTTGCCGGGGAAGCGGACCACGGTGTTGGCGTTGCTGCTGACGGCGGTCCAGTAGTACTCGTCGGTCAGGTTGCGGCCCCACAGCGAGACCTCCCAGCCGGCTTCCGGTGAAGAGAGGCCCAGGCTGGCGTTCAGCAGGCCATAGCTGTCGATGGCGAACAGCGGATTGCCCTCCAGGTCTGCGCTCGACTTGTCCTGCCAGCGCCCATTCAGCGCCGCCTGCAGCTTCAGGCCATTGCTGAGGTCGTGGTCGAACAGGGCCGTCAGGCCGCCCTGGAACTTCGGGCTGTATAGAAAGGGCCGCCCATCGAAGTTCTGGGCCTGACCGGCGGCGTTGATGCCGGTGTAGCCCTTCACTTCGGTGTGCAGCCAGGTCGCCGAGGCGAGGAAAGTCAAAGACCGCGTGGCGCGCCAGGTGATGTCGCCGTCCAGGCCCCTGGCCTCGCCTTCCGGCACGTTGGCCAGGCGCGACAGGGCCGTATAGATCGGGTCGGCGAAATACACGCTGAGCTGCTTGTCGGTGTAGTCGTAGTAGAAGACGCCCAGATTGGCCTGCACCCGGCGGTCGAACAGGGCGGCCTTCACGCCCAGTTCGTAGGCGGTCAGCAGTTCCTGCCGCGCCGGGGCGTTCTGGGTCGAGATGTTGGCGGCGTTGATCGGGGTCGCCCCGGCCTTGGCCCCGCGCGAGATCGAGCCGAACACCAGCACGTCATCCGAGGCCTGCCAGTCCAGCGCCACGCGCCAGGCGAAGTTGTCCTCGTCCAGGGTCGACTTCACGAAGCCGAAGCTGGCCGTCGCCGGATCGAAGGTGTTGCACGACCCCTGCGTGATCGGCGCCACCAGGCCGTAGACCCCGAAGAACAGCGCCCGGTTCACGACATTGACGTTGGGCAGCATGTTGCCGTTGAAGTCGCGCGAGCAGCCCACATAGTCCTGTTTGTCCTGGCTGTAGCGCAGGCCGACGGTAAGCTTCAGCCTGTCGGTCAGCTGCCGGTCGGCGTTGGCGAAGAGGCTGGCGGTGTCGGTCTCGATATTGCCGACGTCCTCGTAGGTGCGGAACGCCTGGCTCATCTGCAAGGCGGTGTAGCCGCCGCTGTTGAACGGCGTCGCCAGAAGGGTCGCGCCATAGAAGCGGATCAGGCCGACATTGGCGTTCTGGCCCAGGATCGTGCGGTTCATGTCGAGGATCTCGTCATGCGCCACATAGACGCCGACCAGCCACGAGCCCTTCTCCGTGCGCCCCTCCAGCCGCAGTTCCTCGGCCGTGGACTCGATGTCGCCATGCGCCTTCTGCACCAGGATCTCGTAAGGCGCGCCGCTCCAGTCGAAGACGGCGTCGCGCTTGAGCTTGTTGTAGCTGGTCAGCGAGATCAGGCTGACGTCGTCCGACAGGTGCCAGGAAAAGCGCAGCTTGGCCGCGTCGAAGCGGTCGTCTTCCTCGGCGGGATCGCTGATCCCCAGGCCCGTGCCCACGTCGGTTCCGCGCACCGACAACGGCGCCCAGTCGGCCTGGGTCGACTTGGTCGGCTTGTTGTTGGCGACATAGGTGACCAGGCCCGCCGCGTTGAACGGGCTGGCGGCCGTGGCCGGGGTGAAGCCGATGGCCTGGGCGGCCACCGTGTCCGACCGATTGCGCCAGCCGGCATAGGAGAAATCGAGGTCCACCTTCTCGCTGGGCTGGGCGGCCAGCGACAGCCGCCAGCCCTGGCGATGCACCTCGCCCAGGCGCTCGTCGCGCGAATTGCTCTTCTGCCAGCCCTCGCCGCTGTGCTCGGCGCGGAAGGCGACGCGAGCCTGCACCTTGTCGCCTAAGGGGCCGCTGAAATAGCCCTCGAAATTGCGGGTCTTGTAGTTGCCGGCCTCGGCCGTCAGCCCGGCCTCGAACTGGTCGGTCGGCTTGTTGGTCACGAAGTCGACCAGGCCCGCCGTGGTGTTGCGGCCATAGAGCGTGCCTTGCGGGCCTTTCAGCACCTCCACCCGCTCCAGGTCGAACATCGGGCCGGTGTTCATGAACGGATAGGCGTAGGCGACCTCGTCGACATAGGTGCCGACGGTCGAGGTGGCCGACAGGTTGATGGTGTTGAAGCCGATGCCGCGCAGCGTATAGGTCGGCACGCCCTGGTAGCTCTGGCTCACCGTGAAGCTGGGCGCGACGGTCGACAGGTCCTTGGGGTCGGTCACCCGCAGCTGCTTCAGGGCGTCGCCGCTGAAGGCCTGGATCGGCATGCCGATGTCGTTGGCCGCCTCCTCGCGGCGCTGGGCCGTCACGACGACCGCCTCGATGGCGTAGCTGCTCTTGTCGTCCTGGGCGGGCTTGGCCGCCGGGGCTTGCGCCCAGACCGGCGCCGCCATCGTCAGAGCCACCGCGGACACCCCTAGCGTCAGCGCGACACGAAGTCCTCGCATGCGAAACCTCCCTCCGGCCGCGCCTTCATTGGACGCTGGCTCTATCGGAGCGTGCGGTGGCGGGGAGGCTCTAACAAGCTATCGGAACTGATAGGGTCATAGCCCCAGCACCAGCCGGGCGATGATGTCGCGCTGGATCTCGTTGGAGCCGCCATAGATCGAGGCGGCGCGGTTGTTCAGATAGCGGGCCGTGGTCGTAAGCCCCGTCTCGGGTCCCACGAAGGCCTCGTTCGAGCCCGCCTCGCGCGCCTTCGGCTGGTGCACGGCCGCGTAGCCGCCCAGGGCGTCCAGCGCCAGTTCGTCCTGCCGCTGCAAGGCCTCCGAACCCTGCGCCTTGAGGATCGACGAGGCCGGTCCGGGATTGGTTCCGCCGGCGATGGCGCTCAGCACCCGCCGCTCGGTGACGTCGATGGCCAGCGCCGCGATCTGCGCCTCGGCCAGCCGCCGTCGCTGATCGCGGTCCTCCGGCTCGACCTGTCCGGCCAGCCGCTCCAGCCCCGCTTCCAGCCCGGCCGCGTAGCCCCCGCCGCGCTCGAACTCCAGCAGGTGCTTGGCCACCGTCCAGCCCTGGTTCTCCTCGCCCAGCCGGTCGGCCCTGGGCGTGCGGACATCGTCGAAGAACACCTGGTTGACCTCGTGCTCGCCGGCCATGGTGACGATCGGATCGACGCGGATCCCCGGCCGGTCCATCTCGACCAGCAGGAAGGTGATGCCCGCCTGAGGCTTGCCCTCGGTGCTGGTGCGCACGAGGCAGAACATGTGCGTGGCCCAGTGGGCGTGGGTGGTCCAGATCTTCGAGCCGTTCAGCACATAGTCGTCGCCGTCGGCCACGGCCTTCATCTGCAGCGAGGCGAGATCCGACCCCGCCCCCGGCTCCGAATAGCCCTGGCACCAGTAGTCCTCGCCCGACAGGATGCGCGGCAGGTAGCGGGCCTTCTGCTCGGGGCTGCCGAACCGCATGATCGCCGGCGCCACCATCCGCAGCCCCATCGGCGCCAGGCCCGGCGCCCCGGCCCGCGCGCATTCGGCGAAGAAGACGTGGCGCTGGATCTCGCTCCAGCCCGGCCCGCCGTACTCGACCGGCCAGGTCGGCGCGGCCCAGCCCTGGGCGTGGAGGATCCGTTGCCAGGCCAGGCTGTGGGCCTTGTCGCAGAACACGCTGGTCATCCGCCGCCCGGCCTCGCGCAGCTGCGGCGTCAGGTTGGCGTCGATGAAGGCGCGCACCGCGTCGCGGAAGGCCAGGTCCTCGGCCGACAGTTCCAGATCCACGCGCTCACTCCCATCCCACGCCCTCGGGGAAACTTGCGAAAGCCTGGCCCGGGTGCGCAAGCTATCGGAACCGATAGGGAAAGAACGCCCGCATGACGGCGACCACGGCCCAGTCCTTGGGGGGAAGCGACGAACGCCTGGCGCGGGTCCTGGACCTGGCGGTGCGCGTCCGCGATCTCGGGGCCGAGATCGGCCTGCCCTACATCGCCGCCAGCGCCGACATCTCAAGCCCCGAGCCGATGCTCGGCCCGGACGGCCTGCCGCTGGCCGAGACCACCTTCGAGTGGCTGGACGCGGGCCTGCGCTACTGGCGCGACCGCTCCTTCGCTCTGCGGGCCCCGTTCATCCTGGCCGCCCGCTACGCCGCCGACCCGTTCTTCTATCATGAAGGCCGCTTCTCCAGCTGGCGCCCCCTGCCCCGGCTCGAAGCCATCGCCGTGCGCGAGGCGGCGGAAGATTTCGGCGTCGCCGCCGCCATCATCGCGCCCGCCTACCTGACCGGCGGGGTGATCGGGGCCGTGGTCTGGGCCTCGGACAAGGCCGTTCCCGACCTGCCGGCCCTCTACGAGGCCCGCGCCGACCAGCTGCACGGGGCGGCCCTGCGCCTGGTGTCGGCCTATCGCGACGGCGTCGGCGACGACGCGCCCCTGGCCCGGCTGACCAAGCGCGAGATCCAGTGCCTGAAGTGGGCCGCGGCCGGCAAGACCGACGCCGACATCGGCCAGATCATCGGCATCTCCGGACCCACGGTGCGCTTTCACGTCCAGAACGCGGCCCTGAAGCTGCGTGTGGCCGGCCGCGCCCAGGCCATCCACCGGGCCACGGGCCTGGGCTATCTGGGCTCGGCCGCATAACGCCGTCTTCCCGAAGCGCCCCTTCCGACACGCTTTGTCACGAACGCGATGCAAAGCCGAAAGGCGCTCTCTGCACTCTGACACATGTTCAGAGGCGCTGGTCGAACGAGGGATCGATCGGCGCCGTTCGGGAGAAGACCATGAACAAGACCCGTCATCGCCTGCTGGCGCTCACCGTGATCAGCGGCTTCGCGATCGCCGGCGCCGCAGCCGCGGAAACGGTGAAACTGCCGGCCAAGCAGACGGCGCTCGGCGTCGAGCACTTCCACGCCAAGGCCCAGGTGCTGGATGATCCGCTCGACATCGAGACCGTCGTCAGCACCGAGCGCGGCTTCCAGACCGGCAAGGGCGTGTTCCGCTCGCCCTCCAACGACAACCACCTGCGCGCCGTCGTCGACAAGCGCACGGGCTCCACCCGCTTCGAGGTGCGCCAGACCCTGACCTACCAGGGCTCGATGCGCGGCTATGGCGAAGGCGCCGTGGCCTACCAGACCAGCGCCTTCCCGGTGCAGGCCCAGGTGACCAAGATCCGCGACAACGCCGGCCAGTGCTTCCTGTTCGAGGCGCCCGAGCTGTGCCGCGAGGAGATCTCGTTCACCGTCAGCGAGGCCGAGCTGCGCAAGCTCTCCGCCCAACCCGCGGCCTGGGGCTTCAAGTTCAAGTCCGACAAGGGCTACGAGCACCGCACGGCCATCACCCCGGCCGAGATCGCCGGCCTGCTGAAGGCCGTCGACGGCTACCGCGCCACCCTGCCCGCCCTTCAGGCGAAGGCCGACCCCGCCGCTGGCGGCTGAGTTCTGTATCCGGAGTTTCCAAGTCCTATGAAAGTCGTTGCGTTCCTCGGCCTGGCCGCGTGCCTGGCCGCCTCTCCCGCCGTCGCCGGCCCCGCCGGCCATGGCCTCACCCACACCGAAGCCGTCGCCAAGCAAAACCTCGCCAAGCGCACGGTGAAGATCCAGACCGCCGGAACCTGCGCCTCCTCGGCCGCTGGCCTCGTCGCCAGCCGTCAGGGCGTGGCCGCGGCCAAGGCCAAGCAAGGCCTGGTCCACGTGGTGTTCAACAGCGCCGCCGACGCCGCCGCCCACGAAGGCGCGGTGCGGGCCGCTGTCTCCGAAGCCTGCCGCGCGGCGTAAGCCAGCGGTCCAAAGACGGCCGCCCCGGCGGCCTGCCCTCGCGCGAGTTCCTCTTCCCCCGAAGTGCGCGCGAGGGCGCCTTACTTTTCAGCGAGCGACGAAATCCGGCCGATCTCCGGTGGAAACTGGCGAGGAATTGCCGTTTCCAACCTTGTTCACGGCGCCGTCGTTCCTAGATAGCCCGGACGCATGGAATCCTCAGGCCACGGAATGATCGCCCTGCAGCGCGAGATCGCTGCCGCCCCCGTCGCTCCGGTCGTCTTGATCGTCGAGGACGATCCGGCCCTGCGCACCCTCTTGATGCGCCTGCTGCGCGAGGAAGGCTTCCAGCCGCTCAGCGCCGCCCACGGGGCCGAGATGGCCCGGGTTCTCGAGACCAACAGCGTCGACATCATCCTGCTCGACGTCATGCTGCCCGGCAGCAACGGCTTTGACCTGTGCCGCAGCGTGCGCCGCGAGAGCGACGTGCCGATCGTCATGCTCAGCGCCCGCGACGACGAGACCGACCGCCTGATCGGCCTGGAGCTGGGCGCCGACGACTATATCGGCAAGCCCTTCAGCCAGAAGGAGCTGATCGCCCGCATCCGGGCCATCCTGCGCCGCGCCCAGGGCGCCACCCAGTCCAGCCAGCCGCGTGGCCACCAGCAGATGGTCTTCGCCGGCTGGCAGCTGGATCCCGGCCGCCGCGAGCTCTTGTCGCCCGACGGCGCCTTCGTTGATTTGTCGGGGGCGGAGTTCGACCTGCTGCTGGCCTTCCTGTCGTCGCCCCAGCGGGTGATCGGCCGTGAGCGCCTGCTGGAGATGTCGCGCGCCCGCATTTCCGACGCCTCTGACCGCAGCATCGACGTGCTGGTCAGCCGTCTTCGTCGGAAACTGGCCGTCAGCGGCCAGGCCGAGGCCCTGCTGCGCACCGTGCGCGGCGTCGGCTACATCTTCACCGCGGCGGTGGAGCGCCGATGAAGCCTTTGCGGCTGTGGCCGCAGCGTCTGGTCGGCCAGGTCACCCTGGTCCTGATGCTGGCCGTGGCCCTGGAATTCGTCGGCAGCTCGATCCTGTTCGAGAACAGCCGCCTCTATCCCAATCGCGACAACCAGGTGCGGCGCGCCGCCGAGCAGCTGGTCACCGCCGAAGCCATCCTCGAGACCCGTCCCGAGCATGAGCGCGCCGCCCGCGCCGCTGGCCTGTCGGCGCGCCCCAACGAGATCGGCTGGACCGCCCTGCCGACCCTGGTCGATCGCGAACGCGCCGCCGAGCGCAAACTGAAGGACCAGTTCCGCGACGCCGAGCCCAGCCTCGTGCGGCGCGAGCTGCGGATGAACACCGAGACCGACCACGCCCTGCCCCGCGACACCCACCTTAAGGTGGCGCTGAAGATGCGCGACGGCTCGTGGGTCTGGATGAAGACCAAGATCCGCGCCGCGCCCTGGGCCGTAGTGCTCAGCAGCTTCGGCTCTGCCTTCATTCTCGGCCTGGGCGTCATCGCCGCCGCCGCCCTGGTGCTGCGCAACCTCAGCCGGCCCCTGCGCGCCCTGGCCGAGGCCGCCGACAAGGTCGGCCAGGGCGAGCGCATGCGCGTGGCCGAGACCGGGGCCGGCGACCTGAAACTGGTGGCCAAGGCCTTCAACGCCATGCAGGACCGCATCGCCGGCCTGCTGCAGACCCGCACCGAGGCCCTGGCCGCCGTGGGGCACGACCTGCGCACGCCGCTGGCCCGCCTCAGCCTGCGCGCCGGCTTCGTCCAGGACGTCGCCGCCCGCGAGGCCCTGGAGGCCGACGTCAACGAGATGACGGCCATGCTCGACTCGCTGCTGGCCTATCTGGGCGGCCAGGAGGACCCCGAACCGCCGCGCCGCACCGACATCGCCGCCATCGCCATGACCCTGGTCGACGACGCCACCGACGCCGAGCGCGAGGCGAGATACGACGGCCCCGAGCACCTGCCGGTCCACGCCCGCCCGCTGTCGCTGAAGCGCGCCGTCAGCAACCTGGTCGAGAACGCCCTGCACTACGGCGGCGAGGCCCGGCTGAGTCTCGTCCGCGACGGTCGGCTGGTGATCCTGGCGGTCGAGGACAGCGGTCCCGGCATCCCCGAGGAAGAGCTCGCTCACGTCCTCGAACCCTTCCACCGCCTCGACAGCGCCCGCGCCCGCAACACGGCCGGTCTGGGCCTCGGGCTCACCATCGTCCAGCAGATCCTGAGGCGCGAAGGCGGCGAACTGGTGCTCAGGAACCGCCCCGAGGGCGGGTTGCGAGCCGAGGTCAGGCTGCCGGCCCTGTGATCCCTCTCCCCTTGCGGGAGAGTGTGGCCCTGCGGAGCAGGGTCGGGTGAGGGGTCTCTCAGACCTCAAAGCCGCGCGCAGCGGTCAGGCCGGGCGGAGCGTCTCCCATCTGAGAGACCCCTCATCCGTCGGCCTTCGGCCGCCACCTTCTCCCGCAAGGGGAGAAAGATCGGGCGATACGCACTTCACTCGCACGGCGTAATCGGAAAAGAGTTCAACAAATTCAACACCATATAACTTTATAATCCCAACTTACCCCCACCTGCCCAAACCACCCCCATAATCATCCCCATCCCAGCCACGGGGAGGGCTCTTGGTACCGGCCCGAGTTAGCGGCTGTGGATCGCATCGAGCGGGGCCGCTTGGGGCGTCATGGGAAGGGCGGGTTTGCAGGATCGCTCAGAAGGCGTGATTGGGCCGCCAAGCCGTTCCGTGACGAGACAAGCGGGTCGACAGGGTCGGGATCGCTAAACCGACCTAACAGGATCAGCCGAGGCCGCCGCCGGATCACCGCGGGGCTGTTGATCCTGCCCGTCCGGGGGAAAGGCTGGCCCTTGGGTTGAAACAACACCCGCGCCTCTGGCCCCTCCGAGACAAATGATGCGGCGGAGCGGTCTGACGAAGCCGAAACGCTAAAACACATCACGGTCTCCGGGCTCCGCCCGGCCGCTCCGCGCCTCCCCACACCTAACGCGCCTTCGCGCGGGAGATCGCCAACCCATGTCCCTCTCCCCTTGCGAGAGAGGGTGGCCTGCGGAGCAGGGGCGGGTGAGGGGTCTCTCAGAACTGAAAGCGCGTGCAGCGGTCAGGCCGGGCGGAGCGTCTCCCATCTGAGAGACCCCTCATCCGTCGGCCTTCGACCGCCACCTTCTCCCACAAGGGGAGAAGGACTCCAGACACCCTTTGACACAAACCCGCTGCATCGCAGCAAAGGCCGCCCCCCAACTTCCTGCCTAGCGTGGCGGTCCAGCCGCGCCGCGCCGCGACGTTCGTTTCCCCCTTTCCCCGGACGTCGCGGCCATCGCACGGAGGTTCCCTTGGAACAGTTTCTCGAACGCGCCGCCCTCTTCCGCGGCCAGGTCTTTCCCGCCCAGAGCGCCCTCTACGAGCGCCTGGCCAGCCACGGCCAGAGCCCCAAGGCCCTGATGATCTCCTGCGCCGACAGCCGCGTCGTGCCCGAGCTGATCACCCAGGCCGCGCCCGGCGATCTCTTCGTCTGCCGCAACGCCGGCAACATCGTGCCGCCGTTCAGCCAGGCCAACGGCGGGGTCTCCTCGGCCGTCGAATACGCCGTCGTGGCGCTGGGCGTGCGCGACATCGTCGTCTGCGGCCACTCCGACTGCGGGGCCATGAAGGCCTTCTCGCATCCGGAAGCCCTGGAAAAGATGCCCAACGTCGCCGCCTGGCTGCGCCACGCCCACGCCGCCCACAGCGTGGTCTGCAACGCCTATCACGGCCTCGACGACCACGGCCGCACCCGCGCCCTGTCGCTGGAGAACGTCGTCGTCCAGATCAACCACCTGCGCACCCATCCTTCGGTGGCTTCCGCCATCGCCAAGGGCGAGCTGACCCTGCACGGCTGGTTCTTCGAGATCGAGACCGGCCACATCCAGGCCTATAACGGCGACACCGGCCAGTTCGAGCAGGTCTTCGAAGGCGCGCCCCTCCCCGTCGCCCAGCGCCCCAGCCGCCGCATGGTCGCCGCCGACCACCTGGGCATCGCCGCCGAATGACCCGCTCCGCCGTTTCCTCCCCCAACGGCAAGGCTGGTCTGACGGCGTTCCTGTCGCGTGACCTGACCGCCTCGATCGTCGTCTTCCTCGTCGCCATGCCGCTGTGCATGGGCATCGCCGTCGCCTCCGGCGTGCCGGCCGAGCGTGGCCTGATCACCGGTATCATCGGCGGCATCATCGTCGGCGCCCTGGCCGGCTCGCCCCTGCAGGTCAGCGGCCCGGCCGCGGGCCTGGCCGTCATCGTCTTCGAGATCGTGGCCAAGCACGGCCTGTCGACCCTCGGGCCGATCCTGGTGTTGGCCGGCCTCGTCCAGCTGATCGCCGGCGCGCTGAAGATGGGCCAGTGGTTCCGCGCCATCTCGCCGGCCGTCGTCCACGGCATGCTGGCCGGCATCGGCGTGCTGATCGTCGCGGGCCAGCTGCACGTGCTGTTCGGCGACAAGCCGAAAGCCAACGGGCTCGACAACCTGATGGCCATCCCGGCGGCCCTGGGCGGCCTGTCGGCCTCGACCTTCGGCGGCGCGGAAGCGGCCCTGCTGGTCGGTGTCGTCACCATCGGCTCGATCCTGCTCTGGGAAAAGGTCCGCCCCGCCAAGCTGAAGCTGGTTCCCGGCGCCCTGCTGGGCGTTCTGGCCGGCACCTTCGTGGCCATGGGCTTCGGCCTCGACGTCCAGAAGATCGCCGTGCCGGAATCGATCGGCGCGGCCATCGCGATCCCCGGCGCGGCCGATTTCGCCAAGCTGCTGGATCCGATGATCGTGCTGACCGCCGTGGCGGTGGCCTTCATCGCCTCGGCCGAGACCCTGCTGTCGGCGGCCGCCGTCGACCGCATGCACGATGGTCCCCGCACCAAGTACAACAAGGAGCTGTTCGCCCAAGGCGTCGGCAACATGATGTGCGGCGCGGTCGGCGCCCTGCCGATGACCGGCGTGATCGTGCGCAGCTCGGCCAACGTCCAGGCCGGCGCGGCCACCCGCCTGTCGGCGATCATGCACGGCGTCTGGATCCTGGCCTTCGTGGCCCTGCTGCCCTTCGTCCTGCGCCAGGTGCCCAGCGCCGCTCTCGCCGGCGTGCTGGTGGTCACCGGCTGGAAGCTGGTCAGCCTCGACCACGTGCGTCACCTGTTCGCCCGCTACGGTCTGCTGCCGGCGCTGATCTGGGCCGCGACCTTCATCATGGTCGTCGCCACCGATCTGCTCACCGGCGTCCTGGTCGGCCTGGCCCTGACCATCGTCGAGCTGCTGCCGAACCTGAAGAAGATGCGCCTGCGCATCGACCAACGCGACGTCGGCGAACAGGAGCAGGAAATCCGCCTCAAGGGCGCGGCGACCTTCGTGCAGTTGCCGAAGATCACCAAGGCCCTGGACGCGGCCCCGGACGGCGGCGTCGTCCGCCTCGACACCAGCGCCCTGACCGTTCTCGACCACACCGCCACCGAGGTGCTCAGCGAGTGGGTCAAGAGCAAGGAGCGCACGGGATCGAAGGTCGAACTGCCGCCCGCCTGCGTGTTCGGCGCCCGCCTGCGACCCGCCGGCGCCCACTGACCCTGCCCCGCCCCCGGGGACGGCCGCTCGCCGTCTCCGGGGTTCTTTTCGATGCGAGACCCTAGAGATCCCCGATGAACAAGGCCCAGGAACGCGCCGCCGACGTGACGGCCCAGGTGCTTTGCGCCTATCTGAACAACAATCTCGTCTCCACCGACGACCTGCCAGACCTGGCCGCCCGCACCTATGCGGCGCTGGAGGCGGTGTTCTCGACGCCGGCCGCGCCGGTCGAACGGCCCAGCCCCGACGAGATCGCCGCCAGCGTCAGCGACGACGCCATCATCAGCTTCGAGAACGGCCGCCGCTACCGCTCGCTCAAGCGCCACCTCAACAGCCTGGGCCTGACCGAGCAGGAGTATCGCGCCAAGTGGGGCCTGCCCGACGACTACCCGCTGGTCGCCGCCAGCTTCTCGGACCTGCGCTCCACCGCCGCCCGCGCCAGCCGGTTCGGGACGCGGGGCTGACCACAACGAAAAAGGCCCGCCGATCTGGCGGGCCTTTCTGCGTTTCTACCAGGCGCCGGTGTTGGGCATCGAGGCCCAGGGCTCGGCCGGCGGCAGGCTGCCGTCCTGCAGCAGCTCCACCGAGATGCCGTCGGGCGAGCGGACGAAGGCCATGTGGCCGTCGCGCGGCGGGCGGTTGATGACCACGCCCATGTCGGCCAGGCGCTGGCAGGTCTCGTAGATGTCGTCGACCCGGTAGGCCAGGTGACCGAAGTTGCGGCCGCCCTGATAGTCTTCGGTGTCCCAGTTGAAGGTCAGCTCGACCAGCGGCGCCTTGCGCTCCTTGGCCAACTCCACGTCCTCGGGCGCGGCGAGGAAGACCAGGGTGAACCGGCCCTTCTCGTTCTCCATCCGGTACATTTCCTGGAGGCCCAGGCCCTCGCAGTAGAACCGCAGAGAGGCGTCGAGATCCTTCACGCGGACCATGGTGTGCAGATAGCGCAAGGGGGCCTCCTGGTGTTGCGAAGCGTCGATATAGCGGATCAGCTACTCGGCCGCGACCTTGCCGCGCGTCTGGCGACGCCACAGGGCCGCGTATTCCCCCTCGGCCGCCAGCAGGTCGGCGTGCGGGCCGCGCTCGACCACCTTGCCCCGGCGCAGGACGATGATCTCGTCGGCGTCCGCGATGGTCGACAGCCGGTGGGCCACGACCAGGGTCGTGCGCCCTTCCCGCGCCTTGCGCAGCGTCGCCTGGATCGCGGCCTCGGTGCGGCTGTCCAGCGCGCTGGTCGCTTCGTCGAGGATCAGCACGCGCGGATCGGCCAGCAGGGCCCGGGCGATGCCCACCCGCTGGCGCTCGCCGCCCGAAAGCTTCAGGCCTCGTTCGCCGACCTTGGTGGCCATGCCTTCCGGCAGATTGCCGATGAAGTCGCCGAGTTCCGCCGACCGGGCCGCGCCCCAGACCTCTTCCTCGGTCGCGTCGGGACGCCCGAAGGCGATGTTGGCCGCGATCGTGTCGTTGAACAGCGCCACGTCCTGCGGCACCAGCGCCACGGCCCGCCGCAGCGAGGCTTGCTTCAGAGCCTTCAGGTCATGGCCGTCCAAGGTCACTCGGCCGGCTTGCGGGTCGATCATCCGCAGGGCCAGGCGCACCAGCGTCGTCTTGCCGGCGCCGGACGGGCCGACGATGGCCACCGTCTGGCCCGGCTGGGCGACGAAGTTCACGTCCGTCAGGCCGTCCGATCGCGCCCCGTGGCGGAACGAAACGCCCTCGAAAGCCACGGCCCCGCCACGACGGTCGCCCGTCGGCGGCAGGTCGATGGCGTCGGGCGCGTCGGCGACATCGGCGCCCTGGCGGCGCAGGTCCATCATCGACTCCATGTCGATGAACGACTGGCGGATCTCGCGGTAGGCGAAGCCGAGGAAGTTCAGCGGCTGGTACAGATTGACCAGGATCAGCACGACGGCGGTGATGTCGCCCGGGCCGATGCGGCCTGCGGCGGCTTCCGAGCCGGCCAGCACGGCCATCACCGCCAGACCCAGGCTCATGATCAGCGACTGGACCACGTTGAGCAGCGACAGCGAGTTGGTCGCCTTGATCTGGGCCGCGCCATAGGTGGCCAGCGCTCGCTCGTAACCGCCGACGGCGCGCTCTTCGGCCCCGAAGGTCTTGACGGTCTCATAGTTCAGCAAGGCGTCTACGGCCCGGCTGGCGGCTTCGGCGTCGGCTTCGTTGAGCACGCGGCGATGGCCGATCCGCCAGTTGGAGATCGAGAAGGTCAGGACCCCGTAGATCACGACGGTGACGATCGCCGTCGCCGCGAACCGCCAGTCATAGGCCCGCGCCAGCACGGCGGCGGCCAGCACCAGCTCGACCAGGGTCGGGGCGATGTTGAAGACCAGGCCCCGGATCAGGAAATCCATGGCCCGCGCGCCGCGGTCGATGGTCCGCGACAGGGCGCCGGTCCGCTTGGTCTGGTGGAAGTCGATCGACAGCGACAGGGCGTGGGCGAAGGTCTCGGTCGCCGCGCGGTTCTGGGCCGCCTGGGCGACGGGCGTGAACACCGCATCCCGGGCCTGCGGCGCGGCGGCGGCGATGAAGCGAACGCCGGCCCAGCCCAGCGCCAGGGCGCCGAACGACAGGGTCACCTGGGTCGCCGCGCCCTGCCCGGCCGTCAGCCGGTTGACCGCCGCGCCCAGCAGCAGCGGCGCGGCCACGCCCAGCGCCTTGCCGGCGAAGGTCAGGACCAGGGCCGCCGTCAGCCGCCAGGTCAGGCCTGGCGCCTTCGAGCGCAGGACGAGACGCAGGAGTTCCGCCAGCGCCTCCCAGCCGGAGACCGGGCGTGAGGCTTCCGGCGCCGTGCGGGCCTGATCGCGACCGGCCGAAGAAAAGCCCCTCACGAGCCGGTTCCCGGCGTGAACAGCATGGTGGTCTGGACCCCTCCGCCGGGCGTCATCCAGTCGGCGCGCCAGCCGCTTTCGAAGCGCTCGGCGTGCAAGGGACCGCCGGTCAGCGGCGCGGGCGGGGAAACCACCAGGCGGACGAGGTTCTCGCCGCCCTCGCCGGCCACCTGCACGGTATGCTCGCCGGCCCTGAGGGGCGAGGTCAGGGATAGGCTGAAGCGCCCTTGGGCGTCGACCTTGCCCTCGGCCTGGGTGGTGCGATCGACACGGACGCCGAAGCCGGCGCCGGGCCGGCCGACGCCGGAAATCACCGCCCCGCCCTCGCGATCGAAGTCGATGGCCAGGATACGCGGCGAATCGGACGGCCCCGACAGCGGCTCGGTGCCGCCCCCGGCCCGCAGCAAGGCGACCGCGCCCTCCGGAGCGACGAAGAGATAGCCTTCGGCCTGGACGGTGCGGCCCTCGCGGGTCATCGACAGGCCAAAGAGGCGGGGCTCGGCCGCGCCGGGCAGGATCGCCCGCCACAGACCGCCGGCGTCGGCCTCGGTGCTGACGGCCTGGCCGGTCGGCGAGCCCAGTCGCACGGAGGCGCCGGGCGCCGCGGATCCAGAAACGGCGACGCCGCCGGCCTCGACCGCCGCGGTCACCACCCTGGGCGGGGCGAGATAAGCCGCTTCCGGGTCGCGGGCCGGCTGGGCGGCCGGCGCTTCCTGGCCCCAGTTGCGCCGTCCCGCGTCGTCGCAGCCCGCCAGGGTCGCGATGAACGCCAAGGGGGCGACGAGGGCCAGGGGCCACGGCTTGAAAGCAGCCTTGCGAATCCCGATCATGCGCCTTCCAAGTCTGGCGTCGGCCTGCGGCCGAGCCTGAAACACCGATGGCGCGCCCTTCCCGCTGGGAGCCGCGCCTTTTCTTTTGTTGGAGTGGACGACGATGCCCGACCTGTCTAGCGCCCTGGGATCGGTCTGCGTCTACTGCGGCTCATCGAACACGGCCGATCCGGCCTATCTGCAGGCGGCCTACGACATCGGCGGCGACTTCGCCCGGTCCGGGATCAAGCTGGTGTACGGCGGCGGAGGCGTCGGCCTGATGGGCGCGGCCGCGCGCGGCGCGCACGACGCCGGCGGCAAGGTGCTGGGCATCATCCCCGAATTCCTGCGCGGCCGCGAACAGCCCTTCGACGACGTCGAGACGGTGATCGTCACTTCGATGCACGAGCGCAAGATGTTGATGTTCGAACGCTCGGACGCCTTCGTTGTGCTGCCCGGCGGTATCGGCACGCTCGAGGAAATCATCGAGCTGCTGTCCTGGCGGCGTCTCGACCTGCACCGCAAGCCGATCGTCTTCCACAACCCGGACGGATTCTGGGATCCGCTTTTCGCCCTGCTTCACCACACGATCGAGCGCGGACTGACGCCGCCGGCGCTGGCCAACGCCTGGGTCTCGGTCACGGAGGCTTCGGAAGTGACGCAGGCCTTGCTGGCCTGGGGCCTGGACGTCGATCGCGACCACGAGATCGACGTTCGTCGATTGACTTAGTTTTCAATCACAACGAACAATGTGATCAGCGTCCACCTAGAAATAGGACGCGGGGATAGGAGATGTCCATGCGTATGCTTCTGCTCGGCGGTTTCGCCGCGATTTCGCTCGTCGGCGCGGCCCAGGCCGCGACCTCCGAAGGCGCCATGCTCGTGCTCAAGGCGCCGCCGGCCAAGGCCGAACTCATTCAGGACGGCGCGATCTGGCGCTGCACCGGCACCGTCTGCAAGGCGCCGACGGTGAAGGCCCTTCCGGCCGGTCGCAGCTGCCGCAAGATCGTGGCCGAGCTCGGGGCCGTTTCGGCCTTCACCTGGCGCGGCGATGCGCTCGACGCCGCCGGCATCGAGGAATGCAACGCGGCCGCCAAGCCGTAAGCCCTGCCCGACAAAGCGTCGGATTTTCACGCCATCCCGGACCGACCGGGATGGCGTTTTTCTTTGGTGAGAAGCCCTGGGGCGCTACTTCCTGTCCGAAGTCTTGGACGGCCGCTGCGGCGGCTTGGAGGTTCCGGGGCGAGGCCCGACCAGCAGTCCGCCCATCAGGGCGAAGGACAGCATGGCGTGGTTCATCTTCGTCACGTTCATGGCGGCGTCTCCTTGACCAGCCCGGAGCGGTTCAGGAGGGCTTCCTGAAAACGCTCCACTTGTTACGGGACCGATCGGCAGACCGGCCCAGCCAGAAAGAGACGCGCGCGGCTTACAGGGACTCGCACCCTCCTAGTCGTCAGCGCGTCATGGGGGAGGATGCGCTCAAGCTCGCCCATGACAAGCAAAATATTCCGGGTTCGGACGATGTCCGCATGCTGAAAATGATCTCAGGCGGCCCAGATCATTCGCAGCGAATATTGTCCGCCAACGAATGAATTAGTGAAGCGTGGCGCCGTCCCGGTCCATCAGCTCATGGGTGACGGCCTGGCTCACGGCGTCGGGTTTTCCGGCGGCGGCGATGATGTTGGCCGCGGCCCGCAGCATGACCGGCTCGATCCGATCGGCCTCGCAGCCAACCAGTTCGGCGGCCAGTTCCGGCAGGTCGGCGCACAGGCGCAGCTGGCCCGCGATCCGTTGCAGGGCGAAGTTTTCCTCGAGGCCTGGGTCGTTGGCGACCACGCCGACCAGCAGCGACAGGGCGGTTTCCAGCTTGTCGGCGCGCGCCTTGGCCTCGCGGGCCTGGTCGAGCAGAAGGCGGGCGCTGGAGTCCATGGCCTCCAGGGTGTCGGCCAGTTTTTCCGGGGAGAGACCTTGGAGGGCTTCGGGGCGGAGCATCACATTCACCGTGCAGTCGATCGGGTGTTCTGCTGCGTTGAACGGTCGCACCCCGGCCGACGGGGCGGTGAAAATCGCGCTTCCAGAAAAAAGGCCGCCCGCGTCGGCGTGACGCAGGCGGCCTCCTTCGAAAAACGGCGTCGTTCCGTGGGCGGCGCCGTTTCTTAGGTGGTGTCAGGCCGCGGCGCCGAACGACAGCCCTTCGTAGCGGCGCAGGTGGTGATCGACCGAGCCGAACAGCCCCTCGATGATCGTGCCGCGCTTGAAGTAGTGGCCGATGGCCAGTTCGTCGGTCATGCCCATGCCGCCGTGGATCTGGATGGCGTTCTGGCCCACGAACTTGAGCGCGCGGCCGATCCGCACCTTGGCGGCCGACACGGCCTTGGCGCGCTCGGCGTCACTCTCGTCGAGCTTGATGGTGGCCATGTAGGTCATCGACACCGACTGTTCGAGCTCGATGAACATGTCGACCATGCGGTGCTGCAGCACCTGGAAGTCGGCGATGGCGCGGCCGAACTGCTTGCGCTGCTTGGCGTAGTCCAGCGTGCCTTCGTGCAGCTTGCGCAGCACGCCCACGCCCTCGGCCAGGCTGGCGGCGGTGGCCTCGTCGATGACCTTCTCGACCAGCGGCAGGCCCGCGCCTTCTTCGCCGATCAGGGCGTCGGCCGGGATCGACACGTTCTCGAAATAGACCTCCGAGGCGCGGCCGCCGTCGACGGTGGGATAGTCGCGGGTGACGACGCCCGGCAGGGTCTTGTCGATCAGGAACACCGACACGCCCGAGGCCTCGCGCTGGCTTCCCCCGGTGCGGGCGGTGACGACGAGGTGCGAAGCGAACGGCGCGCCGACCACCACGGCCTTGTGACCGTTCAGGATCCAGCCCGCGCCGTCCTTCTTGGCGGTCGTCTTCAGATCGCTCCAGGTGTAGCGGCCCTGGGGTTCGGCATAGGCGAAGGCGATGGTCGTGGTTCCGGCGACGATCCCTTCGATGACCGAGGCGGCGCCGGCGTAGCCCGAATGCTTCATGAAGCCGCCGCCGATGACGACCGTGCCCAGATAGGGCTCGATGACCAGCGCTTTGCCGAACTCCTCCATGATGATCATGTTGTCGATCGCGCCGCCGCCCAGGCCGCCCAGCTCCTCGCTGAACGAGGCGCCCAGGATGCCCAGCTCCTCGGCGAAGGCCTGCCAGTAATCGGCGCGCCAGCCGCTTTCCGAGGCCACGATCTTGCGGCGGGTCTCGAAGTCGTACTTGTCCTGCAGGAAGCTCGCGACCGTGTCGCGGACCATCGACTGCTCTTCGGTAAAGTTGAAGTCCATCCCTGAAGTCCTTTGTTCTCAAGGCTCCGAGGCCGCGTTCCGCCAGGCCTGCCAGGAGCGTCGTTGATTGGATAGCGAAGCGCCCTCCCCATCGCCGGGGAGGGCAGTCATCAGAGCCCGAGCACCATCTTGGCGATGATGTTGCGCTGGATCTCGTTGGAGCCGCCGTAGATCGAGGTCTTGCGGACGTTGAAATAGGTCGGGGCGGCGCGGTGGGCGAAGTCGGGGCCGATCGGATGGGCGTTGTCGCCGTCCTTCGGGAAGCCGCGGAAATAGGGCGCGCCGTAGTGACCGGCGGCCTCCAGGGCCAGTTCGGTGATCCGCTGCTGGATCTCGGTGCCCTTGATCTTCAGGACGCTGGATTCGGGACCGGGACCCTTGCCGGCGGCTTCGCCCGCCAGGGTGCGCAGTTCGGTATATTCCAGCGCCGTCAGGTCGATCTCCAGTTCGGCGATCTTGCGCTTGAACATCGGATCCTTGATCAGGGCGTCGCCGTCGTCCGAAAGCTCGGTCGAGGCGATGGCGCGGATGCGTTCGATGCCGCGCTTGGAGCGGGCGACGCCCGCGATGCCGGAGCGCTCATGGGCCAGCAGGAACTTGGCGCAGGTCCAGCCCTTGTTCTCCTCATAGATGCGGTTCTCGACCGGCACCTTGACGTTCTCGAGCCAGACCTCGTTGACCTCGTGCTCGCCGCCCAGGGTGATGATCGGGCGCACGGTCACGCCGGGCGACTTCATGTCGATCAGCAGGAACGAGATGCCTTCCTGGATCTTGGCGTTCGGGTCGGTGCGGACCAGGCAGAAGATCCAGTCGCCGTGCTGGGCCAGGGTGGTCCAGGTCTTCTGGCCGTTGACCAGGTAGTATTCCTTGCCGTCGTCGCCAGTGAAGCGCTCGGCCTTGGTCTTCAGGCTGGCCAGGTCGGAGCCTGCGCCCGGCTCGCTGTAGCCCTGGGCCCACCAGATCTCGCCCGACAGGGTCGGCGGCAGGAAGCGCTCCTTCTGCTCGGGTGTTGCGAAGGTGTAGATCACCGGCCCGACCATGTTGATGCCGAACGGCAGGATCGGCACGCAGTCGGCGCGGGCGGTCTCTTCCGACCAGATGTAGCGCTGCACGGAGGTCCAGCCCGGGCCGCCGTACTTCTGCGGCCAGGCCGGGGCGACCCAGCCCTTCTTGGCGAGCGTGCGGTGCCAGGAGAGGAAGTCCTCCTTGGACATCTCCTCGCCCTCCTCCTGCCGCTCGCGCAGGCCTTCGGGGTAGTTCTGGGCGATGAAGGCGCGAACCTCGTCGCGGAAGGCCAGGTCTTCAGGCGAAAAGTCGAGGTTCATGGCGGGCTCCCGAACATGGCCGACTGGGGCGGCCTTCTCTGTTGTTTCGGGGCGATGATAGGAGCCAAACGAGCGTTTGGAAAGATGACGCTTGGGTCAACGTAAACAGCGTTCACCCAAGCTTCGGAAATCAGGTCAGCGAACCTCGCAGGCCAGGCGCACCAACGCCACGGCCGACGCGCCGCCGACGCCTTCCTCGCCCTCGATCTCCAGCGCCAGCAACGGCGACTTGCCGAGCTTCTCTAGCAGACGGGCGTGGCCGGGTCCGGCGACATGTGCAGCCACGGCGTGGGCGATCAGGTTGGGATCGATGGCGTGCAGCACGGCGGCGGCGGCGGTGGCGGCGTAGCCGTCAAGCAGGACCGGGATCTTCTGGACGCGAGCGGCCAGGATCGCGCCGGCCACGGCGGCGGTCTCGCGGCCGCCCAGCTGGCGCAGGACCTCCAGCGGATCGGAAAGATCGCCCTCGCCTCGCGCACGCTCGACGGCGGCGGAGACGTCAGCGGTCGCTTCGGTCCAGTCGCCGGCCTCTCCGCCGAACAGGGCCAGGGCGATGGCGGCGGCGTCACGGTGGGCTTCGGCGGCGATGACGCCGGGAATCAGCAGGTCGGGCTGCTTGGCCAGGGCTTCCATGCCGAAGGCCATGGTCGCGGCGCATTCCTTTTCGCTCATCGAGGCCTTCTGGCGCGCGTCGGGCGTCGGGCGGTCGATGGCGAGGTCGAAGGCCTCCAGGCCCGCGCCCTGGGCGCCGGCCAGACGGCAGACGGTCGCGCCGCCCGAAGCGACGGCTTCGAGACGATCGCGGGCGTAGCCGCGCGGACCGACGCCCTGGCGCGCGCCGGCGTAGAGGGCGATCACAGGCCGGTTCACCGAAGGCGGATTGCGGCCCGTCCAGGCCGTCAGCCAGGCCGAGATCTCGGCCAGACGGCCGCCGTCGGCCGGCGGAACGAAGACGCCCGGCGCGGGCAGGTCGGCGGCCAGGTGGCGGATGTCGGCGAAGGGCGAAGCGGCGGCGGAAGCGGTCATGGGCGCGGACTTAAACCCGTCCGCGCCCGATGCAAGCGCATCGCGCCAGATTGTTGGCGCGATGCGAAGAAATCAGGCCCGAGAAATCAGCTTTGGCCCAGCGACTTGCAGGCGCCGTCGCGCTCCTCGACCAGGGCCGACTTGGCGGCGCCCTCGGCGTTGGCGGCTTCGCGCTTGGCGTCCAGGCGGGCGCTGTCCGCGCGGTCTTCGGTGGAGCTGTGCCGGCCCTGGCGCTGGGTCTTGATCAGCGACTTCAGCGCCGCGGAATCGGCTTCGCCCAAGGTCTTGGCCTCGGTCAGGCCCAGGCAGCGGTTGGCGCGTACGAACTGGGCGTCGCTCAGGCGTTCGGCGGCCAGGGCCGGAGCAGCGATGGCGGCGAGCGAGGCGGCGGCGAGCAGGATGACGGTGGTGCGCATGAGCTATTCCCCAATGGTTGCGATCGGGTCGCACGACCGCGACGCGTCGAGCGGCTTGCGCGCGACGCCGTGGACGGCGACATTCGGTCATGACTTCCGAAAGCCGCCCTCCCCGTCCGATCGTCACCCCTTGCGTGAAGGTGTGCGCGGTCGATGGCGCGAGCGGCTTCTGTCTCGGTTGCCGGCGGACCCTGCAGGAGATCGCCGGCTGGTCGCGCTACAGCGACGAGGAACGCGCGGCGATCATGGTCGCCCTGCCCCATCGTCCCGACCCGATGGAAAGCCTGATGGCCGCCCAGGCGGGTTCGCGCGGTTGAAGCGCCCTCAGGATCTCGAAAGCATCGCAGGGCTCAGCGTCGAGGTTGTTCCTGAAGCGTCGCTTCAACGCTTTTGAACATGCGACCTCGGATTTGAGCTTTGAAGTTAAATCCAGTCCATGAACTTTATTACACATTCGAGCTTCGAATGTTACTCCGAGTTAACTGGCATTGTGATGATGTTTTGTTAACCAAGTAGATCCGCATTCCCATTCACGGGTTGAAAACGTCTTTCGCCCTATTGTGCAGTCAATGGTCGTAGAAACGGCCGAAAAGCCTGCAAGGCGGGGTGCTTTCGATGCTCAAGTTCACGGCGATCGCGATAGTCGGTGCGTTGTCTGCGGTGGGTGCGGCCAAGGCCGTGACCTCGCTCGACAGCTCGCTGCGTCAATCGTCCCCGGGCCCGGCCGTCGCGGCCGCCGCCACCTTGGGCGACGCCGGCGCCGCGCAGTTGACCAAGGGTCCCGACGGCCACTTCTGGGCCGAGGCCAAGGTCGACGGCCGCGCCGTGCGATTCCTGGTCGACACCGGCGCCACCGCCGTCTCGCTGAGCAAAGCCGACGCCCAGCGCCTGGGCATCGACGTCGCCAAGCTGAACTACGAGTACGACGTGGTCACCGCCGACGGCCGCACCCGCGCCGCCTCGGTCAAGCTGGGCAGCGTCGCCATCGCCGGCGCCAAGGTCGCCAATGTCGACGCCCTGGTGATCGAGAGCGGCCTGGAGACCTCGTTGCTCGGCATGAGCTATCTGGGCCGCCTTTCGCGCTTCGAGGCGACCCCGCGCTCGCTGATCCTGCACCCCTGAAGTCCTGCCTGGGCGCATGATCGCCCGGAATTCTTGCACGATCCCGCAGAACCACGCTCGCCGCCATTGGCCTCCCCGCCCCGCGGCGCTAACCTGGCGTCATGCAAACCTTCCCAGCGTCGACGCCTGTCGGCTGCCCTCGCCATCCGGCCCTGGCCGAGGCGATTGAACGATCCGTATCGATGGACGGCGTGCATCCCACCGCCATCCCGGGCATGTGGCTGGCCCGCATGTCGCAGCCCAGCCCGCCGGTGCACGGCGTGCACGAGGCCGCCGTCTGCATCATCGCCCAGGGCCGCAAGCAGGTGATGCTGGGCGAAGAGGTCTATGTTTACGACCACGCCCGGTTCCTGGTCGTCTCGGTCGACGTGCCCGTGGTCGGTCAGGTGATCGAGGCCAGCGACGAGGCGCCCTATCTCTGCGTGCGTCTCGACATCGACCCGCGCCGGCTGAACGAGCTGATCCTCGAGATCGACCCCGGCCCAGTCCGCAACGCCCCGGCGCCCGGCATGGCGCTGAGCGAGACGACGCCGGAACTGCTGGACGCCACGGTGCGGCTGGTGCGATTGCTGGAGACGCCGTCCGATATCCCTGTCCTGGCGCCGCTGATCCAGCGCGAAATCCTCTATCGCCTGTTGCGGACCGACCAGGGGCCGCGGCTGCGCGAGATCGCCGCCTGCGAAAGCCGGCTGGGCCAGGTCTCGCGCGCCATCCACTGGCTGAGGACCAACTATCACCTGCCGTTCCGGATGGAGACGCTGGCCTCCGAGGCGCGGATGAGCCCCTCGGCCCTGCACCAGCACTTCAAGGCCGTCACGGCGATGAGCCCGCTGCAGTATCAGAAGCAGCTGCGCCTGCAGGAGGCCCGCCGCCTGATCCTGGCCCAGGGGCTGGACGCGGCCACCGCCGGCCACAATGTCGGGTACGACAGCCCCTCGCAGTTCAGCCGCGAATACGCCCGGCTGTTCGGCGCCCCGCCGCTGCGCGACGCCACGCGGCTGCGGGCGCGGCCGGAGCTCGTCAGGACTGCGTGACCGCGCCTTCCTCCAGAGAGCCTTCGGGCGCAACGCCGGCCGCCGCGTCATAGGTCGCCTGGTCGAGGATGCCCTCCTGCTTGGCCACCAGGGTGGGCACCAGGGCCTGGCCGGCGACGTTCACGGCCGTGCGGCCCATGTCGAGGATCGGGTCGATCGCCAGCAGCAGGCCCGCGCCTTCCAGCGGCAGGCCCAGCGTCGACAGCGTCAGGGTCAGCATGACCGTCGCGCCCGTCAGGCCGGCCGTTGCGGCCGAGCCCAGCACCGAGACCGCGACGATCAGGGCGTAGTCGGCCACGCCCAGCGGCAGGTGATAGAACTGGGCGATGAAGATCGCCGACAGGGCCGGATAGATGGCCGCGCAGCCGTCCATCTTGGTCGTCGCCCCCAGCGGCACGGCGAAGGCGGCGTAGGCGCGCGGCACGCCGAGGCCCGCCTCGGTGACGGTCTCGGTCACCGGCAGCGTGCCGATCGACGATCGCGAGACGAAGGCCAGCTGGATGGCCGGCCAGGCGCTGGCGAAGAACTTCAGCGGGTTGAGGCCGTGCGCGGTCAGCAGGATCGGGTAGACGACGAACAGCACGAGGCCGAGGCCGATATAGATCGCGCCGGTGAAGGCGCCGAGCTGGCCCAGCGTCGTCCAGCCGTATTGGGCCACGGCGTTGCCGAGCAGACCGACGGTGCCGATCGGCGTCAGGCGGATCACCCAGCTCAGCACCTTGCGCACCACGGCCAGGGCCGAGGCGTTGAAGGCCAGAAAACCCTCGCCCGCCAGCCCGACGCGCAGGGCGGCGATGCCGGCAGCCAGCGAGATGACCAGGATCTGCAGCACGTTGAACGACAGCGAGGTGCTGGCGCCGCTGTCGCCGACCTTGGTCGAGGCGTTCAGGCCCAGGATGTTGGACGGGATGAGGCCGGTCAGGAAGTCGAGCCACGAGCCGTTGGTGCGTGGCGCGGCGGCGGTCGCGGCGTCGAGCACGGCGTGCGCGCCCGGCTTCAGGACGACGCCCAGGGTGATGCCGATGGCCACGGCGATCAGGGCCGTGATCGCGAACCACAGCAGGGTCTTCCAGACCAGGCGGGCGGCGTTCTGCAGTTCGCGCAGGTTGGCGATGCTGGCGACGATGGCCGTGAACACCAGCGGCGGCACAAGCACGCGCAGCAGCTGGATGAAGATCGAACCGACCTGGTGCAGAACCTCGGCCAGGGCGTGACCCGCCTGCCCCTCCTCGACGCCTAGCCGGCGCGCCAGCAGGCCAAGGCCCAGCCCGGCGAGCATGCCGACCAGCACCTGGACGCCGAAGCCGCTGATGAAGCGGCTGGAAGGAGCGGTCGCCTGGGCCATGGGTTGTTTCCTGCTCATAAGAAGCGGCCAAGGCCGTTCCAAAACTCATAAAACATCGGATGCCGGGTTACTGCGCATGCAGATGCACCGGAAATCTGGAATTTTCCTGCTCGCGCATATGAAGCGCGCGGTCGAACCAGTTTTTGTGCGATCGGGCGCCAGCCAAGCTGCAAGGACGCGCGGCGGCGGCATGTCACATGGTAAATCCGCATCGCGGCCCCTAGGCTGGCGATGCTTCCTCCCCCGCCTGCTTACCCTCGGAGCCGCCATGAGCACCTCCTTCCTGATCGGCGCGATCATCGGCTCCGCCCTGTTCATCGTGCTTGGCCGCGCCCCCGCCGAGAAGCTGCTGGCGGTGATCCAGGCCCGCATCGGCAAGCGCTGAGCCTCGCGCCAAGACGTTCCATCCTCGCCCCATGATTTCGCGGGGCGACACACGCGATCGTGTCGGAACGAAGTCTTGATGAGCGTCTTTCTTCTGCATCGGACGCGCCAAGGCGCGCCAGGAAATGTTCAGGAGGCGCTCATGTCCATTCTCGCCTGGATCGTTCTGGGTCTCGTGGCCGGCTTCATCGCCAGCAAGCTCGTAAGCCGCAGCGGCGGCAGTCTGCTTGTCGACCTGGTGCTCGGCATCGTCGGCGCTCTGGTCGGCGGCTTCGTGTTCAACCAGTTCGGCGCTTCGGGCGTCTCGGGCTTCAATCTCTACAGCCTGCTGGTGGCGACCGTCGGCGCGGTGATCGTGCTGGCCATCTACCACCTGCTGGCCGGACGCCGCGCACTCTAGCCGCGACCACCCCGTCGAACGAAAGACGCCCCCGGCCATCAGGCCGGGGGCGTTTTCTTTGGGTGTCGGCGCTTGGCCCGTCAGTGGGTCTTCTCGCCGCCGAGTTCCTCCATCAGCTCGGCCTTGCGGGCCTCGAGACGCTCGCCCATGGCTTCGAGATCCTCGTCGCCCTTCTTGGCCTGGGCGAACACGCCGCCGGGCTGCTCCTCTTCCTTGACGTGGTGCTTGATGTACTCGCCCAGCACCTTGACCTTGGCGTCGTAGAACTCCTCGCCCGGCTTCATGCCCTCGATCTCGGCGATCAGCTTCTTGGCGCCGTCGTGCTCGACATAGGCCTCGTCCAGCAGGTCGTCCTCCACCTCGCCACGGCTTTCCGGATAGAGGATCTCTTCCTCGATCTGGGTGTGGACCTTGAGGGCCAAGGCGATCTTATTGAACAGCGCCAGCTTCTCGGTGTCGCTTTCGAGTTGCTCGTACTCGTCGAACATCGCCTCGACCTCGCGATGATCGGCCTTCAGCAAGCGGATGGCGAGCGGGTCGCGACGGCCGGTGCGGCGCGTGCGACGGGCGGAAGCGGACTTGGACTTGGCTTTCGAGGTGGACTTGGCGGCGGCGGCCATGTGGCGTCTCCCTGAGTGTTCCGTGATCCCCCGACCGGTCCTTCAACCCGTGTCCAAAGCGGGATGTTCCGTGCGAACATTTCTCAATATCTTCCGTCGGATAGCCGACGCTGATCGATCCCGCTGGTCAGATGTCTACCGGTGTCATACTCCTTGTCGAAACGATCCGGGGAGGACGCGGGCCATGACCATTTCCAACTTCGCCAAGCGGCTCGCCCTGGCGGCCACGGCGCTGACCGCCCTGATCGGCGCCGCGCCGCTGCGCCTGACCGTGGCCTTTGACGGCAAGGCCGACCACCGGACGCTGCAGGCCGCGATCGACGCCCTGCCCGAGGACGGCGGCGAGATCGACATCGCGCCGGGGACCTATCGCGAGAAGCTGTCGATCCCCCGCGACGGCGTGCGGCTGGTCGGCAAGGGCAAGCGGCCGCAGGACGTGGTGCTGGTCTATGGCGACGCCTCGGCGACGGTGGGCGGCACCTTGAAATCCTCTTCCGTGACGGTGTCGGGCGACGATTTCCTGGCCCGTAACCTGACCATACAGAACGACTATCATCTCAAGAACGCCCAGCCCTCGCAGGCCGTGGCGCTGGCGCTGATGGGCGACCGGGCCCAGCTCTACAAGGTGCGCCTCTTGGGCGCGCAGGACACGCTCTACGCCGCCAGCCGCAAGGGCAAGCCCCCGAGCCGGCAGTACTTCCGAGACTGCTACGTCGAAGGCCACGTCGATTTCATCTTCGGCGACAGCAAGGCGGTGTTCGACCGCTGCACCATCCACGGCATCGCCAACGCCACGGTGATGATCACCGCCCAGAGCAAGAGCGCGCCCGAGCAGGACAGCGGCTACGTCTTCGACCGCTGCACGATCACCGCCGCCCCGAAGGTGGGCGAGCTGTGGCTGGGCCGGGCCTGGCGGCCCTATGCGACCGTCGTGTTCCTGCGCACGAAGATCGACGCTGACTTGCAGCCGAAGGGCTGGCGGGAATGGACCCCGGGCAAGACCGAGACCTTCAAGACGGCCTACTACGCCGAATACGCCTCGACCGGTCGCGGGGCCAATCCCGCCGCGCGCGAACCGACCGCCCACGCCCTGGACGCGAAGACGGCGGAGCGCTGGGCGCCCCGCCGCTTTCTGTCGGGTCCGGACGGGTGGAAACCCGGCCGGTTCTAGATCTACTCGGCCGGCGCGGGCGCCAGCTCGTCCTGTACGAACAACGCCGGGGCCGGCTTGCGGGCGAACCAGCCGAAGGCGGCGATGACCAGGTAGCAGGCGGCCGGCAGCAGGAAGGCCAGGCCCAGACCGTAGTGGTCGCCCAGGAAGCCGGTGGCCGGCGGAACAAGGGCGCCGCCGACGATGGCCATGCACAGCAGGCCCGAGGCCTGCGGCGTGCGGTGACCCATGCCCTCGATGCCGAGGGTGAAGATGGTCGGGAACATGACCGAGTTGAAGAAGCCGATCGCGATCAGGGCGTAGCCGGCCTGCGGGCCGACGCTGAAGGCCGAGACCAGGATCAGCACGATGGCGGCCAGCGAGGCGACCGTCAGCACCTTGCCCGGCGACACCTTGGCCAGGACGAACGAGCCGATCAGGCGGCCGACCATGGCGCCGCCCCAGTAGAAGGCGACCATGCTTCCGGCCTTGGCCAGGGTCAGGCCCAGGGTGTTGGACTGGGTCAGGTAGCTGGTCATGTAGGTGCCGATCGACACCTCGGCGCCGACATAGACGAAGATGCACAGCACGGCGAAGGCCAGGCGCTTGTACTTCAGCATGCCGAGCATCTCGCCGACGCCCACGGCCTTTTCGGCCTGCGGGGCGGAGGTGTTCTTGCGCAGCAGCCAGAACAGCACGGCCAGGGCCAGCAGCACGCCGGCGATGATCAGGTAGGGCGTCTGCACGGCCTGGGCCTGGGTGTGACGCACGGCGGCCAGCTGGACGGCGGTCAGGGTGGCCGGGTCCGGCGCCTTCTCGATATGGCTGAGGATGAGGGCCGAGCCGACGAACGGGGCCAGGAACGTGCCGAACGAGTTCAGGAACTGGGCGAAGGTCAGGCGGGCCGAGGCGGTCTCGCTCTTGCCCAGGATG
The DNA here is from genome assembly GCF_059415745.1 of Caulobacter sp. GW821-FHT10A10. Taxonomy (NCBI): domain Bacteria; kingdom Pseudomonadati; phylum Pseudomonadota; class Alphaproteobacteria; order Caulobacterales; family Caulobacteraceae; genus Caulobacter; species Caulobacter sp. GW821-FHT10A10. The sequence continues at coordinate 66,562 of NZ_JBWKNV010000007.1, read as the reverse complement.
GCGACGAGCGGGTTGGCCGCCACCTGCAGGATGGTGATGCCCGAGGCCAGCACGAACAGCGCGGCCAGGAAGCCTTCATAGACGCCGGCGTTGGCGGCGGGGGCGAACATCAGGCAGCCGACCATCATGATCAGCAGGCCGACGACGACGGTGCGCAGATAGCCGACCTTGGCCAGCAGGAAGCTCGCCGGCAGCGAAACGACGGCGTAGCCGATGAAGAAGGCGAACTGGGTCAGGCCCGCTTCGAAGTTGGTCAGCGAGAACAGCGACTTCAGCGCCGGGGCCACGAGGTCGACCAGGCAGGTCGAGAAGCCCCAGGCGAAGAAGAGAAGAATCACGAAGGGCAGCAGAGCCGCCCCTTTTCCGTCCGCGCCGCCGTTAACCGGGGCCGCGCCGCCCATGCCTGCCATCTGTTTTCACTCCCCATGTCCGTCTTCGCGGGACGCCGTAGTCGCCCCGAACGTGACAACGTTGTCAACCTCTAAGCCCGTTTCTTCCCCGTTGGGACCGGTATCAAGCGGAACCGGAGGGCCAGCGTCACCGTTCAGCCGAAAGCTGGGAGAACGGGCATGTCTTCGATCGTCGTCGTGGTGTCGTGCGGGATCGTGGCGATGGTCGCCGCGATCGGCTTGGCCGACGCCTTCGTGCATCTGGCCTGCTGGGGCGCACGGAGCCTGAAGCGGCCGGAGTAGGATCCTTCTCCCCTTGCGGGAGAAGGTGGGGTCGACATGCGACGGATGAGGGGTCTCTCAGATGGGAGACGCTTCACCCCGCCTGAGCGCCGCACGCGGCTTTCAGTTTTGAGAGACCCCTCACCCGACCTCCCTCCGGGAGGCCACCCTCTCCCGCAAGGGGAGAGGGAACGGGTTTGCGATCTCACGCGGCGAGCCGCTGAGGGGATGGAGAGGGCGCGGGGCGTCCGGGCCACGCCCGGAGCTGTGAGTTTGAATACCGTTTCGACGAAGCCTCGACGCCCCGCGCGATCGTTGTGCCTCAGGCCGGGGCGCGCGGGCCTCTTCCGCCCTTCACCCCCTTCGGCGTATGCCTTCCCCGGAACCGGGCTGTAAGCTTCGCTAGCCATCGCGTGCAGACAGAAGGCGCCGGAGCGGACCCTCGGACGGGCGGAAGCCTATTTAGGCAAGCTCCCGATGGATGGGTTTACGTCCTCCATCCTCATTTAAGCCGTTCGGCCCTGCTCACGCAGCTCCGGCGGCCCCGCTCGATCGCATCGCCGTCGCACGCTTCGGGCCGGATCCTTGCGCCCTCTCCCTGCGACGGGACGGGGTCCATTATGCAGTGGGTTTGGGCGCGTCTGATCCAGAACGCTGAGAAAGTTGTAAGGGACTGGATTGGTTGGGGTCTTTGGCGCGATCGTCGGGGATAGACACTCGCCAATCCCCGTCAGCCCAACCCAACACCGCCTTCCTGGGCCTTGTGCCCAGGATCCATCGTTCAGCTGCTCAGACCTGTCGAGGACGGCCGAGGTTTGAGCGGTCGCCGGCATGGGCCCTCGCCACAGGGGCGAGGGAGGCGGAGTGGAACGGTGAAAAGCCTGGGTCCCCGCTTTCGCGGGGATTTTACGGGAGGGGGATTGGAGCGAGCCCAGCCTCACCCTGATCCCAGGCAAAAGAAAACTCGAGGCTACGCCGCGACCCTCACCGGGGTCAGGACGCGGGCCAGGACGGCCGAGGCGGCGGAGAGGCCGGTGCGGATGGACTGGTCGTCGGCGCTGTCGCCGTGGGTTCCGGCGCGGCCGGCCAGGTGCAGGCCGGCGAAGTGGAGGCGTAGGTCCAGGCCGATCATCTTCAGGTGCTCGTCGCAGCACTCGTCGTGGATCGGGTGGACCTTGCGCTGGCGCACGACCTGGGCGTCGCAGGCCGAGCCCGGGGCGATCAGGCCAAGACGCGCGGCCTCGGTGACGGCCTGGGCGGTGAGAGCCGCATCGTCAGCGACCCAGGTGGCGTCGCCTTCGAAGCAATAGTAGTCGAGCGCCAGAGCGCCCCCGTCGAGCGCGCGGGCGCGGGCGGCCTTGATCTGCGGATCGTGGATCTCGGCCAGAGCCGGGGCGCGGCGGCGGCCGGGCTTTGCGGCGAAGGCGACGGTGACCTGGTCGCGATACATCAGCTCGCAGGCGTGGAAGAGGCTGATCGGCGTGGGCGACAGCGCGCCCATCAGCTCGCGCAGCGGCATGGTCGAGATCACTTGGTCGGCGGTGAAGGTTTCGGTCGCTCCCTCCCCGGTTTCAGCCGTGACGGTCCAGACGCCGGTGGCGCGGTCGCGGCGCAGGCCGGTGGCCTTGAGGCCCAGCTGGATCTCGCCGCCGGCGGCGCGGATCCCTTGCGCACAGGCGTCCCACAGCTGACCGGAACCCAGGCGCGGCAGCGAGCCGATTTCGGACTGGAAGCTGGGACAGGCCGGCTGGGCCGGGGTCTCTTCCGGACGCAGGGCCCAGAGCTTGTGGGCGTAGTCGCCCAGGCGGCGGGCGACGCGGCGGCCGAAGCGACGGGTCAGCCATTCGCTCAGCGTCTTGGAATTGGCGATCGGGCGCAGCCTGGCGGTCAGCAGCGCGCCGATGGCCGCGCCGGGACGGCCGCGGGCCGCCCGCTCGCCTTCGAGACGCATGGCGCTGGGGGCCTCGACCAGGTCGTTCGGCAGCAGAGCCGTCCAGAAGGCGCGGATGGCGGGATCGGCAGAGCTCAACCGGCGGCCGGAGACGTCGAGGGAGAAGCCGTCGAAGGAAAGGGTGCGGGCGGCGCCGCCGATCGCCTGGGCCTCGATCACGGTGACCGTGCGGCCGGCGCAGGCCAGGGCGTGAGCGGCCGAAAGCCCGGCGGGCCCGGCCCCGATCACCAGCGTCTCGACGTGTTCGCCCATCTTGGCCTCCCCGAATTCAGGCTTCGAGGATCGGCCGACAGGGTTAAGAAGATTGTTCGGATTTAGGCCAGCCAAGGGTTTTGCGGCTGCTTGGGACGCTATGTCGCGGCGCCGACTTCCCGCCTTGCGCCGTTGGCCGCTCCGCCCGAACTGTCACAAAAGTTTCACAGAGGGGCTTGAACGGCCGGCTCTTCCGTGGTTCCGCTCCGGCCAATGACGCGGATGCTCCCGATACGGACGTCCGCGTTTTTCGTTGCCGCGCTTCGAACAAGAGGATGAAGCGACCATGCTGGGTTTGTTCCGGGCGATCATGCCGAAGGAAGACCGGTTCTTCGACCTTTTCTCGCAGCACGCCCAGACGCTGGTGGCAGGCTCCAAGGCGCTGAGCGACCTGATGAGCGGCGCCGACAGCATCGAGGCGGCCACCCAGCGGGTGAACCTGCACGAGGAAGAGGCCGACGAGATCACCCGCCAGGTGATGCAGGCCGTGCGCCGCAGCTTCATCACCCCCTTCGACCGCAGCGACATCCAGGACCTGACGACGTCGCTGGACGACGCCATCGACCAGATGCGCAAGACGGCCAAGGTGGTCAGCCTGTTCGAGGTCAAGACCTTCGAGCCGCAGATGAAGGCGATGGCGCAGATCATCGTCCAGGCCGCCGACCTGACGGCCGAGGCCGTGTCGCTGCTGCCGAAGATGCGCAACAACGCCCAGCGCCTGAGCGACCTGGCCGTGAAGATCACCCAGATCGAGGAACAGGCCGACCAGATGTACGACCTGGGCCGCAAGGAGCTGTTCCTGGCCCACCGCGACGCCGATCCGATGGCCTTCATCGTAGGCATCGACATCTACAGCCACCTGGAAAAGGTGGTCGACCGCTTCGAGGACGTGGCCAACCGCATCAGCGGCATCGTGGTCGAGCAGGTCTAAGAGGCCCGCCCCGTGGACCCCACCCTTCTCATCCTGGTGTTCCTGGTCGTCGTCGCCCTGGCGTTCGACTTCCTGAACGGCCTGCACGACGCGGCGAACTCGATCGCCACCATCGTCTCCACCCGCGTGCTGTCGGCCAAGTGGGCGGTGATCTGGGCGGCGTTCTTCAACTTCATCGCCTTCATGTTCTTCGGCACCAGCGTGGCCAAGATGGTCGGCTCGGGGATCGTCGATCCGCACATCATCAGCGACCGCCTGATCTTCGGCGCTCTGGGCGGGGCGATCAGCTGGAACCTGCTGACCTGGTGGGCCGGCATCCCCTCCTCCAGTTCGCACGCCCTGATCGGCGGGCTGGTCGGCGCGTCGGTCGCCAAGGTCGGCGGCCTGGGCGCCATCCAGTGGGCGGGCCTAGGCAAGACCGCGGCCGGCATCGTGGTGTCGCCGACCTTCGGTTTCGTGCTGGCCCTGATCCTGGTGCTGATCGTCTCCTGGACCTTCGTGAAGACCTCGCCGTTCTTCGCCGATCGGGTGTTCCGCAAGCTGCAGTTCGTTTCGGCCGCGCTCTACAGCCTGGGCCACGGCGGCAACGACGCGCAGAAGACCATGGGTATCATCGCCGCCCTGCTGTTCGCCCACGGCGCCACGCACCAGCCGGGGCACATCCCGTTCTGGGTTGTGCTGGCCTGCCAGACGGCGATGGGCCTTGGAACGCTGTTCGGCGGCTGGCGGATCGTGCACACCATGGGCAGCAAGATCACCCGCCTGACGCCGATGCAGGGTTTCTGCGCGGAGACCGGCGGGGCGATCACTTTGTTCCTCGCCACGCATATCGGCGTTCCTGTATCGACGACTCACACCATCACGGGCGCTATTGTGGGCGTCGGCGCTTCGCGCCGGGTCTCGGCGGTGCGCTGGGGCGTGGCCAAGAACATCGTCACGGCCTGGGTCATCACGCTTCCGGCGGCGGCCCTGACGGCGGCGTTGTTCTACTATCTCGGGTTCTGGATGAAGTGACGGACGGGACGGTCAAGCAGACCGGCGGAAGCCAAGGGAGCGGCAAGGGCGGCGGCAAGCGTCGTCAGGTCGCCGCCCTGCCCTGGCGCGGCGACGGCGCCGGGCTGGAGATCCTGCTCGTCTCGTCGCGCGAGACCCGCCGCTGGGTGATCCCCAAGGGCTGGCCGATGAAGGACAAGGCCGATCCCCAGGCCGCGGCCCAGGAAGCCTATGAAGAGGCCGGGCTCGACGGCAGGATCGCGCCGGCGGCCTTCGGCGAATACGAATATCTCAAGCGGCTGAAGAGCGGCGCGGCGCGGTTGGTCAAGGTCGACGTCTTTCCGATGCAGGTCACCGGCGAGCACGCCACCTGGCCGGAAAAGGGCCAGCGCACCCTGAAATGGATGAGCCCGGTCGAGGCCGCCCTCGCCGTGCAGGAGCCGGAACTGCGCGACCTGATCGCCCGCTTCGCCGGCGTCGAGCTCCCGGCCGAGGAACGCCCCGAGCCCGACCAGGCCCCGACGCCGGTACGCGTGGCGTTCGGCCGTCTGCGCCGGCGGGTGACCGCCCTGTGGGGCCGCGCGCGCCGCCAGCGCTAGAGCCTGCCGAAGGGCTGTGGACAACCGGTTGATTGGCGCATAATGTTCTCGTTATGTTCCAATTGGTCGCGCCATGCAGCTTTCCCTGAACCTCGCCCGGTCGCCGCTCGAAGGCGTGCGCGACGTCCTGCTCGAGGCTTTCGGCCCGCAGCGCCCCAAGGCGCGGATGGATCCGGTCTCGCAGCTGGTGAAGTCGTCGATCAGCCATCGCACGCTGGATGCGGTGTCGTGGGCCGCGTTCCTGCGACTGCAGGGCGCGTTCGCAAGCTGGGAGGACCTGGCGCGGGCCGAGCCTGAGGCGGTGCTGGACCTGATCGCGGACGTGCAGTTCGCGCAGGACAAGGCCCGGCGGCTGCCGCTGGCGCTGCGGATGATCGAGGCGCGGGTCGGTTGGCTGTCGCTCAGCCACCTGCGCAACCAGACCGTCGAGCAGGCTCGGCACGAACTGCGCGCCCTGCCCGGCGTCGGCCAGAAGGTGGCCGCCAGCGTGCTCAACTTCAGCACCCTGGCCATGCGCGACCTGGTGGTCGACAGCCACGTGCACCGAACGGCCCAGCGCCTGGGCCTGGTCGGCTCCGGCGACCCGACGCACAGCTATCACGGCCTGATGGCGCTGGTTCCCGACAGCTGGAGCGCCGACGATCTCTTCGAACTGCACTGCCTGATGAAGCATGGCCTGGGCCAGATGCTGTGCCCGCACGAGGCCCCCCGATGCGGCGCCTGTCCGCTGAAAGCGCAGTGCCGGCGCGTCGGGGTCGAGGGCGCGCAGGTGCTGGCCTGGCGGCCGCGGGGCTGAGGCCGACGGCTGAACCGAAGCCAGTCTCGCGCGCTGGCCCAGGATGACGACCATTCGCATCGGCACGGCCGGCTGGAGCTTTCCGCGCGCCCTGGAGGCGTTTCCCGCCGAAGGAACGGGGCTGGAGCGCTACGCCGCCGTGTTCGACTGCGTCGAGATCAACTCCTCCTTCTACCGTCCACACCAGCGCAAGACCTACGAGCGCTGGGCCGCGAGCACGCCGGACGGCTTCCGGTTCGCGGTGAAGACTCCAAGGACGGTCACCCATGAGCGGCGGCTGATCGAGACCTCCGACCTGGTGGCGCGATTCCTCGATGAGAGCGACGGCCTGGGCGTAAGGCGCGGGCCGCTGCTGATCCAGCTGCCGCCCAGCCTGCGCTTCGACGCCGCCGTCGTCGGACGGTTCCTGGAGGACTGGCGTGGCCGCACCGACGCTCTGAGCGTGCTGGAGCCGCGCCACCCCACCTGGTTCGCGGACGAAGCCGAGACGCTGTTGGCCGCCTTCGGCGTCGCCCGCGTCGCGGCCGATCCGGCGATCATCCCGCAGGCGGCGCAGCCCGGCGGCGAGGCCGCGACAACCTATCGCCGCTGGCACGGCTCGCCGGTGACATATGAGAGCCCCTACCCGCCCGAGGCGCTGGACGCCTTGGCGAAACGGCTGCCCATCGAGGCCGCCTCCGGTCAGGCCTGGTGCATTTTCGACAACACCAAGTTCGGCGCGGCGACGACCGATGCGCTGGCGCTCAAGACGCACCTCGCCCGGATCTAGCTCAGGTGGTCTTGGCCCCGGCGGCGGCTTCCTTGGCGTCGATCTGGTCGATCAGCTTCTGGGCGGCCGCGGCCAGGCCGCCGCCGTGCGGATTGTTGGCGGCCGGTTCGAGGAAGAAGCGGGCCTCGTCGTAGTGGCCGGCCTCCATGAAGGTCTGGCCGGCGGTCATGCGGATGGAGGCCTGCTGGGGCGCCAGTTCGACGGCGCGCGCCAGGACGTTCAGCGTGTTTTCGGTCGGCTTGCCCGCGCCGCGTTGGGCCCGGAAATAGCCGTAGAGGGTGAGGTAGTTGTCCGGGTCCAGCTTGTTGGCGCGCCCGAGATAGACGGAGGCCTGGCTCATCTGGGCCGCGGCGTCGGGCGACTTCTTCTCGGCGCGATAGAGACGGCTGAAGGCGGCGAGTTGCAGGGCTTCCAGGTCGTCGGGCTTTTCGGCCAACAGGCGCTCCAGCATCGCCTCGCCGGCGTCGCGATCGCCGAACTGGGTTTCGGCCCGGGCCAGGGCCAGCCGACTGAAGCGCTCGTTCGGACGCTTGGCGGCCTGGGTGCGCACCCGTTCCAGCTGCTTGTCCTTGTCGTTGACCATCTGGCGCTTGAGAAGCTGGACGTCCAGCAGCAGGTCGTCGGCGCCGGCCGGCATGGCCGTCACCGTGACCGGCGGTGTCGGCGGGCCGTCGCGGGTCATCTCCACGCCCATCAGGCGGGTGTTCATGTAGCTCTTGAGCTTGTTCTCCAGGCCCTTGGCGTCGTCGCCATAGACCGCGGTCCAGGCCTGCATCGCATCGTGACCGTCGCGATAGCGCTCGAGATAGGCGCCCAGCTTCTGGCGGCGCTCGGCGTTGCTCCAGACGTAGTGGGTCAGCAGCCAGGCCTGGCCGTAGAACACGCCGATGCTCTGCTCGTCGATCTGGCGGCGATTGCTGCTCAGCAGCTTGTCCGCCGGCAGCCAGGCGCGCTGGCGCAGCGAGAAGGCTCGCAGGTTGTTGGGGCCGCCGACGAAGACGCGCTTGGGCTTCAGGTCGATGGTCGAATAGTACTCGGGCAGGCCTTCCGAGAGCCAGGCGGGATAGCCGTCCGGGAAGTACTGCATGACGAAGTGGTGCACGTACTCGTGCAGCACGACGTTGTCGCCGACTGTCAGGTCCAGCGTGCTGTAGTCGCCGATGCCCTTGACGGCGATAATGAAGATCTCCTGCAGCGAAGCGCTGTAGAGGCCGGCCGCGCGGTCGGCGCCGGGAAACACCTTCTGGAGCTGGTCGTTGTCGCGGACCAGGTAGACCGGCAGCTTGCGCCCGGCCGGCGCATCCTGCTTGCCGTGGAAGCGGCGCAGGACGCCGTCGAAGTCTTCCAGCATCAGGGCGTATTCGCGCGCCTCGCGCTCGCCGTCAGCGGAATAGACGACGAAGTGGGGACTTTCGGCCCGCACCCAGCGACCGGTGGGTTCCTGGGCCCGCGCTCCGGCGGCCAACAGCCAAGCCGACGCCGTCCCGGCCGCAATCACGGCTCGCCTGTCGATACGCACTCACGCCCCCTAAACGCTCGCAACTTTACATTGATTGATGTGATAAATCCGCGAGCGGCGCAAGCCTCGCCTTAAGGCGGCGCGCTAGGCTGCTGTGGAATCGCGGCTGGGCGGACGAGGAGTCGAGGTCGATGAGCGAGCATCCCAAGGTCGAAGGACCCGACGCCGCCATGATGGCCGCTCCGCAAGCGCTGGCGCGGTTCCTCGAGACGGTGGACGAGCGCCTGCTCGACGGCGCGTTCTCGTCCGGCGACGTCACGATCCTGGAGAACTTCGCGCCGCACGTGTTTCAGGGCCGGGCAGGCCTGGCGCAATGGCGAACGATCATGACCGGCCATGCGGGAAGCATCGGCGAGCTGAAGCACGCGTTCGGCGCGGCTCAGGACTTCGTACTGACCGACGAGACGGTTCACTTCACCCTGCCGACGCAGTGGACCGGCGTGCGCGACGGGCGGCGGTTCGTCGAGCATGGCGGCTGGACGTTCGTACAGGTCCGCGAGGCCGGCGACTGGCGGATCCGGTCGTACGGTTGGGCTGTCGTGAGCTTCGAGTGGCTGGGGTGAGCTATGGCCGGCCCGCGCATATCGTCATCCCGGCCGGAGCGAAGCGTAGAGCTGGGACCCAGGGGCCGCCTGCACCGTGGTGGCGATCGCAAAGATGAGGCTGTTGCAAGCGCCGCGCCCAGTCCCCTGAGTCCCGGGTCTACGGTCCGCTGCGCGGCCCTTCGCCCGGGATGACGAGCGGAGGAGCGCGGAGGACCGAGGGAGAGCCCCTACCCCGCCAGTTCCGTGAAGGTCTTGGTTCCGATCGGATAGCGGCGCCAGTCGCCGTAGTCGAAGTGCCACCACTCTTCCGGATAGACCTCGAATCCCTGGGCAACCATGGCGTCGCGCAGGATCTGGCGCAGGGCGCGCTGTCGGGCCGTTCCACCGGCGAAGTCGGCGTAGGAGCGGGTCGACATCTCGTCGTAGCGGCTGGGCATGTCGACAACAGCGCCGGTCTTCAGATCGTGGAGCGTCAGGTCCACGGCGCAGCCGCGGTTGTGGCGCGAGCCCTTGGCCGGATCGGCGACGAAGACGCGGCTGGCCGGCGGCGTCGCCTCCCAGAACATCCAGGTGACGAACCAGGGGCGATAGGCGTCGTGGATCGTCAGGCCGTAGCCTTGAGCCGCCAGGAGCTTGGCGGCGCGTCCCAACGCCTGGGCGGCCGGCCGCTGGAGCCAGGCCGCCGGACGTTCGTAGAGCTTCAGGCCCATGAAGTTGTCGCGGCCCGCATAGCGGATGTCGAAGCGGATGGTCGGATCGATCGTGGCCAGATCGACGAGGTCGGCCGGCAGGAACTGGCCGGCCTCCTTCGGCGGCGTCGCGGCAAGCGCCCGAGCGCGAAGGGCCTTGGAATCGGCGCGGACGGCGCGGCGGATGCCGGACTGGACTTCTGCCCCGAAATCACGGCGCGGCAGGAAGGCGCCGTCAAGGCGCACGCCTCGGGCTGTGACTAGAAGCTCGCCGCCGCCCTCGACGGCGTAGCGGCCGGCCGCCAGCGGCGAAAGCCGCCGGGCCGGCTGGCCATGGGCGAAGACGCCCAGGCCGCCGGCGTCGGTCTCGAACACCGTCGTCGGCGCCTCGGCCACGCCGTACTGGCCAACGAGGGCGAGATCGGCGGCGGCGAGGGCCACGCTGGGCGCGAGGCTGGAAGCCAGCATCCCGGCCGCCACGGTCCTGCGCGTCTGGCCCATCGCCGCCCCCTGCCCGCTACTTCATGGTCGGGATGACGAAGGCGCTGTCCTCGACGTCGCCCTCCGGCCAGCGGGCCGTGACCGTCTTGACCTTGGTGTAGAACTTCACGCCCTCGACGCCGTGCTGGTTGGTGTCGCCAAACGCACTGCGCTTCCAGCCGCCGAAGGTGTGATAGGCCACCGGCACGGGGATCGGCACATTGATGCCGACCATGCCGACATTGACGCGCTGGGCGAACTCGCGGGCGGCGCGGCCGTTGCGGGTGAAGATGGCGACGCCGTTGCCGTACTGGTGCTCGGACGGCAGGGCGATCGCCTCCTCGAAGCTTTCGGCGCGGACCATCTGCAGGACGGGACCGAAGATCTCTTCCTGGTAGGTCTTCATGCCCTTCTTGACGCCGTCGAACAGCGACGGACCGATGAAGAAGCCCTTCTCGAAGCCTTGAAGCGAGAAGTCCCGGCCGTCGACCACCAGTTCCGCGCCTTCGTCGACGCCGATCTGGATGTAGTCGGCGATCTTGGCGCGGTGCTGGGCGCTGACCACGGGGCCGTAGTGGGCGGCCGGATCGGTGGAGATGCCGACCTGCAGGGTCTCGATCTCGGCGACGAGGCGTTCGCGCAGCTCGTCGGCGGTCTTCTGGCCTACGGGAACCACGACCGGCAGGGCCATGCAGCGCTCGCCGGCCGAGCCGAAGGCCGCGCCCGACAGGTCCTTGACCACCTGGTCGAGGTCGGCGTCGGGCAGGACGAGGCCGTGGTTCTTGGCGCCGCCCATGGCCTGGACGCGTTTCCCGTGCGCCGTGCCGGTCTGGTAGACGTAGTGGGCGATGTCGGAGCTGCCGACGAAGCTGACGGCCTTGATGTCCGGATGGGTCAGGATGGCGTCGACGGCGCTCTTGTCGCCGTGGATCACGTTCAGCACGCCCTCGGGCGCGCCGGCTTCCATCATCAGCTCGGCGAGCTTCACCGGAACCGTGGGATCCTTCTCCGACGGCTTGAGGATGAAGGTGTTGCCGACGGCGATGGCCACCCCGAACATCCACATCGGGATCATGGCCGGGAAGTTGAACGGGGTGATGCCGGCGACCACGCCCAGGGGCTGGCGCATCGAATAGACGTCGATGCCCGGGCCCGCGCCCTCGGTGTACTCGCCCTTCAGGATATGGGGGATGCCGCAGGCGAACTCGATCACCTCAAGGCCGCGCTGGATGTCGCCCTTGCTGTCGGCGATGACCTTGCCGTGCTCGGACGACAGGATCTCGGCCAGCACATTCATGTCGCGCTCGATCAGGCGCTTGAACTCGAACATCACCCGGGCGCGGCGCTGCGGGTTGGTGGCGGCCCAGCCGATCTGCGCTTTCGCAGCGGCCCGGACGGCGGCGTCGATCTCGGCGTCGCTGGCGAACTGGACGCGGGCCTGCACCTCGCCGGTGTTGGGATTGAAGACGTCGCCGTAGCGCCCCGAGGCGCCGACAAGGGCTTGGCCGTTCACGAAATGGGCGATGTCTCGCATGATGCGCTCCCTAACGCTGTTTTTCGGCGTCAATAGCATCCGAGAAACGGCGCGTATCCTGGAAAATCTATCCCCGCCTACTCGGCGTCCACATGCACGCGGCGGAACCGGCCCTGCAAATAGACCAGCGGCTCGTGGTCGGGGTCGTAGCGCAGCTTGACCACGCGGCCGACATAGACCCGGTGATCGCCGGCGTCGAAGACGTGGTGGGTCTCGCACTCGAAATTGGCCATGCAGCCCGGCAGGATCGGCACGCCGGTGCGCCAGGTCTCGGTGTAGATCCCGGCGAAGCGGTCGGTGTTCTTCTGCACGAACTGGCGGGCCAGGGCCTGGTGGTCGGCATGCAGCACGTTGACGGCGAAGCGGCCGGCGGCGTCGAGCGCCCCGAGGCTGGACGACTTCAGATCGACGCAGACCAGGGCCAGCGGCGGATCCAGCGAAACCGACGTGAAGGAATTGGCGGTCAGGCCGACGCGGCGGCCGTCCTGCGCCAGGGTCGTGATGACCGTGACCCCCGTGGTGAAACACCCGAAAGCATCGCGCAGGGCGCGGGCGTCATGCGCGCCGCCTTCCCCAAGTTCAATCGTGACTGCCTGACTCATCGTGACCAAGCTGTGAGGCAAAGGCGAGCCACGGGCAAGGGCGCGATCCCGCCCTGAAGACGTCACGGCGTTCTAATGAAGTTTTTGCTTACTTGCTGATCACCGGCATTCGCGTGCTGGCGACCTTGGAGGATGCGAGGAGGCAGCCAGGAACTGCCTGGCCGCCTCCCCTTTCGTCGCCAACACCCTGTGGAGGCGACGAGCGTCCCTAAGCCTAGTACTTCACCTTCAGGCGCGCGTACCAGAAGCCGCCGTTCATGCCGAACGGACCGCCCGAACGCGGGTAGATCTGACCATCGGCCGTGCTGCCGGTGATGGCGTAGATCGGGTTGGCCGTGGTCGGCGCCAGCTTGTCCGGATACTCGTCGAACAGGTTATTGGCGCCGACGGTGAGCGTGTACTTCTCCGCGACCGTATAGCTGATGTCGAGGTCGGCGGTGACCTTCGCGCCGAACGTCTGACCGGGATAGTCCTGGTTGGTGCTCCATTTGCTGTAGTAGTTGCCGCGGGCGTTGATCGTGAAGCCGGCGACCTCGTAGCTGGCCGAGACGTTGGCCCGGTGCTTGGGCGTGATGTTCTCGATGTCGTAGATCCGGTCGGCGCCGATGGCGACGGGGTCGGACTTGGTGACCTCGCTCTTGTTGTAGCTGTAGGCGAGCGTGAGGCTCAGCGGATTGTCCAGCAGCTCGGTGCGGTAGCTGGCGACGGCGTCGATCCCCTTGGTCTCTGTGTCGAAGCCATTGGTGAAATAGGCCACCGCGCCGCCGACCCCGACCGCGGCGAGCGCGGGCTGGGCGACGATGTCGGCCGCCGTGACATCGAAGGTGCTGGTGATGCTGATGCGGTCCTTCACCTTGATGAAGTAGCCATCGACCGTGAGCGTGAAGTTGCTCATCGGGTTGAAGATGAACCCGACGCCGTAGTTGGTGGACTCTTCAGGCGTCAGGGTCTTGGCGCCGAAATACTGGGCGATGGCGCTGGTCACCGGATAGGTGCCGGTCTGGACCTGTTCGCCGCCGGGAGCGAAGGCGGTCGTCAGGATCTCGGTGTTGCTCTGCCCCGGAGACGGGGCGTGGAAGCCGGTGCCGACGGTGCCGCGCACCGAGAACATCCCGGAGAACCGATAGAGGGCGTTGACCTTGCCCACCACGGTGTCGCCGAAGGTGTCGTAGTCCTCGTAGCGACCGGCGACGCCGACCGTGAAGGCCTCGGTGACGTCGGTCTCGGCGCCCAGATAGACGCCGTAGTTGCTCTGGGTCGAGGTCTTGGCCGAGGCCGGGCTGGTGCCGCCATAGCCGCTGGCGCCGGGCGACTGCGAGGCCGTCTCGGGATTGCCGCCCACGATCGAGCGCGTGTAGACGCCGGGCGAGACCTGCACGTACAGCGGCTGCACGGCGTAGGGACCCGCGGCGTAGGACTGCAGGTCGCCCGCGGTCGCCTCATACTCCTCGTGCCGATACTCGGCGCCGCCCGACAGGGTGACCGGGCTGGCGAACCCGACTTCCAGCGGATAGGTCAGGTCGAGGTTCAGGTTGGTTTCGCGCTGGATCAGCTTGCCGAACTTGAACGAGGTCTGGCTGGTCGGGCCGAAGGAGGCGTTGAGCGATTGGGTCATCGCCAGGTCGAGCGAGTTCTTCGCCACGGTGGCGGACAGGTCGTAGGTCAGACCGCTGTCGGCCTTACCCTTGACGCCCATCGTGCCGTAGAACTGTTCGACCTCGCCCTGGAAGCGCGGGGTGAAGCCGGCCGGATAGATCGACGTGAAGCTGAAGGTGTTGCCGTCCTTGACGAAACCGCCCGTCGGGCAGGTGGCGTTGCCGGTCGGGCAAGGCGTCAGATAGATCGGCGCGAAGGCGCCGTTGCGCCCGGGCGAGCCCGTGGCCGGCGTGCCGGTGCCGTTGTCGACCGCCAGCGGCGTCGGGGCCGAGATCGGCGAGCGGTAGTTGAAGCTCTGGTCGGCCTCGCGATGCCCGACATTGGCCGTCAGATAGATGCTGGTGTTGTCGTTGACCTCGTAGGCGGAGTTGACGAACACCTTGTAGCCGTTGGTCGGCGACGAGCCCCAGATCTGCGCGGGACCGGGATAGTTGGGCAGCTGGTTCGCCAGCGTGGGGTTCTGGGCCGCGAAGACGGCCGCGATGGGCCGGGTGGCGCCGCGGCTGGTCTGGCTGTCGTCGAAATACTCGGCCGACACGTTGACGAAGCCCGCGTCGAACAGCTTGAAGCCGCCGTTGACCGCGAACTGATAGCTCTCGCCGTCGCCGGCGTAGGTCTGGCCGTAGCGCGCCTGGGCCTCGAAGCCGCTGTCGGCGTCGCGCAGGCCGTAGTTGATGACGCCGCCGATGGCGTCTGAGCCGTATTGGGCGGTGGCGCCGTCGCGCAGGATCTGCAGGCTCTTGACGGCGATCGACGGGATCATCGACAGGTCGACGGCCTGGGCGCCGAGCGACAGGGCCGTGTCGCCGCCCGTGACGACCTGGACCAGCGCCGAGCGGTTGTAGCGCTTGCCGTTGATCATCACGAGCACCTGGTCGGCGCCGAGACCGCGCAGGGATGGCGCGCGCACGAAGGTCGAGGCGTCGGAGATGGTGTTCTGCGGGACGTAGAACGACGGGACGAGGTTCTTGACCACGTCCAGCATGTCGGCGGCCGGCTGGCGGGCGAGCTCTTCGCCGCCGAAGACGTCGATCGGAGACGGCGAGTCCACGACCGAGCGGTCGGTTCTGCGCGTGCCGAGCACGATGACGGTGTCGACCTCGGTCACGGCCGGCTCAGCCGGTTCGGCGGGAGCGTCGGCGGCATTGGCCAGGCTGGCATACGCCAAGGTCAGAGAAAAAGCAGAGATACCAGAAAGCAAAATAGTCCGTGAGCACTTAGTCATGCATACCCCCTCGTGGCGCTATGCGCGCGCGTTTGCTTTCTCCGTGGTGCTTCCCGGTTCGAGTGTTCTTATTTGATAATAAAAGTCGGGCGATACATTCGAAGAATGTCGCCAATGAAACAGTTCGTCAGGCTTGCAACTTGCGCAATAGCTCCCGCCGTCATCGGATCGTAACGGGGGCTTCAGGCGCGTCGGCGCCCCTTTGCATGGCGCCCGCCATGATTTTTTGCAGCGCGATGATCAGGATTGCGGCGCCGACGAGCAGTCGACGCCAGCCTCAACTCGAGGAGGAGTCGATTGGGCCCGTCGCACGACGGTCCGCCGAACGAGAGCGCGATCGGATCGCGCGCGGGCTGTGTCGGAGCGTCGGGCCTGGGGCCGCGGCTAGGCGTGCTCGACCAGCACGCCGGGCCGGGCGGCGTCGAGGCCGAAGGTCACCGGCAGGTGGCGCACATGCGGGGTCTGCAGGTTCAGGGCCTTGGCGCCGCGGGCGATGGCCAGCTTGCCCAGGGCCGTGGGACCAAAGCCCGCCTGGACCTTGGGACTGGCGCCCAGCCGGCGGCGCAGCACGCCGTTGGCGTAGATGACGTTGGCGCGCATCAGGGCCGGGGGGGTCATGAATTCGATCGAGATCGAGACGTTCAGCATCGGGCCGTTCTCGATCCGGTGCGGGGCGTTCTGCTTCCAGGTGACCATGGAGCCGGGCGTCAGCTCGACGGCCTGGGCGCCGGCGTCCCACGCGGGCTCGAAAGCGAACTGCTCGGCGGTTTCGCGCAGCACGATCTTCTCGAGGGCCAGTTCGCCGACGTAAGGATCGGCGACCGGATAGACCCAGACCTTCTTGACGCCGCGGATCTGCCACAGCGACACCAGCGGCACGTCGAGGTGGTAGAAGACCTGGGCGTTGGCGCTGCTGATCAGCATGCCCAGATCGCGCTTGAAGGTCTTGAGGCCCGGGACCTCCCTTTCCTTCTCGGCGAAGATCTCGTCGCAGAGGGCGGCGTATTCGGGAACGTGGTCGTTGGTGTGGCGCAGGTTCAGCCAGATGCGGCCGGCCTTGGCGGCCTCCAGCAGCTGGTCGCCCGACAGGTTTCCGGCCGAGCCCTTGCGCCAGGTAGTCCAGGCCTTGGGGTCCTCGCCCATGGTGAAGACGCCGAGCAGCTCGCGCGGATAGCGGTCGAGCAGGCGCGCCAGGCCTTCGTCGTCGAACATCGGCCGCTCGTGCAGGCCGTGCTTGAAGACGAGGTTCTCGCGGCCGAAGGCCTTGGCCTTTTCGGGGGTCCAGTCGTGGATGATGGTCATGACGCCAGCCTCACGCCGAGTGTCCGTAGAAGTGGATCTTGAAGGGGCCCCACCACAGGGTCTTGCCGAGGCCCCGGGCGGCGCGGTCGAGCCATTCGGCCCGGTCGCCGGCGCGGGTCAGCCACTTGAAGCCGGCCACGGCCCCGAACAGAGCGGCCTGGACGACGCCGACCACCATCCAGCGGGCCACGCCCGCCCGGTCGGGCGGTACGGCGGCCGCGCAGTGGGCCGAGGGCCCCTGCCCGTAAGCGAAGGCGCGGCGGATCGTGTAGTCGAGGGTCAGGCGCTCGGGCAGCGGGTCTTCCCAGACCCACGCGGCCGGCTCCCAGGCGAAGACGGCGCCGGCCGCCTGCATGTGGCCGAACAGCATGTCGTCCTCGCCGCCGATATGGTTGCGCTCGACGGCGAAGGGCGCGACGGGATCGGGCAGGCTCGAGCGCTTCAGCAGGCTGTCGCCGCAGCCGTAATAGTGATCGATGACGCCGGCCTGATCCGGGCCGAGGCGCGAGAAGAACCGCTCCAGATAGTCGCGATGGGCGGCGCCTTCCGGGGCGCGGCCGCGGACGGGTCCGAAGACGACGTCGGCGGCGTAACGCGCCTGGGCCGCCAGCAGGGCCGCCAGCCAGCCGGCCGGGGCCTCCTCGTCGTCGTCGAGGAAGGCGATGAACTCGCCCGAAGCCTTGGCCATGCCGGCGTTGCGGGCGTTGGCGACGCCGGCGCGGGGTTCGTGCACGTAGTGGACGGGGAACGGCGCCTGCGCGGCCAGGGCCTCGGCGACCGGTTGGGCCGAGGGCGTCTGGTCGTTGTCGACGATCACGAGCTCGAGCTCGGCGTGATCCACCCCGGCCTGGGCCAGGACCGAGCGGGCCGCGACGGTGAGGCCGCCGGGCCGACGCTGGGTCGGGATCATGATCGTCACGCGCGCCATCAGACCTCCATCGTCGCGTTGCGGCGGCGGCCCTGGGAGGCGACGGCGTCGACCAGCCCCTTCACCCGACCGCCCATCGTAAGCTCGGTGCTGGCGATGATGTCCATGCGCCGGCGCAGGCGCGCAACCGGTCCCTGGCCGTTGGCGCCGGCCAGGGCCCAGACGCCCTCCACCGAGTGGGCGACGCGGCCGGCCATGCTGGCCGAGGTGACCGCGCCGTCGGCGATCAGGGTCTGGGTCAGGCCGTAGGAGTGCTTGTAGTGGTCCGAGCCGGGACCAAGGTCGTAGCGCGACAGGCCCACCGCCGGCATGGCGGCGATGGCCCGGGGGAAGAAGATCTGGCCCGGCGACCAGGCGGCGAAGGCCGGATTGGTCGAGGCGATCCACGGATGGTAGGTCGCGCCCTGGCGCACCCCGAAGTGGCCGGCCACCAGCTGGCCGCCGGCGTAGAGGTTGATCATCAGGCCCCGGAAGTCGCCCTCGCGGGTCTCGAACAGGGTCTGGAACAGGTCTCGGGTCCATTGCGGACGCAGGAAGTCGTGCACGCCGGTGCGCTCGATCTGCTCGCGCTTCCAGGCGATCAGCTGGTCGAACGACTCCTGGGAGTGGTCGGCGGCCTTCAGCACCACCTGCCCCATCTCGCGCTCGAGCTTGTTGTCCAGGCGGCGGTAGTTCTTGATCTTCTTGGGGCTGCCCGAGCGGACGGCCTCCAGATAGGCGTCGACGTCGTCCTCGATGTCGATGACGTAGGCCGCCGTCGTCGGCTCGGCGGCGAAGGCGTGGGCAGGATCGACGAGGCCCGTGTAGCGGAACACGGCCAGGTCGGCGGCGCGCAGCACCTGGGCCGCATCGATCTCGACACCGGGCTTGGCGACCAGGCCGTGATAGTCCGACAGCGGCGCGCCGATCGGCCGGGCCATGCCGCCGGGACGGCGATGGTGGGGCAGGAAGCCGATCGTCTCGCCCTCGCGACGGATCACCGCCACCCGCGCATCCTCGCGCACCCGCCCCACGGCCAGGGTGAAGTCCGGACCCAGGAGCGGGCTGGCCAGGGCCGGATCGGCCGCGGCGAAGGCTCGCCACAGGGCCACGTCCGCCTGGGCCAGATCAGTGGGGTGCAGGGTCTCGACTTGCAGCATGTCCACCTGTCCTAATCCGGCTCGGCTAAGGAATGATGGAAACAATTCTGCAACCCTGGGGCCAACCTCAGGATACGAAGGTCGCGGCCAGGATGCGCTCGAGCCAGGCCTGGTCGGTTTCGTCGAAGGCGGCCGGACGGTCGGAATCGACGTCGAACACCGCCAGCAGGCGACCTTGTCCGTCGAACACCGGCACGACGATCTCGCTGGCCGAGCGGGCGTCGCAGGCGATGTGGCCCGGGAAGGCGTGGACGTCGGCGACCAGCTGGGTCTGGCCGGTCTCGGCGGCCGCGCCGCAGACCCCGCGACCGAAGGCGATGCGCAGGCAGCCCAGCGTGCCCTGGTAGGGGCCGACGACCAACTCGCGCTGCTTGGCCGGATCGACGACGTAGAAGCCGGTCCAGAAGTAGTGGTCGAAGCTGTTGGCCAGCATCGAGGCCACGGTGGCCATGCGGGCCGTCACGTTGCCTTCGCCGTCGAGCACCGAGGCGATCTCGTCGGCCACCTCGGCGTAGCGGGCGGCCTTGTCGGCGGAGAGGGTCTTGTCGTTGAAAGCTTCAGCCATGGCCCGGATATAGCGCGAACGTGCGCGGAAGCGAGCCCCCGCGCACGGCGTTTTCCCCAAGCTTCAGCGTGCCGTTTCGGGCAAGGCCCGGAATGGCACAGTTCCTAGAACTCCTCCCAGTCGCCCGGGCGCGACTGCGGGGCCACCTTCAGGGCGTTGGCGCCGTGGACGTAGCGTTCGCGGAAGGCCTCGCGGCGCGGGGCGGCCGGCTGGCGCGGGGGCGCCCGCAATTCGCGGACCTCGGCGCCGACCTGGAAGCGACCGATCAGGCGTTCGAGCTCGGCGGCCTCGCTGGACAGGGCGTGGCTGGCGGCGGTCGACTGCTCGACCATGGCCGCGTTCTGCTGGGTGACCTGGTCCATCTGGTTGACGGCGGTGTTGACCTCCGCCAGGCCGATGGCCTGCTCCTTGGCGGACGAGGCGATCTCGCCGACCAGGGCGTTGATCTCGGAGACCTGCTCCATGATCTGCTGCAGGGTCTCGCCGGTCTCGCCGACCAGGCGCACGCCCTTGCCGACCTCGTCGGTGGAGGCGCGGATCAGGCCCTTGATCTCCTTGGCGGCGTCGGCCGAGCGCTGGGCCAGGGCCCGCACTTCCTGGGCGACAACCGCGAAACCACGTCCCGCCTCGCCGGCCCGCGCGGCCTCGACGCCGGCGTTGAGGGCCAGGAGGTTGGTCTGGAAGGCGATCTCGTCGATGACGCCGATGATCTGGGTGATCGACTGCGACGACTTCTCGATGCCGCCCATGGCCTGGACGGCCTCGGTGACGACCTTGCCGCTCTTCTCGGCGTTGGCCTTGGCGCTCTCGGTCAGCTGGCGGGCGCGCTCGGCGCCGTCCGAGCTCTTCTTCACCGTGGCGGTGATCTGGTCGAGGGCGGCGGCGGTCTGTTCCAGGCCGGCGGCCTGGCGCTCGGTGCGCTGGGCCAGGTCGTCGGAGGCATGGCTGATCTCGGCGCAGCCGGTGCGGATACTCTGGGCGGCCGACAGGATGCCGGCCATGGTCTGCTGCAGGCTTTCGACGGCGGCGTTGAAGTCGCGCGGCATCTTGCGGGCGTCGCCGGCGAAGCCGTCCTCGCGCATGCGCCAGATCAGGTCGCCGTCGGCCAGTTTCTCCATGCCTTCGCCCAGGGTGGCGACGGCGGCGGCCTGGGCCTTGGCGAAGGCCTCGGCCTCTTCGGCGTGTCGCTGGCGCTCGATCTCGGCGGCGGCGCGTTCGGCCTCCTGCTCGGCGCGGCGGCGCTGGCCGTCGGCCAGATCGTGGCGGAAGCCGTCGAGAGCGCGGGCGATGGCGCCGATCTCGTCGCCGCCGGTCACGCCGGGCACCGGCTGGTCGTAGCGGCCGGCGCTGAGGGCGTCGACCGACTGGGTCAGGCCCGACAGCGGCTTGCGGACCAGGGTGGCGCTGGCCAGGAACAGGGCCAGAAGCACGGCGCCGGTGATGACCAGACCGCCGATCAGCAGGATCATGGCCAAGCGGTCGGCCGGGCCGGTAATGGCCGAACGCGGCACGTCCATGACCAGGGCCCAGGTGGTGTTCAGCTCGGGAATGGCGATCGGGCTGACCAGGCGCTCCATGTCCTCGTCGCCGACCTTGACGCCGCCGAACAGCGCCGCCTTGCCGCCGCCGAGCACGGCCTTGACCTTGTCGGCGCCTTCGTCGGCATAGGACGTGGTCAGCTTGTCGGCCTCGGGGTGAGCCACCCATTTGCCGGCCGCCGACAGCAGCATCACGCGGCCGCCGCCCAGGGGCTTCAACTGCTCCAGGCGCTTGGAGACGCCATCCAGCGACAGGTCGACGCCGGTCGCGCCGAGAAACTGGCCGCCGACCATCGACGGATAGACCACCGAGGTCATCAGCTCGGTCTTGCCGGCGACGGTGTAGGGATAGGGCTCCAGCAGCGCGGCCTTATGGGTGTCGCGCGGGATCGTGTAGTAGGGCTGGCTGTATTCGTTGCCCTCGTTGAGGGGCTGGAACACCACCTTGCCGTCTGCGTGCACCCAGTACGGGGTGAAGCTGCCGTCGGGATTGGCGCCCATGTCGGTCTGGCCGGCGAACTCGGCGTCGCGGCCGTCCAGGGCGTTGGGCGCGGCCATGAACCAGCTGCCCATGACGATCGGCGTGGCGTCGGCCTGGGGGCGCAGCATCTCGATATAGGTCTTGCGGTCGCGCAGGCCGGCCTGGTGGGCGGCGGCGATCGAACCGGCGGTCGAGCGCGAGGTGGCCTCGACCCGGCCGATCTCGGTGCGGATCTGCTCGATGGCGTCGTCGGCCACGGCGTCGGCGTAGCGGTGCGTCAGCCCCGCCACGATGCCGAAGGTGTGCATCGACACCGCCACGGCGGCGGCGATCAGCAGAAGGCCGATGGCCAGACCCGCCACCGTCACCAGCTTCCACGCGATGGTCAGCCGACCGAACGCCTTCATCGAGAATCTCCACAGCCCGAGCCCTTAGCTTGGTTGTGGCGGTCGATTCCTAACGGCGCTTTAACTGAGATTAACCTGCGACAATCTGGCGCCTGCAAGGCTTGCGGTCGATGCGGCCGCGTGCAACTTCAGGGCTTCCCACAACTCGCGCCTCAGCCGCGCAGCGCCAGCATGTTTGGATTTCGCGACCGCCTCGAATGGCGACGCCGCCATCGCTACGACGGCACGCAGAGGCCCGATTGGAAGGGGCCTGTTCGGCTGGACCTGAGCGTCAGGCGACACTTCGGTTTCGCCAGAGGAACCAGCTACCAGTTCGCGGTCGGCCGCTGGCCCGATCCCATCGGCGACAGCCTGGTGCTGCGCGAGGACGGGTTCGATCTGGTCTTTCCGTTGTTGGGCGCCGCCTGGCCCGCCATGCCGCCCTATGTTCGCTGGGGCGCCAACGTCATTCCCGTGGAGGCCAGGACGGCCTTCACCGCCGCGTTGCGCCTTGAAGCATCCCGCCTGCGTCGCTTGCGGTTCGCCGCCGCCATGCCTCCCGGTCGGCGACTGACCCCGCGCCGACTGGCGGCCTGTGCGCCAAAGGTATTCCGCTCCGGCGAATACTCGGTCGAGGAAATCCGGCAGGCGTTCGTCGACAACCCGCTGCGCTATCTCGAAGCGGCGCGGCTGTTCGAGACCCTGGCGGCGTGGTTCGACGGCGTGGCCGAAGTCGAGCCGGTCAGCCTGCTGGGAATATGAGGCGGCCGAAACCGCCTCGCCTTCCCTACCCCTTCGCCAGCTTGACCAGCTGGACCAGGATCTTCTCGGCCGCATCCAGCCGTTGGGCCGGCGTATCCCACTCGCCCTTCACGACGACCTTCTGGTCGGGACGCGCCTTCCAGATCAGGTTGTTTTTGCCGATGAACTGCATGAGGGGCAGCGGATTGGCGAACTCGTCGTTGCGGAAGCTGAGCACCGCGCCCTTGGGGCCGACGTCGATCTTGGCGACATTGGCTTCGCGGCACATGCCCTTGATGCCGACGACCTTCAGCAGGGAGTCGGTCTCGGGCGGCAGCGGGCCGAAGCGGTCGATCATCTCGGCGGCCAGGGCCTCGCGGTCGGCGGCCTTTTCGGCTTCCGACAGACGGCGATAGAGCGACAGGCGCACGTTGAGGTCGGGCACGTAGTCGTCGGGGATCATCACGGCCGCGCCGGTGTTGATCTGCGGCGACCAGGCGCGGTCCTCCAGCAGGGCCTCGGCGCCCTGGCGCTCGCGCAGGGCCGCCACGGCGTCTTCCAGCATCTGCTGATAGAGCTCGACGCCGATCTCCTTGATGTGGCCGCTCTGCTCGTCGCCGAGCAGGTTGCCGCCGCCGCGGATGTCGAGGTCGTGGCTGGCCAGCTGGAAGCCGGCGCCCAAGCTGTCGAGCGACTGCAGGACCTTCAGGCGCTTCTCGGCCGACAGGGTGATCTGCTTCTCGGCGGGCGTGGTCAGATAGGCGTAGGCGCGGGCCTTGGAGCGGCCGACGCGTCCGCGGATCTGGTAGAGCTGGGCCAGGCCGAACATGTCGGCGCGGTGCACGACCAGGGTGTTGGCCGAGGGAATGTCGAGCCCGCTCTCGACGATCGTCGTGGCCAAAAGCACGTCGTACTGGCCCTCGTAGAAGGCGGTCATCACCTCCTCGAGCTGGGTGGCGCTCATCTGGCCGTGACCGACGACGTACTTGATCTCCGGCACCTGGGTGCGGAGGAACTTCTCGATGTCCTCCAGGTCCTTCAGGCGCGGCACGACGTAATAGGCCTGGCCGCCGCGATACTTCTCGCGCAGCAGGGCCTCGCGCACGGTGACGGCGTCGAAGGGCGTGATGTAGGTGCGCACCGCCAGGCGATCGACCGGCGGGGTGGCGATGATCGACATCTCCCGGATGCCGCTGAGCGCCATTTGGAGGGTTCGAGGGATCGGCGTCGCAGTCAGGGTCAGCATATGCACGTCGGCGCGAAGCTCCTTGAGCTTCTCCTTGTGCTTGACCCCGAAGTGCTGCTCCTCGTCGACGATGACCAGGCCCAGGTCCTTGAACGCCACCTGCTTGCTGAGCACGGCGTGGGTGCCGACCACGATCTCCAGCTGGCCGTTGGCCAGGCCCTCGCGGGTGTCGGCGGCTTCCTTGCCGGTGACCAGGCGCGACAGGCGGGTGACCTTGATCGGCCAGCCCTGGAAGCGCTCCTTGAAGGTCTTGTAGTGCTGGCGGGCCAGCAGCGTCGTCGGACAGACGATCGCCACCTGCTTGCCGCTCATGGCCACCACGAAGGCGGCGCGCAGGGCGACCTCGGTCTTGCCGAAGCCGACGTCGCCGCAGATCAGGCGGTCCATCGGCTTGCCTGAGGCCAGGTCTTCCAGCACGTCGTGGATGGCGTTGAGCTGGTCGTCCGTCTCTTCGTAGGGGAAGCGGGCGCAGAACTCGTCGAACACGCCGGACGGCGGATCGGTCTCTTCCACCGACTTCAGCGAGCGGGCGGCGGCGATCTGGATCAGGCCCTCGGCCATGACCCGCAGGCGCTCCTTCGCCTTGGCCTTGCGGCCCTGCCAGGCCGCGCCGCCCAGCTTGTCCAGCTGGACGTTCTCGCCGTCGGCGCCGTAGCGGGTGAGCAGGTCGATGTTCTCGACCGGCAGGTAGAGCTTGGCCTCGCCGCCGTACATCAGGTCGAGGCAGTCGTGCGGCGCGCCCTGCACGTCGAGGGTCTTGAGGCCCTCATAGCGGCCGATGCCGTGGTCGATGTGGACGACGAGATCGCCGGGGGTCAGGGCGCTGGCTTCGGCGAGGAAGTTGGCGGCGCGGCGCTTCTTGCGCGGACGGGCCAGGCGATCGCCGAGGATGTCGGTCTCGGAGATGACAGCCAGGCTGTCGGTCTCGAAGCCGGCGTCGAGCGGCAGGACGACGCGCTGGGGAACCTTCGGATCGTTGGCCTTGGCCGCCTGCCAGTAGCCGGCATAGGGGATCTTCTTGAGGCCGTGGTCGGCCAGCATGGTCCCGAGGCGCTCGGACGAGCCTTCGGACCACGAGGCGAAGAGAACGCGTTTTCCCTCCCCGGCCAGTTTCTTGGCGTGGTCGGCGGTGGCCTCGAAAAGGTTGACGCTGTCCTGGGCGCGCTCGGCGGCGAAGGTCCGGCCATGCTTGGCGCCCATGTCGACGACGTCGAGCCCCTGAGGCTGGAACGGCGTGAACTGGCGGTGCGGACGGTCGGCGACCGCCTCGTCCCACTCCTTGGCGGTCAAGTAGAGGGCGTGCGGCTCCAGCGGGCGGTAGGCCGACTTGCGGTCGGCGGCGGCGCGGGCGTCGTAGGCGTCGGCGATCATCGCCAGGCGCTCGTCGCGGGCCTCGGCCGTCTGGTGATCGACGCCGATCAGGGTTCCGGCCGGCAGGTAGTCGAAGATCGTCGCCATCCGCTCGTAGAACAGCGGCAGCCAGTGCTCCATGCCGGCGCGGCGACCGCCGTCGCTGACCGCGGCGTAGAGCGCATCGTCACCGGGCGCGCCGAACAGGCGCACATAGGAACCCCGGAAGCGCGAGATGGCGTCGGCGTCGAGCAGGGCCTCGCTGACCGGCAAGAGCTCGATCGACTTCAGCTGCTTGGTCGAGCGCTGGGTCTCCGGATCGAAGGCGCGGATGCTCTCCAGGGTGTCGCCGAACAGATCCAGGCGCACGGGCTCCTCGGCGGCTGGCGGATAGACGTCGATGACGCCGCCGCGGATGGCGAATTCGCCACGCTCGGAGACGGTGGAGGCGCGGACATAGCCGTTGACGGCGAAATAGCGCTCCAGGTCCTTGATATCGACCGACTGGCCGACCTTGGCGCCGTAGCTGGCGCGGAGCAGCACCTCTTTCGTCGGCACGCGCTGCAGGAGCGCGGGCGCGGCGACGACCAGCATGGCGGCCTTGCCCTCGCCCAGGCCGTTGGCCAGGCGATGCAGGGTGCACATGCGGGTGGCGGCGACCCCGGCCGAGGGGCCGATGCGGTCATAGGGCAGGCAGTCCCAAGAAGGCAGCAGCACCGCCTCGATCTCGGGGGCGAAGAACTTCAGGGCGTCGATGAAGGCGCTGGCCCGGGCGGTGTCGCGGGCCACGAACACGGTCAGGCCGCCGCGCGCGCGGGCGATGTCGGCCATCGCCAGGGCGTCGAAGCCCTCGGGCGCGCCGGCCAGGGTCAGGCCGCCGGCGGCCTTGGCGATCTGTTTGGCGTCGTAGGCCATGCTGCTCTTCAAGTATGGGCGAGGAACAACCCGCCGAGATGCAAAGGGTTCAGGCGCCGTCGCCGACAGGCCGCGAGGTGTGGGCCTCGAAGCGGAACTTGCGGATCATGGCCATGATCTCGGTCTCGAAGGCCTCGGGCGTGGCCTCCTGGCCGACGATCCAGGCGTAGATCTCGCGATCGGACTGTTCGAGCAGGGTTTCCAGCACGTCGAGCTGGTCGGGGGTCAGGGTCGGGCCAAGCGTATCCGCGAACGGCCCCAGAATGAGGTCCGCTTCACGGAAGCCGCGATGCCAGGCCCGGAACTTCAGCCGCCGAAGGCGGGCGTCGTGATCGATGGTCATGCGGCCGCCGATATAGAGCGCGCCGCCGTCTTGCGCCAGCTATGGTCAGCGATAGACGCCAGTGTAGTTCAGCGGTCGGCCTATGGCGCAGGCGCAATCGCCGAGTTGATCGACCTTCCATGAGCCGTCCCGACGGATCTGGATGTCGAAGCCGCCGCCGTCCGCGCGCCGATATCGGGTCCGGCCGTCGATCATCTTGGCGACGAACATCTCGGCGCCCTCGAAGACGCCCTGCCCCGCCCAGTCCTGCGGCGTCGGTTCCGGGGGATAGCCCTGGATGATGCTGAATTTGAAGACTCGCCAGCCGTCTCCCAGATCCCGGCTCCAGATGTCCGCCCGAAGATCGTGGTCCCGGAACCGCAGATTTCGACCGTGCGAGAGCGGAAAGGGCTCGATCGAGACGATCTCGTCGAGCCGCCCCTGGTAGGCCCGTCGTACGCACGCCGCCTGCTGGCACTTCTCCAGTTCCAGCCGCAGGTCGTCCTCGCTTCCGATAGACTCCCATTCCGCGACGCGGCGCTGGTCGACGAAAGTCTTGAAGGCGGCGCGTTCCAGAGCGGCCAAGGCCGGATCGGCGCAGACCCACGCCTCGACCTGCTTGGGTATCGCGCGCCCGGCCAAATAGCGGTCATGGCAGCTGGTCGGAACGACGGCGGCGGCCGGCCGCGGGACAACGGCGGCAAACGCGGCTATGGCCAGGGCCAGGAACAGATATCGCTTCAACGGGCTCTTCCAGCGGGCGGCGACGCAAGCTTGAGTAGAGCATCGGATCCGCGCCGACGGCAATCCTCGACGCGTCCGCAGGAGCGATTGGACCGCGACGGAGACCCATGGCGGTATTGATGATCCAGGGCTGCGGTTCCGACGTCGGCAAATCCACGCTGGTGGCCGGGTTGTGCCGGCTGTTCGCCAATCGCGGCCTAGTGGTGCGGCCGTTCAAGCCGCAGAACATGTCAAACAACGCGGCCGTCACCGCCGACGGCGGCGAGATCGGGCGGGCCCAGGCCTTGCAGGCGATAGCCTGTCGGACACCGGCCAGCGTTCACATGAACCCGGTGCTGCTCAAACCCCAGAGCGATGTGGGCGCGCAGGTGGTGGTGCAGGGCCGCGTGGTCGGAAACTACAAGGCCCGGGCGTTCCAGGGGCTGAAGCCCGACCTGCTGGCCACGACGCTGCACAGCTATCGCCGCCTAGCCGCCGAAGCCGACCTCGTTTTGATCGAGGGCGCGGGCAGTCCGGCGGAGACCAACCTCAGAGCCGGCGACATCGCCAACATGGGTTTCGCCCACGCCGCCGACGCGCCCGTGGCCCTGGTCGGCGACATCGATCGGGGGCACGTGATCGCGGCCCTGGCCGGGGCGCACCTGGTCCTCGACGACGCCGACCGGGCGCGGATCAAGGGCTTCATCATCAACAAGTTCCGGGGCGATCCGGCGCTGTTCGACGACGGGCGGGCCGAGGTCGTCAAACGGACGGGATGGCCGGACCTAGGCATGGTCCCGTGGCTGCCGCCGGTGCGGTTCCTGCCGGCTGAGGACGCCGTGGTGCTGGAGCGCGCCGCCGCCCCTGCCGAAGGCCGCCGCGCCAAGGTGGTCGTGCCGATGCTGTCGCGGATCGCCAATTTCGACGACTTCGATCCTTTGCGGAACGATCCGGCGATCGAGCTTCAGTTCCTGCCGCCTGGCGGCGTTCTGCCGGCTGATGCGGACCTGGTGATCCTGCCGGGCACCAAGGCGACGCTGGCGGACCTGGCCTTCCTGCGCGCCAACGGCTGGGACGTCGACATCCTCGCGCATGCCCGGCGCGGCGGCCGGGTGCTGGGCGTCTGCGGCGGCTACCAGATGCTGGGCCGGACGGTGAGCGATCCTGACGGGGTCGAGGGCGCGCCGGGGTCGGCGGCGGGGCTTGGCCTGCTGGACGTCGAGACCGTTCTGGCCGGAGACAAGACGGTGCGACCGGTCGCCGGACACCTGGCCGACGGCGCGGCCTTCGAGGGCTACGAGATCCATGTCGGCCGAACGACCGGTCCTGGAACCGCGCGACCGCTGCTTACCATCGATGGCCACGGCCCGGACGGCGCCGTGTCGGCTGATGGCCGGCTTTCCGGCGGCTACGTGCATGGCCTGTTCGACAAGGCCTCGGCGCGCGCCGCCCTGCTCGCCCCGCTCGGCGTGACGGCCGACGGCCATGATCAGTCGGCGCGGGTCGATGCGGCGCTCGACGAGATCGCCGAAATCCTGGACCGGTCGCTGGACATCGCCACCATCGCCCGCATCGCCGGGCTGCCCTGAAACCGGTTTTCCTGGCCGCGCCCTTCGCCGGCGGCCAGACTGCCGGCGACGAATCCCGACCAGGAGCCGCCATGTCGCGCCGCCCGATCTCCTCCCTGCGCGACTTCCTGCGCAGCGAAGCCGCCGGCGGGGTGCTGCTGATGATCGCGGCGGCCGCGGCGCTGGTCGTCGCCAACTCACCGCTGGCGGACGGCTATTTCCACGCCCTGCACGCCTATCTCGGACCGCTGTCCATCGAGCATTGGATCAATGACGGGCTGATGGCGGTGTTCTTCCTGCTGGTGGGGCTGGAGATCAAGCGCGAGGTCGTCGACGGCGAGCTCTCGACCTGGCCCCGCCGCGCCCTGCCCGGCTTCGCGGCCCTGGGCGGGATGATCGTCCCGGCCCTGGTCTATCTGCTGATCGCCCGCGACGCGCCGCAGGTTCGAGCCGGCTGGGCGATCCCGGCGGCGACCGACATCGCTTTCGCCTTGGGGGTGCTGTCGCTGCTGGGACCACGCGTGCCGGGCGCGCTGAAGATCTTCCTGGCGGCCCTGGCGATCATCGACGACCTGGGCGCCATCGTGATCATCGCCCTCTTCTACACCGACCACCTGACGCTGTGGGCGCTGGGCGGGGCGGCGGTCGTGCTGGCCGCTCTCATCGCGCTGAACCGGCTGAAGGTGACGATGCTGTGGCCCTATCTACTGCTGGGGGCCGTGCTCTGGGTGCTGTTCCTGAAGTCGGGGATCCACGCGACGCTGGCCGGCGTGCTGCTGGCCATGACCATTCCGCTGTCGCCCGACCAAGCCAAGTCGCCGCTGCACCGGCTGGAGCACGGGCTCAATCCGTGGGTCGCCTACCTGATCGTGCCGATCTTCGGCTTCGCCAATGCGGGCGTGGCCCTGGGCGGCCTTTCCGCCTCGGCCCTGACCGCGCCGGCGACGCTGGGCGCGGCGCTGGGCCTGTTCCTGGGCAAGCAGGCCGGCGTCTTCGCCTTCAGCGCCGCCGCCATCGGGCTGGGGCTGGCGCGCAAGCCGTCGGGGGTGAACTGGGGCCAGCTCTACGGCGTGGCGGCGCTGTGCGGGGTGGGCTTCACCATGAGCCTGTTCATCAACAACCTGGCCTTCGACGCCGAACTGCTGCGCGAGAAGACCAAGATCGGCGTGCTGGCCGGCTCGCTGGCCTCGGCCCTGCTAGCCTGGCTGATCTTCACCCTCGCTTGCCAGACGCCTCGACGCAGCGTCTGATCGCCGTTCAGTGAGGCGCTGCGTAATGCGCCGGGGAGGAAGCATGAGCGCCGCGCCACGACGATCGAACGCCGTCCTGGCGGCCTATGCCTCGCCCACCCTGCCGCTGGCGGGCCTGGGCCTGCCGCTGGTGGTCTATCTTCCGGAATACTACGTCAGCGAGCTTGGCCTTTCGCTGTCGGTCGTCGGGACCGCCTTCCTGCTGGTGCGGCTGGCCGACATCATCCTGGACCCGATCCTCGGCGGCCTGATGGACCGCACGCGCACCCGCTGGGGCCGCTTCCGGCCCTGGCTGATCGCCAGCGCTCCGCTGCTGATGGCGGCCTCCTACGCGCTGTTCATGGCCAAGCCCGGGATCGGGCCGATCTTCCTGTGGTCGTGGCTGATCGTGGTCTATGTGGGCTACTCCATGGCGGTGCTGGCGCAGACGGCCTGGGGGGCGGTGCTCTCCGGCGACTATCAGCAGCGCTCGCGGATCTACGGCTTCTGGAGCGCCGGGAACGTGATCGGCATGATCCTGGTGCTGTTGCTGCCGCCGCTGGTGGCCTTCGCCTTCAAGGGCGACCACGCCGCCGGCATCGCGGCCATGGGCTGGTTCATCATCGTGCTGACGCCGCTGACGGCGCTGGTGGCCAGCGCCGTGGTCGGCGAGCCGGCCGCCCCGCCCCAGCGTCACGAGGCGGGCCTCAAGCAGTATCTGGGCCTACTCAAGCGCCCGAGCGTGCAGAAGCTGCTGGCGGCCGACCTGCTGATGGGCCTGGCGCCGGGCATCGGCGGGGCGCTGTTCTTCTTCTTCTTCGAACGGATCAAGGGCATCCCGAAGGATCAGGCAGGGATCCTGCTGCTGATCTATTTCGTCGCCGCCCTGGCCGGCGCGCCGCTGTGGCCCTGGCTGGCCAAGACTCTGGGCAAGCACACCGCCCTGGCCATCGCCGGGATCATGTACGCCGTCTTCCAGATGGCCGCGATCCTGACGCCCCCGGGCATGAACCTGTTCGGCGTGGCGGTGCTGGTGCTGGCCGGCCTGCCCTATTCGGCCGCGCCGCTGCTGGTGCGCTCGATGATGGCGGACATCGGCGACGAGGAACGGCTGAACACCGGCGTCGACCGCACGGGTCTGCTCTACGCCGTCGTCAACGGCACGGTGAAGCTGGGCTTCGCCCTGGCGATCGGCGTCTTCCTGGTGCTGGAGAAGCTCGGCTTCGACCCCAAGGTCCCCAGCGCCCAGGGCGACGCGGCCCTGGTGGCGCTGTACACCGTCGTGCCGGCGGCGCTCGGGGTGCTGGTCTGCCTGATCATCGTGCGCTATCCGCTGGACGCCAGACGCCACGCCGAGATCCGCGCCCAACTGGACGCGCGCGACGCCGCCGAGGCCGCCACCGCCGCAGACACGAGCCCGCATGACCGCCGCCCCGACCCCAGCCCCGCGTCCTCTGCAGCAGAGTGAGGAGCATCCGCTCTTCACCCTGGTGGAGATCATGGCCCGCCTGCGCGACCCCGACCACGGCTGCCCGTGGGACGTGGAGCAGACCTTCGCGACCATCGCCCCCTACACGGTCGAGGAGGCCTACGAGGTCGCCGACGCCATCGAGCGGAACGATCTGTCGGACCTGCGGGAAGAGCTGGGCGACCTGCTGCTGCAGGTGGTGTTCCACTCAAGGATGGCCGAGGAACAGGGCGCGTTCGACCTGGCGGGCGTGGCCCAGTCGATCTCCGACAAGATGATCCGCCGGCATCCGCATGTGTTCGGCGACCACGCCTATGACGATCTGGCCGACCAGAAGGCCGGCTGGGAAGAGCTGAAGGCGCAGGAACGCAAGGCCAAGAAGAAGGGCGGCGTGCTCGACGACGTGCCGGCCGGCCTGCCCGCCCTGACCCGCGCGGTGAAGCTGACCAAGCGCGCCGCCCGCGTCGGCTTCGACTGGCCCTCGACCGACGAGGTGCTGGCCAAGCTGGCCGAGGAAGTGGCCGAACTGCAGGTCGAGATCGACGCCGGCGACCAGGTCAAGGCCCGCGAGGAGCTGGGCGACATCCTGTTCGTCTGCGCCAACCTGGCCCGCAAGCTGGATGTCGAGCCCGAGGACGCCCTGCGCGCCACCAACGCCAAGTTCGCCCGGCGCTTCGCCTTCATCGAGGCCGAACTGGCCAAGGACGGGCGCACGCCGGATCAGTCGGACCTGGCGGAGATGGATGCGCTGTGGGACGCGGCGAAGGCGGCGGAGAAGAACGGCAACTAACGCCCAAAAAGATCGTCATCCCGGCCGGAGCGAAGCGCAGAGCCGGGACCCAGGAGCAGCCGCGACGCGTCGGCCCCTGGGTCCCGGATAAGCCCTGCGGGCTTTCCGGGATGACGAACTTTTATAGGGTCGAGGGGGAGTGAAATCACTCCCCGATCGGCATCACCCAGACGCCCGGAAACTGCCGCTCGAAGCGGCCCAGCGCCTGGGGGTCCATGCGGGCCACCAGGTGGACTTCGCCGTCCTCGCGATCGTCGCGCTCGACCACGCGGCCGTTACGGTAGATCCAGGCCAGGGCCTCGCCGTCGGCCGGCGACAGGCGCAGGGCGATGGGCGGGGTGTCGTCGATCAGGCCGCCGACCCGCTTGAGCAGTTCGGCGCAGCCTTCGCCGGTGACGGCCGAGACCGCCGAGGCGTCGGAGCGCTTGGCGCGGCCTTCGAGGATCTCGCGTTCCTCGCCATCGACCAGGTCGATCTTGTTCCAGACCTCGACGACGGTCTTGCCCTCGTCGGCCGTGACCTTCAGCTCGTTCAGCACGGACTGGACGTCGCGGGCCTGGGCGTCGGTGTCGGGATTGGCGACGTCGCGGACGTGCAGGACCACGTCGGCCTCCTGCACCTCCTCGAGGGTGGCGCGGAAAGCCTCGACCAGCTCGTGCGGCAGGTCGGAGATGAAGCCGACGGTGTCGGACAGGATGGCCGGGCGGCCGTCGGGCAGCTTGACCGTCCGCAGGGTCGGGTCGAGCGTGGCGAACAGCATGTCCTGGGCCACGACCTCGGCGTTGGTCAGGCGGTTGAACAGGGTCGACTTGCCGGCGTTGGTGTAGCCCACCAGCGCCACGGTCGGGTACGGGACCTTCTTGCGGGCGCTGCGGTGCAGGGTGCGGGTGCGCCGCACTTCCTCCAGCTCGCGCTTGAGCTTGCCGATCGTGCCGGCGATCAGGCGCCGGTCGAGTTCGATCTGGGTTTCGCCGGGGCCGCCGGTGTTTCCGGTGCCGCCGCGCTGGCGTTCCAGGTGGGTCCAGGTGCGCACGAGGCGCGAGCGCTCATAGTCGAGCCGCGCCAGTTCGACCTGCAGCTTGCCTTCACGCGTGCGGGCGCGACGGGCGAAGATCTCGAGGATCAGGCCCGTACGGTCGACGACCTTGACCCCCAGGCCGCGTTCGAGATTGCGCTGCTGGACGGGGGTGAGCTGGTCGTCGAACACGGCGACGTCGATGTGCTCGACCTCGCAGATCGCCTTGAATTCGGCGATCTTGCCGCTGCCGAACAGGGTGGCGGGCGTGACGGTGCGCAACGGCGCGATGGCCGTTTCGACGACGTCGAGATCGAGGGCTACGGCGAGGCCGACGGCCTCTTCGAGACGCGCCTTGGGATCGCGCGCCTCGAGAGCGGCCTGCCCACGAGCAGGCCGCACCGGGTGGATCACGAACGCCTTAAGGATCGGGTCGGCGTGATCGATAAGTCCATCGGGGGACTTAGATGTGGATTTTGACAAAAGAGCCTTGGACTTAGTCGTCTTGATCGGCGCTCGGCTCGTACAGCTGAACGGGCTGAGCCGGCATGATCGTCGAGATGGCGTGCTTGTAGACCAGTTGCGACTGGCCGTCGCGGCGCAGCAGGACGCAGAAGTTGTCGAACCAGCTGACCACGCCCTGCAGCTTGACGCCGTTGACCAGGAAGATGGTGAGCGGCGTCTTGGACTTGCGCACGCTGTTCAGGAAGGTGTCCTGAAGGTTTTGTTTCTTGTCGGCGGACATTGGGGATTCCCCTCTCGTTGATTTCGGAGGGCAACACGCCCTCCACACAAACAAGTTCATGCTAGAGCATTTTTCGCCGTTGGACATGGCCTTCGGCGAAAAATGCACGCTTGGCGGCGACGAACCTTAGATCGCTCCCGCCTTCGCGCGCTCGATATAGGCGCGCCGCAGCCGGCTCGCCACCGGTCCGACCGTTCCATCCCCGATCTTGTCGCCGTCGATGCTGACGATGGGGGTGACCAGGCTGCCGGCCCCGGTGATGAAGGCTTCCCGGGCGGTCTTGGCCTCTTCCACGGTGAACGGCCGCTCCTCGACCGGCAGGCCCGCCTCGGCGATGACGTCCAGCAGGGTCAGGCGGGTGACGCCGCGCAGGATGTTGGCCTGGGTGTCGCGGGTGCGCAGGCGGCCCTCGGCGTCGACGATCCAGGCGTTGGACGAGGCGCCTTCGGTGACCAGGCCCAGATCGTCGACGAACCAGGCCTCGATGGCGCCGCGCTCGCGGGCGGCCTGCTTGGCCAGGGCGTTGGGCAGAAGGCCGATAGTCTTGATGTCGCAGCGGCCCCAGCGGTTCTCGGGCACGGTGACGACGCCGGAACCCTTGGCGGCCTTGGCCTCGGCGGCGGCGCGATCGACCGAACGGGCGGTGATCACCACGGCCGGCGGCACTTCCGGATTGGGGAAAGCGTGGTCGCGCTTGGCGACGCCGCGGGTCACCTGCAGATAGACGAGGCCCTCGCGCACCTGGTTGCGGCGGATGGCCTCGCGCAGCACGATGGTCAGCGCCGCCTCGCTCATCGGATGGGCGATGCGCAGCTCGTCGAGGCTGCGCCACAGGCGGGCGAAGTGGCCGGCGGCGTCGGCCAGCTTGCCGTCGAACACCGCCCAGACCTCATAGACGCCGTCGGCCAGCTGGTAGCCGCGGTCCTCGATGTGCACGGCGGCCTGGCCGTGGCGCACGAAACGGCCGTTGACGTAAGCGAAACGCGACATCGGGGTCCTTACTCTTCTTCCTCGCCGCGGCCGCCGGCCACGCCCAGGGACTTCAGCTTGCGGTGCAGGGCCGAGCGCTCCATGCCGATGAAGTTGGCCGTACGCGAGATGTTGCCGCCGAACCGCAGGATCTGGGCGTTGAGATATTCGCGCTCGAACAGCTCGCGGGCCTCGCGCAGCGGCAGGGCGATGATCCGCTCGGCGCCGATCGCGCCCGAACCGCCGCTGGAGGGCTGGTCGGCCGCGTTCAGCATGTCGGCGGTGATCAGGTCGCCAGGCTCACCGGCCGCCAGGATCAGCATCCGCTCGACGTTGTTGCGCAGCTGACGGACGTTGCCGGGCCACGCCTGGACCTGAAGCGTGGCCAGGGCGTCCTCGCCCAGACGACGGCGCTGCATGCCGGTGGCCTCGGAGATCCGCTCGACGAAATAGCTGATCAGTTCGGGGATGTCCTCGCGCCGCTCGGCGAGGCCGGGCACGCGCACGGGCACGACGTTGAGGCGGTGGAACAGGTCCTCGCGGAACCGCCCGGCGGCGATCTCCTCGCGCAGGTCGCGCGAGGTGGACGAGATCACGCGCACATCGACCTGCACGTCGCTGTCGCCGCCGACGCGGCGGAAGCGCTGCTCGACCAGCACCCGCAGGATGCGGCTCTGGGTCTCGCGCGGCATGTCGGCCACTTCGTCGAGATAGAGGGTGCCGCCGTGGGCGCGTTCGAAGACGCCGATCTTGCGCGGACGACCGCCCTCGCCTTCCTCGCCAAACAACTCGACGTCGAGACGCTCGGGAGCCATGCCGGCGGAGCTGACGGCGACGAACTCGGCCTTGGTGCGGGCGCTGGCGCTGTGGATCAGGCGGGCGACCAGCTCCTTGCCCGACCCCGGCGGGCCGGCGACCAGCACCCGGCTGTTGGCCGGCGCGACCTTGGCGATCATCTGGCGCAGGGCCTGGGCGGCCTGCGACTTGCCCATCAGGCCGTCGGAGGCGAAGCTCTGGGCCCGCAGGCGGCGGTTCTCGCGCTTGAGGTTGGCCGCCTCCAGGGCCCGCTCGACGACCAGCAGCAGCCGGTCGGACTTGAACGGCTTCTCCAGGAACTCGTAGGCGCCGCGCTTGATGGCGCTGACGGCGGTCTCGATATTGCCGTGGCCGGAGATCATGATCACCGGCAGGTCGGCGTCGAGCGTCTTGATCATGTCGAGCAGCTCGAGACCGTCCATGCCGCCGCCCTGCATCCAGATGTCGAGGATCAGCAGGGCCGGCTTGCGGGCGCGGATGGCCGCCAGGGCCTGATCGGAATCGGCGGCCGTGCGAACGGCGTAGCCTTCGTCCTCCAGGATCCCGGCCACCAGATCGCGGATGTCGACTTCATCGTCGACCACCAGCACGTCGGCGCTCATGTCATCTCCTCTACGCCGTGAACGGATGGCGCGGACGAGAGCCGCGCCGACGCCGGGAACTTCAGGACGACGCGCGCGCCGGCGTGGCCGTGCGCGTCGGTGAGGACCAGCTCGCCGCCGTGGTCCTCCATGATCCGCTTGACGATGGCCAGGCCTAGGCCCGTGCCCTTCTCGCGGGTGGTCACATAGGGTTCGGCCAGCCGGTCGCGATCCTTGGCCGGCAGGCCGACGCCGTTGTCCTCGACGACGATGCACAGGTTCTCGTCGTCGGAGACCAGGGTCGCGTCGATATGGCCGCGCGGCTCGGGCGCCGCGTGGCGTCGCGCGCCCACGGCCTCGCCGGCGTTCTTGAGGATGTTGGTCAGGGCCTGGCCGATCATGCGGGCGTCGCAATTGACCCAGACCGCCCCGCCCGGCTCGTCGATGACCACGTCGGTGTCGGCGTCGACCACCCGCTGGGCGAAGACCCCGGCCCGCAGCAGCTCGGCCACGTCGGCCGGCGCGAAGCGCGGCGCGGGCATGCGGGCGAAGGCCGAGAACTCGTCGACCATCCGGCCGATGTCGCCGACCTGGCGGATGATGGTGTCGGTGCAGCGGTCGAAGGTCTCGAGATCGCCCGTGATGTCCTTGCGGTACTTGCGGCGGATGCGCTCGGCCGACAGCTGGATCGGGGTCAGCGGGTTCTTGATCTCGTGGGCGATGCGGCGGGCGACGTCCTTCCAGGCGGCGTTGCGCTGGGCGGCCATCAGGCGGGTGACGTCGTCGAAGGTCAGCACCTGGCCCTCGGCGGCGTGGCCGGCGGCGCGCACGCGCAGGCGCAGGGTCTCGCCGCCGCGCACGACGTCGATCTCGACCTCGGCGTTGGGCCGGCCCTGGCTGATTTCTTCCAGCACCTCGGCGAACTCGGGGGCGGCCTCGACGAGGTCCTGGCCCACGGCCTCGTCGTCGAGCGCCAGCAGGGCGCCGGCGCGGCGGTTCAAGGCCGAGATCCGGCCAGCGCCGTCCAGGCTGATGACCCCGGCGCTGACGCCCGACAGCACGGTCTCGATGAACTGGCGGCGCGACTCGGCGTCGAGGCTGGCGGCCTTCAGAGCGGCCTGCTGGGCCTGAAGATCGGCTGTCATCATGTTGAAGGCGTTGGACAGGGCCCGGATTTCCTCGGGACCGAGCTCGACATCGACCCGGGCGTCCAGATCGCCGGCCGAGACGCGGCCGGCCGCCTGGACGAGGCCCGAGACCGGGGCGGCGATCGAGTTGGCGGCGGCGATGCCGACCCAGACGGCGGCGACCAGCACCAGCAGCGCGGTCTCGGCGTAGCTGAGGCCGAAGATCGCCTGGATGCGCGCCCGGTTCTCGGCGGCGTCGCGATAGGAGATCAGCGACTCCTCGGACTCGATCAGGTGGGCGAGGATGCCCTTGTCGATCGGCCGGGCGATGTAGAGATAGCCGTCCTCGAAGCCCTTGAGCTTGTAGAGCGCGCGGAACAGGTCTTCGGACACGAAGCGCTGCGAGGTGATCTCGCCGGTGTCTGTCCAGCGGAAGCTGGAGGGCGGCGGGGCCAGGAACGGCGGGGCGTTCTCGGCTTCCGCCCTTGCGAGGATGCGGCCGTCGCGGTCGAGCACGTAAGCGGCGGAAAAGCCGTTGTCGTCGGCGAGGTTCTTCAGGAAGTGGCCGAAGGCGACCGGCGACTCGACCATGGCCGGTGCGGCGGTGTTCAACATGCCGGCCATCGGGCCCATGTGCTGGCTGATATAGGCCGTCTGCTCCGAGACGTAGGAGCGCGCGACGGTGGCCGAGTTCTCGACCACGGTCGTCACCCGCTTGCTGAACCAGCCGTCGACGCCGCGGTTGACGAGCACCCCGAAGAACAGGGCCACGATCACCGCCGGGGCGACGGCGGCCACGGAGAACAGGCCGACGAAGCGCAGGTGCAGGCGCGCGCCGGCGTCGCTGGACCGGGCGTCGATCAGGTCGAGCAGCCGCCAGCCGACGATGGCGGCGATGCAGAGGATGAGGGCTAGGTTGAAGCCCAGCACCACCAGGATCACGGTGCTGGCCGGTCCGATCGGGCCGGTGGTCGGCGGCGACGAGGCCAGGCCCACGCCGGTGGCCGTGAGTATGGCCGCCAGGATGTAACCGCCGCCGAGGACGTAGCGTGACCTCAGAAGCTCACGCCACCAGAGCCGGCTGAAGCGGCGCGGGCGGTCTTCCGATTCCGAAACTGACGGGATCGACGACATCGGGTTGAGTTTAGGGCGGGGTGTGCCCCAAACTCAACACCCATGTGCCGAAAAAGCGTCAGCGCAAATTCCGCGGGTCGCCTAGCGGCGGCCGCGGCTCATCTCGACGCCCAGATCCTGGATCTTCTTGCGCAACGTGTTGCGGTTCAGGCCGAGGATTTCGGCCGCCCGCACCTGGTTGCCGCGCGTGGCCGACAGGGTCAGCTGGATCAGCGGACGCTCGACCTCCTGCAGTACCCGGTCGTAGAGACCGGCGGCCGGCACGCCGTCGGGCTGTTCGGCGAAGTGCGAGGCCAGGTGGCGCTCGACCAGGGCCGCCAGCGTGACCGGACCTTCGTCGGCGCGGGGCGCGGGCGAATGGTCCTGCAGCTCGCGATCGACGATGCGCGCGGTGATCAGCTCCTCGGCATAGAGGGCGCACATCCGCCGGATCAGGTTCTCCAGCTCGCGCACGTTGCCCGGCCAGGAGTGGCTCTTCATGCGGTCGAGGGCGCTCTGGTCGATGGTCTTGGCGGGAAGACCCTCGCGGTTAGCGCGCAGCAGGAAGGTGCGGGCCAGATCCGGGATGTCCTCCGAACGGTCACGCAGCGGCGGCAGGCGCACGGGGGCGACGTTCAGGCGGAAGAACAGGTCTTCACGGAACAGACCCTGCTGGATCAGGCCGCGCAGGTCGCGGTTGGTGGCCGCGATGATCCGCACATTGGGGCGACGGCCGGTCTTGGGGTTCACGACCGGCTCGGTGCCGTCGATCACGCGCAGCAGGCGGGTCTGGGCGTCGAGCGGCATGTCGCCGATCTCGTCGAGGAACAGGGTGCCGCCGTCGGCTTCGACGAGGCGGCCAAGGTCGCCTTCCCCGCGGCCGAACAGCTCGGTCTCGACCCGCTCGCGCGGCACGGCCGCCAGGTTCAGGACCACGAACTTGCCGTCGCGGCGGCGCCCCAGGTCGTGCAGGGCGCGGGCGACCAGCTCCTTGCCGGTGCCGCTTTCGCCCAGGATCAGGACGGTGAGGTCCGCGCCGACCAGGCGGGCGATGGTGCGATAGACCTCCTGCATCGGCGCCGAGCGGCCGATCAACGGCAGGCGCTCGTCGCGCATGGCGCGGGCCTGGGCCTTGGAGGCCTCGGCGTCGGCCGGACGCGACAGGGCGCGGCGGGCGGCGGCGGTGACGTCGTCGAGGTCGAAGGGCTTGGAGACGTACTCGAAGGCCCCGGCGTCGGCCGCGTTGACCGCGGTCAGCAGGGTGTTCTGCGCGCTCATCACGATGATCGGCAGCTTTGGGCGCTCCTTGCGGATGCGCGGTAGCACGTCGAACACGTTCTCGTCGGGCATCATCACGTCGGTGACGACGAGATCGCCCTCCCCGTCGCTGACCCACTTCAAGAGCGTGGTGGCGTTGCCGGTGGCCCGGACTTGGTAACCCAGACGAGTGAAGGCCTGGCTGAGAACGAGACGGACCGAAGAGTCGTCGTCAGCGATCAGAATCTTCTTGTTGGCGGCGTTCATCTACTCACGCGTCTCCAAAGGAAGGTTCGGGCGCCACAGGCAGCAACACGCGGAACACGGTGCGGCCGGGCTCGGATTCGAAATCGATCAGGCCGCCGTGGGCCGTCACGAGCTTGGTGACCAACGCGAGGCCGAGGCCGGTGCCGTTGGCCTTGGTGGTCACGAAGGGCTGGAACAGGTGCTCGCGCAGGCTCTGGGGCACGCCCGGCCCGTTGTCCTGCACGCGGATCTCGATCGGCGCGCTGGAGGCGGCCTTGCCGTCGGCGCCGCGCACCCTCACGCCCGGACGCCAGGCGGTGTGGATGACCAGCTCGCCACGGCCGTCGCCGCGCATGTGGGCGGCCTCGGAGGCGTTCTTCACCAGGTTCAGGAAGATCTGGATCAGCTGGTCCTCGTCGCCCCAGACCGGCGGCAGCGAGGGATCGTATTGCTCACGGAAACGCAGGCCGTCGGCGACGCCGTTGACCACCAGCGCCCGCACGCGGTCGAGCACCTGGTGGATGTTGACGGCTTCGCGCGGGGTCGGGGCCTGGTCGGAGAAGGCCTCCATGCGATCCACCAGACGGCGGATGCGGTCGGTCTCGTCGACGATCAGCTGAGCCAGCGGCTGGTCGGCGGCGCTGGCGCCGGTCTTCAGCAGTTGGGCCGCGCCGCGGATGCCGGCCAGCGGGTTCTTGATCTCGTGGGCCAGCATGCGGCCCAGGCCCACGACCGAGCGCAGGCCGGCGGCGTCGGCGCTGCGCTCGCCGCTCAGCGCGCCCTTGACGTGCAGGGTCAGCAGCACAGAGCCATCGCCCAGGGGCGCGGCGGCGCCGTCGGCCTCGAACGGCGGCTGGCCGAAGAGATTGACCTCGACCCCGTGCTCGCGGACCAGCGCGCCTTCGAACACGGCGCGGTCCATCAGGGAGACCAGCACCGAGCCGGGCGGCAGGGCGGCGCGGAAGCGGCCGCGGGCCAGCAGCGACAGGCCATGTCCGAACAGGGCCTCGGCGGCCTCGTTGACGGCCACCAGGGCGCCGTCGCGATCGACGACCAGGGCGGGCTCGGGGCTGAGCTCGAAGGCGGCGGCCTTCAGGGCGTCCAGCGCGGGACCGGTAATGGCGCGGGCGCGGTCGGTCATGCGGCGATCCTTCCGCCGGCGAGCCAGAGGTCGGCCAGGGCCGCCTCCAGAACAACCGGATCCTCGATGCGACAAAGGCTGGCGCGCGCCTGGCGGCGCGCTTCGGCGCTCTGCGGCCACGGCGCGGCCTCGATGTATGAGGCCAGGTGCTTGCGGAACATCTTCAGGCCCAGGCGATCGCCGTAGAAGGCGAGGCTGCGACGGAAATGGGTCAGGACGATCGCCAGGCGCTCGTCGGCCTGCGGCTCGACGAAGTCGCGGCCGTCCAGGGCCGCCTCGATGGCCTGGGCGATCCACGGGCGACCATAGACGCCCCGGCCGATCATCACGCCGTCGGCGCCCGATTGCTCGAGGGCGCGGCGAGCGCTGTCAGCGTCGATGATGTCGCCATTGACCAGGACCGGTACCGAGACGGCGTTCTTGACCGGCGCGACGGCGGCCCAATCGGCTTCACCCTTGTAGAACTGGCAGCGGGTGCGGCCGTGCACGGTGATGGCGCGGGCCCCGACGGCTTCGGCGCGAGCGGCGATCTCGGGGGCGTTGCGGCTGGCGTCGTCCCAGCCCAGGCGCATCTTGACGGTGACGGGCACATCGACGGCCTCGACGGCGGCGGCGACCAGGGCTTCGGCCAAGTCCGGCTCGCGCATCAGGGCCGAGCCCGAGGCGGCGCCGGCGGTGACTTCCTTGGCCGGGCAGCCGAAGTTCAGGTCGATGATCTCGGCCCCGGCTTCAGCCGCCAGGCGGGCGCCGTGCGCCATGTGCTCCGGATCACGGCCGACAAGCTGTACGACCATCAGCGGCAGGCCTTCGCCGACGGCCGCGCGGCGGACGACGTCGGGCCGGCCCTTCGCGAATTCCGCGCAGGCGACCATTTCGGTGGCCACGTATGATGCGCCAAGGCGCGTGGCCGTTTCTCTGAACGGAAGGTCGGAAACGCCTGTCATAGGCGCAATCCACACCCGTCCGGGCACCGTGACGGCGCCGACTGCGAGCTGCTTGCTCATTTTATGATCATCCCCACCGCTGTGTTTTTAGGCACATTGTGCAGCGCAGTAAAGCCCTCCGTTCGCTGGACATGCGCGACGACAACGTTAGACACGGGCCATGACCTTCTCAGCCGTCGTCGTCGCCGCAGGCAGCGGAACCCGTGCCGGACCCGGCCAGGCCAAGCAGTGGCGGGATCTGGCGGGAAAGCCGGTCCTGCGCTGGTCGGTCGAGGCCTTGCTGGCGGCCGGGGCCGCCGATCTCGTAATCGTTACCGATCCCACCATGCAGGACATCCTGGGCGAAACCTTGGCCGGCCTTGCCGGCTGGCGGTTCGCGCCGGGCGGCGCCACGCGGGCGCTGTCGGTGCAGTCGGGCCTGGCCGCCCTCGCCCATCGCCAGGCCGACGAGCCGGTGCTGGTGCATGACGCCGCCCGCCCCTTCCTGACCAAGACCGTCGTGGACGGCGTGCTGGCGGCCCTGGAGACCGCCGACGGCGTGGTTCCGGCTCTGCCGGTGGCCGACACGCTCAAGTACGTTGGCAAGCGCGGCGGCGAGTCGGGCGCGACCACGACGTCGCGCGAGGGCCTATGGCGCGCCCAGACCCCGCAAGCCTTCCGCCGCGACCGCCTGCTCGCCGCCTACGCCGCCTGGAGCGGCGAGACCGAGCCAACGGACGACGCCCAGGTGGTCGAGGCCGACGGCGGCAAGGTCGCCATCTCGGCCGGCGATCCGCTGCTGACCAAACTGACCTATCCGGAGGACTTCGCCATGGCCGAACGGCTGGCGGGCGGCGCCCGCATCACCCGCATCGGCCAGGGTTTCGACGCCCACCGCTGGGGTCCGGGAGAATCAGTGTGGCTGTGCGGCGTCGAGATCGCCCACGACGAGACCCTGATCGGCCATTCCGACGCCGACGCCGGCCTGCACGCCCTGACCGACGCGATTCTGGGCGCGATCGGCGACGGCGACATCGGCGACCACTTCCCGCCGACCGATCCGCAGTGGAAGGGCGCGGCCTCGGACAAGTTCCTGATCCACGCCGTGGATCTCGTCCGCCAGCGCGGCGGACGCCTGATCAATGTGGACGTGACGCTGATCTGCGAGCGGCCGAAGATCAAACCGCATCGCGAGGCCATGCGTCAGCGACTGGCCGAGATTCTCGACCTGCCGCTCGACCGCGTCAGCGTGAAGGCGACCACGACCGAGAAGATGGGCTTCACCGGCCGCGGCGAAGGCCTGGCGGCCCAGGCGGTGGCGACGGTCGAGACGCCCCTCTAGATTGGCCCTCAAAGGAGTCGCGGCATGTTTCCCATCGAGATCGAAACCCTGGCCCGACTGCTGATCGACGAGGCGCGAGAGAAGAAGCTGCGCCTGACGGCGGTCGAAAGCTGTACCGGCGGGCTCGTGGCGGGCGCGATCTGCGCGATCTCGGGCGCGTCCGACGTCTTCGAGCGCGGCTTCGTCACCTACACCAACCGCGCCAAGAGCGAGATGGTGGGCGTGCCGGGCGACCTGATCGCCGACCATGGGGCCGTTTCAGAGCCGGTAGCGCGGATGATGGCCGAGGGCGGCCTGGCCAACAGCAACGCCCACGTGGCCGTGGCCATCACCGGCATCGCCGGCCCCGGCGGCGGCACGCCGATGAAGCCGGTCGGCACCGTCCACTTCGCCGTCGCCCGCGCCAACCGCTCGGTCGTCCATAGGCACGAACATTTCGACGGCGAGACGCGCGAGGCCGTGCAGCTGGCGGCGATCCGCACGGCGCTGGAGATGTTGCGCGAGGCCGTGGCCTGATGCCCGACAGCGCGCCTTCCGACTGGCGACGGTTCGTCGGGGCGGGCTTTTCGCGCTCGGCGCTGGGCGCGGCGGCCAAGCGCAAGAGCGAGCTGCGCCACGCGGTGCGGGTGTCGGCGGCGGTCGTCGCCGCCTACGCCCTGGCCACGCTCCTGCACCTGCCGCAGGGCTATTGGGCGGTGTTCACGGCCGTCATCGTCGTGCAGTCGAGCCTGGGCGCGACCATCACAGCCTCGATCGAGCGGTTCATGGGCACCGTGGTCGGCGCG
Organism: Caulobacter sp. GW821-FHT10A10; assembly: GCF_059415745.1. Lineage (NCBI taxonomy): Bacteria > Pseudomonadati > Pseudomonadota > Alphaproteobacteria > Caulobacterales > Caulobacteraceae > Caulobacter > Caulobacter sp. GW821-FHT10A10. The sequence continues at coordinate 22,599 of NZ_JBWKNV010000007.1, read as the reverse complement.
GCGGGTGGCGCGGTGGCGGCCTGGCTGCATAGCCGTCATCCCGAATGGGGTGGACCGATCCTGGCCGTGACGGCCGCGGCCCTGGCCTTTCTGGCTGCGGTGCGTCCGGCCTTCAAGGTGGCGCCGATCACGGCGGTGATCATGCTGATCGGCACGACGACGCACATGGACCCGCTGACAGCGGCGTTCCTGCGGGTGGCCGAGATCACCGTCGGCAGCCTGGTCGGCGTGGCCGCCACCCTGCTGATCTTCCCGGCCCGGGCGCACCAGTCGGTGGTGTCGAGCAGCCAGAAGGCGGCCGGACTGCTGGCCGATCTGCTGTCGCACTACGCCGCCAAACTGGAGGGCGCGCCGAGCGACCTGGACGCGCGCGAACACTATGACGAGACCCTCAAGGCGCTGTCGAAGTTGCAGACGGCGATGACCGAGGCCGACCGCGAGACGGCCAGCAAGCTTTCCGACCGCTCGGTGTCGGACGCCCTGCCCCGCACCCTGTGGAGGCTGCGCAACGACTGCGTGATGATCGGCCGGGCCCTGCGCGAGCCTCTGCCCGCGGCCAGCCTCGCCCCACCGACGGCGGCCATGCTGTCGGCCTCGTCGGCCTATCTGCGCGGCGTGGCTCAGAGCCTGTCAGGAACCGCCCGCCCCGACCGCATCGCCTTCGCCGCCGGCCACCAGACCTTCCAGGACGCTGTGGAGGGCATGCGCGACGTCGGGGCGACACGGGAACTGGGCTTCGACGACGCGGCGCGGACCTTCGGCCTGGTGTTCGCGGTGGAGAACCTGTTCGCCAACCTGGGGGATTTCGCCGATCGCGTCGAGGAGACGGCGGGGAAGCGGGACTAGATTCGGCGCCAAAACGCACATCATTCCAAATAACGCCGGTTATCTTCGATGGGTCGTCCCGCATCGAGGAAACGCCTGATGTTGCGCTCGCCTTCGTCCAGCACGCCCCTGCGCGCCGGCTGCCTGACCGTCCTGCTCGCCGCCCTCGCGAGCGCCTCCAGCGCCGCCGAACAGCTGGTGATCATTCCCTTCGAGGACGCCAAGTTCGCGCCCGTCTCACCGACCAACCCCAACGGGGCGCAGATCGCCGTCCTGCGCGGCGACCCGGACACGGGTCCGTCCGACATGCTGATGAAGACGCCGCGCAGCGAAGGCCAGCTTCACTTCCATACCAGCGACTATCGCCTGACGGTGATCAGCGGCGTCATGAAGCACTGGACGCCGCAGAGCGGCCGGGAGAACGCCAAATCGCTGGGGCCGGGCAGCTACTGGTTCCAGCCGGGCGGACAGGGCCATGCGGACGACTGTCTTTCTGACCAATGCCTGATGTTCATCAGTTGGGCCGGCCCGAAGGACACCAAGCCCTGGACGCCCGCCATTCCGAAATGAGCGGGCCTCAGGCCTTCACGCCATAGAGCTGCGCCGCGCGGGCCTCGAAGCAGGCGATCAGCTTGTCGACCGCGCGGTCCATGTTGGCGGCCAGCAGGGCGTCGAGCACCTTGGACTTGAAGGCGAAGTCGATGGCGAAGTCGACGGTGGTCCCATCCGGATGGGGCGAGAACCGCCACTGGTTCGACAGCCGCTTGAACGGCCCGTAGAGCAGGCTGACCGTGACGCTCAAGTCCGTCACGTCGCGGCGGACGCGGGTGGCGAACTTCTCGCGCAGGAACGAGAAGCCGACCTGGGCCTCGGCGTCGAGGCTGGAGACGTCGCCCGCCTCGTGGGCGTTCCAGGTGCGCATGGCCGTGATCCACGGCACGAACGACGGATAGGCCTCGACGTCGCCGACGAGCGTGAAGAGCTGTTCGGGCGCGTAGGGCAGCACCCGAGTGACGACGTGGCGGTGCAAGGCTTAGCGGGCCTTGGAGTCGAGGGCCCGGCGGGCCGCCTGCAGCTTGGCGAAGTCTTCGCCCGCGTGGTGCGACGAGCGGGTCAGCGGGCTGGACGACACCATCAGGAAGCCCTTGGCCCGAGCGATCGCCTCATAGGCCTTGAACTCTTCGGGCGTCACGAAGCGGTCGATGGCCGCGTGCTTGCGGGTCGGCTGCAGGTACTGGCCGATGGTGATGAAGTCGACGCCGGCCGAACGCATGTCGTCCATCACCTGCATGACCTCTTCCTTGGTTTCGCCCAGGCCGACCATCAGGCCGGACTTGGTGAACTGGGAAGGATCGCGCTGCTTCACGCGGTCCAGCAGGCGCAGCGAGTTGTAGTAGCGCGCGCCGGGACGGATCTTCAGATAGAGCCGCGGCACGGTCTCCAGATTGTGGTTGAAGACGTCGGGCCGCGAGTCGATCACCACGTTCTCGGCCTGATCCTTGCGCAGGAAGTCCGGCGTCAGGATCTCGATGGTCGTGCCGGGCGACATCGCGCGGATCGAGGTGACGACCTCGGCGAAGTGGCGGGCGCCGCCGTCGATCAGGTCGTCGCGGTCGACCGAGGTGATGACGACGTGCTTGAGGCCCATCTTGGCGACGGCCTCGGCCACGCGGCGTGGCTCGTCCGGATCCAGCTGAGTCGGCAGGCCGGTGGTGACGTTGCAGAAGGCGCAGGCGCGGGTGCAGATCTCGCCCATGATCATCATGGTCGCGTGCTTCTGGCTCCAGCACTCGCCGATGTTCGGGCAGGCGGCCTCTTCGCAGACCGTGGTCAGCTTGTGCTCGCGCACGATGCCCTTGGTCTCGTTGTACTGCCCCGAGCCGGGCGCGCGGACGCGCAGCCACTCGGGTTTGCGCAGGACCGGCGTATCCGGGCGATTCTGCTTTTCGGGGTGGCGGACGGCGCGTTCCTCGGGACCGCGAGCCTTCAGCGTATCGATCAACGTGACCATGTGGGCCTAGATCGGCCTTCTTGGCCTCCGGATCAAGCTCTCGATCTTGCATGCGGCGCAAAGGCGCGAAATGAGTGGCCTATATGCTTCGCCACGCGCTCGTCCTGCTGCTCGCCCTGCCCCTTTTCGCCTGCGGCGAGCAAGGCTCCCGCGCGCCTTTCGCCGACAGTCGAACCCCGCCGGGCCTGGAACGCCGCTTCCTGCCGCCAAACGGCTGGGCCTGGGGCTATGTCCAGGTCGGCGAGGACGCGGTGCAGCGTTACGGCGTCTCGGCCCCACACGGCGCGCCGACCAGCCAGATCCTGATCCTGACCGATTACGGCGAAAGCGCCGAGACCTGGTTCGAGACGGCCAATGACCTCAACGCCAAGGGCGTGGTGGTTTGGATCCTGGAGCGCCAGGGCCAGGGCGGCTCCGAGCGGCTGGCCGGCAAGCGCGAGCGCGGCCACGTGTTCAGCTACGCCCCCGACGTCACGGCGACCAAGGCGATGGTCAAGGCGGTGATCCGTCCCGACGGCCGCCTGCCGCTGACGGTGCTGGGTCAGGGCCAGGGCGGGCTGGTGGCCCTGCGCGCGGCCGAGGAAGGCCTGATGGCCGACGCCCTGGTGCTGTCGGCGCCGAGCTTCGAGCTTTCCGCCCTGCCCGCTCCCAAGGCCCAACTGATCAAGACCGCCCGCCTGGCGCGGCAGGCCCGGCTGTCGTTCCTGGCCTGGCCGACGGCGCAGGACTGGCGGCGCGACGGTCCCGACGACAAGGCCCAGGGCCTGACCGGCGATCCGGTGCGGGGCGCGGTGAACCATGCCTGGCAGACGGCCAATCCGGACCTGCGGATGGGCGCGCCGAGCCTTGGCCTCTATGCGGCCTATTACGACGCGCTGGACGCGACGGCCCGAGACCTGGCAGAGGTGAAGATCCCGACCGTGCTGCTGGCCGGCGACGCCGATACGGTCACGCCGGCCTCGGCCCAGGCCAGCGTCTGCAAGGCGCTGGCGGACTGCCGCGAAACCCGCTTGCCGGGCGGGCGCCATGCGCTGCACCTGGAGCGGGATTCGGTGCGGGGCCCCTGGCTGGAGGCGGTGATCCAGACCGTGCGCGGCGCCGGCCGCCATTCGACCGCCACACCTTGAGCCGCAAGGGTTTGCATCCCACCTGAAGAACGGGGTTCGATCACGAAACGTGACCGATCTTTGCAAACCCCGCCGGGATCGCTAGGGTCCCTGCTCAATCGAACGAGGGCGGAACTCGCGCCTTTGTGGGAGGTTTCGCCGGCATGCCGGTAGTTTTTAAAGCCGAAGACGGCCAAAAGGCGCTCTTCGACGCCCTGATCGACGCCAAGGACAAGTTCGGAGCCAAGAAGCCGATCCTGGAGGACCAGGACCGCAACCCTCTGAGCTACACCGACCTGATCCGGGCGAGCTTCGCCCTGGGCCGCAAGATCGCGGCCATGACCAAGCCCGGCGAGCATGTCGGCGTGTTGCTGCCCTCGGGCGTCGGCGCGGTCGTGGTGTTCTTCGCCCTGCACGCCTTCGGCCGCGTGCCGACCATGCTGAACTTCACGGCGGGCCTGCGGAACATCAAGGCCGCGGTGAAGCTGGCCAATGTCCAGCACGTGCTGACCGCCCACAAGTTCATCGAACTGGGCAAGCTGCACGACGTGGTCGACGCGATCGACGACCTGGCCAAGGTCGTCTACCTGGAAGACGTCCGCAAGACGATCGGCCTCGGCGACAAGCTGTTCGCGGCCGCGGCCGGCGCCTTCCCGCGCCAGTTCCGCAGCCCGGCCAAGCCGTCGGACAAGGGCGTGGTGCTGTTCACCTCGGGCAGCTTCGGCGCGCCGCGCGGCGTGGTGCTGAGCCAGGCCAACCTGGTCTCCAACGCCGCCCAGATCGCCGCCCACATTCCGCTGGATCCGGCCTGGGTGATGTTCAACCCGCTGCCGGTGTTCCACTGCTTTGGCCTGACCGCCGGCGTGATCCTGCCGCTGCTGCAGGGCATGAAGGCGTTCGAATATCCCTCGCCGCTGCACACCAAGCAGATCCCGCCGCTGATCAAGGACAGCAAGGCTTCGCTGCTGCTGGCCACCGACACCTTCGTCAACCAGTACGCACGGGCCTCCGAGACCGACGAACTGGGCGGGCTGCAATTCATCGTCTGCGGCGCCGAGAAGGTGCGCGACGAAACCCACGCCTTGATCAAGGAACGCTTCGGCGACGTGCCGGTGCTGGAAGGCTATGGCGCCACCGAGGCCTCGCCGGTGATCGCGGTCAACAAGCCGACCGACAATCGCCCCGGCACCGTCGGCGGCCTGCTGCCGGGCATCGAGACCCGTCTGGAGTCCGTCGAGGGCATCGCCGAGGGCGGCCGCTTCTACGTGCGCGGTCCCAACATCATGTCGGGCTATCTGCGCGAGGACGGCGGCCTGGATGCTCCCGAGGGCGGCTGGCACGACACCGGCGACGTCGTCACCATGACCGACGACGACTGGATCACCATCAAGGGCCGGGTGAAGCGTTTCGCCAAGATCGGCGGCGAGATGGTGTCGCTGACCGCGGCCGAGGACCTGGCCGTGGCCGTGTGGCCCAACGGCCGTCACGCCGTTATCTCGATGCCCGACAAGAAGAAGGGCGAGAAGCTGGTCCTGGTCACCGATTGCCAGACCGCCACGGCGGCCCCGCTGGTGGCTCATGCTCAGGCGATCGGCGCACCTGAACTGGCCGTGCCGCGCAAGATCCTGAAGGTCACCCAGGTGCCGGTGTTGGGCAGCGGCAAGACCGACTACGTCGCCATCCAGCGCATGGCCGAGACCGACAGCCAGGCCGCCTGACGGCCCGCCTACGGACCGACGAACTTCGCCCCTCCCCGGGCGTTTCAGTAGAGCTTGCGGCCGTCGCCTTCTGGCGGCGATCGACTGCGTGAACCGAAACGACGGAAACGGGAGAGATCCTTGGAACGACTGTACGTGTGGGCCCCGCGGGTGCTGAGCCTGCTGCGCATCATCGCCGCCCTGCTCTTCATGGAGCACGGCCTGATGAAGCTCTTCCACTTCCCGGCCGCCCAGCCCGGCGCGCCCGATCCGCTGCCGCCGCTGCTGCTGGCCGCGGCGGTATTGGAGGTCGTCGGCGGCGGCCTGCTGGTGCTGGGCCTGTTCACGCGGCCGGTGGCGTTCCTGCTGTCGGGCCAGATGGCCGTGGCCTACTTCCTCGCCCACTTCAGCCAGGGCTTCTGGCCGGCGCTGAACGGCGGCGAGGCGGCGATCCTGTTCTGTTTCGTGTTCCTGTACCTGGTGTTCGCCGGGCCGGGGGAATGGAGCGTGGATGCGCAGGTGCGCAAGCGGCCGTAACCACGACCATCCGACTGTCGGAAAAACCGAAAGAAACCGCACAGCAGCCATGACCTATCGCAGGATGGCGCATGAGCGCCTTCCTGCCTTTCATGCTGGCCCTGGCCGTCGCCCCGCCGGCGGACGTCCCCAAGACCTATCTGCTGTCGATCGTCGACCTGCCTGTGAAGACCGGGCAGATGATCGACGGCTTCAGCTTCACGACCTGGGGCGTCGAGTTCAATGCGGTCTGCCAGATACCCCATGGCTGGCGGATCACGGCGGGTGGAAGCCTGACGCCTGACGCCGAACTGATCGGCGAAGGCGGCCAGGGGATCAGCTGGCTGAGGGAGCGCAATCCAAAGAGCCTCGAAGCGCTGGTCCTGGTCACCCTCTACGGCCCCGTCCAGAAGGAAACGATCTACGAGGCCACTGGCGAGATCCCAGCCACCTTCGCCGGCAAGGCCTCGGTCTGGGATATCGACGCCGAGGACGGCCATGACGTCCCGCTGAACGCCGACAACATCAGGCTGGTCCCCGCCAAGGCGTGTCCGAGCCGCTAGAAATCCAGTTCCATCCGCGCGCCCGTCACATGCACGCTATAGTCGCGGTCGCCGTCGGCCAGGGGCGTGGCGTCCTGGTAGGCCAGGTAGGCGTGGTTGAGGTTGAAGCGCAGATACTCGACCGGCTGCCAGATGATGGCGGCGATCAGGGCGTCCTGACGGCCGCCGACGATCGGGCCGTCGTTGAGATCGAGATAGTCGTAGCGCGCGTTGACCTGCACCGCGCCCAGACCGCCGCCGCCCAGCGGCTTCTTCGGCTTGGCGCGGTCGAAGATGCCCGACTTGTAGCCGCGCGCATCATCGGTCAGGAACCAGCCCAGTTCGGCATAGCCGCCGAAGAAGCGGGCGTCGGGGCCTGAGGCCAGGTTGCTCTCCAGCCAATGGGTCTCGGCCGCGCCATGCAGGCGGCCGCTGACAAAGGCGGCTTCCAGGCCATAGTGGGCCTCGTCTCTGACGGCCAGGGTCGAGGTTCCGATCAGGCGGCTGTTGCTGGTGTGGACGTAGGGCCGCTGGCGATAGCGCGTGCCGGCGTCGCCAACCCGCTTGAGGTCGCGCCAGTGGGCCGAACCGCCCAGGTGCAACTGGGCCTTGCCGAGCTTGGGCGCATAGACCACGCGGCCGTCCAGGCCGTAGCTGTTGTTCTCGTCGCCGCCGCTGGCGCCGTCGCTGTCATTGGAGAGGGCGGTGATGTCGTCGGCGAACAGGCCCGCCTGCAGCAGCCAGGCGGAGTTCTCGTACTGGGCGGCCAAGCCCAGGCGGCGCTCGAAGTTGAAGGCGTCGGTGAAGGCCGCGCGTTCCATGAACGAACCGGAGGTGTCGCCGGTCAACTCGTCGAGCGACTGGAACTGGTTCTGGTTGCCGAGCGCGAACTGCCAGCCGCCGGTCTTGTAGGTGACGAAGGTGTCGACCAGGTCGACGCCGTTGTCGGAGAGCTCGAGCTCCAGCTTGTAGCCGATCCCGGCGCCGAGGCTCCCCTCCCCGCCCAGGCGGATGCGGCGCATCTCGGCGGCATAGCCGAGGCCGCGGTCGGTCGAGCCGTCGGGGCGCGAAACGTAGCCGACGTCGGTCTGAATACGGCCCTTGGCCTTGAAGCTGCGGCCGCCGCTGGCGGTGAACTGGGGCGAGCCCTTCCAGGCGATCTCGGTCGGCGCAGAGGCCTTGGCCGGCGGCGCGACGGCGACCACGGCGGCGGGGGCGGTCGGCGGGGCCGTACGCTGAGGCGCGCCGGTCGCCCCGTCCAGACGCTGCTCCATGCGCTGGAGCTGGGCCTTCAGGGTGGCGATCTCGGCCCGCAGCGCGGCGGCGTCCTCGGCGCTCAGCGACCCGTCCTGGGCCTGGGCTGGAGACGTGGCGAGGCAAAGGCCGGCGACGGCGGTCGCCAGCGGGAGCTGGATGGAGGCGCGCAAGATCGTCACCCGGAATGCAGAATACCCGCCCGACGGCCTGTCGGGCGGGTCTTCATAGCGACCGGGCCTTTGCTGTCCCGTGACAAAGTGTGTCTGGGAAAGTCTCCAGGATTGAAGTTCATCCGCGTTCGGACGAACTCCAGACCCGCAGCCGGATCAGATGTGCAGGACGCGGCCGTAGGCGTCCAGCGAGGCCTCGTGCATGGCTTCCGACATGGTCGGGTGAGCGTAGACGATGCCGTGCAGATCTTCCTCGGTGGCTTCCAGCGTGATGGCGGTGACGAAGCCCTGGATCATCTCGGTCACTTCGTGGCCGATCATGTGGGCGCCGATCAGGGCGCCGGTCTTGCCGTCGAACACCGTCTTGACGAAGCCCTCGGTCTCGCCCGCGGCCACGGCCTTGCCGTTGACCTTGAACGGGAAGCGGCCGGCCTTGGCGTCGATGCCGGCGGCCTTGGCGGCGGCTTCGGTGTAGCCCACCGAGGCGACCTGCGGGTTGGCGTAGGTGCAGCCCGGGATCGGCGAGTGGACGTTCGGGGTCTTGTAGCCGGCGATGTGCTCGGCGGCGTGGATGCCTTCGTGGCTGGCCTTGTGGGCGAGCCAGGGGGCGCCGGCGACGTCGCCGATGGCGTAGAGGCCCGGGACGTTGGTTTCGCCATGCTTGCCGGTGACCACGTGGCCGCGGTCCAGCGTCAGGCCGACGGCTTCCGTGCCTTCGGTGTTCGGAACGATGCCGATGGCGACGATGCACTTCTCGGCGGTCAGTTGCTCGGCCTTGCCGCCGACCTCGACCGAGACCGACACGCCGGTGGCGGTCTTGTCGATCTTGGTGACCTTGGCGCCGATGCGGAACTTGATGCCGCGCTTCTCGAAGGCCTTCTGGGCGGCCTTGGAGACCTCGGCGTCCTCGACCGGCATGATGCGGTCGACGGCCTCGACGACGGTCACCTCGGCGCCGAGGGCGCGGTAGAAGCTGGCGAACTCGATGCCGATGGCGCCCGAGCCGATGACCACCAGCGACTTCGGCATCGACTTCGGCGCCAGGGCGTCGCGATAGGTCCAGACCTTGTCGCCGTCGGAAACGGCGCCGATGGCCGGGATGTTGCGGGCGCGGGCGCCGCTGGCCAGGATGACGTTCTTGGCCTGGACCGTGCGGCTGCCGCCGGCCTTCAGGGCGATCACGACCTTCGGAGCGGGCGTACCCTTCTCGAGCTTGGCCTCGCCCTCGATGACCTCGATCTTGTGCTTTTTCATCAGGAAGGCGATGCCGCCCGACATGGTCTTGGCCACGCCGCGCGAGCGCTCGATGATCTTGTTGAAGTCGAACGAGGGCTTTTCGACCGCCAGGCCGTAGGCGTCCAGGTGGGACAGCTGTTCGAAGATCTCGCCGGACTTCAGCAGCGCCTTGGTGGGGATGCAGCCCCAGTTCAGGCAGATGCCGCCCAGGTTTTCGCGCTCGACGATCGCCGTCTTCAGGCCCAGCTGGCTGGCGCGGATGGCGGCGACGTAGCCGCCCGGACCGGCGCCGATGACGACGACATCGAATTCCGTGGACATGGTAGTCTTACCCTAGCTTGGACGTCGCACGGGGGAGCGGCGGCGTCGAACGACCGGCCCCGCGGGGCCGGCCTGGGAAATCTATAACAGCGCCTCGACGGCCGCCTGGAGCTCTTCAGGCTTGGTGGTCGGGGCGAAACGCTCGACGACGTTTCCGTCGCGGTCGATCAGGAACTTGGTGAAGTTCCACTTGATGCCTTCGGTGCCCAGCACGCCCTTCTGCTGCTTCTTCAGATAGGCGTAGAGCGGGTGGGCCGAGGGGCCGTTGACGTCGATCTTGGCCATCATCGGGAAGGTGACGTCGTAGGTCAGCGAGCAGAAGCTGCCGATCTCTTCGGCCGTACCCGGTTCCTGGCTTCCGAACTGGTTGCAGGGAAAGCCCAGGATGGTCAGGCCGCGGTCCTTCTGCGCCTTGTAGAGCGCTTCCAGGCCTTCGTACTGCGGGGTCAGGCCGCACTTGCTGGCGGTGTTGACGATCAGCAGCACCTGGCCGCGATAGTCAGCCAGGCTGACATCCTTGCCTTCGAGCGTCTTGGCCGAGAATTCGTAGACCGACATCGCGTGTTCTCCCCGGGGCCGTCCCCGTTCCTGAAAGGTCCAGGATGGGGCCCTGCCCGGCCGCTTCCGAAATCCCCGCCCCGCGTTTGGTCGAGGGGCGAGGATTCCGATGGCTTCGTTAGACGATCAGGGTCAGCGGTTCCTCGATCAGCGGCTTGAAGGCCGCCAGGAACTTGGCGCCGACTGCACCGTCGACCACGCGGTGATCGCAGGTCAGGGTCACGGTCATGACCGTGGCCACGGCCAGCTGGCCGTTCTTGACCACCGGACGCTGCTCGCCGGCCCCGACGCTCATGATCGCGCCCTGCGGCTCGTTGATGATCGACGAGAAGGCCTTGATGCCGAACATGCCGAGGTTCGAGACCGAGAAGGTGCCGCCCTGGAATTCCTCGGGCTTCAGCTTCTTGGCCTTGGCGCGGGCGGCCAGGTCCTTCATCTCGGCCGAGATCTGGGCCAGGCCCTTGGTCTCGGCGGCGCGGATGATCGGGGTGATCAGGCCGCCGTCGATGGCCACGGCCACGGCGATGTCGGCATGCTTGTGCATGGCGATGCCTTCGGGCGTGTAGGAGGCGTTGGCCTCCGGCACGCGCTTCAGCGCCACGGCGGCGGCCTTGATGACGATGTCGTTGACCGACACCTTCACGCCCTGGCCTTCAAGCAGGCTGTTGATCTTCGCGCGGGCGGCCAGCAGGCCGTCGAGCTCGATGTCGATCGTCAGCGGGAAGTGCGGCACGTCGCGGAAGCTTTCCGTCAGGCGGCGCGCGATGGTCTTGCGCATGCCGTCCAGCGGGACGAGGTCGTAGGAGCCGGCGGGGATGCCCATCTGCTCCAGCGACTGCACCTTGCGCGGTTCGGCGGCCGGGGCCGAAGCAGCGGCGGCGGGAGCCGGCGCGGCCTTGGCGGCCGGGGCGCCGCCGCTCTTGGCGGCTTCCACGTCCGACTTGACGACGCGGCCGTGCGGACCCGAGCCCTTGATGGCCTTCAGGTCAAGATTAGCGGCGGCGGCCAGACGGCGGGCCAGCGGCGAGGCGAAGACGCGCGAACCGTCGGCGGCCACGGGAGCAGCCGGAGCCGGGGCGGCCGGCGCGGGCGCAGCGGCGGGAGCCGGAGCAGCGGCCTTCGGGGCCTCGGCGACAGCGGCGGCGGGTGCAGCGACCGGAGCCGGCGCGGGGCTTTCGCCCTCGCCCGCCAGCTTGGCGATCAGCGCGTTGACCTTGACGTTCTCGGTCCCGGCCTCGACCAGGATGGCTTCGATCACGCCCTCATCGACGGCTTCGACTTCCATGGTCGCCTTGTCGGTCTCGATCTCGGCGATGACGTCGCCGGCCTTGACGGTGTCGCCGACCTTGACGTGCCACTTGGCGAGGGTGCCCTCTTCCATGGTGGGCGACAGGGCGGGCATCAGGATGTCGATCGACATTTGAGCTCTTTCCTCAAGCGTTCGGGACGATGTCCGCCCCCGATGGGGCTGTCGTCCGCGAGACCCCGCTTCGAAGCGGGATGAATTCGTTGGCCAAGACGATGCGGCCCCCGCCCATCAGGAGCGGGGGCCGCGCCGCGCTTAGCGGTAGCAGACCGCCTTGGCCGCCTTGACGATCTTGTCGACCGACGGCAGCGACAGGGCTTCCAGGTTGGCCGCATAGGGCAGCGGCACGTCTTCCTGGTGCACGCGCAGCGGCGGGGCGTCCAGGTAGTCGAAGCCGAACTCCGTGATGCGGGCGACGATCTCGGAGCCGACGCCCATCGGGCCCCAGCCTTCCTCGACCGTGACCAGACGGTTGGTCTTCTTGACGCTTTCCAGGATCGTCGCGTGGTCCATCGGGCGGATGGTCCGCAGGTCGACGACCTCGGCCGAGATGCCTTCGGCGGCCAGGGCCTCAGCGGCTTGCAGGGCGAAGCCCACCATGCGGCTGTAGGCGACCAGGGTCACGTCCGTGCCCTGACGACGAACCTTGGCCTTGCCGATCGGCACGACGTAGTCCTCGACATCCGGGATGTCGAACTCGTGCCCGTACATCATCTCGTGTTCGAGGAAGACGATCGGGTTCGGGTCGCGGATGGCGGCCTTCAGCAGGCCCTTGGCGTCGGCCGCGTCGTAAGGCGCGATGACCTTCAGGCCCGGGATGTTGCCGTACCAGGCCGCGTAGTCCTGGCTGTGCTGGGCGCCGACGCGCGAGGCCGCGCCGTTGGGGCCGCGGAACACGATCGACGACTTGATCTGGCCGCCCGACATGTACAGCGTCTTGGCCGCCGAGTTGATGATGTGGTCGATCGCCTGCATGGCGAAGTTCCAGGTCATGAACTCGACGATGGGCTTCAGGCCCGCCATCGCCGCGCCGACGCCCATGCCGGCGAAGCCGTGCTCGGTAATCGGGGTGTCGATGACGCGCTTGTCGCCGAACTCCTGCAGGAGCTCGCGACTGACCTTGTAGGCGCCCTGGTACTGGGCGACTTCCTCGCCCATCAGGAACACGCGGTCGTCGCGGCGCATCTCTTCGGCCATGGCGTCGCGCAGGGCGTCGCGCACGGTGATCTTCTTGGTCGGCGTGCCTTCCGGCAGTTCCGGGTCCGCGAAGTTCGAGGCGGCGGCGATCGGGGCCGGAGCCGCGGCGACCGGAGCCGGAGCGGCTTCGGCGACGAGCGGGGCGGCGGCGGGAGCCGCCGACGCCGAGGCGCCGTCTTCATCGGCCAGCTTGGCGATGATCGTGTTGACCTTGACGTTCTCCGAGCCGGCCGGGACGAGGATGGCCTCGACCACGCCCTCGTCGACGGCTTCGACTTCCATCGTCGCCTTGTCGGTCTCGATTTCGGCGATCACGTCGCCGGCCTTGATGGTGTCGCCTTCCTTGACGAGCCATTTGGCCAGGGTGCCTTCCTCCATGGTGGGGGAAAGCGCGGGCATCAGGATGTCCGTCACTCGGCGGCCTCCAGGTATACGTCGGTGTAGAGTTCGGAGGGGTCCGGCTCGGGGCTGGTGCGGGCGAACTCGGCCGCTTCGGCCACGATGCGCTTCACTTCGCCGTCGACGGTCTTCAGATCGTCCTCGGTGACGCCGGCCGCGGCCAGGCGTTCCTTGATGTGGTCGATCGGATCGCGGGTCGTCTTGACCTCGTCGACCTCTTCCTTGGTGCGGTACTTGGCCGGGTCGGACATCGAGTGACCGCGGTAGCGGTAGGTCTTCATCTCGAGGATGTAGGGACCCTGGCCGCTGCGGGCGTGCTCGCTGGCGCGGGCGCCGGCTTCACGCACGGCCACCACGTCCATGCCGTCGACTTCCTCGCCCGGGATCCGGAACGAGACGCCGCGCTTGTGGAAGGCGGTTTCCGACGCCGAACGCTCGACGCTGGTGCCCATGGCGTACTGGTTGTTCTCGATCACGTACACGACCGGCAGCTTCCACAGCTGGGCCATGTTGAAGCTCTCGTAGACCTGGCCCTGGTTGGCCGCGCCGTCGCCGAAGTAGGCGTACGAGACGTTGCCGTTGCCCTTGTAGTGGTTGGCCAGCGCCAGGCCGGTGCCGAGCGCCACCTGGGCGCCGACGATGCCGTGGCCGCCGTAGAAGCCGGTCTCGATGTCGAACATGTGCATCGAGCCGCCCTTGCCGCGCGACGAACCGCCAGCGCGACCGGTCAGCTCGGCCATGACTTCCTTGGGGTCCATGCCGGCGGCCAGCATGTGGCCGTGGTCACGGTAGCCCGTGATGATCTGGTCGCCCTTGTGCGAGATCGACTGCATGCCGACCGCGATGGCTTCCTGACCGATGTAGAGGTGGCAGAACCCGCCGATCAGGCCCATGCCGTAAAGCTGGCCGGCGCGCTCTTCAAAGCGGCGGATCAGCAGCATGTCCTGATAGAATTTGAGAAGCTCTTCCTTGCCGACGAAGGCGTTGACACCGGTGTCGGCGCCCTTCTCCGTCGAGGCTTCACCCTTGCGCGTTCGCGCCATTAAACTCTCCCTGGCCAATCACCATAACGGCCTTCATCTCAGAGGCTTCCGTCGCCGCCGCTTTGCGGCTTTCCGGCGCAGGATCGCGCTCATGTTGACGCCGAGACCGCCCTCCAGGCCGCAACCTGGAGTGTGGTCTACAAGACAGCCTCGGACCGGTGTGAACCGACCGAGCTCAGCGCTTGGTGCGGATCACGTAGTCCTTGGGATCGGCGTATCCAAGGAGGGAACGCGCACGTTCCTCCAGGAGATCGGCCGACAGGCTGCCGCTGCGTAATAGACGAGCCCGAGCCTCCAGGTCCATCCTCTCAGCGCGGATCTTCTTAAGTTCCATCGTCTTGGCGGCCAAGTCCGCGTTGCGTTGAGACGAGGAAAGCAGGCCTCTCTCGCCCGTCAGAGCGTGAAAGACGAAGTACGTGATCAGGAGAAGGAGCGCCGCGGTCGGCAGGTAAGGTTGCAGTCGAGCGAACATCGGAGAATCCCGGACAGGGAGGTTCAGGCTGCCAGAACGTGCTTAACACGGTCTAAATCCCCAACCCTGCAAGGGGCTTGCAAATAGCTCGCGAGCAGGCTCAAAATACTTTCAAATGAGACCGTTTCAGGGGCATCGAGATACCGCATCGCGGCATTTCGTTCGCAGCCGCGAGAACGGTTAAAACCTCTGTTTTTCTAAAGGCGGCCGAGCTTTTAGAAAAAATGTGGTCGGTCTTTTTTGATCGAACACCGGTCACGCCTGTTTTGAAGGCGCCCTCGCCCCAGAATCGCCGCGGTGACGCTTTCCTCTTGCTATCCAAGATTGATTGAGCGCGCGCCATGCGTGTCAAATCAGCGTCGGCGACGGCGTCTCATGGGGAGAGAAACGACATGCTTCGCAGACACGCTCTGGCGGGCCTCGCCATCACCGCCCTGGCGCTGCCGGCGGCGGCCCGACAGCGCAGCGACAACGGCGTCGTGAAGGGCCGCAAGGGCGGGCCGAACATGATCAAAGGCGATCCGCCCAGGCTCGACTTCGGCGGCGGGCTGGTGATCCCGATGAACAGCTCGATCTTCAAGACCCTGTGGGAGGGCGAGGACCGCTGGGTCACCTATGGCCGCTCGGTGGCCCGTATCGAGGCGCGCGCCATGCTGCAGGCCGAAAACGCCGCCACCGGCACGATGAAGCTGATGCTGCTGACCCAGGCCTTCGCACCGGAACGCCTGGTTCGGTTCGAAACCTGCGGCTGGCGTGGTCGGACGGGCGACGCCAAGGACCTCGTGCTGGGCGAGATCGCCCTGCCCGGCCGCCCGGTGATGCCGACCACCGATCGCGTCAACGGCGCGGCGACCGGCGCGGAGACCGACGGCCTGGGCGAGGACGCCTGGCATGCGGTGACCGGCTACATGGTCATGAAGAAGGACGTCACCCTGGCCGATGTGAAGGCCCGGGCGCAGCTGATCGAGGGCTGAGACGCTCGCCCTATCCCATGGTTGGAGACGCCTTGATGGACCACGACTGGAATCGCCGCCGGTTGATGGCGGCCGGCGGCGCGCTGGCCTTTGGCGCAGCAGGCGCGGCCAGAGCCGAGACCGCCCCGGAAGTCCTGCCCCTGTGGCCCGGTCCGGCGCCGGGTGGAGAGCGCGTGACGGGCGAAGAGCAGCGCGTGGCCTACAACTGGCCCGACGGCCGTGTCGACTACAGCATCGAGGGCGTCACGCGACCGACGCTGACGCTCTATCCGCCGGCTGGGACCGCCAAGCCGAAGGCGGCGGTGCTGGTCATTCCCGGCGGCGGGTTCAGCAAGGTTGTGGCCGACAAGGAAGGGCACGAGGTCGCCCGCTGGCTGGCCGCCAACGGCGTTTACGCCAGCGTGCTGGTCTACCGGTTGCCGAAGGATCCGTGGGCGGCCCGCTTCGACGCCCCGTTGCAGGACGCCCAGCGCGCGCTGCGGCTGCTGAGAAGCCGGACCAGCGCTCCCATGGTCGGCGCGTTGGGCTTCTCGGCCGGCGGGACCCTGGCCGCGGCCCTGGCCTCGCGCGGAGCCGCCGCCCTCTATCCGCCGGTCGACGCCCTGGACGCGGCCCCTTCCCTGCCCGACTTCATCGGCCTGGGATATCCGTGGCTGACCCGGCCCAAGGCCCCGCCGCAGGCGACGCCCTTCCACGGCTTCGACGGCCCCACGAGGGCCTTCCTGTTCCACGCCGAGGACGATCCCAAGGTGTCGGCCGACAATAGCCGTGACGCCGCTCGCGACATCGTCGCCCAAGGCGGCGCCGCCGAGTTGCACGTCTTCCCGACCGGAGGCCACGGCTTCGCCCTGCGCTCGCGCCCGCCGGCGCCGGAAACCGCCTGGGGCGGATTGTTCCTGGCTTGGTTGGGCAGTCTGCCCGGCTGAGGATCGGACACGAAAAAGCGCGCCGGGCTGCCCCGGCGCGCTCTTCTCGTTCAGCTTGGACCGAAGTCCGCCCGATCAACGGCCCTTGAGGGCGGCGCGACCGGCATAGACGCCCTGGTCTTCCAGCTGCTGCTCGATGCGCAGGAGCTGGTTGTACTTGGCCAGCCGGTCCGAACGGGCCAGCGAGCCGGTCTTGATCTGACCGCAGTTCAGGGCCACGGCCAGGTCGGCGATGGTGCTGTCCTCGGTCTCGCCCGAGCGGTGGCTCATGACGCTGGTGTAGCCGTGGCGGTGAGCCAGATCGACGGCGTCGATGGTTTCCGACAGCGTGCCGATCTGGTTGACCTTGACCAGGATCGAGTTGGCCAGGCCCTGGTCGAGACCGATCTGCAGGCGCTTGGGGTTGGTCACGAACAGGTCGTCGCCGACCAGCTGGACCTTCTTGCCCAGGGTGTCGGTCAGCAGCTTCCAGCCGGCGAAGTCGTCTTCGGCCATGCCGTCCTCGATCGAGGCGATCGGGAACTTGGAAACGAGGTCGGCCAGGTAGTCGACCATCTGGGCCGGGTCGAGCGACTTGCCCTCGCCTTCCAGCTCGTACTTGCCGTTCTTGAAGAACTCGGTCGAGGCGACGTCGAGGCCCAGCAGGAAGTCGTCACCGGCCTTGTAGCCCGCGGCTTCACCGGCCTTGACGATGAAGTCGAGCGCGGCTTCGGCCGAGGCGAGATTCGGGGCGAAGCCGCCTTCGTCGCCGACGTTGGTGTTGTGGCCGGCGTCCTTCAGAGCCTTCTTCAGGCCGTGGAAGATCTCGGCGCCCATGCGCAGGGCTTCGGAGAAGCTGGCCGCGCCGGTCGGCAGGATCATGAATTCCTGGATGTCGATCGGATTGTCGGCGTGGGCGCCGCCGTTGATGATGTTCATCATCGGGGTCGGCAGAACGCGGGCGTTCACGCCGCCGATGTAGCGGTGCAGCGGCAGGCCGGCCGACTCGGCGGCGGCCTTGGCGACGGCCAGCGAGACGCCGAGGATGGCGTTGGCGCCCAGGCGAGCCTTGTTCGGCGTGCCGTCGAGGCCGATCAGCAGGCTGTCGATGCGGCGCTGGTCTTCGGCGTCGACGCCCGACAGAGCGTCGAAGATCTCGCCGTTGACGGCTTCCACGGCCTGGCGGACGCCCTTGCCGAGGTAGCGCGCCTTGTCGCCGTCACGCTTTTCGACGGCTTCGTGGGCGCCGGTCGAGGCGCCCGACGGCACCGCGGCGCGACCGAAGGCGCCGTCCTCGAGGACGACGTCGACCTCGACCGTCGGATTGCCGCGGCTATCGAGGATTTCGCGGGCGATGATGTCGACGATCTCGGTCATGGGAGCTCCCGAAAGAAAAGGCGCTTCCCCTTAGCCGCGACGCCGCGTCGCCGCAACCAAGACCGGCGTTCGGCAGGATCGAAGTTCCGCTGCGTCAGCGCTTTGTCGTCACGCCTGCAGGACCGGCGGCCCGCCCGAACCGAGGCGGAACAGCAGTTGTTCGGCGCCGAAGTCGAGCTCGACCCGGGCGAACAGCTTCAGCACGTCCACGCCCAGCAGCAGCGCCGGCTTCTCGTTGAGCTTCCAATGATCGAAGATGTGCAGGTCGGCGAAGACCACGGCCAGGTTGGTCATCCGCAGGTCGCCCATGTTCATCGACCGCAGGACCCGATACTCGCCGATCGTCTCGCCGCCGGCCACGCCGATCAGGCGCACGGCCAGGGCCGGGTCGGCGCCGCGCCGCTGCCTGGCCTGGATGGCCCGCGACAGCGCCATGTTGCCGATCGACGAGCCCGCCCCGGAATCGATGAAGGCCAGGGTGCGGATGTTGTTGACCCGGCAGTTGACCACGGTGAGCCGTCCGAAGCGCTGGTCGGCTTCGATCTGCACCTCCTGGTTTCGCCGGAAGAAGCGATACTCCGGCGTGCTGTGGCGGACTTCCAGGCGCTTCTTCCTGAAGTCCATGACCACCGAGCGGTCCTGCAGGATGTCGACGCCCAGAAGCCCCTCGCCGCCGACCCGTTCGGACGGCAGCACCGGCAGCTCGACATCGGCCAGCCGCGCCTCGCCGGTGGACAGGCGGGCGATGCGTGCGGTCGGGGTCACCGCCGAGCCGCCGATGCCGTGGACGATCACATCGCGGCCGCGTGGCAGGTCCAGGCGAGCGGCGAGCGTCTGGGAGAGCACCGAGCGATCCGCGCCGGAATCGACGACGAACTGGTAGGGCCCCTGATCGTTGATCTGGGTCTCGACGGTCATCCGTTCCGATTCGTCGATGCCGGTGTCGATGACGTAGAGCGGCAGAGGCGCGGCGGGTGGAGCGACGACCGGCGGCGTCGGGGAACCGGCCTGCAGCGCCTGGCCGGGTGAGAAGGCGTGGACGAGCGAGGGCGCGGCGGCGAACGATGCGCCGAGGCCGCACGCGAGGGTGCGACGCGTGAACATGGCGAACCTCCCAGTTCGCCGGAGTCTGATCACGCCATTCTTGGCGCTGACCGCGCTCCTGGCTTTGTTGGGACCGTCCCAGTGGCGGTCCGGAAGCCATGATAGCACCGCTTGAGGCGCCCCACGACGAAAAGCGCCGCCCAGGCGAGCCGGGCGGCGCTTTCGAAGCGTCAGACGCTAAATCCTGGAGCGCTCGCCGGTGGGGCGGGCGCGTCCGAGAAAGACCTTAGTCTTCCTTCGGGGTCAGGATCTGCTTGCCGTTGTACAGGCCGGTCTTCAGATCGACGTGGTGCGGACGACGCAGCTCGCCGGTGTCCTTGTCCTCGATGAACGAGTTAGCGCCCAGGGCGTGGTGCGACCGGCGCATGTTCCGGCGAGAAGGCGAAGTTTTTCTTTTGGGAACGGCCATCGAAGTGACTCTGCTCGCTGAGCGTGAAAATCGGAAGCGGCGACTCGGGAAAGCCCAGGTCGCCGCGTGAGGGCGCGCTTATGCCTGAATCTCTCCAGACATGCAACTCGCCAGTTCAGACCAGTCGACCGTGCTCCTTGGCCGCCGCGATGAAGCTGGCGAACAGGGGGTGCGGGGCGAACGGACGGCTCTTCAGTTCCGGGTGGAACTGAACGCCGATGAACCACGGATGGTCGTCGCGCTCGACGATCTCGGGCAGCACGCCGTCCGGAGAACGGCCGGTGAGCTTGAGACCCGCCTCCTCCATCTTGTGGCTGTAGCCGATGTTGACCTCGTAGCGGTGACGGTGGCGCTCGACGATCTCTGTGCCGCCGTAGATCTCGGCGACCTTGGAGCCCTGCTGCAGGACGGCGTCGTAGGCGCCCAGGCGCATGGTGCCGCCCAGGTCGTCGCCGGCCTTGCGCTGCACGGTCTCGTTGCCCTTGATCCACTCGGTCATGATGCCCACGACCGGGCGTTCGGTCGGGCCGAACTCGCTGGAACTGGCGTCGGTGATTCCCGCGACGTTGCGCAGGGTCTCGATGACCGCCATCTGCATGCCGAAGCAGATGCCGAAGTACGGCACCTTGCGCTCGCGGGCGAACTGGGCCGCCCGGATCTTGCCTTCCGCGCCGCGCTCGCCGAAGCCGCCCGGCACCATGATGGCGTGGGCGTTCTCGAGACGGGCCGCGGCCGCGCCCTCGTCGCCCTCGAAGGTCTCGCTCTCGACCCAGTCCAGGTTGACCTTGACCTTGTTGGCCAGGCCGCCGTGGTGCAGAGCCTCGATCAGGGACTTATAGGCATCCTTGAGCACGGTGTACTTGCCGACGACGGCGATGGTCACCTCGCCGTCGGGATGCTGGACGGTGTTGTCGATGGCTTCCCAGCGCGACAGGTCCGGCTTGGGCGCGTCGTGCATGCCGAAGACGTCGAGGACTTCGGCGTCGAGGCCTTCCTTGTGATAGTCGATCGGCACCGCGTAGATCGAGGCGCTGTCCATGGCCTGGATCACGGCGCTGGGGCGCACGTTGCAGAACTGGGCGATCTTGCGCTTTTCCTCGACCGGAATGTCCTGCTCGCAGCGGCAGAGCAGGATATCCGGCTGGATGCCGATCGAGCGCAGTTCCTTGACCGAGTGCTGGGTCGGCTTGGTCTTCATCTCGCCGGCCGTCTTGATGAACGGCAGCAGGGTCAGGTGCACGTAGCAGCTCTGGCCGCGCGGCAGGTCCTGGCGCAGCTGGCGGATGGCCTCGAAGAACGGCAGGCCTTCGATGTCGCCGACCGTGCCGCCGATCTCGACCAGCACGAAGTCCACGGCCTTCTGGCCCGTCTCGTCCATGGCGGGCGAGAGGACGAAGTCCTTGATCTCGTTGGTGACGTGCGGAATCACCTGGACGGTCGCGCCCAGATAGTCGCCGCGGCGCTCCTTCTCGATGATCGTCTTGTAGATCTGGCCGGTCGTGATGTTGTCGGCCTTCTTGGCCGACACGCCGGTGAAGCGCTCGTAGTGCCCCAGATCCAGGTCCGTCTCGGCCCCGTCGTCGGTGACGAACACCTCGCCGTGCTGATACGGGCTCATGGTGCCCGGATCGACGTTCAGATAGGGGTCGAGCTTGCGCAGGCGGACGGTGTAGCCGCGAGCCTGCAGGAGAGCGCCGAGCGCTGCGGAGGCGAGGCCTTTTCCAAGGGAGGAAACCACGCCGCCGGTGATGAAAATGTACCGCGTCATGGGCGCTCAGATTACCCGCGATTCGGCGATCGCGGCGAAAAGACCGACGTTCATAAACAAGTTTCGTTTCAGGGCCTGGGCCCCGCCCTTATTGGGCGGGGGTTTGGGCCGGAGTTTGGGCCGGAGCGGTCGTGGCCGGAACGGCCGGAGCCGGGGCGCCCAGTTGCGGGGTCGGAGCCTGGATCGGCGCCGGCGTGGTCGTGGCCGGAGCCGCCGGGGTCGCCGGAGCGTTCAGGGTCTTGGTGTCGAGATTGTCGATCTTCAGCTTGTCGACGACCGAATCGGCGCCGCCGATGCGACCGGTCAGAATGGTCAGCACCAGGCTGACGACCAGGAACACCGAGAACAGGATCCAGGTCATCCGGGTCATGAAGTCGCCGGCGCCGCGGGCGGTCATGAAGCTGCCCGCTCCACCGCCGCCCATGCCGAGCGCGCCGCCCTCAGAACGCTGGAGCAACACGAAGCCGATCAGCGCGATGCAGACGATGATGTTGATGGCCAGCAGGACGGCGATGAGCATGTCGAAACAGTTCTCGATCAGTGCAGTCGGCGGACCGGCTGCGAAAAACGAAGCGGCCCCTCTACCACTACCGGCGCGCGCACGCCATAGGTGGGACGACGGCCGGCCAACTCAAGTTCCAATCCAAGCTTTAGGGCGCGCATGATTCTCGAGACCGAACGCCTGACCCTCAAGCCCTTGGTCGCCGAAGACGCCCCGCTGATCTATCCGTTCCTCAGCGATCCGGAACTGATGGCGCACTGGGACCGGGCGCCGCTGGAGGATCCCGACGAGGTCGCCGCCTGCGTGGTCGGCCAGGTCGAGGACATGCAGGCCGGGACCGCGCTCTACTGGACCATCCGCCTGACCGCGACCGGCGCCTTCGTCGGGGCCTGCGAGTTCGTCGAGATCGACGAGCGCCGCCACCGGGCCGAACTGCGCTTCATCGTGGCCCGCGAGGCCTGGGGCAACGGCTACGCCCAGGAAGCGGTCAGCGCCCTCCTCGCCCACGCCGCCGCCAGCGACCTCAAGCACGTGGTCGCCCGCACCCAGGTCGGCGACGCCCGGGCCGAGAAGCTGCTGGAGCGCCTGGGCTTCAAGGGCGCGGCCTATCTGAAGGGCCAGGTGGACCGCGACGGCGAACGGCGGGATGGGCGGCTGTACGGGTTGGAGCTCTGAGTTCCTTCTCCCCTTGCGGGAGAAGGTGGCGGCGGCTTGCGAGGAACCTCCCCCTGTGGGGGAGGCGATCGCGTAGCGATCGGTGGGGGGAGTTGGTGCGAGATGGGCCGACGCCTCGAAAGCTGAAAACGCCCCCCACCGGCCTTCGGCCGCCTCCCCCACAGGGGGAGGTTCCTGGACGCACGGCCTCTCGATCTCACGCGGTGAACCGCTGAGTTGATCGAAAGGG
>NZ_JBWKNV010000006.1:0-461439 GCF_059415745.1 Caulobacter sp. GW821-FHT10A10 | reverse complement strand
GAGTACAAGGCCCTCCGCGCCGCCGGCAAACCCGCGAAAGTCGCCCTCGTCGCCATCGCCAGGAAGATCGTCGTCGCCGCCAACGGCATGCTCAAATCCGGACAACCCTGGCAAAGGCCCGCTTGACCCAACACGGTCGCCGGGTCTGCGGCCCGCTGCGCGGTCCTCCGCCCGGGATGACGAGCTTTGTTGGAGGGGAAGGACTACGCCTTCACCCCCGCCCAGCCGCCGCCCAGCGCCTGCACCAACGCAACCGCCGCCGCCTGACGCGACACGCGCGCGGTCGCCAGTTCACGCCGGGCCGACAGGGCCGAGGCCTGGGCGGTGACGACGTCGGTATAGGCCACCTGGCCGGCGCGATACTGATTCAGCAGCATCTGCTCGGTCTGGTCGGCGGCGGTCGAGGCCGTCTGCAACAACGCGTACTGGCGCTCCAGCACCCGCACCGCCGTCAGCTGGTTCTCGACGTCCTGGAAGGCCTCCAGCGCCGTCTGGCGGTAGTCAGCGGCCGCCGCGTCGTACGAGGCGCGGGCCTGGGCCACCTGGGCCTTGCGGGCGCCGGCGTCGAACAGGGTCTGGGCCGCGGCCAGGCCCAGCGACCAGGTGTTGGTCGAGGCCGCGAACAGGTCGCCCAGCTTCGTGGCGCTGCTCGAGCCGTCGCCGGTCAGGGTGAAGGTCGGGAAATAGGCGGCGCGGGCCACGCCGATCTCGGCGTTGGCGGCGGCCACGCGGCGCTCGGCGGCGGCGACGTCGGGACGGCGCTCCAGCAGGGTCGAGGGCAGGCCGACGGGGATTTCCGGCACGCTGGCCGACCAGTTGGGATCGGCGGCGATCGTGAAGCTGCTGGCCGGCTCGCCGACCAGCACCGCCACGGCGTTCTCGTAGGTGGCGCGCGTCTGGGCCAGGCCCTCCAGGGTCGACTGGGCGTTGGCCAGGGTGGTCTGGGCCTGCAGCACGTCCGAGCGCGGAGCGATGCCGGCGTCGTAGCGGTTCTGGGTGATCTTCAGGGACCGCTGGTAGCCCTCGACCGTGGCCTGGACGAGGGCGATCTCGGCGTCGGTCTGGCGCAGGCCCAGATAGTTGGTGGCCAGTTCGCCCTGGGCCGACAGCTCGGCGGCGGCCAGGTCGGCGGCGCTGGCCTGGGCCGAGGCCTTGGCGTTGTTCACCGTCGCACGGATGCGGCCCCAGACGTCCGGCTCCCAGCTGGCGCCGATGCCGGCCTGATAGCGCTCGCCCTTGCTGGACGACGAGGCGCCGCCGCCGCCCGTCTTGGTGGCCGAGCCCGACAGGTCGATCGCGGGGAACAGCGAGGCGCGCTGCTCCTTCACCAGGGCGCGGGCCTGGCGATAGGCGGCCTCGGCCGAGGCAATGGTCTGGTTGTTGACCTTCACCCGCTGGGCCAGGGCGTCCAGCTGCGGGTCGCCCAGCAGGGTCCACCAGTCGCCGCGATCGACGTGGTCGGACGGGCTGGCGGCCTGCCAGCCGTCCAGCGCCTTCCAGGCGGCGGGCGTCGGCGAGGCGAGCTTGGGGGTCTCGTAGGCTGGGGTCGTGGAGCAGGCCGCGACGAGAGCGAGCAGGGGAAGCGAAGTCAGAAAGCGGGCGGTCATCGGGCGGGCTCCGGCGGGGCGGGCATGTGGGTCAGGTCGCGCTCGTCCTTGCGCCGCTTGCCGCGCAGGCGGTCCATGTAGACGTAGACGACCGGGGTGGTGATGAGGGTCAGCAGTTGGCTGGCGATCAGGCCGCCGATGATGGTGATGCCCAGCGGCCGGCGCAGCTCGGCGCCTTCGCCGAAACCGATGGCCAGGGGCAGGGCGCCCAGGGCCGCGGCCAGGGTCGTCATCAGGATCGGGCGGAAGCGCAGCAGGCTGGCTTCGCGCACGGCCTCCAGCGCCGTCAGCCCCCGGGCCCGCTGGGCCTCCAGGGCGAAGTCGATGATCAGGATGGCGTTCTTCTTGACGATGCCCAGCAGCAGGAACACCCCGATCAGCGCGATGATCGAGAACTCCATGTTGAAGATCAGCAGGGCCAGCACCGCCCCGACGCCGGCGGCGGGCAGGGTCGACAGCACCGTCACCGGGTGGACGTAGCTCTCGTAGAGGATGCCCAGCACGATGTAGATCGCCACCAGGGCCGCGGCGATCAGATACGGCTGCTGCTTCATCTGCTCGTTGTAGCTGCGGGCGCTGCCCTGGAAGCTGCCGCGCACGCTGGTCGGCAGGCCGATGTCGGCCTCGGCCTGGGTGATGGCCGCCTGGGCCTGCGACAGCGACACCCCGTCCGGCAGGTTGAACGACACGGTGGTCGCCAGTTCGCCGTTCTGGTGGTTGACCGAGGTCGGGGTGGCGTTCTGCGAGACGCTGGCGATGGCCGTCAGCGGCGTCATCGGGGTTGCCGAGGTGTTCAGCGTCGAGCCGGTCGAGGCGTCGCGCAGCGACGGATTGACCGATGCCCCGCTGGTGCTGGCCGAGGTGGTGGTGCTGCTGGTGCTGGTCGGCACATAGACGTCGTTCAGCGCCTCGGGGCCCTGGGCGAACGTCTGGTTCCACTCCAGGATCACGCCGTACTGGTTGACGTCCTCGTAGATGGTCGCGACTTGGCGCTGGCCGAAGGCGTTGTAGAGCGCGTTGTCCACGGCCTTGGGGGTGACGCCCATGCGCGAGGCGCTGTCGCGGTCGATGGTGACCAGGGTCTCGACGCCGTTCTCCGACTGGTCGCTGTCGACGTCGGTCATGACGTCGGAATGCTCCTTCATCGCCTCGGCCAGCTTCGGCGCCCATTCCTTGAGGGCGGCGCTGGAGTCGCTGGTCAGGGTGTACTGGTAGGTCGAGTTGCTCGACCGCCCGCCCATCCGCACGTCCTGCACGGGGTTGAGGAAGATCGACAGGCCGGTGACCTTCTGCAGCTGCGGCCGCAGACGGGCGATGACGGCGCTGCCCTTTTCCTTGCGCTCCTTCATCGGCTTCAGATTGACGAACATGAAGCCGCCGCCCGAGCGGTTGCCGCCGGTGAAGCCGACCACGGTGTCGACGGCCGGGTCCTTGCGGATGATATCGACCACGGTCCGCAGCTTGGCCTGCATGACCTGGGACGAGACGCTTTCGTCGGCCCGCATGCCGGCCATCAACTGGCCGCTGTCCTGTTGCGGGAAGAAGCCCTTGGGCACGGCGATGTAGAGCCAGATGGTCATGCCGATGACCGCGATCAGGATCATCAGCACCAGCGGCTTGGCCGCCAGGGCCCAGTCCAGGCTGCGGGCGTAGAGCCGCTGGATACGGTCGAACATCTTCTCGAAGAGACGGGCGATGCGGCCTTCCTGGTGGCCCTCGGGGCGGGGCTTCAGCAGATAGGCGCACATCATCGGCGTGGTCGTCAGGCTGATCACCAGCGAGATCAGCACCGCCGCCGACAGGGTGACGGCGAACTCGCGGAACAGCCGCCCCACCTGGCCGCCCATGAACAGCAGCGGGATGAACACCGCGACCAGCGAGACGCTGATCGACAGCACGGTGAAGCCCACCTCGCGCGCGCCCAGCACGGCGGCCTTGAAGCGGTCCATGCCCGCCTCGATGTGGCGCTGGGTGTTCTCCAGCACGACGATGGCGTCGTCGACCACGAAGCCGGTCGCCACGGTGATGGCCATCAGGGACAGGTTGTTGAGCGAGAAGCCCAGCAGGTACATCACCCCGAACGTGCCCAGCAGCGAGACGATGGTCGCCGCCGTCGGGATGAAGGTCGCCCGGGCGCTGCGCAGGAAGGCGCTGACCACCAGCACCACCAGGATGATCGAGATCAGCAGGGTGACCTCGATCTCGTGCAGCGACGAGCGGATCGAGTTGGTGCTGTCGCTGGCCACCTGCACCTTGATGTCGCCGGGCAG
This sequence comes from Caulobacter sp. GW821-FHT10A10, assembly GCF_059415745.1. Taxonomy (NCBI): domain Bacteria; kingdom Pseudomonadati; phylum Pseudomonadota; class Alphaproteobacteria; order Caulobacterales; family Caulobacteraceae; genus Caulobacter; species Caulobacter sp. GW821-FHT10A10. The sequence continues at coordinate 457,562 of NZ_JBWKNV010000006.1, read as the reverse complement.
CTGGGCGCGCAATTCGGGCAGGGCGGCGCGGACGCTGTCGACGGTCTCGATGATGTTGGCGCCTGGCTGGCGGGTGATCAGCACGATGATCGCCGGCTTGCCGTTGAAGAGGCCCAGGGTTCGGGTGTTGGCGACGCTGTCCTTGACGTCGGCCACGTCCGACAGCTTGACGCCGGCGTCGCCGCGCCAGGCCACCAGCAGGCCGGCGTAGTCGGCCGCCGTGCGGCCGCTGCTCGAGGTGTAGATCTGGTAGCGCTTGCCGTCGCCTTCGAGGGCGCCCTTGGGGCGGTTGGCGTTGGCCGCCTGGATCGAGGCGCGCACGTCCTCCAGGCTCACCCCGTACTTGTTGAGCAGGAACGGATTGACCGAGATCCGCACGGCCGGCAGCGAGCCGCCGCCGATCTCGACGTCGCCGACGCCCTGCACCTGGGCGACGCGCTGGGAGACGATGTTCGACACCGCGTCGTAGATCTGACCCGGCGTCTTGGTGTCCGAGGTCAGGGCCAGGATGATCACCGGCGAGTCCGACGGGTTCATCTTGCTGTAGGTCGGATTGCTCTTCAGCGTCGCGGGCAGGTCGGCGCGCGTGGCGTTGATGGCCGCCTGCACCTCGCGGGCCGCGCCGTCGATCTTGCGGTTCAGGTCGAACTGCAGGGTCACCCGCGTCGAGCCCGACGAGCTCTGCGAGGTCATCTCGTTGACGCCGGAGATGACGCCCAGGCGGCGCTCCAGCGGCGTGGCGACGCTGGAGGCCATGGTCTCGGGGCTGGCCCCCGACAGGCTGGCCGACACCGCGATGGTCGGATAGTCCACCTGCGGCAGGGGCGAGACCGGCAGCACGAAGAAGCCGAAGATCCCGGCCATGGCCAGGCCGACGGTCAGCAGGACCGTGGCCACCGGCCGGCGGATGAAGGGCGCCGACAGGTTCATGACGGCAGCCCCGGCAGCGGACGCTCGACCCGGCCCTCGTCGGCGTTCCCGTCCTCGCGGCGGCCCTTGGCGCTGGGCGCCAGGCGGTCGAAGGCAAGGTAGACGACGGGCGTCGTGAACATCGTCAGCAGCTGGCTGACCAGCAGGCCGCCGAAGATGGCGATGCCCAGCGGACGGCGCAGCTCGGCGCCTTCGCCGAAGCCCAGCATCAGCGGCACGGCGGCGAACAGGGCCGCCAGCGTGGTCATCAGGATCGGGCGGAAGCGCAGGATGGCGGCCTGGAAGATCGCCTTCTCGGGCGACTTGCCCTCGTTGCGTTCGGCCTCGATCGCGAAGTCGATCATCATGATCGCGTTCTTCTTGACGATGCCGATCAGCAGGATGATGCCGATGATCCCGATCACGCCCAGGTCATTGCCCGTCACCCACAGCGCCAGCAGCGCCCCGACCCCGGCCGACGGCAGGGTCGACAGGATGGTCAGCGGGTGGATGTAGCTCTCGTAGAGCACGCCCAGCACGATGTAGACGCAGACCACGGCCGCCAGGATCAGCCACAGCTGGTTGCTCAGCGAGTTCTCGTAGGCCCCGGCCGCGCCCAGGAAGGTGTGGGTCACCGACGAGGGCATGCCGATGTCCTTCATCGCCTTGCGCACCTCGTCCACCGCATGGCCCAGCGACACGCCAGACGCGGTGTCGAAGCCGATGGTGGTGGCCGGGAACTGGGCGACGTGGGTCACCTGCAGCGGCGCCTGCTTTTCCTTGATGGTCGAGAAGGCCGCCAGCGGGGCGGGCGAGCCGCCGCCGGTCTTGAGGTTCAGGTTGCCCAGCGACGCCGGGTCGGTCAGCAGGCCGGGCTTGGCCTCCAGGATCACCCGGTACTGGTTGGTCTCGGTGAAGATGGTCGAGACGATCCGCTGGCCGAACGCGCTGTAGAGGGCGTCGTCGATGTCCGAGGCGGTGATCGACAGCCGCGCGGCGGTGTCGCGGTCGATGTCGATATAGGCCGCCGAACCCGTGGCCGAGGCGTCGCTGTAGACGTTGCGGACGGCCTTCACCTCGGCGAGCTTGGCCGCCAGCTTGCCGGCCCATTCCTTGACCGTGGCGGTGTCGGCGCCTTCCAGCGACAGGCGGTACTGGGTCGGGCCGCTCTCGGCGTCGATGGTCAGGTCCTGGGTCGGTTGGAGATAGAGGGTCACGCCCGGCACGGCGGCCACGCGATCGCGCAGCCGCTGCATGATCTTTTCCTGCGAGCCGGAACGGTCGCTCTTCAGGTTGATCTGCATCTGGCCGGTGTGGAGCATGCTGTTGTTGGCGCCGTCGACCCCGATGAACGAGGCGACGTTCTCCACCGCCGGGTCCTCCAGGATGGCTTCCGCCGCCTGCTGTTGCAGGCCGGCCATGCGCTCGTACGACACCGACTGCTCGACCTCGGTGCGGGCCTGCAGCTGGCCGGTGTCCTGGGTCGGGAACAGGCCCTTGGGGATGACCATGTAGAGCACGCCGGTCAGCACCAGGGTGGCGACGGCGACGACCAGGGTGGCCTTCTGGCGGGCCATGACCCAGGCCAGGGCGACCTCGTAGCGGCCCTCGATCTTCTCGAACAGCGCCTGGGCCTTCTTGCCGACGCTGTTGGGCTTTTCTTCCTCGTCCTCGTGGCTCTTCAGCCAGCGGGCCGACAGCATCGGGGTCAGGGTCAGCGACACCACGGCCGAGATCAGGATGGTGATCGACAGGGTGATGGCGAACTCGCGGAACAGGCGCCCGATCACGTCGCCCATGAACAGCAGCGGGATCAGCACCGCGATCAGCGAGATGGTCAGCGAGATGATCGTGAAGCCGATCTCGCGCGCGCCCTTCAGCGCCGCCTGCATCGGCTTTTCGCCCTTTTCCATGTGGCGGATGATGTTCTCGATCATGACGATGGCGTCGTCGACGACGAAGCCGGTCGCGATGGTCAGGGCCATCAGGCTCAGGTTGTTCAGCGAGAAGCCCAGCAGGTACATCACCCCGCACGAGCCGATCAGCGAGATCGGCACGGCCAGGCTGGCGATGATCGTCGCCCGCATGGAGTGCAGGAAGAAGAAGATCACCAGCACGACCATCACCACGGCCAGCACCAGCTCCATTTCCACGTGGTGGACCGAGGCGCGGATGCCGGTGGTGCGGTCGGCCAGCACCTCGACCTTCAGGGTCGCCGGCAGGCCGGCCTGCAGCTCGGGCAGCTTGGCCTTGATGGCGTCGACCGTCTGGATGACGTTGGCGCCCGGCTGGCGCTGGACGTTGACGATGATCGACGGGGTCTTGCCGGCCCAGGCGCCCAGGCGGGTGTTTTCGGCGCTCTGCACCACGCTAGCCACGTCGCGGATGCGGATCGGGGCCTCGTTCTTGTAGGTGACGACGAGGTCCAGATAGTCGTCGACCGTCAGCAGCTGATCATTGGCGTTGATCGTGTAGGTGCGGGTCGGACCATCGAAGCTGCCCTTGGCGCTGTTGGCGTTGGCGTTGCTGATCGCGGTCTCGAGGTTCGACAGGGTCAGGCCGTACGAGGCCATGGCCTGGGTGTCGGCCTGGATGCGGATCGCCGGCTTCTGGCCGCCGCTGAGCGACACCAGGCCCACGCCCGAGACCTGGCTGATCTTCTGGGCCAGGCGCGTGTTCACGAGGTTCTGCACCTCGGTCAGCGGCAGGGTGTCGGAGGTAATGGCCAGGGTCAGCACCGGCGCGTCGGCCGGATTGACCTTGGCGTAGGTCGGCGGGGCGGGCAGGTCGGCCGGCAGCAGCGAGTTCGCCGCGTTCATCGCCGCCTGCACTTCCTGCTCGGCGACGTCGAGCGTCTCACCGAGGCCGAACTGAAGGGTGATGATGCTGGCGCCGGCCGTGCTGACCGAGCTCATGCGGGTGAGGCCCGACATCTCGCCCAGCTGCTTTTCCAGCGGGGCGGTGACGGTCTGGCTCATCACCTCGGGGCTCGCGCCCGGGTACAGGGTCTGGACCTGGATGGTGGGGTAATCCACCTCCGGCAGGGCCGACAGCGGCAGCAGCTTGAAGCCGACCAAGCCGGCCAGGACGATGGCCGCCATGAACAGGGCCGTGGCGACCGGCCGCTGGATGAAGGGACGCGAGGGGTTCATGGGGCGGCTTCCGGCCTATTCCGGACGCCGGCGGCCTTCACCGCCCTTGCCGCGTTCACCCTTGCCCTTGCCGCCGCCCTGACGCTGAACCTGGCCCGGCAGCTGAACCTTGCCGCCTTCGGTCAGGCGGTCGCCGCCTTCGGTGATCACCTTGTCGCCGATGGCGAGCCCCTGCGTGACCGCCACCTGGGTGGTGGTCGCCTGGCCGGTCGTGACCTTGGTCTTGGTGACGGTCTGGTCGCTCTTCAGCTTCCAGACGAACGAGCCGTCCGAGCCCTGGCGCACGGCCGTGGCCGGCACGACGATGGCGTCCTTCAGGGTGTCGAGCTGGATGCGGACATTGACGAACTGGCTGGGGAACAGCTTGCCGCCGGTGTTGGGGAAGCGGGCCTTGCCCTTCACCGTGCCGGTGCCGGTGTCGACCAGGTTGTCGAGGGTCGAGAACGTGCCCTGGTCCAGGGTGTTGGTGCGGGTGCGGTCGAGCACGGTGACCGGCAGGGTCGCGCCGCCGAACACCCGCTGCGAGATGCGCGGCACGTCGTCCTGCGGGACGGTGAATTCCACGTCGATCGGCGACAGGGTGGTGATCACCGCCACGCCGCTCGAGTCGCCCGAGGCGATGTAGTTGCCGACGTCCACCACGCGCAGGCCGACCCGGCCGCTGACCGGGGCGACGATGCGGGCGAAGCCGACGTTCAGCCGCGCGGTGCCGACGGCGGCGCGGTCGGCCATGACCGTGCCTTCCAGCTGCTTGACGGTCGCGGCCTGGGTGTCGACCTCCTGGCGGGCGATGGAGTCCTGGGCCAGCAGGGTCTGGTAGCGCTTCAGGGTCAGTTGGGCGACCGACAGCTGGGCTTCGTCGCGGGTCAGGTTGCCCTGCGCTTCCATCAGGCTCATCTGGAACGGGCGGGGATCGATCTGCACCAGGGTCTGGCCGGCCTGGACCAACTGGCCCTCGCGGAACAGCACCTGGGTGATGACGCCCGAGACCTGCGGCTTGACCGTCACGGTCGCGGCCGGGGTCACGGTGCCCAGGGCGTCGATGATCACCGGCAGGTCGGCCTTGCTCGCCGTGGCGACCGCCACGGTGCTGGCCGGACCGCCGCGACGACCGCCGCCGCCGCCGCCCGGGCCGCCGGGACCACCGGGTCCGCCCATGTCGCCGCCGCCCTGGCCGCCGTTGTGCAGCAGGGTCCAGGCCAGGACGCCGACGCCCGCCAGGGCCGCCACGGCGACGGCGCCGCCGATGATCCGCGCCCGACGGCTGGGCTTGCGGGCGGAGTAGGACGGGCTGGATTCGGTCATGGACGGCCTCTGGGCGCGGGCGGGCGGCGAAGATGGTCGAGACGCCGTCGTCGGGGCGACACGGCGGGGTAGGCGAGGGTACGAAATGTCGGGTCGCCGACGCTGGCGACCCGACGCTCAAGCTAAACTGCTAGAGGCGGCATTTGATCCATTTGCCGCCCTGACCGCGATAGGCGTCGCGCTTGACGTCGAAGCTGCGGTACTTGGCCTTGCAGGCGCGGACGTGGCGTTCCTGCTTGGATTCCTTGCCCGGCTTGGCGTCGTGGCGCTGCTGCTGGGCGGCGGGGGCCGGCGAGCCGTGCTGGTCGTGGCCGCCTTGCGGCTGGGCCAGGGCGGGGGCGGAAGAGGCGGCGGCGAGGCTCAGGGCGATCGCGGCGAGAACGGCTTTCATGTCGGTCTCCGAAATTGAGGGGACCGCACGGCTAGCAATGCGAAGTGGCGGCGATGTTGCCGCTTTGAAACGGCGTCCGGCGAACTTGCAAAAATGGGCGGAAAGTTTCGGTACAGGCGCGAGTTCAATCGCCCGTTTAGTTCCGGCAATGCGCGAAAGTCCCTCTCTCTTTGAGAGAGGGAGGGGCCCGCGCGGAAGGCGTGGGAGGGTGAGAGGTAACAAACTCACCGAATGGAGCGCTGGCGGCCAGCCTCTGTCTTCGGCGGTGAGGCCGCAGCATGGGATTTGCCTGCCGGCGGTGAAACCCCTCACCCTCCCACCGCTTCGCGGCGGGCCCCTCCCTCTCCCTATGGGAGAGGGGATTACCCCTTGATCAGCGCCTCGCGCTCGGCGGCCGTCAGTGGACGCCAACGGCCCTCCGGCAAGTCGCCCAGTTCGATCGGGCCGACGCGGTGGCGGAACAGGTCGATGACGTCCAGCTCGACAAGGTCGCACATCCGGCGGATCTGGCGGTTGCGGCCTTCGGTCAGCACGAAGCGCAGGGTCTCCTGGCCCAGGCGGTCGACGACGGCGCGTTTCAGCTTGCGGCCGTCCAGCTCCAGGCCGTGACGCAGCCAGTCGATCTTCTCGCGGGTTAGTTCGCCGCGCACCCGGACGCGGTATTCCTTTTCCAGCGTCGACTCCGGACCGATCACCGCCTTGGCCACCACCCCGTCCTCGGACAGGATCAGCAGGCCCCGGGAGTCCATGTCCAGGCGGCCGACGGGCGCCAGCTTGCTGTCGCGGCCGGGCACGGGGCCGGGCTGGCCGAACTGGGCGGCCTTGGTCAGCAGGCGCACGGCCGGGATCTGTTCGCCCTCGGGCTGGGACGAGACGATGCCGACCGGCTTGTGGATCATCACCGTCATGGCGGCGCCGAGCTGCCTGGTCGCGCCGTCGTTCAGCACCAGGGTCTGGCCGGGCAGGATCTTGCGGCCGGCGTCTTCGACGACCTCGCCGTCGATCGTCACCAGGCCCTGGCCGATCAGGGCCTCGGCCTCGCGGCGCGAGCAGACCCCGCTCTGGGCCAGCCACTTGTTGACGCGCTGAGGCTCGGCCTCGTCGTAGGTGCGGGTCCAGGCCATGGCGTCAGTCGGCTTTCGGGGGATAGGCGTGGGTCTGGCCGCGCGGGTCTTCCACCGCGCCGTCGTCCAGATAGTTGGGGCCGACGGGCACCTTGCCGTGGCCGTCGGGGATGTCGAGCACGTAGGTAGGCTGGCAGAGCCCTGAGAATCGGCCACGAATGGCCTTCATCAGCGCCTGGCCCTCCTCGACGGTGGTGCGCAGGTGGCTGGTGCCGGGGGCGAGATCCCCTTGGTGCAGGTAGTAGGGCTTGATCCGCGTCTCCACGAGCGCCCGCATCAGCGCGCCCAGGCTCTCGGGATCGTCGTTGACGCCCTTCAGCAGCACGGTCTGGCCGATCATCGGAACGCCCGCGTCGACCAGGCGCGCGCAGGCGGCGCGGGCGGCCGGGGTCAGCTCGCGGGCGTGGTTGGCGTGCAGGGCCACATAGACGGCCTTGCTGCCGCGCTTCAGCGCCGCCACCAGCTCCGGCGTCACGGCTTGCGGATCCACGGAAGGAATACGCGTGTGGAAGCGCACGACCTTGACGTGCTCGATCGCCTCCAGCCGGTCCATCAGGTCGGCGATGCGGCGCGGCGACAGCACGAACGGGTCGCCGCCGGTGACGATCACCTCCCAGATCTGCGGGCGGGCGGCGACATAGGCGAAGGCCGCGTCCAGCTCGTCCGGCGACAGGGTCTTCAGCCCCTCGGGCCCGACCATCTCGCGCCGGAAGCAGAACCGGCAATAGACCGCGCAGGTGTGGGTCGGCTTCAGCAGCACCCGATCGGGGTAGCGGTGGACGATTCCCTCGACCGGGCTGTGGGCGAAGTCGCCGATCGGGTCCTCGGATTCGGCGGGCAGGGTGACGAGCTCGGCCTCGGTCGGCACGAACTGGCGGGCGATCGGGTCGAACGGATCGGCCTCGTCGATCAACTGGGCCATGTCGGGCGTGATGGCCACCGCATACTGGGCGGCCACGCGCTCCAGCGCCGGCAGGCGTTCGGCGGCGACGAGTCCGGCCTCGGCCAGGGCGCTGGCGCTGCGAAGGGTCTTGGCGGCGATCATGATCGCCGGGGATATGCGCCGAACGGGCGTGGTTGGCAAATCCGGGGGCGGTTCGAGCGTCCGGCCCAACGCGGGCTAGCCACGTGCTATGGGGAGCTTAGTTCGAGTTGAGTGGGTGGAGCATGCTGAACGTCGGGGGCCGTTTCAGGGGCCAGATCGCAAGTGGCCGCGACAAGTTCGATGCGGAGTTTTCGGCCTGGATCGACGAAGACGGCGAGGTTCGGCTGAACCTCGCGCCGTTGCGTAAGACCGCGCGGACGGCGGTCCTGCTGGCGGGCGACGACGTTCGCGACGACGAGCCGATGATGCTCGAGGGCATGTCTTCGGACGGCGACGCTTTCCGCTCGAGTTCGCTCTTTGTCATCGACCATGAGTTGGTCAGCGACGACATGGGTAGCGCCCATCTGTCCCTGCGCTGCGCATGCGACGACGCTGAAATCACCCGGGTGCGCCCGGACGCGCCGGACAGTCATCAGCTCCTCTGGTTTTTCCGTCGTCTGGCCTCCAGCCAACTGTCTTACCAGACGGCCGACGGCCTCGTCTGGACGGCAAGCGCCCAACCGTTGGACGACGAGCCCCAGAGGCTCTCCGGGGCGATCGCGATATGGGGTGACGGAGAGGCGGACTCGGCCTGGTTCCACGCCGCCGACGCCTGGCTGGGCCACGTGGCCTGCGTGATGTCCTTGGCGACCGGCGTCGATCTGCAGCCTCGTGTGGAGCGTCGCGTCGACGGCGCCCTGGAGGTCTGGCGCGTCAACATCTGCCCGCCGGCCCACGAACCATCTCATCCTCCGTTCCCGGCCGCCGACATCGAGAAAGCTTTTCTCCGTGCCTGCGGCATGGCGCCCGATCAGCGCCGACTGTTCGCGGAACTGGACGCGGTGGGCCGCACAAAGCTGCTGCTGGGCGACTGACGCTGTAGGCCGCCACCCATCGCCGTCATCGCGGACGACGGCGAAGAGAGAAGGGGAGCTCAGCGCGGGCTGTGGATCGGCACGCTGCCGGGCCAGGGCTCGGCGCGGAAGGGCGAGGAGGGGGCGCGATCGATCGCGCCGATCAGGGCGAGCGCCAGGGCGCCGCCGGCAAGCAGCAGTTTCATCGTCTCAATCCTGTTAGATGCGATCGCAGGGAAGGGCGGCCGCAGGGAGACAATCGCAAATCCAGGGCGGCTTTACGAACGATGGCTTCTGCGCCAGATTGTGAGCTCAGCTAACGGAGATGGCCCTGTGTCGCGCCTTCCGCCCTTCAGCTCCCTGGTCGCCCTTGAGGCGGCCTATCGCCATCGCGGTTACAGCCGCGCGGCCGACGAACTGCACGTCACCCACGGCGCGGTCAGCCAGCAGATCCGCAAGCTGGAGGAGGACCTCGGCGCCACCCTGTTCCGGCGCGAGGGCAACGGCATGGTCCCCACGCCCACCGCCCGGCGCCTGGCCGAGCACGTGGCCGAGGCCCTGTCGATCCTGCGGGCCGGGGTCGACAGCGCCCGCCAGACCCTGGAGGGGCCGCTGGTGGTCAGCGCCACGTCCGCCTTCGCCAGCCGCTGGCTGGTCACCCGGCTGGCCCGCCTGGCCGCCGACACCGGTGAGGCCGACCTGCAGCTGCGCATCGAGGACCGCAAGGCTGACCTGCGCACCGACGGCGTGGACCTGGCCCTGCGCTTCGGGCGCGGCCCGTGGGACGGGGTGGAGTCGATCCCGCTGCTGGGCGAGCGATTGTTCCCCGTCTGCTCGCCGGGGTTCCTGGAGCGGCACCCGATGAGCTGTCCGGCCGACCTGCTGACCGTGCCGCTGCTGCGCCACACCGGCGTGCACTGGGCCGTCTGGTTCCGGGGCATGGGGCTGGAGCCGCCGGCCATGATCACCGGCATCGCCTTCGACGATACGTCGGTGATGCTCGACGCGGCCGCGCAGGGGATCGGCGTCGCCCTGGCCCGCGAAGGCCTGTCCGAACGCGACCTGCGCGACGGCCGCTTGGTGCGGCCCTTCCCCGGCGAGGTGGAGGTCGAGACCGGCCACCACGTCGTCTGGCGAGCCGACGCGCCCCGGCTGGCGCGGATCCTCAAGGTGCGCGACTGGCTGCTGGCCGAGGTGGGGCGGGGGGCTGACACCCCTCAGTCGTCATCCCGGCCGTAGCGCGCAGCGCGGAGAGCCGGGACCCAGGGGCCGCCGCAAAGTGTTGGCCGTCGCCTGGAGATGACCCCTCCACAGCGCCCAGTCCCCTGGGTCCCGGATAAGCCCTGCGGGCTTTCCGGGATGACGAGCTTTTTTGGGTCGCTACTGCCCCGGCCGCCAGTCCGCGCCAGGAATGGTGTTGACCATCCACGGAATGCCGAACCGGTCGGTCAGGCTGCCGTAGCCGGGCGACCAGAAGGTGGCCGCGAACGGCATGCCCACCTTGCCGCCTTCGGAGAGGGCGTCGAACACCCGCTTGGCTTCGGTCGCGTCCTCGGTGTGGAAGGTCACGTCGAAGCCGTTCTTGGGCTTGTCGATGTTGGGGGCGAACTCGGGCGGCATGTCGGCGCCCATCAGCGCCTGGTCGCCGACGTCCAGCCAGCAGTGCATCAGCCAGTCCTTGTATTTCGGATCGATCGGCATGTCGGGCGGGCCGTCGCTGAACGGCATGGCGGCGGTGACCTGGCCGCCCAGCACCTGGGCGTAGAACTCGAAGGCCTGGCGGCACTCGCCCTTGAAGCTGAGGCTGGTGACGATCTTCATGGCGGCTCTCCCTTGGATCTTGGCGTCCTGGCAGGGAGCCTAGCCCAGGGACAAGACAGTCTGTAGGGGGCGGCTTTCCTATCCTCCCGTCATTCCCGCCCTTGTGGCGGGAACCCCTCTGTCAGCCGCAAGGGCAGTAGGGGCGGCGTGCTCAGCACGCCGCTTGCATCTCACGTGTCAACGGAACCAGGGTTTCCCGCCACAAGGGCGGGAATGACGGGAGATAAGGGGGAGGCGTTTGCCGCTCAGACCTCGGCCACCGGCACCCACAGCACCTCGTCGATGCGCCGCGCGCCGGTCGCCAGCAGCACCAGGCGGTCGAAGCCCAGGGCCGAGCCCGCCGCGGCCGGCATGTGCTCCAGGGCCGCCAGGAAGTCGTCGTCGATCGGATAGCGCTCGCCATAGACCCGCTGCTTCTCGTCCATCTCCGCGACGAAGCGGCGGCGCTGCTCGGCGGCGTCGGTCAGTTCGCCGAAGGCGTTGGCCAGCTCCACCCCACAGGCATAGAGCTCGAACCGTTCGGCCACGCGCGGTTCCGACGGCTTGGGCCGCGCCAGGGCCGCCTCGGCCGTCGGGTATTCGCACAGCACCGTGGCCCGGCCGATCCCCAGGTTGGGTTCGACCTTCTCGACGATCACCCGGCTGAAGACGTCGGCCCAGGTGTCGTCGGCTGAGACCCGGATGCCCGCCGCGCTGGCCGAGGCGGCCAGGGCGTCGCGGTCTGTCTGTCCGCCTTCGCCGAGGCTGGCCAGCAGGTCGACGCTGGCGTGGCGCATGAACGCGTCGGCCACCGTCAGCCGCTCGGGCTGCGCGAAGGGATCGCAGTCCAGACCTCGGAACGAGAACAGCGTCGTCCCCGCCGTCTGCGCCGCCAGGGCCATCAGGGCCGCGCAGTCGTCCATCAGGGTCTCGTAGGGCTGCCCGACCCGGTACCACTCCAGCATGGTGAACTCAGGATGGTGCAGCGGGCCTCGCTCGCGGTTTCGCCACACCTTGCCCAGGCTGAAGATCCGCTGCTCGCCCGCCGCCAGCAGCTTCTTGCAGGCGAACTCCGGCGAGGTGTGCAGGTGCAGGGCCGCGCGCTCGCCCGCCAGGGTGACGGCTTCGGTCGAGAAGGCGTGAAGGTGCGCCTCGTTGCCGGGCGAGACCTGCAGGCAGGCCGCGTCGATCTCCAGGAAGTCCCGCGCGGCGAACCAGTCGCGCACCGCCGCGGTGATCCGGTTGCGGGCCAGCAGGAAAGGCCGGCGGTCCTGGTGCTTGCGCGGGTTCCACCAGGGAGAGGGGGAGGGGGCTGTCACGGGCGGGCTCGGAAAGGGCGAAACGACGGAAGGGCTGGCGATCTAGCCCCGTTCGCTATAGAGGGGCACACGGATTCATCTGCAATACACGCGCGCGCGGTCTTGAACGCGCCGTCGCCCGATCTTCGAGGACTCTCACGTGAAGGTAGCCGCCAGCTCGCTCCGCAAGGGCGCCGTCGTCGATATGGATGGCAAGCTCTATGTCGTCCTGACCGTCGACAACATCCACCCCGGCAAGGGCACCCCGGTGACCCAGCTGAACATGCGCCGCATCAGCGACGGCGTGAAGGTTTCGGAACGCTACCGCACCACCGAGCAGGTCGAGCGCGCCTTCGTCGACCAGCGCAACCACACCTTCCTGTACCAGGACGGCGAGGGCTTCCACTTCATGAACCCGGAAACCTACGACCAGCTCGTGGCCACCGAGGACGTGATCGGCGACGCCGCGCCCTACCTGCAGGAAAACATGACGGTCCAGCTGTCGACCCACAACGACGTGCCGATCGCCATCGAACTGCCGCGCACCGTGGTCCTCGAGATCGTCGACACCGAGCCGTCGGTGAAGGGCCAGACCGCCAGCTCGTCGTACAAGCCGGCCGTGCTCAGCAACGGCGTCAAGACCACCGTCCCGCCGTACATCACCGTCGGCACCAAGGTGATCATCCTGACGGAAGACAACAGCTATCAGGAACGCGCCAAGGACTGATCGTCCTTCCGCGACTGGAACTGACGAACCCCGGCGGCCGAGAGGCCGCCGGGGTTTTTGTTTGGCTGAATGCACGTGAAGCGTGGACGGCGGTCGCGAAGCTCCTCCCCCGTAGCGAAGCGTACGGGGGAGGTGGCGCGGCGCTATCGGCGCCGTGACGGAGGGGGCGAGTTCAAGCGCGGCGCCCAGTCACGCCCCCTCCACCCCTTCGGGGTCCCCCTCCCCCGCGAGCGGGGGAGGAGCCAACGCCCGACGTGACTGCTAGCTACCCCAGCCGCACGAACGTCTCGATGTGCGCGGCGCTCGACACCGGGTGCTGGTGCTGCGGGCCGTGGCCGGCGTTGGGGTAGGTCAGCAGCTGCAGCGTCGGCAGCTGGTCGTTCAGGGCGTACCAGTTCTCGACCGGGCAGATCAGGTCGTGGTCGCCGCCGATGTGCAGGATGGGGATCGTGGTGGTCTTCAGGATCTGCAGGATCGGCGGGGCGGGGAACGGATTGGCCTTGGGCGCGTCGCCCAGGTTCTGCGCGGCCCACTTGTAGGGCACGGGCGGCGACAGCTCGGCGGTGCGGGCGGCGATGCGGTCGTGCGAGGCGCGGGCTGCGGCGCGGCTGGCCGGGCTGTTGGGCTCGAAGAACAGGATCACCTCGTCCTCGAAGTCGTTCTCGCGGGCGGCGGCCTGATAAAACAAGGGCTCGGCCAGCTTGGCCGCCGGTCCCGGCGGCGTCGTGCCGATCAGCACCAGATGGCTGATCTTGCCCGGAAAGATCGACAGCGCCGCCTGGGCGGCGATCCCGCCCAGCGACCAGCCCAGCAGCACCACCTTGTCGAGGTTCAGGGCGGTGATCAGGTCGCTGGCGTCCTTGGCCCAGGAGAACGGGTTCAGGGTCTTGTCGCCGGTCGACAGGCCAAGGCCCGTATAGTCGAAGGTGATGACCCGGAAGCCCCGCTGCGCCAAGCTGTCGAGGAACAGCGGATCCCAGCTGTCGAGGTTGCCGCGAAAGCGGGTGCACAGCACCAGCGGCGTTCCTTCACCGACCGAGCGGTAGGCCAGGCGCCGGCCGTTGCTTTCCACATAGCGGGTCGGGGCGTTGACGGCGCCGCCCGCCGTTTTCGGCGCCGTCGCGGCGACGGCCGGGGCGGCGGCCAGCGCCAGGCTCGACAGCAGCACTCCGCGACGCGAGCCGGTCCAGCGACGATCCTTGGTTTCCATGGCGGGGCTCCTCATGCCGCGTGCGATTGCGGCCGGACCATCGCCGATCAGGCTTCCCGCGACTTGGATGATCCCGCCCGGGGTCGGACGGAGCGGACGCCTCGGCGGAAATTCCGCCGGTCGCCCCTTGACTGAGTGTTATGTAATAACATTTAAGTCGCCTCGATCGTCGCACCCGGAGTTCCGCATGCCCCGCCACAACCACCTGCAACGGGGTCTCGACGGCGCGGCGATCGGGCTTTCGAGCCTGTGTCTCGTGCACTGCCTGGCCCTGCCGGTGATGGCGGCCCTGCTGCCGCTGGCGGCGAACCTGTCGCACGCCGAGTGGCTGCACCCCCTGTTCCTGGCCATGGCCGCGCCGATCTCGGTCTTCGCCCTGGCGCGTTCGGGCAACTGGCGGCGGCCGCGCATGGTGGCGCTGGCCGCCGGAGGCCTGGCCCTGATGACCGCCGGCGCCTTCGTCCCCATGGGCGACTGGGCCGAAGCCGCCCTGACCAGCCTCGGCGGCCTGATGCTGGCCGGGGTGCACCTGCTGAACGCCCGGATCTGCTCGTGCGCGGAGCAGGGCGGGACCTTGAACCCTCTCTCTTAGAGAGAGGGAGGGGCCCATCGTGAAGCGATGGGAGGGTGAGTGGTTACACCCTCAGCCGGCGTGCCGGCACTTCCCCCGCAACAGCGCCAAGATCGTCGCCAAGATCGTCCGGGGGCTTCGCCTACCCACTCACCCTCCCACGCCTTGCGGCGCGGGCCCCTCCCTCTCTCCATGAGAGAGGGGCTCTAGGGTCTGCTTCACCCCTCATCCAGGAACGCCGCGACCCAGAAGAATGGCGCGTTCCAGTTCACCGCCACCTCGTTCTGGGTGAAGGCCGCCGCGTCGTCGGTCCAGCAGGTCTGGGCCGCGCACTTGCCCTGCATCCTCTTGGCCACCTCGTCGCTGAAGGCGGTGTTGTTGGGGCCGCCCGAGATCACCCCCGGCGGCGGGGCGGGGTACTTGCCCTGGCCCACCCAGAAGCGGTGGTGCGGATGCTTCATCGGCCGCGCGCCCCAGCCGGTGACATAGGACTGGTCCAGAGGGTTGCGGCCCAGCGCATAGTCCATGGCGTCGGCCGCGGCCTGGCGATAGGCGGCGTTGCCGGTGACGTCGTAGGCCGCGCCCAGCACCATGGCCCGGTTCATGATCACGGCGTTGGAGCCCCAGGAATAGCGCGTCCCGGCGTCGGGCAGGCGATAGCCGGCCTTCAGGTCCTCGGCCGCGTAGCCGTCGGCCGCGGCGACCAGCCCGGCGCGGGCGGCGTCGCGTGCGTCGGCGGGCGCCGTGTTCGAGATCGCCAGCGACATCACGCCCAGGGTCGCCGTCCAGCCCCAGCCCGGGGCCTGGGCCGGCTTGCCGGCGGCCGGCATGTGCGGCGAAGCCCGCGCGATCTCGCCATACGAGGCCTCGCCCGTGGTCGCCCACAGTTCGGCGGCCGCCCAGAACAGTTCGTCCGACAACTCCGGATCGCCATAGCCGCCCCCGCCGGTGAACTGGCTGTGGGCGTAGATCTCGGGATTGCGCCGCGCCGCCGCGAAGGCCGAGCGGGCCACGCTCAGGCAGCGGGCCGAGAAGGCCGGATCCACCGTCTTCCACACCCGCGCGCACTGGGCCGCCACGGCGGCCAGGTTCAGGGTCGCGGCGGTGGTCGGGTGATAGAGGAAGCGCGGGGCGGGATCCTCGTGCGGGGCGGTCGGCACGCCGGTCCAGAAGCCGTCGGTCAGCTTCTGGTGAGCCATGCCCGAGGCGTCGACGCTGGTGAGCGTCAGCGGACCCTTGCCCTGATGGCCGACCGGCAGGGCCATGGTCGTTCCGGCTGGAACCTGCATGGCCAGCAGAAACTCCAGCTCCCACCGCGCCTCGTCCAGCAAATCGGAGACGCCGTTGCCGGCCTCGGGAATGCGCTGGGTCGCGTCGCCGAACGCGTCCTTGCGCCCCAGGGCCGCCAGACGCTCGTGATAGTTCACCAGCGTCCACACCGAGATGCCGCCGTTGACCACGTACTTGCCGTGGTCGCCGGCGTCGTACCAGCCCTTGCTGGCGTCGAGCACGTAGTCGCAGCCGGCCCAGGCCTGGCCGCGCTCGTCCTTGCCGTCGAAGCAGGTCGCCTTGTCCGGCGCATGGCCGGCCGGACGGGCCAGCTTGGGATCATCGCCGAACCGGGCCTCGATCGGTATGCCGCTGCGGTTCTGGTAGAAGAAGCCCAGGGCGTCGCGCTTCAGTCGCGCATAGGGATGGGCGGCGATCGCGAACGGGCGGCTGGCCCGACCGCCGGCCTTCAGCCGATAGCCCGCGCCGGCCGGCGCCGCCGAAAAGTCGATTTGGTGCAGGCGCTCGCCGGAGGCCTCGTCGGGACCGACCACGATCGTCCGGCCCTTCAGCACCACGCGCCCGGCCGCGTTCTCCAGCGTCCAGTCCAGCGGCTTGGCCGAGGCCTCCGGCAGCACGGCCAGCTTGCCCGCGCTTTCCAGCACGCCGACCTGGTTCAGCCGGATCGGCGCCAGAGGTTCAGCGGCCAATGCGGGGACGGCGAAGGCGGAAGCGGCCAGCAGGGCCAGGATCGGACGGGACGGCAAGGCTTCCTCCGGGAACGCGAGACGGATGGGCGTCTTCGTGCGCCCCGCCGGCAAACTAGGCGATCGGTGACAGCGTTGTCACCGGTTCTCTTCGCACTTCACGCCCGCAGCAAGTCAGCGCGCCGGGTGGGCTCGACGAAGCCCAGCAGGACGGTGAGAGCCGTCGTTCGCGCCTTTTCGGGAAGCTGAGCATCGGTGATCTCGTCTGCGATCCAGAAGGACAGGCAGCCGCGAAAGCCGATCGCCAGCTGCTCGGGCGCACGTTCGGCGGTCACCTTGGCCAAGGCGGGATCGACGCCCTCGCCATCGCCGAACGCCGTGGCCCACAGGGCTCGCGATTGGGCGCTGACCTCGCTCGGCTTGGCGCCGGGGAAGCCTAGCGAACGGATGATCGCCCGGTTGATCTGGGGCTCCTCGAGCATGACGGCGACCGCGATCGATACGGCGGCGAGCACGCGGCTGATCGCGTCGCCGGCCGGCGCGGCCTCGGAAAATCGCTCGCTCATCAGGTCGATCCGGCGAGCCGACAGCGCCTGCGCGATCGCCGCCTTGCTTCCGAATTGATTGAACGGCGTGGCGAAGCTCACGCCTGCCTCGGCCGCCAGTTCGCGCATCGAGAACGAGGCGGCGCCATCGGCGCGGAGCAGGCGCTCGGCGGCGTCGAGCACCGCCTCTCGCGCCAGTGTTCGCTTTTGCTCTCGAACCGACATCTCGACCATGTGGGCCAAGGTGGTCCGCCCCGCGTCTTGCGTCAATAAATTATATCATGATATAAAATTTTGCTCTTCACATCCGACGGCTTCGAGGCCTGCCATGACCGCATCGACCAAGACGTTTCTGATCACCGGTGTCAGCTCCGGCCTGGGCCGCGCCTTCGCCAGCGCCGCCTTGCAGGCCGGCCATGTGGTGATCGGTACGGTCCGCAACGCGCAAGCCGCGTCGGAGCATGAGGCGCTGGCGCCGGGGCGGGCTCATGCGCTGGTGCTCGACGTCACCGATTTCGACGCCGTGGCCGCTCAGGTTCCCGATGCGGAGCGTCGGTTCGGCGCGGTCGATGTGCTGGTCAACAACGCCGGCTACGGCCAGGAAGGCGTGGTCGAGGAGTCGTCGATCGACGATCTGCGGCGCCAGTTCGACGCCAATGTCTTCGGCGCGGTGGCGATGATCAAGGCGGTGCTGCCCGGCATGCGTGAGCGCGGCTCTGGCCGCATCATCAACGTCACCTCGATGGGCGGCTTCATCACCATGCCCGGCATCGCCTACTATTGCGGAAGCAAGTTCGCGCTGGAGGGCATTTCCGAGGCCCTGGGCAAGGAGGTCAGGTCGCTGGGCATCCACGTGACCGCCCTGGCGCCGGGGCAGTTCCGCACCGACTGGGCCGGACGTTCGATGGACCGCGCGCCGCGCAGCATCGCCGCCTACGACGCGATCATGGATCCGATCCGCTCGGCGCGTCAGGCCAAGAGCGGACGCCAGCCGGGCGATCCGGCCAAGGCGGCGCAGGCCCTGCTGACGCTGGTGGGATCCGACGCGCCGCCGACCCGGCTGTTTCTTGGCGAGGATGCTCTGGCTGTCGTCGAGCAGAAGCTGGACCTGATGCGCGCCGAGATCGACGCCTGGGATGCGCTCTCGCGATCGACGAACTTCGACTAGGTGGAAGGGGGCCGTGCGAGCGGAAGCGCAACGCCCCGCCCGCTCGGCGAAACCGGCCCGCCCGATCGACGAGCGCGACGGGCCGGTTCGACCAACGCCTAGTACCCGTTGAACTGCAGGGACGAGTGGTGGACGATGATCCGCACCACGCCCTTGTCGTCCTTCTTGAACACCCAGGTCTTGTCGACCACCACGGCGGGCTTGTCGTCCTGGCCCTTCACGTACAGCTCCACCGTGCCCATGGTGCTGGCGACGGCGCCGTTGATCTGGATGCCGACGGGCTTGAACACCACCCGGCGCCACGGCTCCTTCAGCGCGAAGCCGTCGTCGTTGTATTCCGGATCGTCGTCGACGAAGTAGGACAGCGCGCCCTCCTTGGTCAGGCGGAAGACGTGGGGCTTGGTGGTCAGGGTCGGCTTGAACAGCACAGGACCCAGATTGTAGCCGTAGGCCCTGTCGATGAAGGCGCTGGCCACGGCCTTGGCTCGCGGCAGGTTCTCCCGCTTGCCGTTGTAGGCGACCGAGATGGACACCAGGCCTCTGCCCCAGGCGTCGGCGGCGGCGAGAACCTCGGCTTCGGTGATCTGCTGCGGGGCGGCGTCTCCGGCCACGGCGAGGGCCGGGGCGGTGGTGGCGGCGAGGGCCAGGCCGAACAGCGAGGCGGTCAGGGCGCGGCGAGTGGCGTGTTTCATCGGTCTTACCTCCATGGCGGAACAGCGGCCTCGCAGGGGCCGCGCGCGGGTCGTTGGACGCGGACGCTGACTGTCACTGTCTCTTCGGGACCGGCCCTGGGCCGTCCGGAGGATCGAAACTTCAAGGGGGGAGAGCGCGGCGCCGGCGATGCGGCCCCCCGCGTCGGTTCGAGCGTCGGTTCGAGCGCGACGCGGCCGGGGTGACGTCCGGTTCCTCCCCCAAGGTTCCGGAAGTAGCTTTTGGGTGGTTTTACCGATTCATGCAACCTGATGATGCATTGTGTGATCTTCGCCGATCGCTCTGGACACCGGTGTCTTTCCCGCTACGACAGGGGGTAACAACGGCGAGGGAGAGGCCGGGAATGATCGATCGTCGCGGGATGATGCTGCTGACGGCCGCCGGTCTGGCGGCTGGGCCGGCCTTCGCCCGCCAGGGCGGCGACGCGGCGCTCAAGATCCTGCTCGACGGCTTTCCCAAGGTGGCCAGCGCGGCCGATCGCCTGAAGGCCCTGGCCGCTCTCGATCCCGCGACCCTCTCGCCCAAGGCCCGCCTCGACTACGACGCCGTGCGCAACGCGACGACCATCGAGGCCGAGTTCGTGCGCCGCTTCCCGTTCGGCGCCGGCGCGGCCGGACCCTATGTCGTCACCACCCGCGCGGGCGCTTGGCTGAAGGCGGCCGACGCCAGGCCCGACGCCGTCGCCGCGACCGTCGAACGCCTGGACGCCGAGACCGACCAGATCCGCCGCGACGCGGCCGTCGGTGTGATCCCGCCGGCTTTCCTGCTCGACCGCCTGGAGAAGGGACTGGCCGACGCCGCCGCCAAGGCCGCGCCGCTGGTCGCCGCCGCCCTGGCCCGCCAGGCGCGGGCCCTGTCGAATCTCAAGGCGCGCGCCGGCAAGGCCGCTGGCATCCGCTTCAAGGACCGCGAGGCCTATTACGCCCTGGCGCTGAAGGGCCAGCTAGGCGCGGCCCTCGCGCCCACCGAGGCCCGCCGTCGCCTGGACGAAATGATCCGAGCCCTGCACGCTCGCGCCGACGTTCTGCTGAAAGCCCAGGGGCTGACGAAGGGCGGGGTGGGTGAGCGCCTGCGCGCCCTGGCCGCCGACGAACGCTTTCTCTACAGCGACGACGACGCCGGCCGCGATCGCGCGGTGGCCGACATGGCGCCCTGGCTGGCCAAGGCCCGCGCGCGCCTGCCCCTGGCGTTCGCCAACCTGCCGGGCGCGGTGAACGCCGTCTCGGTTCGCCGGATGTCGCCCGCCGACGAGGCCGCCGGCCGCCAGGGCTATCGCGACCTGCCCTCGGCGGACGGCTCCAAGCCCGGCGCCTACTATCTCGATCTGAAGCAGATCCGCCGCCGGCCCAACTGGAGCCTGCCGGCCGTGGTCCACCACGAGGTGATCCCCGGCCACATGCTGCAGATCCCGCTGGAAGAGGCCTCGGGCGCCCATCCCTACCGCACGCGCGTGGCCTGTCCGGCCGCCATGGAGGGCTGGGCCGTCTATGCCGAGCACCTCTTCTGGGAAATGGGCGCCTTCGACGGCGAGCCCCTGGCCGAGATCGGCGGCCTCTACTGGATCCTGTTCCGCGCCGCCCGCGCCCGCATGGACCTCGGCGTCCACCTGGAAGGCTGGACCCCCGAGCGCGCCATGGCCTTCCTGGCCGACACGCAAGGCGACCCGGTGATCTTCGCCCCCTTCACCCAGGAAGTCGAACGCGCCGCCATCGCGCCGGGCGTCGCGGCCGGGCAGGGGATGTACTGGCTGGAGCTCTCCCGCCTGCGCCGCGCCTGGGGCGGGACGCTGCGGGAATTCCACGGCAAGGTGCTGGATCGCGGGACACTGCCGCTCATCTGATCCTTCTCCCCTTGCGGGAGAAGGTGGCGCCGATAGGCGTCGGATGAGGGGTCTCTCAGAACCTGACACCTCACCCGGCCTATCCGCCGCACGCAGCTTTGAGGTCTGAGAGACCCCTCACCCGACCTCGCTCCGCGAGGCCACCCTCTCCCGCAAGGGGAGAGGGACGCTTACGCCGCCCCGACGTACTTCAGCAGCGTCACCATGTTCTCGATGTAGCTGCCGGTCGAAATCCCGATCTTCGGCTTGTCGGTCACGTACGGGGAGGTGTCGCTCGCATCGCCCACGTGCGTGCGGCTGAAATCCCCCGGCGCCGGGGTGGCCGAGCCGTCGCCGATATAGGGGTTGGAGGTCGCCTTCAGCTCGGTGGGCCACCAGCCGGCCTCGTTCAGCGCCGCGATCAGGCCGGCGACCTTGTCCGGCGCGCTGGCGGTGGTGTCGCCCTTCAGGGCCCCGACATTGAGGTCGGACACCGACACGTCCTTCAGGGTGAAGTATTTCGGCAGGGCCTGGCGGCCGCCCTTCAGCGGCGAGGTCTTGCTGGCGACCTCGGGCGGCGTGGCCTTCAGCGTCTCCAGCCGCTTGCGCAGGGCCGGGATGTTGATCCCCCGGAACGACGAATAGTGCGCCACGGTATTTTCGGGGTTCTGGTCGACATAGTAGCGGCCGTTGACGACGTTGCTGCCGGTGCGGTGCACGTAGAGCGGCTTGCCCGTGCCGATCTCGACGAAGGTCGGGAAGGCGCGGCCCTTCTGGTATTCCACGGGCAGGCGCAGGGTCTCCAGCCAGTCCAGGGCCTCGGAGAGGCGCGCCAGGTATTTCGGATCGCCGGTCAACTCGTAGAAGCCCATGCAGGCGGTGATGTTGGCCGCCGTGGTGTGGGTGGCGAAGGCTTCGGGCTCATAGGTGCGGGCGCCGGCCGGCTTCAGGTCGGCCACCTTGTGCTGCAATCCCCAGCCCGGCTGGGGCTGCGGCTGCTGGCAGGCGACGAAGCAGTCCATGGCCTTCTTGATCGCCGGCAGGGCGCGCGGGTCGCCCAGGGCCTGCCAGACCATGATCAGGAACTCGATGTTCTCGCCGGCCACGTCGTCGTTGAAGGTGATGAAGCCGGTGTAGTCGGGCCGCCCGTGGTGGTGGAACTCGTCCTTCAGCGGGAAGCGCTGCGGCCAGCCGCCGACCGGGTACTGGCTGTCGAGAACGAAGCCGATGGCCTTGTCCAGCGCCGGCTTGAAGGCCGGGTCCTTCTTCTCGACATAGAGCCGCAGCAGGAACTGCGCGCTTTCGGCCGTGCCGGCGTCGTCGAAGGTGGCGTTGCCGTAGTAGTGCTGGAATTCCTCGAGCCGCCAGCCGTTCTTGCCGATGGTGTCGTACCACTTGCGGATCGAGGCCTCGCCGGCCAGGTCGCCCAGATAGTTCCAGCCGCCGGCCGGGTGCTGGATCTTGATCAGGGCCCCGGCCACCTGCTTGGCGGCCTCGTAATAGTATTCGTCGCCAGTGGCGTGATAGGCGTCGAGGAACAGGTGGCCCATGGTCGCCGTGCCCGGCGGCTGCACCCAGATCATCGTCGGATAGGCCTCCATCTCGCCCCAGCGGCGCGAAAAGTCGGGCAGGTAGCTCCAGACATAGCCGCCCTGATAGGCGACCTTCTCGACCATGAAGGTGGTGGCCCGCTTCATCGTCGCCAGCGCCGCGTCCTTGCCCGGGGCCTCGGCGGCCAGGGCCTTGAACGGCGCCAGGCCCGCGGCGGCGGCGAAGGCGGCCGCGGAGGTCGCCATCAGGCGGCGGCGGGTGAGGGGGCTGAGCGGCATCGACGCTGACTCCGGGTCCTGAACTGGCGCGACGCGAGGACGCAGGCGGCAACGGAAAGGGAGCGGTCGGAACGCCTGAAATCAAGCGTGGCCTTGGTTTCCTTCCCCATCGGAGGCCAAGCTCCGAGTCCTTGCCGCCGTTGGCCCGGCGCGTGTTGGACGACACAATGTCCACCGGTGTCATTCTTGGCAAGCGCGCTCTTGGCGAGCGCTCGCGAAATTTCCCCTGCCGCGTGTGCGACAGGCCGCCGCGTTGTGTCGCGCAAGGCTTTCCGCGAAATGACGACCATCGGTTTATGAGGCGACGCCGCCGCGCCGGATGGCAGCGGGCGACGCCGTCCTGTTGGGGAACAGGACGACACCCCCGGACCCTCAGGGTCCGGGGGTGTTTTCATTTCGGGCCCCGCATGCCCGGCGCATCGTACACCTAGTGCAAATACACACTAAAGCGCTGATACCGCTAACGAAGTTCGTCGAGCTGCGTCGCGCGGTCGCATGGAGAACGGCGTTCATCTCCAGTAAACAATCACCCCATGCCGAGCCAAAACGATCACCTCAAAGAAGCCGAACGGCTGGAGCGCCAGGCGGAGATCGCCGACAGCGCCCACGCCCGCGAAGCCCTTCGCCGCATGGCCCAGACCTCGCGCGTCACCGCCGCGATGGTCGGACTGATGGAAGCCTGCGCCGAGGATGCGCCCAGCATCTCCTTCTGACGGCGCCTGTCGCACGCGCCTTTGACGAGCGTCCCGGCCTCGCGCAACTCTGGCCCCTGATCGAGGGGCGGAGCGAAGGAGGGGGCATGGCGCAGGACCGTACGGACGCAGGCGTGCTGGCCGACGCCGGGGCCTATTTCCACAGCGTGCTGGAAGCCAGCCAGGACTGCATTCGCGTCATCGATCCCGGCGGCCGCGTCGAATACATGAACGCTCGCGGCCGGGTGCTGTTCGAGATCGACGACTTCGACGGCCGCAACCGCGACCGCTACTGGCCCGACCTGTGGCCGCCCGAAAGCCGACCCGCCGTCGAGAACGCCCTGAACAAGGCCCTGGCCGGCGGCGCGGCCTTTTTCCGCGCTCTCTGCCCGACCGCCAAGGGCAATGTCCGCTGGTGGGACACCACCGTCTCGCCGGTTCGCGACGAGGCCGGAAGGGTGGTGCGGGTGCTGGCCGCCTCGCACGACGTCACCGCCGCCATGCTGGCCGAGCGCCACCGCCAGTTGCTGGTCAACGAGCTCAATCACCGGGTCAAGAACACCCTGGCCATCGTCCAGTCGATCGCCGCCCAGTCGCTGCGCAACGCCGGGGTCGATCCGGCCGTGCGGCGGGCCTTCGAGGGCCGGCTGATGGCCATCGCCGCCACCCACAACGTTCTGACCGACGAGAACTGGGCCGCCGCCAGCCTGCGCCAGATCGTCGAGGGCTCGCTCAAGCCCTATCTCGGCGGCGAGCACCGTACGACCATCGCCGGCCCCGACCTGATGGTCTCGCCCAAGCCCGCCGTGGTCATGGCCCTGGCCTTCCACGAACTGGCCATCAACGCCCTGAAGTACGGCGCCCTTTCGGTTCCTGGCGGCGACATCGAGGTCGGCTGGGCCTCCGAGCCCGGCGCGCGCCTGGTCATCACCTGGACCGAGCGCGGCGGCCCACGCGTCGCCCCGCCCACCCGGCGCGGCTTCGGCTCGCGGATCATCGAGCTGGCCCTGGCCAGCGAACTCGACGGCGAGGTCGCCCTCGACTACCGGCCGGAGGGCCTGGTGTGCACCGTCCGCGCGCCCCTGGCCGCCCTCGACAAGGTCGACGCCTTCATGGCCCTGCAGGCGTGAGCCTTCCGGCCCGGGCCAGGCAACCTTGACCGTTCCCGGACGCTTTCCTGCCGCAACTGCCTGCCATCCAGGAGCGGGCTGAACAGGAAACGGGGGCCGGGTGGCCGATCTCGACTGGCGAGCTTGGACGGTGAAGGCGCGGCATGTCGCGCTCGCCGTCGCGGCCTTCGTCGCCGCCAAGGCTCGCGGCCTCGTCGCCTTCGTCCGCCGTCATCCGCGCTGGATGGGCCTGTTCGCCGCCGTCTTCGCCGTGCTGCTGGCCGCCTTCGTCTGGGTCGGGGTCAGCCTGCCGCTGTCGCGCTCGCTGGAGCCGCTGCCCAGCCCCGCCGTCGTGCTGCTGGACGCGCAAGGCAAGCCCTTCGCCCGCCGCGGCGCCTACAAGGAAGCGCCCGTCGTCGTCGCCGACCTGCCCGACTACGTGCCCAACGCCTTCATCGCCATCGAGGACCGGCGTTTCCGCCATCACTTCGGTCTCGACGTCTGGGGCATGGGCCGGGCGGCGGCGGTCAATATCAAGGCCGGCAAGGCCCGCGAGGGCGCCAGCACCATCACCCAGCAGTTGGCCAAGAACGCCTTCCTCAGCAACGAGCGCACCCTGCGCCGCAAGGCGCAGGAGGCGGTGATCGCCGTGTGGCTCGAGCTGCGCCTGTCCAAGGACGAGATCCTCGCCCGCTACCTGTCGAGCATCTATTTCGGCGACGGGGTCTATGGCCTGGGCGCGGCCTCGCGGCACTATTTCGGCCGCCCGCCCGAGAAGCTCACCCTGGGCCAGGCCGCGATCCTGGCCGGCATGGTCAATGCGCCCAGCCGCCTGGATCCGGTCGATAACCCCAAGGCCGCGGCCGCCCGCGCCGACCGGGTGCTGGCCGACATGGTCGAGGTCAAGTTCATCACCCCCGAGCAGGCCGCCGCCGCGCGCGGCGCCCGGGCTCGGGCCGTGCGCGCCAGCCTGCCGGTCGGCGGCTATTTCGCCGACTGGGTCTCGCCCCAGGTCGCCGACGCCTTCGAGACCGCCCGCTACGGCGAGGTCAAGGTCCCCACCACGCTGGACGGCCGCCTGCAGCGCCGCGCCGAGCAGGCCGTCAACCGCGCCCTGGCCAAGTCCGGCGGCCGGCTCAAGGCGGGGCAGGCGGCCCTCGTGGCCATGCGCCCCGACGGCAAGGTGGTGGCCATGGTCGGTGGCCGCTCCTACGCGACCAGCCAGTTCAACCGCGCCGTCCAGGCCAAGCGCCAGCCGGGCAGCGCCTTCAAGCTCTTCGTCTATCTGGCCGCCCTGCGCGACGGCGCCCATACCGACATGCGGGTGGTCGGCGATTCGGTCACCATCGACGGCTGGAGCCCGAAGAACTACGAGGGCGGGGCGGGCCAGGACATGACCCTGCGCGACGCCTTCGCCCAGTCCAACAACATCATCGCCGCGCGGATCTGGCAGACGGCCGGCGGCGAGGCGGTGGTCCAGGCCGCCCGCGATCTCGGGATCACCTCGCCGCTGAAGGCGACCGACGCCAGCCTGTCGCTGGGGACGGCCGAGACGACGCTGCTGGAACTGACCAGCGCCTACGCCGCCGTCGCCTCGGGCCACATGCCGGTCGCGCCCTACGGCCGCCCGCGTCCGGCCGGCGAGGCGGCCCCGCCCAGCCGTCCGCTCGACACCGCCCAGCGCGCGGCGCTCTACGAACTGCTCGGCGCCGTGGTCGAGGAGGGCACCGGCCGCGCCGCCCGCACCGGCCAGCTGACCTACGGCAAGACCGGGACCACCCAGGACCATCGCGACGCCCTGTTCGTGGGCTTCACCGGCGACCTGGTGGTCGGGGTCTGGGTCGGCAACGACGACCACTCGCCGATGAACGGCGTCACCGGCGGCGGCCTGCCGGCCCAGATCTGGCGCGACTTCGTCGGCCAGGGCTTGAAGGCCGGCCTGATCGCCCGCGACCGCGCCCCGGTCCCCCGCGCCCCGCCGCCTTCGCAGGAAGACGACGTGGAGCGTGAACTCAGCCGAGGGATCCCCGGCTGGCTGCGGCGCATCTTCGGCGGTTAGCTGCTGCTCTGTGTCGCAGAGTTGTGATTGGACGGCTGTGGCCGTCCATGGCCTGCTGCCCGCGATCCACGGAGACCGCCATGCCGCTCCCCAAACCGCCCCCGAAAACGAAGTGGGCCGCCGCCATGGCCGACGGCCAGGCCAAGCGCGCCGCGAAAGCCGCCAAAGCCCGCAAGGCCGCGAAAGCCGCCACCGACCTCAACACCACGCTGGGCCCCGCCGCCCTGATTACGATGCTGACGGGCTCGAACACCTGATCTCGCCATATCCTCCCCCTCTGGGGGAGGTGGCCCGAAGGGCCGGAGGGGGGCCGTTTTCAGCTTCCGCCGCGCCGACCGTCTCTCCCCCGTAAAATCCCCGCGAAAGCGGGGACCCAGGTGTTTTATCGTCGAGCGCCCTGGGTTTCAGAAAAAGCCTGGGTCCCCGCTTTCGCGGGGATTTTACGGATTGGGGTGGCTCTACGCACGCTGATCACACGGCGTAATCGGAACAGAGTTGAGCAAACTCAAAGCTCTAAAACTTTATAACCCCAACTTATCCCCTGGGACTCAAACCGCCCCCATAATCAAACCCATCCCAGCCACGGGGAGGGCTCTTGGTACCGGCCCGAGTTAGCGGCTGTGATCGCATCGAGCGGGGCCGCTTGGGGCGTCATGGGAAGGGCGGGTTTGCAGGATCGCTCAGAAGGCGTGATTGGGCCGCCAAGCCGTTCCGTGACGAAACGAGTGGGTCGACAGGGCCGGGATCGTTTCAAACCGGCCTAACAGGATCAGCCGAGGCCGCCGCCGGATCACCGCGGGGCTATTGGTCCTGCCCGTCCGGGGGACAACCGGGTCCAGGGTTGAAAAAGCACCCGCGCCCCCGGTCCTTCGAGCCTACGATGCGGCGGAGCGGTCTGACGAAGCCGAAACGCTAAAACACATCACGGTCTCCGGGCTCCGCCCGGCCGCTCCGCGCCTCCCCATCAGCTTTCGTGGATCGCCACGGGAGGCCGAGAAGCCGTGCCTCAAGGAACCTCCCCCTATGGGGGAGGCGATCGCGCAGCGATCGGTGGGGGGAGCAACTGCGAAACCAGCCGCCCCCCCGGAAGCTGAAAACGGCCCCCCACCGGCCTTCGGCCGCCTCCCCCACAGGGGGAGGTTCCTGAGGGCGGCCGCCACCTTCTCCCGCAAGGGGAGAAGGATCAGGCGCACACCGCCACGCACCGCTCGGCCAGCGCCTGCGTCGCGTCCACGAAAGGCACGGACAGATCTTCCTGACCCATCACCAGCGGAACCTCGGTGCAGCCGGCCACCACGGCCTGGGCGCCCAGCCCGACCAGCCGGTGGGCCAGGGACGCCATGGTCTGGCGCGAGGCCTCCGACAGGTCGCCGCGCTTGATCCGATAGAGCAGGGCCATGAACTCGACCTGCTCGTGGTCGCCCAGGCTCACCGCCTCCAGCCCCAGGTGCGCAAGGCGGTCGCGATAGATGGAAAGCGCCGAGCCGGTGCCCAGCACGCCGATCCGCGTCGCGCCGTGAACCCTGGCCGCCTCGACCGCCGTCTCCGGCAGGTCGATCAGCGGCAGGCCGCTGGCCTTCACCTGCTCGGCGAAGGCGTGGGCGGTGTTGCAGGCGATGGCCAGGACTTCGGCCCCCGCGTCGCGCAGGCCCGCCGCCATGGCCGCCAGCACCGGCCCTGCCGCGTCGCCGTCGGTGTTGCGGTCGGGAACCTTTGGGTTGATGTCGGCCAGCACCCGGATGTGGTCCTGCTCGCGGACCACCGGCGTGGCCGCCTGCAGCTTGGCCAGGAAATCGAGGGTGGCGGCCGGACCCATGCCGCCCAGCACGCCGAGGACCTTGCTCATCGCGATCTCCTAACCCAGCGCCGGCTCCAGCACCGACTGGTAGCCGAACAGGCCCTGCGCCCCGCCGGTATGCAGGAACACCACGCGCTGGTTCTTGAACGCGCCCTTGCGGGCTTGATCGATCAGCCCCTTCATCGCCTTGCCCGAATAGACCGGATCCAGCAGCAGCCCTTCCGTCCGCGCCGCCAGGGCCAGGGCGTCGATCACCCCCTGGTCCACCAGGCCGTAGCCCTCGCCGACATAGTCGCAGTCGGCGACCACGGCCTCGCGCTTCACCCGACCGGCCGCGCCGATCTTTTCGGCCGTGGCGACCGCCAGGTTGAAGACGTTCTCCTCCTGCTTGGCTTTCGGCGCCCGCACCCCGAAGCCCAGGATCGGCACGTCGACCGACAGGGCCGAAAAGCCCGCGACGAGGCCCGCATGGGTGCCGGCGCTGCCGGTGGCGGTGACCAGCCGGTCGATCTTCAGGTCCAGGCCGTCGGCCTGCACCACCAGCTCGCGGGCGCAGTCGACATAGCCCAGGGCCCCGACCGTGTTCGAACCGCCGCCGGGGATCACATAGGGCCTGCCGCCGCGCCGGCGCACGATCTCGGCGGTCGCCTCCAGCTCCTCGTTCATGTCGGTTCCGCCCGGCACGAAGCGGATCGAAGCGCCCATCAGCCGGTCGAGCAGCACATTGCCGTTGCCGACATAGTCGCTGGCCTTCGAGCCCGTGCGTTCCTCGAGGATGACCTCGGTGGCGAGGCCGTAGCGGGCGCCGGCCGCGATCGTCTGGCGCACGTGGTTGGACTGCACGGCGCCCTGCGTCACCAGGGTGTCGGCGCCCAAGGCCAGGGCCTCGCCGAGCAGGAACTCCAGCTTGCGGGTCTTGTTGCCGCCGCCGGCCAGGCCCGTGCAGTCGTCGCGCTTGACCCAGAGATCGATCCCCAGTTCCGCCCCCAGCCGCGGCAGCGGCTCCAGCGGCGTCGGCAGGTGGGCGAAGCGGGCGCGGGGAAAGCGGGCCAGGTGCATGCGAAACTCCTATCCGGACGCTTGGAGATAGGCCGCGCCGCGCGGGCTGGCAAAGCGTTTCGCGGTGTTTTGGCGGGTCTTCGGAAGCCGGC
Organism: Caulobacter sp. GW821-FHT10A10; assembly: GCF_059415745.1. NCBI lineage: Bacteria > Pseudomonadati > Pseudomonadota > Alphaproteobacteria > Caulobacterales > Caulobacteraceae > Caulobacter > Caulobacter sp. GW821-FHT10A10. Next base: position 428,280 of record NZ_JBWKNV010000006.1, on the reverse strand, counting down.
GGTGTTATGCTGGCGTTCGCTGGCCGGCCTCGACGCCGCCCGGCTCGAAAAGCCCGTCCCCGCGCGTCCGCGGCTTGGGTTCTCCCATCCCCGCGGGCCTGCCGGAAGGCCGGGTGAACGTTGGGAGAAACGCATGGAAGCCAAGACCACGAAGTCTCGGCCGCGCATCCGCGGCTGGATCATGGGCGTCGCCGCCCTGGCCCTGATCGCCCCCGCAGGCGGGGCGAGCGCTTCAGTCCTCATCATCGGCGGAGGCATGGCCAAGGACTGCTCCGAGGCCGTCATCAAGGGCCGCTCCGACGACCCGACGCTGCGCCTGTGCACGACGGCCCTCGAGGTCGAGAGCCTGAAGGCCGGCGACCGCGCCCGCACCTTCGTCAATCGCGGCGTGATCCAGCTGCGCCGCAAGGCCTATGTCCAGGCCCGCGAGGACTTCGACGCCGCCGGCCGCATCGACCCGACCCTGGGCGAGGCCTATGTCAATCGCGGCGCGGCCTATGTGGCCGAGGAGCGGTTCGCCGACGGCCTGGCCGAGATCGACCGGGGCCTGGCCCTGGGCGTCAAGGATCCGGAGCGCGCCTTCTACAATCGCGGCCTGGCGCACGAGAACCTGGGCGACCTGCCCGCCGCCTATCGCGACTACAGCCGCGCGGCCGAACTCGATCCGACCTGGGCGGCGCCGAAGGCCGAGCTGGCGCGTTTCACCGTCCAGAGCCGATGACGACAGCGACGGAGACGGCATGAGGCGAAGGTCTGCGAGGATCGCCCTGGCGGCGGGAACGGCGCTCTCGGCGCTCGCCTGGGCGGCGGTCGCGTCCGCTCAGGTCGACCCCGGCCTCGTGCGCGAGCGGCAGGCCGCCCGGATGGAGGCCGACAGCCTGCGCCAGGACCAGCTGGCGGCCGCCCGCCGCGCCCAGGCGGCCCGCGATCGCGCCGACACGGCCGCCATCCTGCGCGCGGCCCAGCCGCCGACGGCTCCGGGATCTCTCCAGCCCGCGCCGCCCCAGGCCTTGCCCGAGCGCGGCGACCCGGCGGCGGCCCTGTCGCTGCGCCTCGACGAACTCGACCGCTTGACCGACGCCCGCCTGGCGCGGAGCAATGCGGCGATCCGGGCCGTTCGGCCCGCCTCCGACCACTAGACTTTAGAGAACACCAGGGGATCCGCGCGGATGGAATGGGAAGACGGCCGGCGCTCCGGCAATATCGAGGATCGTCGCGGCCTTGGTCCGGTCGGCGTGGTCGGCGGCGGCGTCGGAGCCCTGGTGCTGGCGGCCGTCGGCTATTTCGTCTTCGGCATCAATCCGGAGACCACGCTCAGCGTCGTCAACGGCGTCCAGCAGCCGGCCGCCCAGCAGGAGGGCCAGCGCGGCTCGGTGCAGGACGAGGGCGGCCGCTTCGTCGATGTCATCGAGACCTCGAACGCCGACGTCTGGGGGCCGATCTTCGCACGCTCGGGCGGCAAGTACGTCCCGCCGGCCGCCGTGGTGCTGTACGACGCCTCGACCGGCACCGGCTGCGGCGCGGGCCAGGCGGCGATGGGGCCGTTCTATTGCCCGGCCGACCGCAAGGTCTATCTCGACCTCAGCTTCTGGAACGAGCTGGAGACCAAGTTCGGGGCCAAGGGCGAGTTCGCCCGCGCCTATGTCATCAGCCACGAGATCGGCCACCACATCCAGAACCAGCTGGGCGCCAACCGCCAGGCCGACCGCCTGGGCCGGCAGGGCGCGGAGAGCGGTTCGGTGCGGCTGGAGCTGCAGGCCGACTGCTACGCCGGCGTCTGGGCCCGCCATGCGCCCGAGGTCTCCAACATCCAGATCACCCGCGCCGACATCGAGGACGGCCTGGGGGCCGCGGCCTCGGTCGGCGACGACGCCATCCAGGAAAAGGCCCAGGGACGCGTCATGCCCGACAGCTTCACCCACGGCACCAGCGCCCAGCGCATGCGCTGGTTCGGCAAGGGTTACGACTCCGGCAAGCCGGCCGCCTGCGACACCTTCTCGACGAGCGCGCTCTAGGCCTACTCGGCCGGCACGGCGGCCGGCTGGGGCGCGGGCTCGGGCGGCGACTTCGGCTCGGGCTTGCGCTTGAGGTTGTCGCCCAGCACCTCGCGGGCCCGCTTCCAGATGTCCTCGGCGAACACCGCGCCGATGAAGCCCATGGCCAGCATGCCGATCGGGTTGGTCTGGCCGCCTTCATTGAACAGCCGCGCGCCGCATTCGCTGAGCAGGAAGATCGTGAAGGCCGCGCCCATGCCGTGGACCAGCACCCGGGCCGGGGCTCCGCTGACCGCCACGCGCTCGCCCACCCGCACCAGCCCGTCGTCGTCGACGACGTAGTTGGCGCGGAAATAGACGATGTTGTTGCTGCCGGCGTGGTCGCTGCGCGAGGCCGCGTTGATCCGCAGGGCCAGGGCCTTCAGGGCCAGGATCTCCTGCCGACGGATCTGGCGTTCGCGTTCGGCCTGGGGCGAGGCGTCGTCATCGGCCGGCGGCGGCGTCTGGGTCAGGGCCTCGCTGCGGGCGAACAGGTCCTCGATGCGGGCGCGGGCGGCGGCGTCGATCGGCTGAGCGGTCTCGGCGGCGGTTTCGGGACGGTCGGGCCGGCCCAGCATGCGGATCGCCGCGCCGAACAGGCCAAAGCCGATCAGGCCCAGGATCAGCAGGGTCGAGGCCGGCACGCCGATCAGCCAGCGGTACAGCACCCGCTCGATCAGGTTGCCCAGGCGCAGGTTGCGATCGGCCGCGACCTCGTCGGAAGTCGTCTGCAGCGTCGTCTCGGTCGGCGCCTTGCAGGTCTTCTTGATCTCCTCGGTATAGGGCGCGGCGGCGGCCAGATTGCGCAGGTTCATTTTGCGATCGACGATCGACACGGTCTGCACGCCGGCGAGGGCTCCCAGGCACTGGCGTAGCTGCAGGCGGCGGGAGACCACCTGCTCGCGATAGCGCTCGACCAGGATGTCGACATAGCCGGGCAGCTGGCTGGGCGGGAACCGGCCGACCGCCTCGTTGTAGGCGGCGACGATCTCCAGCTTGCGCGACACCCGGTACTGCTCGAAGCGCTGGCTGAGCTTCTGATAGTCGTTCACGCCCTGGACGATGATCCGCAGCTGCTCGGCCTGGTCCACCGCCGGCGTGACGGGGAGAGCGGCGGAGACGGCGGCGACCGGCGCGGGCTCTCCGCCCACCTCCGGCCCCCGGACGGTCGTGGCGGGCGGCGAGGGCGGCACGGCGTTGGCGGCGTTGACGGCCTGGCCCAGCAAGAGGCCGGTGTTCACCGTCAGCGGCTCCATGCTCTGGTTCGACATCGCCTTGGCCTCGACCTCGTCGAGCCGCCGGTTCAGCTCGGCCTGGTCGACCGCCGTGGTCTCCTGGGTCAGCAGCAGCAGCGAGCCGATGGCCAGATAGGAGGCCGGGATCAGGATCGCCGTGTAGACGACGGCGGCGATCCACTTGGGATAGGCGATGATCGGCTCGCGCGAGCCGTCGCCTGGGTACCATTGCTGCCGCGCCTCGGCCAAGGCGCGGGCCAGGACGAGGCAGAGGCCGAACACGATCAGGAACCAGATCCAGGCGCCGCCGGTCACCGCCGTCGCGCTCGTCGCCGACAGGCCGGCGGGGATCAGGTCGGCCGGCGTGCAGGCGCGGTCACCACGGCTGATGAAGCCATGCAGCACGCCGGTGATCCTGCCCTTCAGCACCGTCTGCCGACGCTGCTCGGGCTTGGTCAGGGCGTCGCCCGAGCAGGGGTCGATGCCGCTGACGGCCTGGGAGACGAGGGCCGGCGTCCAGGCCAGGGCGGCTTCGATCACCCGTCCGGTCTTCTGGGCCAGCGAGCCGATCGCCGGCGGCGAGGCGACCGAGGCGATGGCTAAAGACATGGCCACGGCCACCACCGAGGCGCTGGTCAGGGCCTGCTGCTGCGGGGTCACCGCGACGGCCAGTCCCCAGAAGATCGTCGCCCAGGCCAGTGCCGCCAGCGACAGCAGCGCCAGCCAGCCGCCGAAGAAGGCCAGGTCCAGCGGCAGGTCCGGCAGATAGAACAGCAGAAGGCCGATGATCGCGGCCGGAACCGCCGCCGCCGCCAGCAACGGCAGGCCCAGCGGCATCTTGGACCGCGCGAAGAAAGCCAGAAGATCGAAACGCTCGCCCATGTCGGCTCCCCTCGCCACGGCGTTGTGTCGCTTGAGATGTATCCGCCTGATCGTGCAACCTGTAAATGCGTTGGCGAAACGGCGTTACCCGCGCACTTGACCTGCACGGCAATCACCCTAGTGTCCGCCCTGTTCACCGGGGGGTCGCTGTCGCGGCTGAGATTGGGCTTGAGCCCTGACCCGTCGAACCTGATCCGGGTCATGCCGGCGAAGGGAGGGAACGCGGTCTTGAAGCCCAGTTGGGGGCGTCTATTCCAGGCCGTACAACCGACTTAGCTCGACACGTCCGGGTCTCTTCAATGCTTGAGGAGCCCGCAACATGAACGCCCAAACCCCCATCATCCCGGCGACCAGCGACGTCGCCACGGGGCCGATCCCCGGCTCGTGCAAGGTCCACCAGGCCGGCGAGATGTTCCCCGACATCCGCGTGCCGTTCCGCGAGGTGGCTGTCCACCCGTCGGCCAACGAACCGCCGGTGACGATTTACGACCCGTCCGGCCCCTATACCGACCCGACCGCGACCATCGACATCGAGAAGGGCCTGCAGCGCGCCCGCGAAGCCTGGGTGGTCGCCCGCGGCGACGTCGAGGTCGTCAGCAACCCGCGTGAAGTGAAGCCCGAGGACAACGGCTTCGCCCAGGGCAAGCACCTGGCTCCGCAGTTCCCCGACAACGGCCGCAAGATCTATCGCGGAACGACCGGCAAGCTGGTCACCCAGCTGGAATACGCCCGCGCCGGGATCATCACCGCCGAGATGGAATACGTCGCCATCCGCGAGAACCTGCGCCGCGAGCAGTCCGCGCCCTGCGTGCGCGACGGCGAGGACTTCGGGGCCTCGGTGCCCGACTTCGTGACGCCCGAGTTCGTTCGCCAGGAAGTGGCCCGCGGCCGGGCCATCATCCCGGCCAACATCAACCACGGCGAACTGGAGCCGATGGCCATCGGCCGCAACTTCCTGGTCAAGATCAACGCCAACATCGGCAACTCGGCCGTGCTCGGCACCGTCGCCGACGAGGTCGACAAGATGGTCTGGGCCACGCGCTGGGGCGCCGACACGGTCATGGACCTGTCGACCGGCCGTAACATCCACAACATCCGCGACTGGATCATCCGCAACAGCGCCGTGCCCATCGGCACCGTGCCGATCTACCAGGCGCTGGAGAAGGTCGGCGGCGTGGCCGAGGACCTGAACTGGGAAGTCTTCCGCGACACCCTGATCGAGCAGGCCGAGCAGGGCGTCGACTACTTCACGATCCACGCCGGCGTGCGTCTTCCCTTCGTGCCGATGACCGCCAAGCGCGTGACCGGCATCGTCAGCCGCGGCGGCTCGATCATGGCCAAGTGGTGCCTGGCCCACCACAAGGAGAACTTCCTCTACGAGCGCTTCGAAGAGATCTGCGAGATCATGCGCGCCTACGACGTGTCGTTCTCGCTGGGCGACGGCCTGCGTCCGGGCTCGACCGCCGACGCCAACGACGAGGCCCAGTTCTCGGAGCTACGCACCCTGGGCGAGCTGACCAAGGTCGCCTGGAAGCACGGCGTGCAGGTGATGATCGAAGGGCCGGGCCACGTGGCCATGCACAAGATCAAGGCCAACATGGACGAGCAGCTGAAGCACTGCCACGAGGCCCCCTTCTACACCCTCGGTCCGTTGACCACCGACATCGCCCCTGGCTACGACCACATCACCTCGGCGATCGGCGCGGCGATGATCGGCTGGTTCGGCACGGCCATGCTCTGCTACGTCACGCCCAAGGAGCACCTGGGCCTGCCCGACCGCAACGACGTCAAGACCGGCGTCATCACCTACAAGCTGGCCGCCCACGCCGCCGACCTCGCCAAGGGCCACCCCGGCGCGGCCATGTGGGACGACGCCATCAGCCGGGCGCGGTTCGAGTTCCGCTGGGAGGACCAGTTCAACCTCGGCCTCGACCCCGAGACGGCCCGGGCCTTCCACGACGAGACCCTGCCCAAGGAGGCGCACAAGACCGCGCACTTCTGCTCGATGTGCGGCCCGAAGTTCTGCTCGATGAAGATCAGCCAGGAAGTCCGCGACTTCGCCGCCGCACAGGCGCCGAACGCCGCCGACCTCGGGATGGCGCAGATGAGCGAGAAGTTCAAAGAGCAGGGCTCGGAGATCTATCTGAAGGCCGAGTGAGCCGGCGCGCGGCGGGTCTTCACGCTCCGGTGAAGTCCCGCCGCGCACTCTTAAAAATTGCTCTCATGGGTGTATTGTTGAGGTATTGCAACTCATGAGGTTACCGCTATGGCGCTCCGCCCCATCGTCCTCGCGCATGCCAATGATCCGCATTGGATCATCGAACTCTGGCTCAAGATCCACGGCGGCGACCCCGCGCCCGACGTCCGGGTGGTCAACAAGGCCACGATCGACATCGTCAAGGCCCTGGTCCCGCACCTGGACGCGGCCAAGCAGAAGGCCGTCCTGGCCGCGCTGGGCTGATCCGCGCGCGGCGTGAACGCCGCCTGCCATGGAATCTCGATGGGCCCGGTTCGCAGAGCCGGGCCTTTTCGCATGGCGGAACCGGCTCTGTGGCGAAGACGGCCGGCAGTTGCTAGCCTCGCATCCGTCATGAGCCAGCCATCCGATATCAGGCGCGTCGAAGAGGCCTCCGGGAAGATCGCCCGGAAGGCGCGCCGTGCGGCTGTTCAGCCCTGACCGTAGTTTCATGAAAGCCCTGGCCTGCGTCGCCCTGATCGCGGGACTGTCCGTCGGCGGGCCGTCCCTGGCGGCCGAAGGCGCGCGCCCGGTGGTCGAAGACGGCGTCGTGGCCCCCGCGCTGCAAGGCGTCTGGCGGTCGCGGGGCTATGGCTGGATCGTGCGGTTCGACGCCAAGGGGGCGAGCCTCTACCACGTCGCGGGAGCCGACTGCTGGCGTGACCCGAGGCCGGAAGCCGATCCCGACGGCGTGCTGAAACTGTGGCGGCCGGCCGGGAAGGAGACGGTCGAGATCGCCGGCGAGGCCGACGGCACGGTCTATCGCTTCGATCGGCTGAAGGGCTTGCCAAAGGCTTGCTCGGGCGAGCGGCCGTGGACGCCGCAGCGGACCCTGAGCGCTGTCGCCGACGCCTTCGCGGCCTACTATCCCTTGTCGGCCGAGCGGGGCTTCGACTGGACCGCCCGCCGCCGCGAGGCGTTCGCGGTGCTGGGGCCGGCGCCGGACGAGGCGGCTCTGTGGAAGGCGCTGGGCGTGCTGCTGCGCGGGATCTCCGACCCCCATGTCCAGCTCGACGGCGTCATCGCCGGCGAGCCGCGATCGCGCCGGTTCGGCGAGGCTTCGGTCCTGCTGAGCGCACAGGGCAGGCCCGGCGGCGAGGCGGCTTGGCGCAAAGCCTGGCGCGACGGCGTGCTGGCCGCGCCGTTCCACGCTCGCCAGGTCGCCAACGGCCGGATCTTCTGGGGGCGGGACGGCGAGGTCGGCTATCTGGCGATCGTCAGCATGGGCGGGTTCGACCCTGCGGCCGGCGACGACGATACCGCCGCGCTGGACGCTGTCCTAGACGAGGCCATGACCGCTTTTTCCGGCGCCTCGGCGGTGATCGTCGACGTCAGCAACAACCGCGGCGGCTACGACACCATCAGCCGGCGGATCGCGGCGCGGTTCGCGGCCGGGCGCGTCGTCGTCGGCTCCAAGGTCCCGACCGGCGTGGCCGGGCCGGCGCAGGACCTGGTCGTCGAGCCGTCGGACCGTCCGCGTTATCTCGGACCGGTCTGGCTGCTGACCAGCCGCATCACGGTCAGCGCCGGCGAGACCTTCACCCTGATGATGCGCGGCCTGCCCAATGTCCGCCAGGTCGGGGAGACCACGCGGGGCGCGCTGTCTGACCAGGTTCCCGTGCCGCTCCCGAACGGCTGGCGTTTCGCCCTGCCGGCCGAGATCCATCGCGACGCCGCGGGCCGGGTGGTCGAGGGCGTCGGGATCGCCCCGCAGGTCCCGCTGACCGTCCATCCGCCCGACGATCCGGGCGATGGCCACGCCAAGGCGCTGGGCCGTCTTCTGGAAATCATCCGCGCCCGCTGAACTTTTTCCTCGCCGTTGTCGGCTTTCCAGGCGTTCGATCGTCCTGGGGGAACGACAACATCCAGGGAGGATACCCCATGACCTATGTCGATGGTTTCGTGGTCGCCGTACCGAAGGCCAATGTCGAGGCCTACAAGGAGATGGCCCGGTTGGGCAGTACGGTATGGACGGAGTACGGCGCGCTGTCCTACGTCGAGGCGATCGCCGACGACGTGCCCTACGGCGAACTGACCTCGTTCCCTCGCGCCGTCCAGCTGAAGGACGACGAGGTGACGGTCTTTTCGTGGATCACCTACGAGAGCAAGGCCAAGCGCGACGAGGTGATGGCCAAGGTCATGGCCGACGAGCGCCTCAAGCCGTACATGGACAATATGCCGTTCGACGGCAAACGCATGATCTTCGGCGGCTTCGAGGCGATCGTGGAGCGCTGAGGCCTATTTGAGGGCCTTGGACTCCTCGCCGTTGACCAGCTTCATGCCTCGCTGCTCGGCGCCGGCGCGCAGCTGGGCGATGTAGGCCAGTTCGTGCTTGGCGCCGCCGTGGTCGGGCTCGATCTCCCGCGAGGCCTTGTAGGCCGCTTCGGCCTCGTCCAGGCGGTTGAGCTCGATCAGCGTGAAGCCCTTGGCCCGCAGCAGGCGCGCTTTGCCCTGCTGGTCGCCGATCAGCATGCCGCTGGCGTTCTCGAAGGTCGCTTCGTAGAGCGCCAACGCCTCGGTGTGCCGCTTCTGGAGCGTCAGCACCATGCCCTTTTCGGTGACGAGCATCAGGTTGTCGGGCTGCAGGGCCAGGCCCTTGTCCAGCCAGAACGTGGCCTTCCTCATGTCGCGGGCCTCGACGGCGGCCGAGCCCAGCAGGAAGATCGCCTGGCCGTAGGTGTTGTACTCGATGTCGACCCGCGTCGATCCGCTGGGATTGGCGTCCTTGCCTGTCGCGCCGGCGATCAGGGCGGGGACCATGCCCTGGTCGAGATCGGATGCGCGGACGATGACGCGGTCGCCCTTCCGCTCGATCAGGGGGTAGGCGCTGGGCGTGCGCGACGCGACGTCCTCCAGCGCGGGAACCATGGTCTGGATCTTCTTCAGATCCGACCCCATGGCCTTCTGGACGATCTGACGATCCTTGTCGGCGCGGGCTTCGGCGGCGGTCGGCGCGGCGAGCGCGCCGTTGGCGAGGGGCGCGGCGGCGAGCAGCAGGGCGGTGAACGCGACGACGAAATGCATGACGAGCCTCCAGTGAAGCTCGAAGACTATTCTACAATCGTAAGATTGCAAGTTTTGCGGCTGTGGTGATGGCCATTCTCCTTTTCGGGGAGCGGGAACGGCGCGAGCGCTCTTCGCATTCCATGCCCATGCTCGAACTCCTTCTGGACCTCTGCAATCTGCTCGGCGGCTTCCTGCTGGCGATCGGCCTCCTGGCGCTGCTGCCGCGTGCGGGCGACGACCTCGCGCGGTTCGCCGGCAGGCTGGCGCCGTTCGGCTGGATCGTTGGGATCGCGGCCTTGGTCTGCGGCGGCTACTTCCTGATCGTGCACCTGATCTCGGGGCCGCACGTCTTCCACTTCGAGATCGTCGGCCTGGCTGTCGGCGTCCTGCTGCTGTGGGATCGCCTGCGAGCCGGAGCGGTCGCCCGGCGGCTGGGCGCAGGCGGCGACTTGCCGGCCAGCGGTTCCCAGGGCGCGGCCTGGTCTTGGCGGTGTTCGGGATCATCGCCATGATCGTCGGGTTGCAGGGCCTGCTCACGCCCGATTGACGAGTAACGACCGCTTAAGGGCGAAGGCGCAGACTCCCGACTAGTACGAGCGGTCAGGGAGGCCGTCATGTCGTCCACCGTCACCTCCAGCACGCGACGTTTCAGCGATCACTTCGAGCCGCAGGACATCGATCCGCAGGAGCAGCGCAGGCTGCGCGGCCACCTGGAGCAGATCGACTACACCGCCTTCGTCTCCAACCGCGAGATCATGGCCCAGACCCTGGGAAGGCTCGACGCCGGGCATTTCCAGAAACTGGCCGTGAGCACGGCCCAGTCCCGGGCGCGGTGGGCCGCGGCGGCCCTGGCTATCAGCCAGTCGGGTCGTCCGCCCGAACCCGCGGAGATCGAGAAACTGGCCGCCCTGCGCACCGCCTACGACGAGTTGTCGGCGGCCTACGAGGCCCTGCGCCGGATGGTCGAGCGCGGCTATGTCGCCTACGGCCCCACCGCCGCTCCGGGGGACTAGGGGTTCGCGTCGGAAGAAGGTTGGGGGGAAGGGGCCTTCTCCCGACGCGTCCGCCATGGAGCGCCAAACCCTGCCGGAGGCTAAGCGCGGGCGGTTCGGGCGGTCGTCTAGGGGACGTCGCCCGAGCGAGTCGCCGATCCATCGGCGTCGAGCGCGAATGTGCTCTTTATAGTTGTGTGCGACAACCCATTTTTTCCACCGACGGTCGAACTTCCGTAACGGAAGCTTCGCCGTGGTCAGGGTAGCCGATCACCGCGGTGCAGCGGATCAGGCAGGGGCTCGCCGCTCGCCACGAACTGCAGCGACACCGAATTGATGCAGTAGCGCAGCCGGGTCGGCGCCGGACCGTCGGGGAAGACGTGGCCCTGGTGGCTGTCGCAGCGGGCGCAACGGGTCTCGATGCGGACCATGCCGTAGGAGGTGTCGCGCACGGCCTTGACGTGCTCCTCGTCGTACGGCGCGTAGAAGCTGGGCCAGCCGGTGCCGCTCTCGAACTTGGTCTCGTGCTTGAACAGCGGCAGGCCGCACAGCCGGCAGCCGTAGACGCCGGGGTTCTTCTCGCCCAGCAGGCCGCCGCAGAACGGGGCCTCGGTGCCGTGGTGCAGCAGGACGCGCGCCTCCTCGGCGGTGAGGTCGCCCTCCAGGCGCTCGCGCTCGGGCTCGGTGGGCGGGGTCAGGTCGAAACCTGTGGAAGACAGGGTGGCGGCTTGGGTCATGGATGCCAATCTAGGGTTTCGAGCGGCTCGCCGGTAGGGCGCGCGGCATCTAAGGGACGGAAACGCATGATCACCTCGACCACTCCGTACGTCGCCGAGCGCGAGACGGTGGCCACCCTGGGCGTCGTCTCCGGCGAGGCGATCATCGGCGCGCACATCTTCCGCGACCTGTTCGCCGGCATCACCAACATCATCGGCGGCCGCGCCGGGGGCTATGAGAAGGCCCTGCGCGAGGCGCGCGACATCGCCCTGCAGGAGATGATCGACGAGGCCCGCCGCCTGGGCGCCGACGCCGTGGTGGGCGTGGATCTCGACTACGAGGCCCTCGGCGCCGACAACGGCATGCTGATGGTCACCGCTGCCGGCACCGCCGTGAAGCTCCGCTGATGACCGTCGCCGTCGCCTTTCTCCAGCCCGGCTGGGCCGACTGGGAAGCTGGTCCCGTGCTGGCCTCCCTGCGCGAGTACTTCAAAGTCCAGATCGAGATCGCCACCCCGACCGGGGATCCGGAGACCTCGATCGGCGGGATTCTCGCGGCCGCCGACTATGGCTTCGACGATCCGGTGCTGTCCGACGCCGATGTCTTCCTGCTGATCGGCTCGGACGCCTGGCAGGGCTACGAGAACCAGACCCTGTTCGCCCTGCTGAAGCAGGCCCACGCCGACGGCAAGATCGTCGCCGGCATCTGCGGCGCGACCATCGCCCTGGCCAAGGCCGGTCTGCTGGCGGGCAAGGCCCATACCTCGAACGGCAAGGACTGGCTGGCCGAGCAGGCGCCGGGCTATGCCGGCGCGGATCTCTATGTCGAAAGCCCGCGCGCGGTGGTCGACGGCAAGGTCGTCACCGCCGCCGGCTCGGCGCCGGTCACCTTCTCGGCCGAGGTCACCCGCCTGGTCGCGCCCGAGGCGTCCGAGCGGCTCGACGGCTACGTGGCCATGTTCGCCAAGGAGTTTGGGGGCGGGGAGGGCTGAGGCCTACTTCACCGCCGCCGCGCCGGCGCGGGCGATGATCCCGTCCTGTTCCGGCGTGGCGCCCGAGACGCCGATCGCCCCGACGATCTTGCCGCCGGCGACCAGCAGCTCGCCGCCCTCGATGGCCAGGGCGCCGTTGGAGAGGGCGTTGAGGTTGCCGGCCTTGACCGCGTCCTGGAACGCCTTGGTCGGGCGCTTGAAACCGGCCGCGGTTTCGGCCTTGCGGCGCGCGACGCCCGGGGCGGCGTAGGACGCGCCGTCCATCTTCCACGACAGCACGGTCTGGCCGTTGGGCTCGACCACGGTGATGACGGCCGCCCAGCCGTTCTTCAGCGCTTCGGCTTCGGCGGCGCCGGCCGCCGCCTTGGCTTCCGCCAGGGTGACATTGCGCCCGTACTCCAGGGCGTCGGCGGCGAGCGCGGCGGGGGCGGACATCGATAGAGCTCCAAGAACGGTCAGGATGGCGAGGCGGCGGGTCATGGCAGTTTCACCTCATCGTTGAGGGCCGTGATCTGCGGCTGGGCGGCGACGATGCGCAGGCGCAGTTCCGACGGCTTGGCGCCGGCCGGGATCTTCAGGCGGACCGTGGCGGTCTTGGGCAGCAGGTCCTTCGGCGCGGCCAGGGCGGGCACGGCCGCCGAGGTCAGCACCTTGCCGGCCGCCTCGACCAGTTCCAGCCGCGAGGCCGCCGCGTCCTGGGCGCCCAGGCTGTGGACCTTGGCGGTGATGCTCGAGCCCTTCACCGTCACGTCGCCGCGGCCGATGCCGAGATCCGCGCGCTGGGCGGGATCGTCGCCGGCCGTCGCAAGCGCCATGTCGATGACGCTCGTCTGGCCCGGCGGCAGGACCACGGTCACGGCCTTGGTGCGCTCGAAGGCGACCTGGCGGGTCTCGCCGCCGCCGTCGATCGCGTCGTCGCCCGTACTGTCGATGCCTTGCGCCAGGCTCCACTGGCCGGGCGCGACGTTCCAGCCGGTCATGACCGCCGTCACCGGCTTGTCCGACAGGTTGTAGGCCACGACCTTGAAGCCCTTGGCCGTACCGTCCTTGACCAGGATCGCCACGTCCTCGCCTTTCGCGCCGGCCTCGAAGCGCCAGCTGACCAAGTGGCCCGGATTCATCTGGCCGCGCTTGTTGGCGATGCCGCCCAGGCGCGAGCGTTGCAGCACGTCCGATGGGATCTCCACCCGGTCCGACCACCAGTGGCCGTCGGTGTGCATGTACATGTGCTGGTCGGCCCACTGGATCTCGTCGGCATAGGCCTTTTCGAGCCAGCTCTTGTCGCCGGTCAGGGTCCAGGCCGCGAAGCGCTCGATCGCGCCGCCCTTGGCCGCCGACTTGACGATGGCGTCCTTGTTGGCCTCGGCGAGGCCCAGCATGGAGAGGGCGTTGTCGTTGAGGTCGTTCAGCGATTTGACGCCGTTCTTGCCCATCCGCCACTGGATCGGGGCCAGGTACTTGGCGTCGCCCGTCCAGCGCCAGGCCTGCCAGAAGATCTGGAACGGACCGCTGGCGCCCGAGCCTTGCAGCACCGTGCCGCCGCGCTCGGCGTCGGTGCGCCAGTTGATCTCGTTGGGATAGGAGCCGTCGGGCTTGGCGTGCGCCAGATAACCGTCGGCCAGGCCCAGCACGATGTCGCGCGCCGTCCCGTCGCCGTTGTAGTCGCCGATCAGGATCGCCGGGTGCACGACGCCGAAGGAATAGGGCTTCTGCCACTCCCACGGGCCTTCGCGGTACGAGATCGCGCCGCTGTACCAGTTGGTGTTGAAGTGGACGTGGCCGGCCGGATTGCGATCGATGATCCCCGGCAGGGCCTTCACCGTCGTGAACAGCCGCTCGACGGCCAGCGGGTCGCCGTAGTCGAGATACATCGCCTCACTGTTGGAGTTGATGCCCTCCTCGTAGGCGTGCAACTCGTCGGTGACGATGGTCGACAGGCCGTTCGTGAACATGCCGTTGCGGTAGACCGCGTCGGTCAGGCGGTTCAGCGAGTCGCGCACCTTGTCGGGATCGACGCCCATCAAAGCCAGGCCCGGCCATTGCTGCAGCAGGTCGCTGTCGTCCGACAGGCCGCCGCCGAAATCGCCGTAGGGAACCTGGCGCTCGTCGATCCACCAGTTGATGAACTTGGCGACCCGCTTGAGGTCCTCGGTCTGGCGGAAGGCCCACAGCGGCACGCCGTCCGGCGCCTTGGGCTGGTCGAAGGCCGGCCAGCCCTGGCTGCCATAGGTGATGTCGCCCCAGTACTCGCGGCCTTCCTTGTGGTCGGGATCGACGCGCAGCAGGTCGGAGATGTCGGCGTAAAGGCGGCGATAGAGGCCCTGGCGCTTGGAGGTGGTGTGCTCCTCGACCAGGAAGGCCCAGTTGTCCTTCACCTGGTTGAAGCGGTCGGCGACGTGCTCGGCCTTGGCCTCCTCGCGGGCCTTGAACACCAGGCGGATCTTGGCGCCGTCCAGGGCCTTGGGGCCGAACTCGGCGCTGTCGGCGGCGATGGTCAGGTACAGGCTGTCGGGCGTGAGGATGCGGTCGCGCAGGTCGAGCCACAGGGTGCGGGCTTCGCCGGCTTTCACCGAGACCGAGACGTCGATCATGTTGCGGCCCGGCCAGATCGGGTCCTTGACCTGGATGTTCAGCGGGATCGTCGTTCCCGCCGCGCCCGGCAGGGCGGGGATGTCGATGGCGATCCCGTCCAGGCCGTCGCGGGCGTTCTCCCAACCGTACGCCCAGTTGCGGGCCAGCGCCTGGGCGGCCGGGGCGTCGCCGAAGCCCGACGGGATCATCACATGGACGATCGGCAGCCCCTTCGCCGCGAGGTCGGCGGCCGGACGCTTGCGCTGCGGGGCCGCGTCGGGAATGGCCACGACCGTCGCGCGCTCACCGGCCGGGAAGCGTCCGGCGACATAGGCGTTGAGGTCGGCGAGGTTCAGATAGTCCGGCGCCACCTCGGCGCGGACCGTGTAGTTCATCTTGAAGACGCCGTCGGGCTCCTTGCCGGCGCTGACGTCATAGGCCCAGATCTCCTGGATCGGGGTTTCCTGGTCGGTGTTGGTGAAGGTCAGCACCCCGCCCTTCAGCGGCTGGGCCAGGGTGGTCACCGAGCGGGCCAGGCCCTTGGCGCGGGCGCCGATCTTCGCGCCCTTGTCGCCCGCCTTCGCCGCCCAGGTCAGGTCGCCATAGGCGGTTCCCTGGATTTCCAGGCGACTGATCGGCTCGTCGGGCAGGGCCAGGGTCAGGGCCTTGCCGCCCTCGACGTAGGTGTTCCAGTCGGGAAGCTGGAAGTAGTCGTCGCGGCCTTCCAGGCGCGAGCGATTGTAGACGCCGGGCCAGGTGGTCTCGGGGATGCCGTCGTTGGCCCGCCACATCCATTCCTTGATGTCCTTGGCGTCGGCGAACTCGACCTTGCGGATACGGGTGGCCGGATCGGTTAGCAGGGGCGGGGCCTCGCCGGTCCAGCCGTAGCGCAGCTTCCAGGCGGCGTGGGTGGCCGGATCGTCCAGCGTCGGGACCGGGGCGGCCTGGGCCGGCGCCTCGTTGCGGGCCAGGGCGGCGACGCCGGTCGCGTCGAGGGCGCGGTCGTAGACGCGGATCTCGTCCAGATCGCCGCCGCGCAGGAAGTTGTAGCGACTCTGCACCTGGTGCGGGGCGATCACCCGGCCGGCGATGCCGAATTGGTCGAGACCGGCGTCGTAGACCCGCTTGGCTTCCTTCTTGGCCACGGGCTTGCCGTCGACGAAGAGCTGCACGCCGGTCTGCTCGTCCCAGGTGAAGGCCAGGTGAGTCCAGGCGTCGGCGGCGGGGGGCTTGTCGAGCTTGAACGAGACGCGGGTGCGGGCTAGGCCGTTGTCGGTGACGAAGGCGTCGAAGCCGTGGCCGTTCCAGTCGATGCGCAGGAAGGCCATGTCCCAGCTGGTGTGGTCGGCGTAGCCGACGCGGAAGATCACGAACGGCGCGACCCCGACCGGATAGCCCGAGCGCCAGAAGAACGAGAGCGTGCCGCGCTGGGCTAGGATGTTCCCCGGCGCGTTCCAGGCCAGGATCCCGTCGTCCTGGGCCGAGAGGGCGGGGCCGGCCTTGCCCGTGGGGATCACCGCGACCTTGTCGGCGAAGTTGGGAACAGCGTCGCCGGCCGCGTAGTCGGCCTTCAGGCCCTTGTCGCCGGAGACGTGGAAGAGGAGGGCGGGTTCAGGCGGCCCCGCGGCGGTGGCCGCACTGGCCGCGGCGATGACCGAAAAGGCGGAGGCCAGAAAAAGCGCCTGCTTCACCACGCGTCACTCCCAATGTCGTTCTTATTGGAAACCGGTGTCATGGTTCCTGCGACGCTTTTAGCGCGGCCCGCCCGCGTTGCAAACCGGCCTTGGCCTGATACGCCTAGGACCAAGGCGAAAAGCCGCGCAGGGATGGGCCGATGTTCAACAAGATCCTGATCGCCAACCGGGGCGAGATCGCGGTGCGGGTGATCAAGACGTGCCGGCGGCTGGGGATCGCCACGGTGGTCGTGTACTCGGACGCCGACGCCGACAGTTTGGCGGTGGAGATGGCCGACGAGGCCGTGCACATCGGGGCCTCGCCAGCCGCCCAGAGCTACCTCGTCGCCGACAAGATCATCGCCGCCTGCAAGCAGACGGGGGCGCAGGCGGTGCATCCGGGCTTCGGCTTCCTGTCGGAGAAGGCCGAGTTCGCCCAGAGGTGCGCCGACGAAGGCATCGTGTTCATCGGTCCCAACCCCGGCGCCATCTCGGCGATGGGCGACAAGATCGAGAGCAAGAAGTTCGCCGCCGCGGCGGGCGTTTCCTGCGTGCCCGGCCATATCGGCGAGATCGCCGACGTCGCCGAGGCCCTGAAGATCTCCGAGGCCATCGGCTATCCGGTGATGATCAAGGCGTCGGCCGGGGGCGGCGGCAAGGGCATCCGGGTGGCCTGGAACCGCAAGGACGTCGAGGAAGGCTTCCCGGCGGTGCGGGCCGAGGCGGCCGGGGCCTTCGGCGACGACCGGATCTTCATCGAGAAGTTCATCGAGAGCCCGCGCCACATCGAGATCCAGGTGCTGGGCGACAAGCACGGCTCGGTCGTGCACCTCTTCGAGCGCGAATGCTCGATCCAGCGCCGGAACCAGAAGGTCATCGAGGAGGCGCCCAGCCCGCTGCTGGATCCCGAGACCCGGGCGGCCATGGGGGCGCAGGCCGTCGCTTTGGCCAAGGCGGTCGCCTATGACAGCGCCGGCACGGTCGAGTTCGTGGCCGGCCAGGACAAGAGCTTCTACTTCCTGGAGATGAACACCCGCCTGCAGGTGGAGCATCCGGTCACCGAACTGATCACGGGCCTTGATCTGGTCGAGCAGATGATCCGCTCTGCGGCGGGCGAGCCGCTGGCCTTTGCGCAGGACGACCTTTCCATCAACGGCTGGGCGGTCGAGAGCCGGATCTACGCCGAGGATCCCTATCGCAAGTTCCTGCCCAGCATCGGCCGGCTGGTGCGCTATGCGCCGCCGGAAGAGGGCCATAAGGACGGCTATCTCGTGCGCAACGACGCCGGGGTGCGCGAGGGCGACGAGATCTCGATGTTCTACGACCCGATGATCGCCAAGCTGTGCTCGTGGGCTCCGACCCGCGCCGAGGCGGTCAAGGGCATGGCCCGGGCGCTGGAGGACTTCCACATCGAGGGGCCCAGCCACAACGTGCCGTTCCTGGCCGCGGTGATGGACCAGGAGCGCTTCGTCTCGGGCCAGCTGGCCACCAGCTACATCAAGGACGAGTTCCCCGACGGCTTTGCCGGAACCGAGCCGACGCCGCTGCAGCTCGACATCCTGGCGGCTGCGGGCTGCGCCCTGCAGCGGGTGCTGGCCCGGCGGCTCGGATCAAAGCGCGCCGACTGGACGGTCGTGGTCGGCCACGCCAAGCGGCGGGTGCGGTTCGAGGCCGAGAGCGAACAGGGGCTGACCGTCGGCCTGCTCGACGAAGGCCGCAGCCTCGTCCTGACCGACATCGCCTGGCGGCCGGGCTTGGCGACGTTCCGCGCCAGGCTGGACGGTCAGGCCTTCACCGCCGAGGTCGCCCCGGCCGCCGAGGGCTTCACCATCCGCCACCGCGCCGCCAAGGCCCGGGTTCTGGTGCTGACCGCCCGCAGCGCCGAGCTGCACGAGAAGCTGCCGGCCAAGGCTCCGGCCGATACGTCGAAGCTCGTCCTCTCGCCGATGCCGGGGCTGGTCGTCTCCATGGACGTCGAGATCGGCCAGCAGGTGCGCGAGGGCGAAATCGTCTGCGTGCTCGAGGCCATGAAGATGCAGAACATCCTCCGCGCCGAGCGCGACGCCGTCGTCAAGGCCGTCAACGCCAAGGCCGGCGATCCCGTCGCCGCCGACCAGGTGCTGGTCGAGTTCGGATGAGCGAGCGCTTGATCCTATCTCTGGGTTGAGCCATGCAAGGGGAATGGCCAAGCTTTCTCCCAAATACATCGCGCGGATTTACCTGTCCTGGAAGGGGCGGATCGGGCGCGGGGAGTTCTGGGCCTATGGCGTCGCGCTCAATGTGGTCTGGCTGATCGGCCTGCTGTTGCTGGGCGCCGTTCCGTCGCTGGTCGGTGCGCTCGCGATCCTGGTTTGGACCCTCGGTCTGTTCGCCGGCTATTCGGGTTTGCTGGTGCAGCGCGGCCATGATCGGGGGCGGCCGGCGATCTTCTCGCTGGCCTTGCTCGGCGTTCGGCTTGTGACCTGGGTGGCGAGCCTGGTGTTGCCCGACGCTCTTTGGGCGAAGGTCGCCTGGGGTTTGGTCGTGCTCTACATTCTCGTCGATTACTCGATCCTGCCAGGGCAGCCGGGTGAGAACCGCTATGGACCCGCCCCCGGCGGCGCCAACGGCGTGAACCGCAATCCGCTGGTGCTCGGCGGCGGCGTCGACGGCGAGCCCGCGCCGGCCAGCCCGGCGACGAACGCCTAGGTTGGCAGGTCGCCGGCGTTTGCGCCTGGGTGTGACGCCTGTGCGACTTCCGCTGGCGGCCCGCTGCGCCTAGGTTCCGCTCGAAGAGAGTCGCGGAGCCTTGGCGAGCATGAACGGTCGGATCGATTGGGCGGAGCTGTTCCTGTCCTCCACGGGCAGGCTGGCGCGCACGCCGTTCCTGATCGTCTCGGCCGTGCTGATCGGCGTGGCCGTGCTGTATGAGGCCATCGCCGGCGACGTGCTGCGGCTGCTGACCGGCTGGCTGGTCTATTCGGCCCTGCTGTATTCGGGCGCCTGCGTGCTGTCCAAGCGGCTGCACGACCGCGGCCGTTCGGGCTGGTGGGCGGCCCTGGTGCTGGCGGCCATGGTCGCCGTCTGGCCGACCCCGCAGCACTTCCTCGACTTCGCCTTCGCCATCGTCCTGGTCTGGGCGATCATCGAACTGGGCGTCATGGGCGGCGAGCAGGGGGCCAACCGCTATGGTCAGCCCCCGCTAAAAGCGCCCGCCATCTGAACAAGGCGATCTAGATCGGCGCCTCGGCGTCCTCGACGGCGCCGAACACCTTGCGGAAGCTGGCCTTGAGGGCCTCGTCGGCATCGTCGAGCGTCACCGGCAGGCCAAGGTCCACCAGGCTGGTGACGCCATGCTCGGTCTGGCCGCAGGGCACGATGCCCGAGAAGTGCGACAGGTCAGGCTCCACGTTCAGGCTGATCCCATGGAAGCTGACCCAGCGGCGCAGCTTGACGCCGATGGCGGCGATCTTGTCCTCGCGCGACCAGCCCGCGCCCTTGCGCTCGACCCAGACGCCGACCCGGCCCTCGCGCATCTCGCCGACCACGTTGAAGGCGGCCAGGGCGTCGATGATCCAGGCTTCGAGCGCGGCGACGAAGGCCCGCACGTCGCGCCCGCGCTGGGTCAGGTCGAGCATGACATAGGCCACGCGCTGGCCTGGGCCGTGATAGGTGAACTGACCGCCGCGCGCGCTCTCGAAGACGGGGAAGCGCTCGGGCTCCAGCAGGTCGGAGGTCTTGGCCGAGACCCCGGCGGTGTAGAGCGGCGGATGCTCGAGAAGCCAGATCAGCTCGCCCGCCGTTCCGTCGGCGATGGCGGCCGCGCGGGCCTCCATGGCGGCAACGGCTGCCGGGTAGGGCACGTAGCCGGTCGAAACCGCCCACCCCGCCGCCAGGCCGTCGGGGCGCGACAAATCGGGAAGGCCTTTATCTTCAAGGTTTAACGGGCGATCAAGCATGCGGCCTTAGTCTTGCATGAGCCGAGGCGCGGGATTTTCCGCCATCGGCAATTTCAGTTCCAGGGGCCTTAGTTCGTGAGCCAGGTCAACGCCGTCAATGTCGAGATCTCCGTTCTGCTCGGCCGGTCGATCCTGCCGATGCAGCAACTGCTGCGCATGGGCCGCGGCGCGGTGATCCCGCTGGACGCCAAGACCAACGACGAGGTCTGGATCCTGGCCAACAATCACCCGATCGCCCGGGGCGAAATCCAGATCAACGACGATCGCATCGCCATCCAGGTGACCGGCCCGGCCGACGTCTACGATTACATGGCCGGCGGCGCCTGAGACGCGTTGCCCGCGCACGGCTTCACGGCCAAGCTGCGCGTCATGGGTTTGCTTCGTTCCGCGCTCGTCCTCGCGCTGCTTTCGGTAGGTGGTCCTGTCTTGGCCGCGCCCGACTACGCCGGCTATTACGACAATGTGCGGTATGTCGAGGAGGCCGGCGATCTGGTGGGCGCGCGGCTGACGGTGCGCCCCGGCCCGCGGCCCACTGTGGTGTTCGAGGACTGCGTGGGCGAGTGCTCCGACCCCGAGGTCTTTCCCGCCAGGATCGAGGGCGACCGGATTTCGTTCACCTATGTCGTGCGGGTTTTCGATCGTGAGGGCCATGCCTCGACCCGGAGCTACCCCGTCACCGGGCGCTTCGTGAAGGGCGGGCTGATCCTGAAGATCGGCTATGGCGAGCCCGAAAAGCTGCGCAAGCGCAAGGCTATCCCCAGATAAACCCGGCCATGAGGTCGCAATGACGGACATCTTGTAAGTCGCCTCTTCCCAAAGCCGATTCAGTTTGCTACCTGCCGCGCCTCACCACGAGCGGTCGTGGCGGAATTGGTAGACGCGCAGCGTTGAGGTCGCTGTGGGGCAACCCGTGGAAGTTCGAGTCTTCTCGACCGCACCAGGTGAACTTGCGTAGAGCGCGGCAGGCTTCGGTTTCCGAATCGCCTTCCGCGCTCTAACCATTTTTCGGCCAAGGTTCCTGGGCAACCGCCCGCCGAGCTGCGGCTTTCAATCATTCGGATCACGCGCGCGCAGCTTAAGCCTCGCCTGAAGTTCAGGAGGTCCCCATGACCCGGGAAACAGCCGACCTGAGCGAAGACGCGCGTCACGCCCTCTCCATTCCCGAGCCGGAAGTCGTCGAGGATCTCGAGGACCTGGCGCTCGGCGACGACTACGCCCTCAATCCCGACTATGTGGAGATGGTGGTCGACGCGGCCGATCGCGGCGACACCGCGCGCCTGTCCGAGCTGGTCGGGGCGCTGGACCCCGCCGACGTCGCCGACCTGATGGGCTTCCTGTCGGCCGCCTATCGCGAGGAGGTGATTCCCGTCCTCGATCCCCAGGCCCTGGGCGAGATCATCGCCGAGCTGGAGGACAATATCCGCGAGGAGGTGCTGGAGGCGACCCCGTCGGTCACCCTGGCCCGCGCGCTGGAGGAACTGGACACCGACGATGCGGCCGACGTCATCGACGACCTGGATGACACCAAGCGCTTCCAGGTGCTGGCCGCCATGGGCGAGACCGACCGGGCGGCCATCGAGACGACGCTGTCCTACGAGGACGAGACCGCCGGCCGCCTGATGCAGCGCGAATTCCTGGCCGCGCCGCAGTTCTGGACCGTAGGCCACACGATCGAGCACGTGCGCCAGTCGGGCGAGAGCCTGCCGGAGCTGTTCTTCGACGTCTATGTGGTCGATCCGTCCTATACGCCGGTCGGCGCCTTGCCGATCAGCCTGCTGCTGACCAGCAAGCTGGAGACCCCCCTGGCCGAGATCATGGAGCCGGTGACCGAGATCACCGTCGACATGGACCAGGAGGAGGTGGCCTACATCTTCGACAAGTATCACCTGATCAGCGCCCCGGTCGTGGAGGCCGGCGGGCGGCTGGTGGGCCAGATCACCGTCGACGACATCGTCGGCGTTATCCGCGAAGAGGCGCAGGAAGACATCCTCGCCCTGGCCAACGTGTCGGACGTCGGCCGCGACGCCAGCGTCGTGGAGATCGTGCGCTCGCGCCTGCCGTGGCTGCTGCTGAACCTGCTGACGGCGACGATCTCGGTTTCCGGCATCGCGCTCTTCCAGGCCGAGATCTCCAAGCTGGTGGCCCTGGCCGTGCTGATGCCGATCGTCTCGTCGCTGGGCGGCAACGCCGGCACCCAGACGCTGGCGGTGGCGGTGCGGGCGCTTTCGAGCAAAGAGCTGACGGCGGCCAACGCCACGCGGATCGTCACTCGCGAACTGCTGGTCGGTGTCATGAACGGCCTGACCCTGGCGATCGTCATGGGGGCGGCGGTCTATGTCTTCTATGACAATCCGAAGCTGTCGCTGACGGTGGCCCTGGCCCTGGTGGTCAACATCTTCACCGCCGCCGTCGGCGGGATCCTGGCGCCGCTGGCCCTGGAGAAGATGGGCCGCGACCCGGCGGTGTCGTCGTCGATCTTCGTGACCTTCCTGACCGACTTCGCGGGCTTCTTCTCGGTGCTGCTGATCGCGGCGCTGCTGTTCAACTGATCCCAGGCGGGCCAAGGCCCGCCTAAATTTCCTTACCTGAACCTTAAGAAACGGCGCCGGTCTTGCGCGGGACCGGGCGAGGGCATCCGCCTGCGTTTCAAATTGGGTCAACTCGCGATGAAGCCGCGTCATCAGGTCTCCCGCGCCGCCGTCGATCTCATCAAGAGGTTCGAAGGCTATCGGCAGAAAGCCGCCCAGCTGCCCGACGGGCGCTGGACGATCGGCTACGGGCATACCCTGACCGCCCGGGGGGGCGCGACCGTCTCGGAACAGGACGCCGAGGCCCTGCTGCTCTACGATCTGATCACCGTGGCCCACGCGGTGAACGAAAACAGCTATGCGCCGCTGAACCAGAACCAGTTCGACGCCCTGACCTGCTTTGCGTTCAACATCGGGACCGAGAACTTCGTCCGCTCGGGCGTGCTGCGCCGGATTAACGAGGGCTCGCTGCTGCAGGCCGCCTGCGCCATGGAGATGTGGCGCAAGGCCGACTTCGAGGGCGAGCGGATCGTCATCGACGCTCTGGTGCGCCGCCGCGCCGCCGAGAAGACCCTGTTCCTGACCCCGCCGGACGGCCACTGGGTGCCCGCGCCCAGCCCCGTGCTGCGGCCCAAGGTGGATTACGACGCGACCTGCGCCATTCCCAAGCAGACCCCGGCGGCCGTCTCGACGCGGTTGGAGGGCGACAAGGCCTTCGCCGAGCGCGAGGCGGGCTCGATCGTCGCGCCGCTGACCCCGGTCGTCCCGGAAGAGGACGGCCCCAGCGCCACTGAAGTGGCCGCCGCCGGCGTCAGCGCCCGCCTGGAGAAGATCCTGGCCGACGAGCCGGCGCCGCTGGCCGCCAAGGCGCCGGTGAAGCCGGTCGAAGACCTGGTCGTGCCCGAGCCGCCGCCGGCGCCGGTCGTGGCCGCCGCCGAGCCGGCCCCGGTGCTGCACGCGCCCGTCGAGGCCCCGCCGACCCTGGAGCCGTTCCGCCTGACGCCGGAGGAGCCGGTCCCGGCCCAGGCGCCGCTGTTCGTGCCCGATCCGCCCGCGCCGCCGCCCGCCGCGCCGGAGCCGACCCTGTTCGAGCAGTCGGCGCCCTCGCGCTCGCCGTTCAATCTGGGCGGCTTCTCGACCAGCGGCGCCGAGGTCGACATCCAGACCCTGGACGTGCCGCTGAACCCGCCCGAGCAGCCGGTCTTCGGCGGCGCCAGCCTGCTGGTCAGCCTGGGCCTGCTGGGCCTCGCTTTGTTCGGCGGCGGCGTGCTGTGGAACCTGTCGGTGGCCTCGGACCCGGGCCTGACCCCGATCCGCATGTTCGGCTGGGGCGCCAGCGTGATCGGCGTGATCTGCTTCGCGGTCTCGGCCTATCTGCTGCTGCGCAAGCTGGGCGGGCCGGACATCGAAGACGACGGCGAGTGACCTTGCGATCGAACGGCGTTTCGAAAAGACCGGGTTGAACCCCGGATCAATCTGAAAAAGAGCATGAACGCCCGCCGGTCTCGTTGATCGGCGGGCGTTTGTGCTATGCCTTCGGGCATGACGCTGCAAACCGCACCCTCAATGGACTTCGCCCTGGGCGAGACGGCCGACGCGATTCGCGAGACCACGGCCCGCTTCGCCGCCGACAAGATCGCGCCGCTGGCGGCCCGGATCGACGAGACCAACGCCTTCCCCCGCGAGTTGTGGGTCCCGATGGGCGACCTTGGCCTGCACGGCATCACGGTCGAGGAGGAGTTCGGCGGCCTGGGCCTGGGCTATCTCGAGCACGTGGTGGCGATGGAGGAGATCTCCCGCGCCTCGGCCTCGGTGGGCCTGAGCTACGGCGCGCACTCGAACCTTTGCGTCAACCAGATCCGCCGCTGGGCGACCCCGGAGCAGAAGCAGCGTTATCTGCCGAAACTGATCAGCGGCGAGCATGTGGGCTCCCTGGCGATGAGCGAGGCCGGGGCGGGGTCCGACGTCGTCTCGATGAAGCTGCGGGCCGAGCAGGTCGGCGACCGTTACGTGCTGAACGGGACCAAGTTCTGGATCACCAATGCGCCGCACGCCGAGACGCTGGTGGTCTACGCCAAGACCGGTGAAGGCAGCCGGGGCATCACCGCCTTCATCGTCGAGAAGGGCATGAAGGGCTTCAGCGTCTCCAAGAAGCTGGACAAGATGGGCATGCGCGGCAGCGACACCGCCGAGCTCGTCTTCGAGGACTGCGAGATCCCCGAGGAGAACGTCATGGGCCCGGTGGGCGGCGGCGTCGGGGTGCTGATGAGCGGCCTCGACTACGAGCGCGCCGTGCTCAGCGCCGGCCCCCTGGGCATCATGCAGGCCTGCCTCGACTACGTTCTGCCGTACGTTCGCGAGCGCAAGCAGTTCGGCCAGGCCATCGGCTCGTTCCAGCTGATGCAGGGCAAGGTCGCCGACATGTACGTGGCCCTGAATTCGGCCCGGGCCTACGTCTATGCGGTCGCTCGGGCCTGCGACGCCGGCAAGACCACGCGGTTCGACGCGGCCGGGGCGATCCTGATGGCCAGCGAGAACGCGGTGAAGGTGTCGCTGGAGGCCATCCAGGCCCTGGGCGGGGCCGGCTACACCAAGGAGTGGCCAGTCGAGCGCCTGCTGCGCGACGCCAAGCTTTATGACATCGGCGCGGGCACGAACGAGATCCGCCGGTTCCTGATCGGCCGGGAGCTGGTGGGGGCTTGAGATCATCCCTCTCTCTGAGAGAGAGGGAGGGACCCGCGCCGAAGGCGTGGGAGGGTGAGAGGTTACAAACTGTCCGGTCGGAGCGCGGTCGTCGCACGGTTGGTTGGGGTCGGTTCGGTCTTCTCCTGCATGCAAGGTTTCGAGGTTTGCCGGATACGGTGAAACCTCTCACCCTCCCGTCGCTTCGCGACGGGCCCCTCCCTCTCTCAAAGAGAGAGGGATTATTCAGGCAGGCTCGTAGGTCAGCCTGATCACGTCGTCGTCCATGCGGTCTGTCGCCACGAGGCGCAGGCGGGGGCGGGGGGCGGCGAAGTAGGGCGTGCCGGCGCCCAGCACGACGGGGTGCAGGTAGATCCGGTAGGCGTCGATCAGGCCAAGCTCGGTGAGGCTGCGCGCCAGGTTCGGGCCACCGACCTCGATCTCGCCGTCGATCCGGGCCTTGATGTCGGCGATCGCGGTCGCTAGGTCGCTCTGGATCAGCGTGGCGTTGGGGCCGACCGAGGTCAGGGTGCGCGAGACGACCCATTTGTGCTGGGCGCGCCAGGCCTGGGCGAACTCGCGTTCGGGCGCGCCCCAGTCAGGCTGCTCCTCGTCCCAGTAGGCCATGATCTCGTAGAGGCGCCGGCCATAGACGCTGCCCGCCTGCTCGCGCGCCTGGTCGATGAAGTGGCGAAACAGCGTGGGGCCGGGCGCGAACCCGGTGTGGTCGACATAGCCGTCGAGCGACTGGTTCATGCCGAAGACGAGCCTGGCCATGCCGAGGATCTCCCTGCCGAGGGCTGCTGACGCGCCCAGTCTAGCGCCTTCACCAGTTGGGGCGAGGCGGTGATTTCTCGCGGGGCCAGAACGGGGCGAGCAGGCCTTCGCGACGCGGATCGCCGCCGGTGTTCCAGATCATTTTCTCGATGAACCACGGCAGGATCGAGTGGATCTTGTCCAGCACGCTGTCCGGCATCTGCCTGAGGGTGATCTTGCTCTCTTCGGGTACGCCGTGCTCGACGCGCCACGCGGCGACCTCCGTCCGGATGTCGTGGAGGACGTCGTCAATCTCGCGCCGCCGCTCCGCGGGCAGCTGGAAGAACGGGGTGTGGACGAAACCGCTCCGCTCGCGGCGGGGCTGGGCTCTCGACCTGGGTCTGGCCATGGGTCTGCTCCTGACATGCATCGACGGCCGCGGGCTGGAACGGCGCGCGGGGCGGGGAGGGAGCGGAGCGCCCGGGCCACGCCCGGAGGTGCTGTTGTGTGTACCGTTTCGACGAAGCCCGTGCGCTCCGCGCGGTCGTTGGACTGCCGGCTTCCCGGGCGGCGGCGCTCTTAACGCCTTACCAGGACCGCCTTCGAGGTTTCCCTGTCGGACGGCGACGAGGAGAGGGGGGGCTCTGTAATCCTCGTCCAAGCCGACGGCGGGCGGGCCTGGCCAGCGCCAGGTCCCGGACACGACGGATCTTCCCAATCCGCCCCAGCCCCGCTCGATCGCATCCCGGGGCCGCGAAGGTCGCTGGCCGCGCGCCCTCCCCATCGCCTCGAGACCTGGTGATTATGCAGCCACGCGAGCGGCGTCGGATGGAGGGGCGTTGGGCGGAAGGATTTCAAGGGGTTGTGGGCGGGAGAGGTGGGGATGCGGCTCTCCGTCCCCCTTCCTTCCGTAAAATCCCCGCTTTCGCGGGGATTTTACGGGGGAGGATCAGGCCGTCGCCGCGCTCTTGGGCAGCACCTCTTCTCCCGCCCGCCAGCCGGCGTAGGCGACGACGCAGCCGGCGATGGCGGCGGCCAGGGCGAAGGGCAGGGGCGGCAGGTCGGCGGCGCGGACGAAGAGGGCCCGCCAGGCCGGCAGCGGGCCGGCGAACTGGAAGAGCACGGCGCCGACCGCGGTCAGCAGGGCGGAGAGCAGGAAGGGGCGGCCGTCGGGTCCGGCGCGGAGAGCGACGACCAGGGCGATGGCGGCGGTGACCGCGTTGGCCAGCTGGAAGCCGACGCCGAGCTTCCAGAAGTCCTGCGGACCGGCGATGGCCAAGGGCGGCAGGATCGGCGCCAGGCGGCCCAGGATCGGCGGCAGCAGGAAGATGCTGGTGGCCAGCATGTAGCCGGCGTGCGGGCCGATCGTGCGCCGGCGGGCGAGGGCCTGGTGGTAGAACCAGGCGAAGCTGGCGACGGCGACGATGTCGAGCCAGGCTAGGCGCGCGGCGTAGAGGTCGTAGAACGGCGAGACGTTGGCGACCAGGCGGCGGGCCATGCCCAGGAAGATCCCCGAGCCGCCGGCCAGGAACAGCGGGAAGAGGGCCAGGCTGCAGAAGCCGAGCGTGCGGTGCGTGGCGCGGTTTCCGCCATGGATCAGGGCGCTCTGGGCGACCAGCAGGCACAGCCACAGGGTGGCGGTGATCCCGTGGGCGTGGAGATCGATCGAGGCCGTGGAGACCTGCGACAGGTAGGCCGGCCAGAAGGCCAGGACCGCCAGCGGGAAGATCGCCAGGACATAGAAGTGCGCGCGCCGATACGGCATCGAAAGCCCCCTTCCGAACCTGCAAGCGAGGCTATTCGGAAACCGACGTTCTGCCAATGTTGCAAGGATGCAAAAAAGAAGGCCGCCCCGGTAATCCGGAGCGGCCCGCTTTCAGCGCGATGGGCGCTAGGTATCAGTACTTGTACGAGGCGCCGACGAAGAAGCGGCGGCCCGAGTAGTTGCTGTTGATCAGGCGGGTGTCGCCGGCCCAGCTGGATTCGTCTTCCTTGGTCAGGTTCTTGCCCTCGACGAACAGCGACAGGCCCTGCGGGCCCGGACGCCAGGTGAACTTGCCGTCGAGATAGCCCGTGGCGTCCTTGAACACCGGCTGGCCGAGGGTGTCGGACGCGGTGAGCAGGTAGCCCGAGCGGTAGTTGTAGGCGAGGCGGGCGCTGATCGGGCCCTTCTCGTACCAGACGGTGGCGTTGTAGCTGGTCTTCGACAGGCCGGGATAGGGCAGGGCCGAGCCGTCGACGCCGCTGTAGACGCCCACGTCAGAGGCCTTCTGGTAGGTGTAGTTGACGTCGGCGCCGAGGCCCGACAGCAGGCCTGGCAGCCAGGTGAAGGCGGTCTTGGCCGTCAGTTCGACGCCCGAAATCTTGGCGCCGTCGCCGTTCACGTAGGTGTTGTAGAAGTACAGGGTGCCGTCGCCGAACACGTCCTGCTGGCCCAGGTTCGAGCGCGAGGACAGGTAGAACGAGCGGATGTCCTTGTAGAAGAAGCCGGCCGACAGCTGGGTGTCGCTGTCGGGGTACCATTCGAACGACAGGTCGTACTGGTTGGCGCGATAGGGCTTCAGCGCCGGGTTGCCGGCGTCGCAGCTGTCGGGACCGTCGTCGGAGGTGCCGTCGTTGGTGTAGTTGATGGTGCAGGTCATGCTGGGCATCAGGTAGTTGACCAGCGGGCGGGCCATCAGCTGGGCGAAGCCGAAGCGCGCGCTCAGACGGTTGTCGATCAGCCAGCCCTGGATGTTGAAGCTGGGCAGATAGACCGTGTAGTCCTTGGTCATCGACGTCAGGGTGTTGGCCACCACGGCGGTCGAGGCCACGCCGTTGACCAGGCGGGTCTCGCGACGGGTGTACTGGCCGGCGGCCGTCGTCTGGGTGTGGACGCGGCGGACGCCGAAGTTGCCGATGATGTCGCGGCCCAGCAGCGGGAAGCCGTAGTCCAGACGGATGTACTGGGCGTCGCTCTTCTCGGTGACGTTGTACGGGATCTGGTTGTACTGCTTACCGTCGTTGCCGGTGGTCGTGTACAGGTTGTCCAGGTTGAAGTGCGACGTATCCAGGTACTGGGAAATCGCCTTGAACGACGGATACTTCCAGCTGTTCGGCAGGCCCGAGCCGCCGTAGTAGAAGTTGTCGGGCAGATCGACCATGGCCTGGGCGAACAGGGCGTTCGAGAAGGCGCGCGACCAGGTCTCGGTCGAGTTCCAGTAAGTGGTCTGATAGGCGTTGCCGAGGATCGCGGCGGTCTGGTCGGCGGCCTGGCCGTTGACCACGGTGGCGGTCGAGTTGACCGAGTTGGCGTAGATCACCGTGTCGTCCAGCGCGCTGGCCAGGTTGGCGCCGCCGCTGACGATGAAGCCGCCGTAGCCGTAGCCGCCCGTCTCGGCGTTCGAATAGCGGCCGCCGAACTTGACGCTCTTCAGGAAGGGCAGGTCGGCGCGGTATTCGAAGTCGATCTTGTACTGGTCTTCGGTGTTCTTGGAGTCCGACGGACGGTACTGGATCTGCCACTGGTTGACGGCGGCGGCGTCCGACGGGCTGAAGCCGTCGGCGAAAGTGAAGACCGGGGCCGAGCCGTTGTTCGGGTCGATCGTGACCTTCAGGCCCGGGGTGTTGTACGACACCGAGGCGTTGTTGGTCAGGTTCAGGGTCTTGGTCTTGCCGCGGGCGCCGACGAAATCGATCTTCCAGCGGTCGTTCTGGAAGTTGGCGCCGAAGGTGATGTAGTCGGAATCGTTGGTCTGCTTGAAGTCGCGCGACGAGATGCTGAAGGCGTTGTTGCCGCCGCGGTTGGCCGTCGTGAGGCAGTCGCCGACGATGTATTCGGTGACGTTGTGGTTGGCGTCGACCTTCACGCCAGGCACGTTCTGGGCCGTCGCCGCGGTGACGCGGGCGCAAGCGTTCGACGAACGGTTCAGCGGGTCGAGGTTGGTCAGGCCCGTGCCGTAGTTGATGTCGTTGAGGATCTGTTCGCGCTTGTTCTTCTGGTAGGTGACGAAGGCGGTCAGATTGTCGGTGAACTTGTACTGGGCCGTGAACTCGGCCGAGGTGCGGGTGTCGTCACGGGTCCAGACGCGGTAGCGCGGCACACGCGGGCTGTAGTCGTACCACTGGCTTTCGCAGGCGGTGCGGGTCTGGGCGGTGGTCAGCAGCGAGGCGTCGGGCGTGACGGCCGTAGCGCAGCTGGCCTCGGTGTCGAAGCCGGCGATGTAGTCGCTGACGGCCTTGCCGTAGGTCTGGCTGTAGTAGTCGAGCGTCTTTTCCGCCGAGTTGTCGAAGTCGCCGAGCAGGGCCCAGGCGTTGTTGTCGACGAAGTCGCCGCGGGTCAGGACGCGGTCGTAGTTGACGTTGCCCATCAGGCCCAGGCGCCCGTCGAACAGCTGGGTGGCGCCGAACACGCTGGTGCGCGGCTTCCAGCCGGGCAGGGTGTCGAGGTTCTGCGCCGAGGCGGTGAACGACAGGGTCGGCTTCTTGAAGTCCAGCGGCTTGCGGGTGGTGACGCTGACCGTGCCGCCGACGCCGCCTTCGGTCATGTCGGCCGTGAAGCCTTTGAAGACGTCGATCGACTTGACCATTTCCGACGGCAGTTCGCGGAAGTCGTTCGAGCGGCCGCCGCCGCCGTAGACCGACAGGTTGCTGGCGGTCGACAGGGCGCTGACGCCGTTGATCTCGACGCGGTTGAGGTCGGGCTCGACGCCGCGGATCGAGACGGCGTTGCCTTCGCCGAAGTCGCGGGCCAGCTGCACGCCGGTGACGCGGCCCAGCGCCTCGCCGACGTTCTTGTCGGGGAAGGCGCCGATGTCTTCGGCGACGATCGAGTCGGAGACGGTGCCGGCGCGCTTCTTGCGGCTCATGGCCGACTGCAGGCTGGCGCGGGTGCCGACGACGACGATTTCCTCGACGGCGTTCTCGACGTTGGAGTCAGCTGAAGACGTGGGCGCGGCCTGGGCGGGCGACGGCGCGGGCGTCGTCTGCGCGAAGGCGGCGCCGCCGCCGATCATCAGCAGGATGGCGGTCATCCCGGTGGTGCGCATCAGCCCGGCTTCGCGCCGGATCTTGCTGTCGACCTTCATAGTATTCCTCCAAGTGCGAGGGCGTTTCCGCCCTGTCTTTCGGGCCGTGCGGCGCCATGCGGCGCGGCCGGCCGATTTGCTGAGATGGAGGCCAGGGCGATGGGCGCGTCCGACGATGACCGGCAGTCGAATCGGAGGCGTCCGGGCCTTGGCCGCGGCGAGGGGAGGGGGAACGAGAGGCGGCGCCCGGCGCGGTGCGCGGGCGGACGTCCTGGCGGCGAGCACGGGGTGGGGCCTGCCTGGCGACGACTGGCGCGATGGCGGCCCCTTGTCGCTTGTCTTTCTCGATCCGGTGCGAGCCTGGCGTGAGCGTACACGCGGCGTCGCTTCTATGAGACGGTCTGCCGCCCGCCGCGGACCTTTGGTCTCTGCTACGGGCGTGATCCATCCATTTCCAAGCTGACGCAAAGAGTCAACGTCGCGGAGATAATTTCCCGCCGAGTCGCCGCCTGCCCGCAATTATGTGACAATTAAAGCACTGTGTTCCCACATGGTGGAATGCTCTCGCAACAATCGGGATTAGTGCTTGATTTTGGCGCTAATCCTGCTCATCGTGTCGACATTCGGCGCGTCCGCGCGCCCGGCCGACGACAAGATCGGATCGAGAGGAGACGACAGAAGATGGCAATCCGCCCCCTTGGTCCCTTCGCTCGCCCCGCCCTCGCCGCCGGCCGTACGGGGTAGGCAGCAGGGAGGGACAAGTTTTCCACCGGTCCGTTTCGACGGCGTCTTCCAGGGTCAGTTCACGGCCCGACGTCAACCGCGACGACACCGGTGTCTTTGAGCGGTCTTTTGTTACCAGCGATAAATGACGGCGTTCTCGGCTTTGTGTTTTTGTGCCGTAACCGACGCTGTCGCGTGGGCGGGTTTCGCAAGGGGTTGCGAGCACGCCCGACTTCCTCGTCCGCGTCCCGCAGGGAGGCGGACGATCCATTCAATGGGGGGGCTCGCCTGGGCGCCAAAGCGCCTGGCGAGTCTCGACTTTCGCCCGCGACGCGGGCCGTGACGCCCGTGGAGGGCTGTCAGATTTCCTTCAAAGCCCGAACCTGAAACGAAAGAAGCCCCGGACGCAGGGTCCGAGGCTTCCGATCCGCTCGTCGGTCGATGCTCGCGCACGACCGAAAGACGGCATTTGTCCGCTAAAGCGCTGGGGTCAGTTCAGACCTTCGATCTTCACGGAGCTTTCCAGCGCATTCGCTTTCGACAAATGAGACACTGGGTCACCTCCTTTCGGCTGCGCGTCACACCCTGACGCAAGACTAAGGTTGGGTGCGCGCGGGCCGTTGGCAAGAGGCGCGGTGTCGCAGGCGCGTGCTATGCGGGGGCATGAGCGAAAACCGAACCGCCCCGCGAAAACCTGTCCTGTTCGGCTGTCTGGGCGTCTTCCTCGGCCTTGTCCTGGCGGTCACGGCCGCCGGCGCCTGGATGACGGGCTATCTGCCGGTGCGGCTGTTCAGCGAGGCCCGCTGGAAGGATCCGGCGCGGAGAGACCAGCGCGTCACCATGGTCAGCGCGCTGCTGCTGACCCACAGGCTGGAACGGCGGACGCGGGGAGAGGTCGTGGGCCTGCTGGGCGAGCCGACCAACACCGACTATTTCGCCGACTGGGACCTGGTCTACTGGCTGGGCGACGAGCGGGGGCTGTTCGGGATCGATTCCGAATGGCTGGTGATCAGGCTCGGCCCGGACGGCAGGGTGGTCGAGCGCAGGGTCGTCACCGACTAGACTTGTTCACCGACTGGTGGGGAGCAACCCCGGACCGCGCAAAGGGGGGACAATGCACGATCCGGGGCCGCACCTCCTGGGGCTGGCTAGAGGGCGCGCCAGGCCAGGAGGATCAGGGACCAGAGACCCAGATTGAGCGCCAGCGCCGCCACGCGGGGACCGTTCACGCGCGCGGCCAGGGCCACGGCGCGAGCGCGCGGGGCTTGGGCGGAGGCGGCGGAAGCGGCGATGCGGGTCACGGCGGTGGTTCCTTGTTCAAGACAGCGCCGACAGCGGCGCCTGTTGTTGGTAAAGATAGGAACGCCGGAGATAGTTTCATATGCGACAAAACGGTCGCGGGCCGTCATGGTCGCGCGCGAATTGTCGCAGCGAGTCGCGCCATGCCCGCCTGGGATCCAGACGTCTATTCCCGCTATCGCGCCTATCGCGACCGCCCCGCCCTCGACCTGATGCTGAAGATCCCCCGCGATCTGGCCCCGCGCGAGATCTGGGACCTGGGCTGCGGCCCCGGCGAGCACGCCGCCCTGCTGGCTGCCCGGCATCCCGAGGCGGTGGTTCATGGCCTGGATTCGAGCCCCGAGATGCTGGCCCGCGCCAAGGGGCAGGGGGCGGATGTCGACTGGATCCTGGGCGACATCGATGCGTGGCGCCCCGAGATCCCGCCCGACCTGATCTTCACTAACGCGGCCCTGCAGTGGCTGGACGGACACGACACGCTGTTCCCGCGTCTCTTGAGCAGCCTGGCGCCCGGCGGGGTGCTGGCCTGCCAGATCCCGCAGGTCGAGGACGCCGGCTGGCGGCGCAGCCTGCGCGAGGTCGCCGCCGACGG
Source organism: Caulobacter sp. GW821-FHT10A10 (assembly GCF_059415745.1). Taxonomy (NCBI): domain Bacteria; kingdom Pseudomonadati; phylum Pseudomonadota; class Alphaproteobacteria; order Caulobacterales; family Caulobacteraceae; genus Caulobacter; species Caulobacter sp. GW821-FHT10A10. The sequence goes on along the minus strand of NZ_JBWKNV010000006.1, from coordinate 394,420 downwards.
TCCGTGGGCCGGCAAGCTGGCCGATCTCGACGGCGTGCGGGCGGGCCATGATCCGCGCGCCTACCACGACTGGCTCTCACCGCTGGCGTCGGATCTCGACGTCTGGGCGACGATCTACGTCCACGCCCTGGAGGGCGAGGACCCGATCATCGACTGGACCTCGGGCACGAGCCTGCGGCCGTATCTGGAGCGGCTGGACGGCGCCGAGACGACGGCGTTCCTGAGCGCCTGGCGGGCGCGGCTGGCGGAGGACTACCCGAAGCGGGAGGACGGGATCACGCTGCTGCCGTTCACGCGGTTGTTCGTGGTGGCGCGGCGGTAGGGGGTCTTTGAACCCTCTCTCTGAGAGAGAGGGAGGGGCCCGCGCCGTAAGGCGTGGGAGGGTGAGAGGTTACACTCTCTCCGAACGGAGCGCGGTTAGTCGGGTATTCGGCAGTTGTCGCGGGATCTAGCTCTTGGCTGAAGGGATCGAGTTTCGCCGGCTGACGGTGAAATCTCTCACCCTCCCACCGCTTCGCGGCGGGCCCCTCCCTCACTCAAAGAGAGAGGGATTAGAAAACTACTCCATCTCCGCCAGGCTCTTCCTGCGCCGAAGTTCCGCCACGGCCGTCTCCAGGCTGTCGAGCGCCACCGCCGCCGCTTCGAAGCCCGCGGCGACGGCCGGTTCGAAGGCCTTCCAGTCGCGGATGTCGATCTTGTCGAGCTTGGGGGTGATCAGGACGTCGCTGGCTTCGCGGCTGGCGGCGAGGTCGCGGCCGGTGGAGACGGTGGCCGCGCGCATCAGCAGGGCGACGATCGGCGGGCCCTTGCGCCATTCGCCCGAGAGCAGCCAGCGCCACAGCGAGGCGGGGCGGTGGACGTCGGCGGCGGTGATGCTGCGGCCGCGGGTGACATCGACGCCGATGATCGGCCCAAGCTGGAAGGCGCGCATGACGTCGGCCGGGAAGTTCTTCATCACCGCCCCGTCGACCAGCACCGCGTCGCCGTCGGACACCGGCGGCAGCACGCCCGGCAGCGAGATCGAGGCGCGCAGGGCCCGGTGCAGCGGCCCTGAGCGGTGCAGGTGATAGGCGCCCGAGGTCAGGTTCGACGAGACGCAGAAGAACGGCAGCCACAGGTCGGCGATGTCGATGTCGCCGAAATGCTCGTGCAGGCGGGCCTTGACCTTCTCGCCGCGGGTCATGGCGACCAGCGGGAAGGCGATGTCGTCGAGCGGGCTGGTGTCGACGAAGGCCTTGCGGATGCGGGCCTCCATCTCGCCGTCGTCCCAGCCCATGGCCAGACCCGCCGCGACGATGCCGCCCATCGAGGCGCCGCCGACGAAGTCGATGGGCACGCCGCGCTCGCGCAGGGCCTGGATGGCGCCGATGTGGGCGTAGGCCCGCGCGCCGCCGCCGGACAGAACGAGGCCCACCGACTGGCCGGTGAGCACCCGGGCCAGGCGCTCGACGTCGGCGAGGCGGTTTTCGCGCAGGTGGAACAGGCGGGCCGCGTCGGTGGCCTCCAGCCAGCCCTGCGAACCCTGCGGTCGCTCGGCGTTGGGCGGCTGGATCAGGATCAGGTCGATCAGCCGCTGGGCCTGCAGCGGCCGCGAGGCGTAGGCCGGCGGTTCGGGCGGCGGGGCCTGGTCGCCGCGACCGACGCGGAACAGGCGGTCGACCTGGCGGCCGACCACATGCTTCCAGGCCGTCTCGTGGGCCTCGGCGACGTAGAGCACGAAGTCGTGGCTGCGCTCGACGCGGCTGAACCACTCGGTGGGGGCCAGCAGGCTTTCGCCGCCCTCGACGGTGACGGCGTAGCCCAGGGCGGCGATGCAGCGGCCGATGCGCTCGACGATCGGGCGGATGGCGTGGCAGTCGCCGGCGGCGATGAAGCCGTAGACGGAAGGATCGCCGATCGAGGCGTGGGCCCCGGCCTGGCGGGCGCGACGGATCATCAGCCGCGACAGCTCGATCATCACGTCGGGATCCTGCTCGACCGCCTCGAAGAAGGCGGCGCGGGGCAGGGCGAGGATTTCGGAATCGCGCAGGGCGACCATGTGGGCCGAGTGCGGGGCGCCGGCGATCATCGCCATCTCGCCGGCCGGCTCGCCCGGGCGGATCACTCCGAGGAACTGCGGCTCCTGGCCCTCTTCCCGCCGGAACGCCCCCAGGCGCCCGGTGCGCAGGAAGTAGAGGTGGTCGGAGGCCTCGCCGGGCGCATAGAGTAGGGAGCCGCCCGGCAACGAGAACCAGGCGGCGTCGCCCTCGCGCCGTTCGCGCGAGAACAACCGGGCCAGGGCCGTATCGGCCATGAAGTCTGGAAGGGTGACCACGAGACGGACGCTAGACCGATGCGCGGAACTTGGCCACTGGAGGTCGAATATCGCCGCTTTCGGTGGGAAACGGAAAAGGCTATGCCTCGCTTATGCCGAAGCTGAACACGCTTATTGACAAGAACAGCGCTTCGTTCGCGAAAAACGCTGCGCACAACACGGCCCTGGCGGAGGAACTGCGTGAAAGGGTCGCGACCGCGGCCCTGGGCGGCCCCGAGAGCGCGCGCCTGAAGCATACGGCGCGCGGCAAGCTGCTGCCGCGAGAGCGCGTGGAGCGTCTGCTCGACCCCGGCTCGCCGTTCCTGGAGATCGGCCAGTTGACCGCCTTCGACCTCTACAAGGGCGAGGCGCCGGGCGCGGGGATCATCGCGGGAATCGGCCGGGTCTCGGGCCGCGAGGTGATGATCGTCGCCAACGACGCCACGGTGAAGGGCGGCGCCTATTTCCCGATGACGGTGAAGAAGCACCTGCGCGCCCAGGAGATCGCCGAGCAGAACCGCCTGCCGTGCGTCTATCTGGTCGACAGCGGCGGCGCGAACCTGCCCCACCAGGCCGAGGTGTTTCCCGACCGCGACCACTTCGGCCGCATCTTCTTCAACCAGGCGCGGATGAGCGCCCGGGGCATCGCCCAGATCGCCTGCGTCATGGGCTCGTGCACGGCCGGCGGGGCCTATGTGCCGGCGATGAGCGACGAGACGGTGATCGTGCGCGAGCAGGGCACTATCTTCCTGGCCGGCCCGCCGCTGGTGAAGGCCGCCACCGGCGAGGTGATCAGCGCCGAGGAACTGGGCGGGGCCGACACCCACGGGCGGCGCTCGGGCGTGGTGGACCATGTGGCCGACGACGACGAGCACGCCCTGGAGATCGTTCGTTCGATCGTGGCCAACCTCAACGCCGAGAAGCGTCATGAGGCGGTGGTGATGGACGCCGAGCCGCCGCTCTACGATCCGCAGGAGATCTACGGCGTCGTGCCGACCGACGTGCGCGCCCCCTACGAGGTGCGCGAGATCATCGCCCGCATCGTCGACGGCTCGGTGTTCGACGAGTTCAAGGCCCTCTACGGAACGACGCTGGTCTGCGGCTTCGCCCGGATCTGGGGCCAGCCGGTGGCGATCCTGGCCAACAACGGCGTGCTGTTTTCCGAAAGCGCGCTGAAGGGCGCGCACTTCATCGAGCTGGCCTGCAAGCGGAAGATCCCGCTGGTGTTCCTGCAGAACATCTCGGGCTTCATGGTCGGCGGCAAGTACGAGGCCGGCGGCATCGCCAAGGACGGCGCCAAGCTGGTGACGGCGGTGGCGAGCGCGGAAGTGCCGAAGTTCACAGTGCTGATCGGCGGCAGCTTCGGCGCGGGCAACTACGGCATGTGCGGCCGGGCCTACAGCCCGCGCTTCCTCTTCACCTGGCCCAATTCGCGGATCTCGGTGATGGGCGGCGAGCAGGCCGCCAGCGTGCTGGCCACGGTGCACCGCGACGCGGCCACCTGGACCGATGAAGAGGCCGAGGCCTTCAAGGCCCCGATCCGCCAGCGCTACGAGGACGAGGGCAATCCTTACCACGCAACCTCGCGGCTTTGGGACGACGGGATCATTGATCCGGCTCAAACCCGCGACGTGCTGGGTCTGGCCATATCGGCCAGCCTGAACGCGCCGATTCCGGAGACGACCTTCGGCGTCTTCAGGATGTGACGGTTCAAGCGGAACCTCGGCTTTGGGCGTACCATTAGACTTCCCATTAGAAGGAGCGTGCTCATGACCAACCCCATCGCCGACCCGATCGTCGAGGTGCCGGACACCGACGCCATGAGCCCGCTGGTCCATATCGACTCCACGCCCGACGGGGCGGTGACGGTGTGGATCAACCGGCCGGAGAAGAAGAACGCCTTCGACCAGGCGACCATCGCCGCGCTGAACCAGGCCTTCGAGACCCTGCACGGGGCCGAGGGCGTGCGGGTGGTGTTCCTGCGCGGCGTGGGCGGCACCTTCTGCGCCGGCGCAGACCTGGAATGGATGGCCGCCGCCGCCGACTGGAGCGAGGACGACAACCGCTCCGACGCGCTGGAGCTGGCGCACATGCTGAAGGCCTTGCACGACATCCCGGCCCTGACCGTGGCCTTGGTCGAGGGCGCGGCCTTCGGCGGCGGCGCGGGCCTGGTCGCGGCCTGCGATCACGCCCTGGCCACGGCCGACGCCAAGTTCGCCTTCTCGGAGGTGAAGCTGGGTCTCACTCCGGCGACCATCAGCCCCTATGTGATCGCGGCCCTGGGGCCGCGCACGGCCAAGCTGCTGTTCGCGACGGGCCGGGTGTTCGACGCCGATGCGGCCTGGAGCTACGGCCTGATCGACGAGGTGTTCGACGACGTCGAGGGGCTGGTCGCGGCCCAGGACGCCCTGATCGAGGAGGTCATCCCCTGCGCTCCCGGGGCGATCGGCGACGCCAAGGCCCTGGTCAACGACTTCGCCTTCGAGAAGATCGACCGCGGCCTGATCGACGACAGCGCCCGCCGCATCGCCCGCCGCCGGGTGTCCGACGAGGGGCAGGAGGGCGTGCGGGCGTTCCTGGCCAAGCGGAAGCCTGGCTGGGTGGCGGAGGGCTAGAGGCTCAGCGGGTCCTGTCGCGAACCTCGATGGCGAGCGACAGGATCAGGCCGACGGCCATGCCGATCAACATCCAGATCGCGCTGGTGACCAGCCAGGAGTCGACGAGGGCGTTGAAACCCCTGCTGATCCAGAACAGCGCGAACATGCCGTAGTAGCGCATCTTCGCGATGTCTTCGCCCAGGGCGGCGACGGGCGCGCGATGGCCGATGGCCAGGGCCAGGATCGCGGCGACGCAGAGCGGCGCCCAGGCTGGGGGTGTCTCGCCGATCATCCGCCACGCCGCGGCGCCGACGGCGATCGCCGCCGCCAGCAGGGCCAGCGTGCCGACGACGCGGGCGATCTTGCCGATCTCCAGATGCCAGACCTGGCTCGACAGCGCGCCGCCGCGGAAGTCCACGGCCGCCACCGCCGCCAGGGCGACGATCATCGGCTGGGTGACGGCGTCGTCGACGTCGAACATCGGCAGGCTCAGCACCCAGGCGAACGGCACCACCTGGGCCAGCAGCCGCTGGTGCAGGGGATGGGTCAGGGGCGAGGGCGGGTCGGTGGTGACGAAGGTCCAGACCAGGATGGGCGTGGCCAGCCCCGCGACGATCGCCGCGCTCCACAGGGTGTCGGGCAGCAGGGCCGAGGCCGGCAGCAGCGCCAGGCTGAGCGGCGCCCAGCCGACCCGCTCCAGGACGCCGGCGCGCCAGGAGCGATGGGCCTCCCACGCGGTCTTCAGGCGCAGATAGCCTTGCAGATAGAAGAGCTGGACGGCCAGGACGGCTGCCGTCGCGGCGACGTAGGTTCCCAGCACGGCCGGGATCGGCAGGCCGTAGCCGGCGGCGATCAGCGGGGCCAGCAGCGGCGCGAGGGCGGTGAACCAGAGCATGCCCGAGGTCAGGCGCGGCCGCGCGTAGCGCTGGCGCCAGAGGGCGACGGTCGTGGCGTCGAAGTCGGCCATCAGCGCGCCGTCGCCGTGGCCGATGCGGCCCAGCATGTCCCGCATGGCGATTTCGAAACCGGGGTTGAGGCGACGCCTCAGGGGGACCTTGGCCGTCGGTGGGCCTTGCAATACTTCGATGACCGCCCGCGCCTGCTCGTCGAACTGGAGCATCCGGTCGCGGCTTTCGACGAAGTCGCAGCGCTCGATGACGGCCTGGACGGTCGGGCCGGGCTCGAAGCGCAGGTCCGTGCGTCGCCAGCGGAAGGCGTCGATCGCCGGGGCGAGCAGCGGGTCCGAGCGCGGGGCGGCGCGCAGCAGCAGGTCGGCGACCCGCGCCTCGACGGCGTCGGCGACGGCGATCTCGTCCAGGGCCTCGGCGTTCAGCACCGCCTGGAAGGCGGCGGTCAGCTCGGCGGGGGCGGGACGGTCCTGGCCGCCCAGCAGGGCCTCCAGGCGCTCGAACCTCGCCCGCAGTTCCTCGGCCTGCTGCGTGGCGGCGTCCGGCAGCAGCGGCGGGGCTGCCGGGGCGGCGGGACGGCCTTCGAGCAGCGTGGTCAGGGCGCCGGCCTCGATGACCAGCTTGACGAGCTCGGGAGAGGCGACCGCCGCGTCGGCGGCCTCGTCGCCGCCGTCCTCGCTCTCATCGTCGTCCCACATCCAGTCCCACTGGGCGCGCTGGATCGCCTCGTCATGGGCTTCCCGCAGGCGCATGAAGGCCTCGGCGTCGTCCTCGGGATTGGTGACGCGCAGCTTGCGGGCGTAGGCGCGGCGGATGACGTCGCGGTCGCGGGTCGGCTCTACGCCGAGCACCGCCCAGATGTCGTCCTCGTCGTCGATGAGGCCGCTCACAGGAAGCTCTCGCCTTCGATCTCGTCCAGGGCGGCCTGGAGCTGCTGGCGGGCGGTCTCGATCTGGCGCGGATCCTGACCGTCGAGCACGCCCTCGAACCGCGACAGCAGCGCGCCGACATGCTCGCGCATGTCGCCCAGGAACAGCTCGTAGCAGCGCTGGGCGCGGGCCACGGCGGCGCGGTTGGCGTCGGCGTCGCGCGGATGGACCTTGAGGGCGGCCAGAGCCGCGCGGCGCTGCTCCAGGTCGGGGGCGTTCTTGTCGTCCTCGTCGACGATGACCAGCTGGCGGCGCTCGTTGGTCTGGGGCACCAGGACGTCGATCTCGATCAGGCCGTTGACGTCGTAGCTGAAGCGGCACTCGATCTGGACCTCGCCGGCGCGGCCGGGCGGCACGGCGATTTCGACCTCGCCCAGGCGGACGTTGTCGGCCACCATCCGGGCTTCGCCCTGGTAGATGCCGAAGGCGACCTTGCGCTGGCCGGCCTGCATGGTGCTGAACAGCTTCATGCGGCTGGCGGGGACGACGGTGTTGCGCTCGATCACCGGCGAGAAGATGCCGGTGCGCATCGAGCCCATCGGGCCGTGCTCGGCGACGTCGACGCCCAGGGAGTAGGGGCAGACGTCGGTCATGACCACGTCCTTGAGCGCGGCGTCGCGGCTCTTGAGGCCGGCCTGGATGGCCGCGCCCCGCACCACGGCCTCGTCCGGATGGACGGCGGTCGAGGGAAAGCGGCCGAACATGCGGGTCACCGCGCGGCGCACCACCGGCATGCGGGTGGCGCCGCCGACCAGGACGATCTCCTTCAATTCGTCGGGGCGCAGGCCGCCGTCGCGCAGGGCGCGGGTCACCGGTTCCTTCAGCTTGGCCAGCAGCGGCGCGGCGGCGGCCTCGAAGTCCTCGGCGGTGATCTCCAGCGTGTAGGGCTGGTCCTTCCAGACGATCGCCATCTCGGCGCGATCGGCGGTGGTCAGGGCGCGGCGGGCCTTCTCGGCGGCGGCGTCCAGGCGGGTGGACAGGGCCTCGCTGGCGAGATCCGCGGCCAGGGCCTCGCGGTGGGCGGCGCGCAGGCGGTCGACCAGCACCTTGTTGAAATCCTCGCCGCCCAGCCGGTTGTCGCCGGTGGAGGCGCGCACCTCGATGACGCCCTCGAAGATCTCCAGCACCGAGACGTCGAAGGTGCCGCCGCCCAGGTCGAACACCAGGAAGCGGGTCTCGTCGGCCAGCTCGTGGATGCCGTAGGCGAGGGCGGCGGCGGTGGGCTCGTTGAGCAGGCGCTCGACCTTCAGCCCAGCCAGCTCGCCGGCGCGGCGGGTGGCCTTGCGCTGCTTGTCGTTGAAATAGGCCGGCACGGTGATGACGGCCTCGGTCACCGGCTCGCCCAGCCAAGCCTCGGCGTCGGCCTTCAGCCGGGCCAGGACCAGGGCCGACAGCTCCTCGGGCAGGTAGGACTGCTTGCCCAGCTTGGTGGCGCGGGTCGTGCCCATGTAGCGCTTGAAGGCGGTGGCGGTGAGGTGCGGGTGGGTCGAGCGACGCTCGCGGGCGGCCAGGCCGACCAGCAGGGCGCCATCGTCGTCGAGGCCCACGGCCGACGGCGTCAGCACCGAGCCCAGGCTGTTGGGCACGAGTTCGACCCCGCCCTCCCGCCAGACACCCACGGCGCTGTTGGTGGTTCCCAGATCGATGCCGATGATCACGCCACGTCCCCCGATACGCAAACTCAAGCTTGGGTTTAGCCTCGGGCGCGGCGAGAACCAAGGGCGGGAGGCCGGGCTGATGGCGGATGGGGGATTTCTCCCTTGCCCCGGCGGAAAAAACGCGCATCTAGGCGCCATGCGCAGGTTCGACTTCTCCAGCCCCGACTTCGCCCAGGCCTTCAAGGCCTTCCTCGACGAGCGCCGCGGTTCGCCGGCCGATGTCGACGCCGCCGCGCGCGACGTTCTGGAAGCGGTGAAGCATGGCGGTCTGGAGGCCGTGCTCGACTACACCCGCCGCTTCGACAAGGTGGAGCTGACGCCGGAGACCGTTCGCGTCACCGCCGAGGAGATCGAGGCCGGCGCCGCCGAGTGCTCGCAAGAGGTGCGCGAGGCCATCGCCTTCGCCGCCCAACGCATCCGCGTCTATCACGCCCGCCAGCGTCCGGCCGACCAGGCCTGGACCGACGAGGCCGGGGTCGAGCTGGGCTGGCGCTGGACGCCGCTGGAGGCCGTGGGCGTCTACGTGCCCGGCGGCCGGGCGGCCTATCCTTCGACCGTGCTGATGAACGCCGTGCCGGCCCAGGTGGCGGGCGTCGATCGCATCGCCATGGTCACCCCGCCCGGCAAGCTGCAGCCGGCCGTGCTGGCCGCCGCGAAAGAAGCCGGCGTCACCGAGATCTGGCGCATCGGCGGGGCCCAGGCCGTGGCCGCCCTGGCCTATGGCGCGGGTCCGATCCAGCCGGTCGACAAGATCGTCGGCCCTGGCAACGCCTATGTCACCGCCGCCAAGCGCCGCCTGTACGGCGTGGTCGGCATCGACGCCCTGGCCGGTCCGTCGGAGATTGTCGTGGTCGCCGACAAGGACAACAATCCCGACTGGATCGCCGCCGACCTGCTGAGCCAGGCCGAGCACGACCCGGCCGCCCAGTCGATCCTGATCACCGACGACACCGACTTCGCCGCCGCCGTCGAGGCCGCCGTGGCCGAGCGCCTGAAGACCCTGTCGACTGGCGAGGACGCCGCCGCCTCGTGGCGCGACCACGGCGCGGTGATCATCGCCCCGCTGGACGTGAGCCCGGCCCTGGTGGACGCCATCGCCCCCGAGCACGTCGAGTTCGCTCTGGAGAACCCGGAAGCTCTGTCGGATCGGGTGCGCCACGCCGGCGCGATCTTCCTGGGCCGCCTGACGCCGGAAGCCATCGGCGACTACGTGGCCGGCTCCAACCACGTGCTGCCGACCAGCCGCGCGGCGCGCTTCCAGTCGGGCCTGTCGATCTACGACTTCATCAAGCGCACCTCGATCGTGAAGTGCGACGCGGCCTCGTTCGGCATCCTGGGTCCGCACACGGCGGCGCTGGCGGAGGCCGAGGGGCTGCCGGCCCACGCCCTGTCGGCGTCCATTCGGTTGCCTTCCAAGAACTGACGGGCCAACCTCGCCGCCAACATGTCCGACGACGCCAGCAAGCACTTCCTGAAGAGCATCGCCATCGACGAGGATTCGTTGGCGGCCGCCTCGCGCGACCAGGAGCAGGAGCGCCAGGTGGCGATCTTCGACCTGCTGGACGGCAACTACTTCCAGCCGGCCGAGGCCGAGGGCGGGCCCTATGACCTGAAGCTCTCGCTGATCGAGAATCGGCTGGCGCTCGACATCACCGGCGGCGGCTACGAGAAGCGGCACCTGCTGTCGCTGTCGCCGTTCCGCGGGGTGATCCGCGACTACTTCATGATCTGCGACAGCTACTACCAGGCGATCCGCAACTCGACGCCGCAGCAGATCGAGGCCTTGGACATGGGCCGGCGGGGGCTGCACAACGAGGGCTCGGGCCTGCTGCGCGAGCGGCTGGAGGGCAAGGTCAAGACCGACCTCGACACGGCCCGGCGCCTCTTCACCCTGATCTGCGCGCTGCACTGGCGGGGCTGAGCGCGTGTCGGATCTGCCCGATGCGGTGTTGTTCACCTGCAACTACAACCGCGTGCGCTCGCCGATGGCCGAGGCGTTGTTCAAGCGCTTCTACGGCACGCGGGCGTATGTGGATTCGTGCGGCCTGAAGCCGGATCCGGCCGGGGAGGGGATCGACCCCTTCGTGGTGGCGGTGATGGACGAGCTGGGCGTCGACGTGGCCACCCACAAGCCCAAGACCTTCGCCGAGCTGGAGGACGACAGCTTCGACGTCGTGGTCTCCCTGACCCCGGAAGCCCAGCACCGGGCCGTGGAGCTGTCGCGCGACCGTTCGGTCGAGATCGAGTACTGGCCGACCCATGATCCGACCCTGGTGACCGAGGGCTCGCGGGACGCCATGCTGGCAGCCTATCGCGAGGTTCGCGACACGCTTTCGGCCGCGATTCGTCGGCGTTTCGGGACACCATCGACGTTCGGGGGGTGAATGCGCTATAAGCCCCGCCTCGCAGCCGCGGCTCGCGTCACGACTCGTTTCCGGGTCGCGCGGGCCGCTCTGCTATTGAACCCCTTTTGAGAGGCCTGATGGCTAAGGAAGAACTGCTCGAGTTTCCCGGCACGGTCAGCGAACTGCTGCCCAACGCCACGTTCCGCGTGAAGCTCGAGAACGATCACGAGATCATCGCCCACACCGCCGGCAAGATGCGCAAGAACCGCATCCGCGTGCTGGCCGGTGACAAGGTGCTCGTGGAAATGACCCCCTACGACCTGACCAAGGGCCGTATCACCTACCGCTTCAAGTAAGCCGGGCGTGCGCATGACGGTCGCCCAGCCTTCGCTGGTCCTGGCCAGTGCGAGCCCCAGGCGCTTGGACCTTCTGGCTCAGGTCGGCGTAACGCCCGACCGGGTCGATCCCGCCGACATCGACGAGTCGCCGCTGCGCGACGAGACCCCACGTCGCCACGCCCTGCGCCTGGCGCAGGAGAAGGCGCGCGCCGTCGCCGCCCGCTCGCCGGGCGATTTCGTGCTGGCCGCCGACACGGTGGTGGCCGTGGGCCGTCGCATCCTGCCCAAGGCCGAGAGCGAGGCCGACGTCCGCCATTGCCTGGGCCTGCTGACCGGCCGCGCCCACAAGGTGCTGACGGGCGTGGCCCTGATCGGGCCGGACGGCGGGATCAGCTCGCGGGTGATCGAGACTCGGGTGGTGTTCAAGCGGCTGTCGGACGCCGAGTTCGAATCCTACGTCGCCAGCGGCGAATGGCGCGGCAAGGCCGGCGGCTACGGCGTGCAGGGCGTGGCGGGCGGCTTCATCGTCGATCTGCAGGGCTCCTATCCCAGCGTGGTCGGCCTGCCGCTGTACGAGACCCTGTGCATGCTCGAAGGACGTGGCTGGACCCGTCGCGCGGCCGCCGCATGAGCGAGCGTCGCGCATACCTCTACAAGGGCGTCGGCGAGACCGTCGGCGTCGTCACCTTGGACGGCCGGCCCGAGCGGCTGATCGTGCAATGGCCGGGCGATGATCCGCTGGACGCCGAGGGCGTTCGCGGCGTGGCACGGGTGAAATCCATCGAGAAGGCCTTCGGGGCCGCCTTCGTGGCCCTGCCGGGCGGCGCCGACGTGCTGCTGCCGATCAAGCCTGACATGCCCAAGCTGGTGCAGGGCGGCCTAGTCGAGATCGAGATCCGCACCGCCTCGCGCGCCGACAAGTCGGCCGTGGCCCGGTTCATCGCCGAAGGGGAGGGCGAGCCGCGCGTGCTGGCCGCCGCCCCGACGCTCGAGGAGCAGTTGCGCCACTTCGTGAAGTCCGGCTCGCCGACCCAGGGCGAACGCGCCCTGGAGGCCGTCGAGGCGGCCGAGGCCGATATACTGGAAACCGTCTTCTCGCTGCCCGGCGGGGGCGACGTGGCCGTCGAGGCGACGCGCGCCCTGGTGTCGATCGACGTCGACCTGGGCGGCCGCGAGGGGGACGCCAAGCGCGCCGCCCGCCAGGCCAACCTGGCGGCCCTGGCCGTCGCCGCCCGCGTGCTGCGCCTGAAGGGGCTGGGCGGGCTGGTGGTGTTCGACCTGGTGGGGCGCGGCCATGACGGCCAGGCCCTGACCTCGGCCGCCCGCGTGGCCTTCGCGCCCGACAACCCGGGCGTCGCCATCGCCGGCCTCAGCAAGTTCGGGGCGCTGGAGATGGCCGTGCCGCGCCGCGCCACGCCGGTCATGGAGCGCCTGGTCGGGCGCAACGGGGCCTGGACGCCGCAATACGCCGCCCGCCGCCTGGCGCGGGCCCTGGAACGGGAAGGGCGGGCCGATCCCGGCGCGCGCCTCGTCGCCCGCTGCGCGCCGTCTGTCGCCGAATCCTTCGCGGCTCTCGACGCCGGCGTCGCCGACCGCCTTGGCCGGCGCTTCACGGTCTCGGTCGAGCCCGGCTGGCCGACCGACCGCATCGAGGTCTCCGCGTCATGAGCAGTCCCTGTCCGATCTGCCGCAAGCCGTCGACGCAGGAGGCCCGGCCCTTCTGTTCCAAGCGCTGCGCGGACGTCGACCTTCAGCGCTGGCTGTCGGACCGCTACGTGGTTCCGGGCGGCCAGGACGACGAGGAAAACCCGCTGTCCACAGACTTCGACAATTAGTCGAAAAGGGCGCTGGACAAGCCCGTCGGGCTCTCCTATAGACCCGGCTCCTCGCCGCAGGGCGGGGGCGGGGCGGCCTTCACCGCCTCGAAGGTCCAAGGGCCTGGGTAGCTCAGTTGGTAGAGCAGCGGATTGAAAATCCGCGTGTCGCTGGTTCGATTCCGGCCCCAGGCACCACCTTTCCTCAACAAAATCAAGCACTTGAGCGCCCCTCGCGGGCGCTTTCGCACGTCTTCTAACCCACCTCTATGCGTTTCGGGGTGCAACAGGAAACACGTGCAAAAACAGTATGTTACGCTGCGTCTCAAAACGCCGCAAATCCTGAGTGGTCCACGTTTGGTCCACGGACCAGGGCCTGGACCACAAGCCCCACAAGGGTTTGCGGGCCTTAGAAGGTTCAGAACCCCCAAAAAAGAAGGCCCCGCCGTCTCCGGCGGGGCCCATGGCGTGGACCAATCGTGGACCAGTTTTATGCCGCCCTGGCCGGCGCCTCGAACATCGCTTCGGTCGCCGCGCCGATCGCCGCGTCCTGTGTCGCGTCCTTCCAGAGGTGCCCATAGACGTCCATCGTGATGCCGATGTTGGCGTGGCCCATGAGGGCCATGACCTTCTTGTGGTCGAGCTTCTGGGCGATCAGGTTAGAGGCGTAGACGTGCCGCAGAAGGTGGGGGTGATAGTTGGCCTGCCAGCCCTGCACCTTCTCCCTGGGCCGCGCGATCTTGTTGCGGTTGGTGCGGATGCGGACGATGGGCTCGGCGATGCCGGCCTCTCCGCTGAGGGGCGCCCAGAAGCGCGCATGCCAGTTCGGATAGCTCTGAACCTTGCCCTCTCGGTTGCCGAAGACCAGGGGCTGTGATGCCTTGATCTTGGGCTTTGGCGCCGCCTTGAGCCACGTCCTGAGGGCCGCGACCGTCGAAGGACCCAGGGGGATTTCGCGCTCCGAGTTGAGGGTCTTGCAGGGACCGATCACGCCGCGCTGGTCGGCTCGCTGGTAGATCAGCACGTGCGGAGACTCCGCGTCGAGCTGGAGGGCGTCCACCGGCAGGCCGCGCAGTTCCGAGATGCGCAGACCGCAATGGACCAGCAATCGGATGACCGCAGCAGCGTATCCCTTGTCGCTCACAGCCCGGGCGTCGGCCGCCGCGAGCAGAGCGGCGACCTCGGGCTTTGAGGGGAAGACCAGCTTCCTGGCCTTCAGCACCTGGGCCTTCTCCAGCTGCTGGCGGGAGACCTTGACCCGCGTGGAGACCACCGGATTGGCCGGCAGCGCGCCGGTCACCACCCCGTGCTTGCAGATCGAATTCAGCGTCTGCCGAACCTTCCGTACCATCTTGGGCGACATGCCGTCGGTACGAAGCTGGGTGAGGGTGGCGTGGACCGTGGGCGTCGTGAGGTCCGGCATCTGGGTCTCGGCGAAGTCGCCAGTCGCCAGAAGGTGGGCGATGTGCTCCCCATACTGCTTGACCGTCGACCACTCCAACGAGCCTTCTTCCTCGTGGCTCTTGGCCTCGATCATGAAGTCCTCGGTGAGGGCCCGGAAGGTCATCTTCGCCCCGCCGATCGTGCCGCCCTCGACAGCCACTTTGTGAGCCTTGGCCTCCTTGTGGGTGTCGAAGGACTTGGTATGGCGGGCGCCGTTCTTGTCGAGCCATCGGACCCGCCAAGTGATGCTGCGGTCCGCGTTCTCTCGCTTATCGATACTGGCCATGGGGCCTCCAGCTAGTGGCTGGCGGGCGGCTCAGCGGGGGTCGGAGGAGCCTTGAGAAACGCCTCGATCTCACTCTTGAAAGCGTACAGGCCAATGCCCGGCTTCGAGTGGATCGGGAGCTGCTTGCGGTGCTTCGCCATCCGAACCCGGCCTGCCGTCCACCGGGGACCAAGGAAACACGCGATGTCGGCGGCGCCTTCAAGCATGTCTTCGGACAGCGGGACGGCCGCTGGGGCGGCTGTAACAGAAAGATTTTCGCTCATTTGGTGACCTTGAGAACACGAATGGGCCCACCGGCTCCGTCGGCGTCGAACACACCAATGGCGAGAATTCCGGTGGCGTAGGCGGCGGTGTCGAGATTGGTGCGGTGAGGCAGCAGCTCGGGCTCGCGACCGCGCGGCTTGAGGGAGTGGCTGGGGGTGTGGCCGTGGACGATGTGCTTGCCGTCAGGGAATGCCTCGGCCGGCGCGTTCAGGAACTTCGTCCTGATCCACGTGACGACCTCTTCGTCCTGGTCGGCGATCGGGACGTGCGGCATGAGGCCGGCGTGGACGAAGACCCGGGTCTCCGTGTCGACGATGACCGGGAGGGACTCCATCCAGGCGATGTGTTCCTCGGGGATGGCGTCCCAGAAATTCTGACGGCTCTCCGGCCGGTATCCGGTCAGGTAGCTCGCCACAGTTTCGTCGCCGCCGTTGCCGAGCCACTGCTCGACAGGCGTTCGCTCACGCTGGCGGTAGGCGTCGCACATCATCTGCTCGTGGTTGCCGCGCACGCAGGTGACGGTGTTGGGCGGGAACGACATCAGCCGCTCGATGACACCCTTGGTGTCAGGGCCCCGGTCGACGTAGTCGCCCAGGAACACCACGTGCTTGTGGGCTCCGGGCGCGTCGTCTTGGATCGCGGCGCAGGCCGCGTCGAGGAGATCGGCGCGGCCGTGTAGGTCGCCGATCGCATAGATCAGTCTCATGGAAGGCTCAGGAAGGCCGTCAGGGCCTGGGAATGGGGAAGCTGGGCCGAGCGTGCGGCCTAGGCGTCAGGAGGCCTTCTGGGCGTCCTCAGGGGCTTGAGCCAAAGGCTCGAAGCAGGACTTGGAGCAGCGGGCGATCTTGGGCTTCACGCCGCAGCCTCGGCAGCCGTCGGAAACGAACTCCAGGGCGTCCCACTTGTAGCCGCCGACGATGGTGCCGACGGTGCCCGCCGGGATGACCACGTTGCCGCTGGAGAGGGGGAAGCGAAGGCGGACCCGCAGGCCACGCACGTCGCGCACCCGCTTGGGCCAGACGCCGGGCGTGACGTCCTCACGGCCCTTGAGGCCGAGCTGTTCGAGGATGGCGTCGGCCACGATATCCATGCCGCCGACCGTGACGATTTCCTCGCCCGGACACCTTTGGATGTCGAGTTCCAGGTTGGCGCGCATCAGGTCGATGAGGTCCTGGCGCGAAATCGCCGGCAAGGGCTTAGCCATTGCCGGCGCAGTCGATGGGGTCGTGGTAGAGCATGGGTCTCGCTTCAGTGTTGCCGAATGGCGGCACTTAACGAGCGTTCTGGCTCCGTGTCAAGCAAGTGTCGTCAAATGGCGTCACTGGAGCGATTGGCGCCGGTTGGGGGCGGCGGCGCCGCTCGCGGGCTGCACCTGCCCCTGGAGCGCCTTGACCAGGGCCAGGGCCGCGCCCAGGGCGTACTCGGCCGACAGCACCACCATCTCGCCTTTCTCGTGATCGACGATCGCGACCTGCTGGGGAACGCCGTTGGAGTCGGGCGCGATCCAGGTGGCGACGCCGTGGCCGGCGTCCTCGTCATGGTCCGAAGAGGCGAAGATGATGTGGCGGTTGTCGGTCATGCGGTCTCCAGATTGACGTCCTAGCAGGACAGGGGAGGGTTGTCTTAGGTGCGGCGGCGCTTGGAGAGCGGCGCGCGCTTCTTGTCCTTGCCGCCGAACTTCGACAGCAGGCTCTTGGTCGCGAGCTTGGGCTTGCGAGGCTTGCGAGCCTCTTCCACCGGCTCTGGCTCGGGCGCGGCGGTAGGGGCTGGTTTAGGCTTGGGCGTGCGCTTTGTGCCGGGCTTGGGCCCGGGCTTGGCTCGCACCTTCACCGGCGCGGCCGGCGGCTGCGGCTCCTGGGCGGCGGCTGCCTCGGAGGAGGGCTCTGGCGTCTCCGGGGGAGGTTCGGACACGTCTTCGACGGGCTCGACTTCCACGTCGATCGGAGCGGGCTCCTCATCGGCGGGCGCGGCCAGAAGCGGAGCGTCCCTCACCTCGACCAGTGCGTCCGGCTCCTCGAACAGGCTGGCTTGGCCGGTCGCAAGGGTGACCAGCGCCTGCCGCATGTGCCGGGGCATCTTCAAGTACGCCAGCGCCAGCTCTTCGGAGCCGACGGTGAGGAAGAACGCTCGGGTCGACTGGCGCTTCTCAGTAGGCATGGCGGCGGCCTGCTCCAGCCCCTCGAAGAAATACTGGACCGGCACCTCTAGCTTGCGGGCGGTTTCGTAGAGCTTCGAGGCGGAAAGCCGGTTGGCTCCGCGCTCGTACTTTTGAACCTGCTGAAACGTGAGGCCGAGAGCCTCCGCGAGCTGGGTTTGAGAGATTCCCATCTCTCGACGACGGCGGCGCACAGCATTGCCGACGTGTTCGTCGACTGGATGCGGTTCGCCCGTGACTTTTTCTTCACTCATCAACTCGCCTCGGAAAATTGAGCGGCGCGCTCTATGGCTGCAAATCGAAGAAAGTGCGTCGTTTTGTAGCGGCGGTGTCGCATACCCCGTAGGGTTTCGAGAGAATGCGCGGTGCAGGTTGAATCTGCCCGAAATTCCGCGACCTTCCGCCGCAGGCTAGGCGGGCGCAGCAGTGAGCAGGCCGACGGGTCCCTCGCTCAGCAGCCGGCGCAGATTGTCCTTCATCTGAGTGATTCCCATCTGCTGGCCGCGCGCGAGCCCCTTGCGGTAGCCCTCGATCGCGGCGCGGGCGCCAGCCCACTCTAGATAGAGAGGCAGCTCCAGGATCGGGTCGCCAGAGGCGATCTCATAGATGGTGGTCCAGCCGTCGGTCGGGGCGTTGAGATCGACCCCGTAGCGCGCGCCGCCGGATGTGAACTCGAAGTGGTAGCTCATGTGGTCTCCCCCAAGGCGGGCTCTGCCGCCGGCTGCGGAAGGCCACCCCTCGCTATCGCGAGCAGGTCGCCAGGACGAAGGCTCCCCCGAACCCGGCGATCACCGCCAGGAGGGGGAGCAGGCGCCGCCATCGCCTCAAGTGACGATGCGTCCGGCGGCCCGAGCCTCTTCGGTGTAGGCCGACAGCGGCTTGGTCGGGCGGAAGTGTTCGTCGCGCTCCAGCGGCAGACGCAGCGGCGGGGTGCGGATCGACTTCAGCTCGGCGAGGCTTGCGTAGCCCAGCTCCGGCTCGCCCATGCCCAGATCGCACAGGCCGAAGAGGCGGTCGCCGTCTTCGTCGATCTCGGTGAACAGCCACGTCGCCGCGCCGCTCGGATTGAAGATTTTGAGAACCGGCACGGGGTCGTGCTCGTAGTTCGGGTTGGCAGCCAAGCCCTCGGCCTGGGCAGCGCCGTTGGCCTTCAGCTTGGCCATGATGTCGACGGGGATCAGCACTTGAGCCATGTAACCTCCTAGATCAGCGCCTTGGCTGCCCGCTCCAGGGTCTCGAACTCGAAGTCGAGTGCTCCCTCTGGGGTGCGTGCGAGCCAGACTGGGTCGCCGCAAACGCCAAGGCCCCGCTCGACCCAGCCGACAAGCAAGGGAGTGTTCGTCGCATAGTTGCTGCGAACAGCAAAGCTACGCGCGCCGATCTCCTCAAGCTCGATCAACAGCTGCGTCAGAACGGGGCCTCCTTCGTTGCGTTGGAGGTCTCTTAGACCAGCGAGTGCCGGCTGTCAACACCTAGAGTCAGGCTGCGTTCGCCACCGGTGTGATGCGCTCCACCTTGAAGCCCAGCTGCGCCAGGGCGCTGATCACGTCGCGGGCCGGGAGCCGCAGCTGACCGCAGATCAGCTCCTCCTTGGCCTTGTCCACGCGGATGTCGGTCGGGTTGGTCGAGCGGTGCGCGCGCTTGACGTCGCCGCGATCCAGCAGGATGCGCTTCTGGGCCTCGAAGCTGCGGATGGCGCCGTTGTCGATCACGCGATTGAAGGTCCCGCGATCCATCATCGGGACAGATTGGCTATCGGCCACGACCCGGCCGTCGGTGCGCATCACCGCCACGGTGACCTCCTCGCCCTCGGCGAGGCGCTTTTGCACATCCAGCGGCAGGCCCATGACGTTGCGGACCATGATCTCGCTTTCCGAGAAAGCCAGGGCGGCGACCGGATGCAGCTTCTCGGCGGCGATCTCGGCGTAGTAGCGGAACACGCCGCCGCGCCATTCCTGCGGCAGCTGGCCACGGGTGCGAAGCTCCACCAGGATGTTGCATGCGTCCTTAAGGTCGGCTTCGAGGTCTTGGCGCAGTTCAAGGAATTCAGCGCGCAGCTCGGCGACGGTGCAGCGGGAGAAATCAAGCGGCATTGGAGAGGGTCCGAATTTCGGTGAGGGTTTTGAGGGTGGAAGCGCGCCGCTGGGCGAGCTTGAATTTGTGGACGTTGGCGCGGCGCTGGGCGCGCGCCTTGGGGTACTTCTTCAGCGCGACGCAGACCGTGGACGTATCCACATCCATGCGCTTGGCGATCTCGGCCAGGGTCAGCAGCTGGTTGACGTAGAGGCGTCGGGCCAGGGCATGGGAGAACTTCTCTCCGCCTCCAACACACCGCCCGTCGGTCCGCTGGCCCGAAGGCATTCGCCCGATAAGGTGAGGGGCGTTGCGGCGGACCAGCGTCGAGATGGTCGCGGCCTTGGTCGAGAACATCTCGGCGAGCTGGGCGTAGGTATACGAGCCCGTCTCGGCGTACTTGAGAATGAGGCTGTAGTTCAGGGACCTCGGACGGCCCTTCGACAGCATCAGCTCAGGCGCCTGACGATGCACCAGATTGATGATCGCCTGCTTCTTCACGCCGAAGCGCCGTGCGACCTCGGCGTAATCGGAGACGGTGGCGAAGAGCGCCAGCGCCGCCTCGGCCTCACCTGTGAGTAGGGACGGCGCCTTGCTGTTGCCGGCGGGCTCAGGACCCGGATCGAGGTCGGGAGCATTCCGGCGGATAGCCCTCCAGATAAGCCCGTAGCTGAACCCCAGGTCCTCAGAAATCTGCCGGGTCGAAATGCCTTGGCGGGCCATCGCCAGGGCGGCGTCGACGTCGAGGGGCTGGCGCTGCTTCAAGATTCAATCCTTCCTGAGGGAGACGCCGCCCTCGGCGGCCGGGTGGGTGTTGCGTGCGACGAAGGTCTGCTGGTTGGGCGTCAGAGCCTCGAAGGATTGCGGGCTCAGGCGCTTGGGCTTGCCGCCGTTGCCCCAGCCGAACCACGTCTGGAACGGCGCGCGCGGCAGGCTGCCCATCAGCCCGTCACGCCAGCGCGCGATGACATCGCAGGCGCCCTGGTCGTGGCCGTAGGTGGCGGAGTCGATGACGCCGTCCTTTCGGACCAGCAGGATCACGACGGCCTGGGCGCCGTGGCGGTCCAAGAGCGCCTTGGCGTCGGCGGCCTTGATCACCGACTTCGGATCGTCCTTCACACCCATCCGCCATCCTCCTGCGGCGTATGGGCCGGCGGCGCGTGCGCGGCGATCGAGCGCGTGGCCATCGTCAGGAAGAGCGAGGCCATGTTCAGTCCCATGAGGCCCAGGACCTGCTCGCCTTTCCTGATCTGGATGTTCAGGTAGCCGGTGTTGTCGGGATAGACGTGGGCGTCGTGCTCGCCCAGGACGATCGAGCTGGTCATGCCGCCGCCGCTGTCACGGTTCCATTCGGCAGACTGCACGGCCGAGCGCAGGATCGGCAGGGCGTCTTCGTCGAGCATGGCGCAGATCACGACCTCGCCGGTGCTCGCCATCGAATGACCTCCCGCCTCACTGGTGGGGATGTAGGTCATGTGGAACTGGCGAGTGCTCCAGGACGCGGGATCATCCGCGTCCTTGCCAGGGGTCCGCACGCGGTAGGTGGCGAACTTGATGCCGGCGGCGAGCATGACGCTTTCGCGGCGGACCATGTCGGCCTCGCAGTAGGGCTTCCCAGCCATCAGGCGCCGTCCCCGCCGCCGCCGCCGCCGCCCGCATCACCGCCACCGCCAGTGTCGCCGCCGCCGAACGAGCCGCTGTCGGCGCTGGAGTCGACGGCGGGCGAGCTGTCGGACGGGCCGGCGAAGGAGGCGCTGTCGCCGCCGCCAATCTCGGCCGAGGCTTCGGCCGGCGACATGGTGTCGCCTGAGGGGACGCCAGTCTCGGACTGGGCGACGACGGCGTCTTCCACCTGGGCCGCCTGAACGTCGGCTTCGGACGGCTGGTCGCCTCGGGCCCAGCCGCTGCTCGTCTGCCACCACCAGAGGCCGGTGTTGTCGACGTAGCCCACGCGGCCATCGTGGAAGTGGCGCAGCTGCACCTCTTGGCGGTGCTGTCGGTGCTGGTTGACGTCCGAGCAGGCCGAAACGGCAGCCAGCGTCAGGCCATAGGTCATCGCCAGGGCGCAAGCGCCCAGCAGCTTCTTCTTCATGGTCATGGGATCAGTGTTCCGAGGGAGTGTGGTCGTGGGGCGTCACCATGTTGATCAGCCCGAAGCTGAGCGAGGCGACGATGAAACCCGCGATGATGGCGAGGTGCTTGCAGATCGAGGACCAGTCGGCGTCCTCGAAGTAGTCCTTCAGCAGGTAGATGATGGCGATCGAGATCAGGCTCTGGCCGAGCTTGCTCTTCTGGCTGGTCGTCGTCAGGCCGTTGAGGCTGCGCGGCCGGACCGGGTCATGGGAGATGTCGCGCACGAAGATCGAGTAGCCGCCGGCCATCTGGCTGAAGATCAGCTGGCCGATCATGACGACGTCGATCAGGCCCAGGACCGCCAGGACGATGTCCACGCTGGTCATCTCGGTGGCGTGGCTCGCGAGGTGCCACAGCTCCTCGGCGAACTTGTAGGCGTAGATCAGCATCGCGACGTAGAGGCCCACGTACATCGGGTACAGGGTCCAGCGCGTCCAGAGCAGGAAGCGGCCCGGCAGGTCGGCCAGGATCGAACGCAGGGTGGTGGCGTGGGTCACAGGACGAACACCGCCTTCCCTGACTTGCGGTCGTAGGGATGGAGGTAGACCTCCTGCCCCTGCTTTTGGAAAATCCAGGCACCGGTGAGCCAGCCGTCCGGTTCGAGCGTCAGGTCGCCACGCTCCAGGCCCTTGAAGATGCCCAGGACGGCCTTGCCGCCAGTCTGGAAGTCCTGCCCGCCCTGGCGGTTCTCCAGGGTGTAGGTCACGGCGCTTCGGCCGCGCCCATAGGTCTTGAACCGCAGCGAGGCCTCGAAGGCGAAGTTCTCGACTTCAACGGCGTCGCGATGACGCCAGCTGTCTTGGTAGCCGACGATGATTTCGCGTTGGCCGGCGTCGTTCGTGAAGGTCCGGAGCTTCCAGGTCTTCGCGGGGTGCTCTTTGAGCACGGTGATGGTCATGGGGATTTCGGGGTTAGAGGATGTTGGCCGTCAGATTGACGAGGGCGACAAGTTCGTCGCGGACATGGGCCTCGACGTTGGCCGAGCCGCGCGTGGAGTAGGTGTGGAAGATCGGGGCGCCGGTGGCGTCGACGACGTAGCCGAAGTGCTTGGCATCGCGCCCGTCGGCCCAGGGCGTCGGCGCGAAGGCCAGCATCGCCGCGAAGGCCTTCTTGTCGAGGTGGGCGCCGGCCTTGGCCTTGGAGACCGCCTCCAGCCCGGCGGAAAGCACGTCCTGGTCGTAGCGATGCGGAGGTCGGACAAAGTAGCAGACGAGATGTCCGCTGCCGTCCCGCATCGCCATGTCCAGGTCGTCGTAGGTGAAGGGGTAGATCACGAGGCCGGGGCCTTGCGCAGCGTCTCGTCGAGAAGCCCCGCAAGGACGGCGAGGGAGAGGCTCCAGCCCGCGAGCGGGCCGCCCGGGTCGCCCAGAGGGCCGATGCCGGCGGCGATCGCCTGGACATCGTCACGAAGGGCCTGGAGACGCTCGCGAGGGAGGCCTGCGCCGAGCGGCAGCACCTGCGCGACCACGGCGCGCAGCTCAGGCAGCAGGGCCGCCAACTGGTCGCGCTCGGCGTTGAGGTCCGGCGAGCGGTTCACCGCTTCCTCGGCGCGCTTTAGCCGGCCGTAGAGCGTCGGGGCGACCGTCGCGCGCGGCGTGACAGGGCGGGCCAGAGCCTTGACGGTGCTGCTGCACAGCTGGCTCTCCGCATAGGCGTCGGCCAGGACGATGCCGTGGTCGGCCGGCTGCGTCTGCCCCAGGTGCCAGTCATGATGCCGGCGCAGCGCAGCGCGCAGGTCAGCCTCGGTGACGGGGCCGGCATAGAGCCCGGGGCCGTCGTCCTCGTGGCGATCGACCGGCGTTTGCTTGAAGCCGTCCATCAGAGAGGCGCGGGTTCGAAGGCCGTCGACCTCGTAAACGACGATGGCGTCGACGCCCAGGGCGTGAGCGCTGCGGCGCAGCAGCTCCATGATGCCTTGCGCGCTCATCAGGCGGCCACCGCGTAGAGGTAGTCGTTCTCGCGGTAGGCGACGACTTGGTCGGCGTCGTAGCCGAAGATGCGCAGGGCGTCGTGGATGGTGGGGCCGCCCACGCGGACGACACGACCGTCCTGGAAGGTGACGGCGAAGTCGCGGTGCGCCGGCTCGGGGACGTCATAGATCGTCTCGAAGCGGCCGTCAGCGAACTCCGCAGCATCGCGGTTGAACGAGACGCCGGTCTTCAGGGAGCGGTAGGTGACCTTCGGAGCGAGGTCACGCTCCTCGACGCTGTTGGTGACGACTTCGTAGACGCGGCCGGATTTGACGTGGCGGACTAGCTTCATGCCTGGACCTCCTGTGTGTCGGAATTTCCCGACATTGAGCATGGTCCAGTGCCGACGTCAACGGCGTATGTCAGAAAATGACGTCACTCAGCGTTAGATTTTTCCGACAGACGTTTCAGCCGGCGGCTCAGCGTCGCCGGTGTGATGCCCAGGCGGGCTGCCGCTTGGGCCTTGGAGGCGCACTCGGCCACGGCGGCGAGGGTCTCGGCGTCGTGCGACACGGCGGACTTGAGCAAGTCCGGCGCATGCTCTGCGAGAATTTGCGAGATGCGGCCTTGGGTGACGCCGAGGGCCGCAGCGGCGGCCTTCTGCGTCGAGCCGCTGCGGATCGCCGCGACAACGGCCTCGGGGGTGACGGTAGCCGGTCGGCCGCCGGGCGTGTTCCGGTGCCTGGAGTCGCGCAGCTGGTAGACCCGCGAGAGGTGCAGCCCATGTTCGCGGGCGATCGACGCCATGGTGTCGCCACGGTCCATCGCCGCGTAGATCGCGTCCTTGTCGGCCATCAGGGCTCCATCAGGGTGTAAATCGCCCGGCTCACATGGGTGACCGGATCACCCGACCTCTTATCGTGCTCGTGACGCTTCACGGTAGCCCGCACAGCATAACGCTTGCCGGCGTCGGGGACCACTCGGGCGGAGCTGAAGTGCAGCAGGTTCTCGCCGCCCTCACACCGGGTGACGATGATGACGCCGCCACCGTACTCCGACGAGTAGGGGGTGGTGCGCAGGACGGTGCCGACGAGGTCGATCCGCGTCTTAGGTTCGGCCTCGACCCATTTGGCCGGCGGGAGGGATTTGGCCAGCTCAGCGTCCCTGGCGCGCTTCATCGACCGGCCGACGAACAGCCCGACACCGGCGAGGATCAGACCCAGGCGCGTTTCGGCCACCAGGGTCTGGCTGAACGCCACGCGCAGGTTCGAGCCGAAGTCGCCTTCGGCATCGTCCACGTAGTCGGCCAGGGCCTGGACATCGAGTTCGGGATGATAGTCGGCATAGGCCCGCCGGATTTCCTGCGTCTCCTTGTCGATGCCTCCCAGAAGCAGCGCACGCAGCTCGGTGCGCATGCGCGGGCCCTCGTCCTTGTTGTAGCCGCCGTTCTTCTTGGCCACCCGATAGGCGGCGCGGACGGCCTCCTCCAGGTCGACCAGGGGGACGCCACGTGCGCAGCGCTCCCATTCTTCGGCCTCAGCCTTCAGCTCCCTGAGCATGCCGGCGCTGGCCAGCGCGAAAGCCGGGTCGATCCCAAGGTAGTCCTTCAAGCAGTCGCTCCCGACAAGGCGCACGACGCCTGCCGGATCGACGCAGACAAAGGTGTTGTTGCGCCGGCGCCTGTGGCCGCAGTGGTCGCAATCGCCCATTCGAGTTTGCAGCGTTTCGACCTGGGCCCGGTACGCCTCGTCGAACACGTGAATGTAGCAGCTGTCGCCGGTCTCGGTCCGCTCGAAGTGGCCGGCGATGCGGCCGTTGACGCCGACATAGGGCGGGATCGAGACGTCGAAGAAGATGACCGCGACCTTGCGCGGACGGCCGTTCCATTGGGGCTTGGAGACTAGAGCGTCGCGCCGGCCGACGATAGCGACCTCCTGCCCGTGCCGGTTGGCCATGGCGGTGAACGCAGCGACGCGCTTGAGGAAGTGGGCCTGCGACGTCGGGTAGACCTCGCAGGTGATCGTGGTCTGGGACGTGCGCGGCTCTGGCCGCGACAGCTCTTCCCACGCGGCGTCCTCATCGAAGGACGCATCCTCGGCGGCGGCCAAGGGCGAGCAGCCGGGCAGGGGGCGCTCAAGCAGTTCCTGGTAGGCGTCTTCGTCGAACATGGGACCTCCTCGTCGCGGACGAAAAGGACCTACGCGATCAAGTGACGGTGGTCAACACATAGTGTCAGGAATGATGGGCGAGGAACTGCTCGGGCCGGCTGAACACCGCAGCATGATCAGCCGCCACCTGGGCCCTGGCCTCACTCAGGTACGGGTCTCGCGGCAGCTTGCAGAGGTTCTTCATGAAGGTGAGGGAGCCGGCGCAGAACGGCGCGTTCTCGATCTGGTCGCGCCAGTCAGGGCGCTCATAGTCCACGGTCAGGTGGCAGGGCATATGGACTTCCGCTAGGGTCGTCGCGAGGAACTCCTCGGGCGAGGAAGCCCCGAGGTAGCCGGGGGCGGCGCCACGCCGCCAGGGGCACTTGGGGCAAGGCTCCTTGTGGGCCAGGACGGGCATCAGGCGACAAGGCCTCGGTAGGTGAGGGAGATGCGCGGCCCGATATCCCGGTCCTTCACGGCCGGGATGTCGTGGAAGTGCGTCTGCTGCATGCCCGGGTTCATCAGCAGCAGGCTGCCCGGCTCCAAGAACTGCACCACGGGGTGGGAGCCCTTCTCCTGGGCCTTGATGCGGATATCGCGGCCGGCGCCGATGGTGATCACGGCGATCGGGCGGGTGTGGTCGATCGCCGGATCGTCATCGGCGTGCCAGCCCAGGGCGTCGGAGCCATCCTTGTAGCGGTTGAGGAAGCAGCCCTCCAGGAAGACGCCGTGGGCGTCGGCGAGCCGCTCGCGGATCACGTCTACGACGCCATGCGCCTTTTGGGCCTCATAGGTGCGCAGGCCCGCGCCCGAGCCGTAGGTGTACGGACGGTCGAAGGTGTTGGTCCAATACTCGAACCGACGGGTGACCCTCAGCCAGTCCAGCTCCAGGGTCAGCCGCTGATGGGCGATCGCCCCTTCGGCTTCGCTGAGGAAGCCGGGGATGTAGGCGAAGGGCGCGCTCAAGCCTCTTCCTCCGGCATGGCCGCGCCCATCAGGCTCGATCCCAGGAGCTTGATATCGACGCCCGACTCCAGAGCAGCGTTCAGCCGCTCGCCCAGGGCGCGCTCACCCAGGCGCTGCATGGCGAAATCGACGTGGGCGTCGAACTCGGCGCGCGCCTTGCCGGACGCTGCTTCGATCGCCTCCTCGGCCTGCTCGACCACGAAGCCCATGCTGGACGTCATGGACGACTGGGCGCTGTTCAGCGCAGCGATCAGGCGGCCCAGGTCGCCTTTCTTGAGAGGCCCCTCGGACATGGCCTTGGCGATAAGCATGGCCTCGTCGAGCATGCTTGCGGCTTTCTCAGCAGTGTTGCGGACCTCCTTTGCGAAGGTCGCGGTGGTGCCGACATGCTCGTCGGGCAGGCGCGGGGTCCGCATCTCGCCGGTCTTGGGATCGACGTAGTGGGCCAGGGTGCAGGGCGTGGCCGTCGAGTTGGGCGAGGAGATGAACTCGGCCCACTGCACCGCGCTCATGCGAACCTCGATCAGGTCCTTGTCAGCGTGCGGCCAGTCGTTGGAGAGGTTGCGCCGCAGGGTAGCGGTGGAGATCGTCACCGTGATGTAGTGGTCCTGCGGATAGTCGACCATGAAGAGGTTCTCGCGACCCGAGACGCGCGAGAACTGGATGGCGCCGAAGGCCGGGCTTGTGATCGTCTTGCCGTGGAGGTCGTCGTAGTCCTCGGTGCAGTCGATGAAGAGCGCGCTGTCGTCCACCGACGGATCGGTGCGCTTATCCAGGTCGGCCATGCGGATGAACTCCGACGACACGATCGACTTGGCCACGAACACCGTGCCCGGCTCCGACATCGCCAGATCGTAGGCTTTGCCCTTGTAGAGGTTGCTGCCATAGGTGGCGATGTGGCGCGCGGTGCAGCCCAGCAGCTCGCCGGCCTTCGCCTGGGACGTCGCAGCGACCATCGCATCGGCCTGCCGTTGAGGCGTGCGGATGTTCGGGTGCGTGATCGCGACGGTGTAGACCTTCAGGTCGCTCATCGGGCTTTCTCCTTCTCGACGGTGCGGCGCAGATCGCGCACGACGTCTTCATCGGTCTTGCCGAACAGGTCGGCGACGAGGGCGGTGGTGACGCTGATGATCGGACGCGCGTCGTCCAGCCAGCAGGTGTCGTCGTTCCGGGCGATCCATAGGAGAGCCCGGCGGTAGCTGGGGCGGCTCAGAGAGCCACCCATTCCTTGTTGACCCGCTTGTGGGTCGGGCCCTTCCAGGCGTCGAAGCGGCCCTGCTGGATGTCGATGTAGGCCGTCAGGTTGCGGATTTCGGCTTCGATGTCGCCGATACGCTTCTCCTTCAGGACGTCGTAGGTCGTCGCGTCGCCCTTGTATCGGATCGCGGCCGTGGCGGCCGCGACGGCGTCGAAGGTATCGCGCGTCACCGGGTGGAAGACCGTCTCGCCCTTGTCCCAGGAGCGCTTGCGGGTGCTCTGGTCGACGAAGGCCCAGATCAGCGACCCCTCTTCAGCGATGACCTGCTTCAGGCTCGCCTTCTCGTGAAGGCGCTGCTCGCGCAGGGTGTCGATGTGTTCGCCCAGGCGATCGCGCGACACCTCGAACGGGAGGGCCAGGGCGCCAAAGCACGACTTCGTCTGCCAGCCAAGGCCGGGGCGCTCGTAGCCGTGGTGGGCGATCTCGCCGGTCTCGGCCAGGATGCCTCGGCCGCAGCATTGGCAGGTCATGGCCTTGGCCTCGCGCTCTTCCCGGGCGATCGACGTCTTGGTCGGCTTGGGTGCGCGCTTGCCGACCTTTGCCTTCAAGGCGTTGACGCGCTCGACGAGCGGCTCGGCGTCGCGCAGGAGCTTCAGCATCGTGTCGCGCATGACGCCCTGGGCCTTCGTGGCCTTCTCGACCTTCTTCAGTTTGCCGGCCAGCGTGTGGCACTCGGGGTGCGCGGTGTCCCAGGCGAGGTTCTTCTCCTCCTCGGACAGGGAAGCGCTGCGGCCATTATAGGTGAAGGGCTCGCTGATCAGGTTCTTCCAGGCCGCGTCGAGGGCGCGGTTGAAGTCGCTGCGCAGCTCCTTGAACTCGGTCTGGGTGATGACCGGATCGGCCTCGTAGGCCTCCAGGTTCCGCATGCCGTCGTGGAAGTAGCGCAGACCGCCGTGCGGCTTTTCGCTCAGACCCGAGCGAAGAAAGGCGAACTGTTCAGCGGCGGCGTCGGTCATGTCGAGGTCTCCCTGCGGCGTTGACGGAGGTGTAGGGTTGTCTGCGCCGGCTGTCAACACCTGATGTCAGGCATTCGGTCGAAATTTACACGTCCGGACTATCGGAACGAAATGAGAACATTTATGGAAGGGCTCATGGGAAAGAACCCCGCCTACCTGCCGCGCTACGCCGAAACCGTGGGCAACCTGAAGGCTGCGACGGCGGTCTGCAACGCGCTGTGCGCGACGTGCGGGTTTTTCAAGCCCGTCGACCTGGACGCCATCATCAAGAAGTTCGGCGCCGACTTCAGCCTTGCTGATCGAGCCCCGCGATGCCCTGCCAAAGGCTGCGCGGGGCGGATCGTGTTCCATTACGGCCCTAGCCCAGGCACGCCGACGCGGCCGTTGCGCACACGGCGCTAGATGGCGGCGGCGACCGGCAGGCGAGCAACCTCGGAATCGATGGCCAGGATGTTCGGGTACTGCGACCACATGGTGTTGCGCTTGCCGATCACCTCGACCTTGTAGCTGTGGCCCGGGATCAGGTGACCATGCAGGTCGGAGCTGTCCGTCTTGCCGTACCAGCTGTTGTCGGTGTTCTCGTAGGTCGTGCCGGTGGTGAACACCAGATACTTGCAGTCGCCCTTTTCGCCGCCGCTGCAAACCCTTTCGGCCTTGGTCACGGTGATGGTCTCGGTGCGGCGGTGGTCGGTGCAGCCGGCGAGAGCAAGCGCCGAGAGCAGGCTGACCGCGATCCAGGTGTTCTTCATTGGAGGTTCCTTGTGTGTCGCGAAATTACGACACTTGCGCCATAGCGCCATGAGTGCTGGCTGTCAACGCGTTGGATCGGATTGCGTTTCGGCGAACTCGGCTAACGCTGCTTTAAGTGTGTAAAAATGCACGGACACCGGTTGCTCACGGATTGGTGCAGCTGCGCTGTGGATAAGCGTGCGGTAGCGCGCATCTACATATAGCGGTGTTCACGTATAGGCATCCACATCATGTTGCGTTTGTATCGACCTAAACTGCGGTTCATGTCAGGCGAACGAAGCAATGTGTCCTTCGCGAAATTCATAAACGGTTCAACCTTGAGCATCATTGGTGCATGTGAAATGGCAGAGCTTGGCGGCGCGACATTGGGCCGCATTCGAGGAGTACGAGTGCCGGCGGTCTACGACCGTTTTTGGCGCGGTCATGGGGCACTTCTTCCGCACGGGCGTCAGTAGGACGCCGTCGGAGGGAGCAGTGACCAAGCCGAACAGTAAACAACAGTCCGCCTTGTGGCGGCGTTTAGTGAGTGTGGGGATGTGCGACACAGATGACGGGCTAGAACTGGCCCGCGATCCGCAGCCGGCGCAGGGCCATAGGGTCGAAGCGGCCCAAGGCGTGTGTCCGACGATAAGCGGGCGCATCAGGTTTCTGGCCCACGCCCGAGTGTCGATTGCGCTCGACACCGGGGGGAACAAGTCGATCTGCATCCACCGGCTGACCTATTGCAGGACACGGGGATCGTGGCTGTGCTGGTCGAAGGAGATGGTCGAGGAAATGCGCCGCCACGAAGAGGTCGAGGACGCGTTGCGCAAGAGCGTCTGCTGGGACCAGGAAGAGGTCGCCTTCCTGGCGCGTGAAGCCTTGATGGCTGCGCAGGTCATGGCGGCAAGGCCCCGTGTGTCGTGAAATGACGACATAGACTTGACGTCTCTTAGCGAGTGCCGTAGTTAGCCGGCATTCGTTTAGGAGACACCCATGGCCGCCACGGCCTACGCACCGCATCTAGGCCTTGTGCCCACCGCCGAAGCCTCCCCGAAGCTCAGCCTCTATGCGAGCGCCGAGGAGGCCCAGCGCGCAGCCCTCGCGGCCGGTGACGCCGCAACTTCTCATTTCCTCGAAGCCGTGCAGGGCTGGGCCGATGAATGCGCCCAGGTCGCAGGGCTCGGCGGGGGCGTCTCGGTTTCCGTGCGCGAGATCGCCCGGCGCCTCTCCGATCAGCTGCGCGCCGAGGTGCAAGGCCTGCAACGCGTCCAGAACGCCTCGCGTAAGGGCGCGGCCTGATGGGCGCGATCGAGTTCACGCACAAGCCCTCGCTGCCGGTCGCTGACATCGTCCGCGTCAACGAGCTGGTGCTCAGCGGGTCGGCCTCGGCTCCCCGGGCGCTCACCCTCGCATCGGTCACCGCCCTGTCGTCGTCGCACGTCAAGGGCGCCACCGAGATCACCTCCAAGATCGCCGGCGCCGTGCGCGGCGCCGACATGGACGAGCTGGGCTCTGACCTAGGCAAGCTGCTGGTTCTGGCCCGCGAGCTGGACCCGACGACCTTCGCCAAGGGCGGTATCTTCGGCCTCTTCCGCCGCAAGACCCAGGAGGTGAAGAACCACTTCACCTCGGTCGAGTCCCAGGTCGAGCAACTCGTCCGCGAGATCGACCTGCGCATCGCCAAGCTGCATCAGCGGCTCCCGCAGCTGGAGCAGCTGGCCAAGGCGAATGCCGAGCGTTACGTGCGCATCGGCGGCGAGGCCGATGAACTGGAGCGCCAGATCGCGGCGGAGGAAGCCAGCATGGCGCCGTCGGACGCATCCGCCGACCCGATGGCCGTGATGTCCTACCGCGAGCGCCTGTCGGTGCTCGACGCGGCCAAGGTCGAAGTCTCCAACATGCGCAACACCCGCGTGCTGGTGGCCAACCAGTCGGCTCAAATCCAGATGCTGACGGAGGCGACGACCTCGCTGATCCGGCAGTTCAACGGGATCAAGGGCGAGACCATCCCGAACCTGATCGGGACGTTCAACCTCTACATCCTGGCGCTGGAGACGAAGAAGAACAACGACTTCGGCGAGTCCATCCGCGATCTGAACGAGAAGGCGGCGCTGCGAAACGCCGAGCTGCTGGGCACCACGGCCGTGGCCGTCGCCGCCAGCGCCGGGCGGGCCAACTACTCGCTCGACACCCTCAAGACCATCCAGGCCTCGACCATCAAGGCCCTCGACGACATCGACGGCGTCCGCAAGGCCACCCAGGCCCGGATCGCCGCCGACCAACCGCAACTCGAAGCGCTGACCCAGCAACTGGCCGCGCGTCTCCAGCAGTAAGGAACGACCATGGGGCTCAGCCTCGTAAAGGAAAAGGCCGAGAAGGTCGGCCTGTCGCTCAAGAAGAAGGGCGTCGTGAGCGTCCCGCCGTCCCGCGTCGTGGCCGTCTATGACGTCTCCGGCTCGATGGCGCGGATCATCAGCGGCGGCGATCTCCAGAAGGCCGCCGACCAAGTGCTCGGCGTGGCGCTCAAGTTCGACGACGACGGCAATGTCGACGCCTTCACCTTCGACGACAACGTCCAGCAGGCGCCGACCCAGACGGTCGAGGACTACGGCTCGTATGTCGCCAGGAAGCTGGTGGCCGGCGGCTACAACACCCAGGGCTCGACCCGCTACGATCGCGCCCTGAAGGCCGTGATCGACTTCCTCTTCGCTGAGAAGGGCGGCTCCAAGGGCATGTTCGGCTTCGGGGGCAAGAAGGGCGTCATCGACAACACCCTGTCGATCGTCCTGTTCTTCACCGACGGCACGCCTGATTTCGGAGACCGGGCGTCGGAGGTCCTGCGGGCCGCGCGCGGCAAGCCGGTCTACTTCCAGCTCATCGGCGTCGGCGGGGCTGACTTCTCCAGGCTGGAGGCCCTGGCCAAGGAATTCGACAACTGCGGCCACATCGCGCTCAGCAGCTTCAACCTGCCCGACGAGGTCATGTACGAAGAGCTGGTCTCGGACGAATTCGTCGACTTCCTGAAGGCGCACGGCGCGGCCTGATCGGCCAGCGCGCAGCCTTTCCCACCCACAATTCAGACTGAAAGGAGGGCCCCATGGGCGCTCAACGATCCCTCATGTCCTACTTCACCCCCCCGCTGATCGCCCTGGCGGCCGGCGTGGGCGCGGCCGGCTACTTCGCCGGCGCCTACATGGCGTTCAACGTCTTCGTCCTGGCGGCGCTGGAGATCAGCCTGTCGTTCGACAACGCCGTCGTGAACGCCAAGATTCTCAAGGGCTGGGACGAGAAGTGGCGCAAGCGCTTCATGGTCTGGGGCATGCTGATCGCCGTCGGCCTGATGCGTCTGGCCTTCCCGGTGCTGATCGTCGCCATCTTCGGACGCATGTGGCCGCAGGACGCGCTCGCGCTGGCCTTCAACGATGAGCACGCCTACGCCCATCACCTGGAGAGCGTCCACTACATGATCGCGGCGTTCGGCGGCGTCTTCCTGGCCAAGGTCGGCCTGGAGCACTTCATCAACGCCGAGAAGGAAGAGCACTGGATCGCGCCGATCGAGAAGGTCCTGGCCAAGCTGGGCCTGGGCACGTCGGTCGAAGTCCTGATCACCCTGACGACCCTGGTGGGCATCGCCGTGGCTCTGCCGGCCGCCCAGCAGCTGGGCTTCGTGCTCTCGGGCATCGCCGGTCTGATCACCTTCCTGCTGGTCAAGAACTTCGCCACCGTGGTCGGCGGCGGCGGCAGCGCGGCGGGCAAGATCATCAAGGCCTCGATCGGCGGCTTCATCTATCTGGAAGTCCTGGACGCCAGCTTCTCGTTCGACGGCGTCATCGGCGCCTTCGCGATCACCACGAACCTGATCTGGGTGACCGTGGGCCTTGGCATCGGCGCCCTGGCGGTCCGTGAGCTGACCCAGCTGGCCGTCGACCGCGACACCCTGGCCGAGTTCCCTCACCTCGAACACGGCGCCTTCTGGGCCATCATCGCCCTGGCTGCGCTGATGCTGATCTCGCCGATCGTCGAGGTGCCCGAGGTCGTCACCGGCCTGATCGGCGCCGGCCTCCTGGTGGCCGCCCTGATCACCTCGATCCTCGAAAAGCGGGCTGAAGCCAAGGCCTCCGCCCAAGCCTCCGGCATCGCCGCCTCCATCTGATCCCGCCGACCGGGGAGGGGACTTCCCGGCCGCCAATTCCCAAGGACATCCAATGAGCGTTTCGCTGAAGAAGGGTCAGAAGCTGACCCTCAAGAAGGAAGCCGGTGAGTGCGACCTGTACGTCATCGGCCTGGGCTGGGAGCCGCCGGGCAACCAGAAGTTCGACCTCGACGGCTCGGCCTTCATCTGCAAGCCCGACCCGACCACCGGCAAGGCCGTCCTGCTCGACGACCCCACGCCCGACGCGGCCTACTTCGTCTTCTACAATCAGACCCGCAGCCCGTGCGGCGGGGTCTGGCACGCCGGCGACGCCCAGGTCGGCAACACCAAGGGGGATGACGAGCGCCTCGCCGTCGATCTGCTGAAGATCAACCCCGACGCCACCGAGATCGCCTTCATCGTGACGATCGATGAGTTCGTCGCGCGCAAGCAGAACTTCGGGCAGGTCAACGACGCCTACATCCGCATCTGCAAGGGCGTGCGCAACGCCGACGGCACGATCCTGACCGAGACCATCACCGACGAGAACGGCAAGCCGCAGGTCCGCCCGGTGGCCGGCGATGAAGTCGCGCGCTTCGACCTGACCAACGACGACGACCTGTCGATCGCCACGGCGATGCAGCTGGGCTCGCTGATCCTGGTGGGCGGCGAGTGGAAGTTCAACGCCGTCGGCAAGGGCTTCGAGGGCTACGGCCTGGAGGACTTCGTCCACTACTACGGCCCGAACGTGGTCATCGATTGATGGCCGGGGCCGCCCGCGCCGCTCCCCAGGTGTTGGCGGCCACGACCGACCCGACGACCCGCGATGTCACTGTCCAGCTGACCGACGGGCGGGTCGTCACCTTCACCCATTGGCAGCTCTGCCAAAACCCCGTCCACGTGCTGTTGGAGGCGACCCTGAGCGAGATCGACTTGCCCAAGAAGAAGCCAGCAGCCGGCGGCGTGGTTTTCGACGCCCCGCCGCGCAGCAAGCCGGCGACCATCGACCACTACCAGCTGGGCGTGGGCAAGGTCGCCGAGATCGAGCTGAGCCCCAGGCAGCGCGCCGTTCAAAAGCTTGTGGCGACCTCGCCGATCGTGGACCAGGACCCTCGGGTCGAAGCCATGGCGGCGTGGGCCTCCCAGCTAGACCCCGCGACGGGCGCCGATCAGCGCTTGCGCAATCGCATCGACCGCTTCCTGAAGGCTGACACGGCCGCCCGGATGAGCTTCGGTGAGAAGTCCCTGGAGGCGCTGGCCGAGGTTGCCGGCAAGCAGACCAAGATCAACACCCTGATGAGCACGGCCAACGCCACCCATTGGGGTTCGGAAACACGGGAGGCCTACTCCAACCCCCGCAAAGGCCTCTTCGGCCTGGGGCGCGCCCCCAAGCCGGACTACTACAAGCAGATGCTGGAGAACGCCCGGGACCTCCTCGTCCAGGCGATCACCCTGGCGCAGGAAGCCGAGAAGCAGATCGACACCGCGCTCCGGGAGCTGCGGCTCAACCAGCTGGTGCTCCACGCCGTCAGCGAAAGCATCACCGACACGATCGAAGCCAGCGTCGTCCAGGGGCGTCTACGGACCCTGATCGGCGCCACGAACACCGCCGCGACCATCAAGGCCACGCTCCAGATGAGCGGCGACTCCCTCACCAAGCTCGTCCCCGACGTGGACGATCTCCTTAACAACATCATCCCGCGCTGGATGATCGCCCAAGGAAAGGCCTGATCTCATGACCATCGCCACGACCACCGAAGCCGCCGTCGCCACCACCCCCGCGACCCTGCGCGCCATCCTGGCCGACACCGCCGAGTTCCTCGACGGCCTGACCGGGCGCGACGCGGTGGAAAAGCTGGGCGCCATGGCCCAGGCCGACGCCATCCGCGAAATCCTGGCCTGACCATGGAGGAGATCACCGGCTGGTACGGCGGACGCATCCGCGCCTGGACTCAAGGCGTGGAGTTCGAGCACGCCGCCCAGCAGCAAACCCACGAAGCGGCTGGCCTGCCCTTCATCCATAGCCACATCGCCGTGATGCCGGATGTCCACATGGGCGCTGGCGCGACGGTGGGGTCGGTCATCCCGACGCGGGGCGCTATCATCCCCGCCGCCGTGGGCGTCGACATCGGCTGCGGCATGGTCGCGGTGCGCACGAGCCTCACCGCCTCCGATCTGCCCGACAGCCTGGAGGACCTGCGCTCCAGGATCGAGCATGCGGTTCCGCACGGCGGGCCGGGCGTCCATGGCTCCTGGCAAGAGCCGGGGCGCATGGGCATCCCCAACTCGATCGTCAACGCCTGGGTCGGCAAGGGCCTGGAGAAGCGCTTCGAGCGGCTCTGCGAGAAGTACCCCTCGCTGGCGTCGTCCAACAACGTCACGCAGCTGGGCACGCTCGGCGGCGGCAACCACTTCATCGAAGTGTGCGTCGAGCACGAGGAGTCTCCGGCCAAGGACAGCCAGCGCGTTTGGGTCATGGTCCACAGCGGCTCGCGCGGCGTCGGCAACGAGATCGGCAAGACCTTCATCAACAAGGCCAAGGAGCTGATGCTGCGCCGTGACGGCCAGAAGCCGCTCAACAAGGACCTCGCGTGGCTTGAGGAGGGCGAGCCGGAGTTCGCCGACTACGTCGAGGCCGTCGGCTGGGCCCAGGACTTCGCCAAGATCAATCGCGAGATGATGCTGATCCGGGTGCTCCAGGCCATGCGCGAGAGCGGCCTGCCGCCCTTCAAGACGGACAAGGAGGCGGTCAACTGCCACCACAACTACGTCCAGAAGGAGACCCATTTCGGCGCGGAGGTCTACGTGACCCGCAAGGGCGCGGTCTCGGCCCAGGCCGGTGAGCTGGGCATCATTCCCGGCTCGATGGGCGCCAAGTCGTACATCGTGCGCGGCAAGGGCAACGCAGACAGCTTCTGCTCGTGCAGCCACGGCGCGGGCCGGCGCATGTCTCGCACTCAGGCCAAGGCGCAGTTCACGGTCGAGGACCAGATCGCCGCGACCCAGGGCGTGGCCTGCCGCAAGGACGCGGGCGTCATCGACGAAATCCCGCTGGCCTACAAGGACATCGACGCCGTCATGGCCGCCCAGGCCGACCTCGTGGACGTCGTCCACATCATCAAGCAAGTGGTCTGTGTGAAGGGTTGAGCTACATCCAAATCGTCCACGAACGCCGCGACGAGCGGCAAGCCAAGGTCCTGGGCTGGGCTGCCGATACGTTCGGCGACCCGGCGCTGGTCCGGCGCACCAGGGCGCTGCGCTTTGGTGAAGAGGCCCTGGAGTTGCTCCAGACCCAAGGGCTGACGCTAGAGGACGTCACCCATCTGGCCCAGTACGTCTTCGGCCGCCCTGTCGGCGAGACGCCGCAGGAGATCGGCGGGGTTTCGATCGCCCTGATGGGGCTGGCCGAGAACCTGGGCATCTCGGTCGACCACTGCGAGACCAGTGAGCTGAATCGCATCCTGACGTGCGGCCCCGAAGCGGTCGCCAAGATGAAGGCCAAAGAGGCCTTCAAGATCGGCCAAGGGCTGATCTGATGGCTGATCCGGTACGTTTCGTCGGGTTCAACGCCACGCACGTCGGCGGACCCGATCGGCCTGACATCCGCCCTCTCTGGACACATTCGGCCAACGGCGAGCACATCTTCTGCTGGAAGCTGAGGCCCGAGGAACGCGAGCATGTTGCGCGCACCGGCGAGGTCTGGGGTTCCATCCAGTCGGGCGAGCACCTGCCGCCCTCCTACATCACTGGCATCCCGTTGATGGAGGCCTTCGATCCGGACACGGGTGAGCAACGGGTCTACTACAGCGACGGCCGCCATCTCGTGGAGGATGCCAGGACCTTCGCGATCCTGCACCACGGCGCCCAACTCTACGGCGACAGCGAGGAGCCCTATCAGGTTCACCTCGCCGAGGCCGTCGAGTACGCCCGCGAA
This sequence comes from Caulobacter sp. GW821-FHT10A10, assembly GCF_059415745.1. Taxonomy (NCBI): domain Bacteria; kingdom Pseudomonadati; phylum Pseudomonadota; class Alphaproteobacteria; order Caulobacterales; family Caulobacteraceae; genus Caulobacter; species Caulobacter sp. GW821-FHT10A10. The sequence continues at coordinate 357,149 of NZ_JBWKNV010000006.1, read as the reverse complement.
CTCGCAAAGATCGCGCCCGAGATCATCGACTGGGTGGTTCTGTCCGTCCTCTGGCTGCATGACACGCTGGAGGACTGCTGGCCCGATTTGCCGATCGAGGATCGCTTTGCCCTGGTGCGCGGCCGGTTCGGCGAAAGGATCGCCTACCTCGTCTGGTGCGTCACGGGCCTGAAGGAGATCGAAGGCATCGCCCAGAACCGGGCGGCACGCTTCGAGCAGCAAGCCGCCAAGATCGAGAAGACCCCCGAAGCGGCGCTGCCGAAGTTCTGCGACCGCATCGTCAACATGCGCGCCTGCGCGCGCACCAAGTCGCCCTTGGGCGGCATGTACGTGAAGGACGGCCCCGAATTCCGGGCCCGCCTTTCTCCCTATCTGCCGGCCGCCCTGCGCGACCGCGTCCTCGCTGACTTCGACGCGGCGCTGGCCGGCATCATGACCTATCAGACCAGGACCAAGACATCCGTATGAGCCTCTATACCCGCAAGCCCACCAACGCCCTGGCGTTTCGCTATGACAACCAGCCGGAGGCCCAGTGGCCCGAATGGCTGAAGAGCTACCGCCTGCCGACCCTGGGCGGCGGCAAGGGCGCCACCCTGACCCTGGTCAAGACGGTTTCGGTTCCGTCCAAGTCCGGCCCCGACAGCTTCGCAGTGCGCGGCGATTGGCTGGTCCTGGAGGACGGCATCCTGAAGATCGTCAAGGACGCCGACTTCGGAAACCTCTACCAGCCGGCCGAGGGCGATGTCGAAGCCGCCTAAGCTCGGCCTCCTCACACGCTTCGATCACGGGCTGCGCCGGCTGGCGTGGCCCGTTTTCGACTGCATGGACTGCATCGGCCTCCAGAGCCATGGCTGCTACTGCGCAGCCATGGGCGGCAGCGCGCCGGGCTACGGGCCCACCCGCCGTCACTTCTTCTGGTGCCGTCTCCACGCCTTCCTATTCCCCTCGACGACCCCAAAGGAGCTGTAATGGCTACCGAAGAGCTGCCCACGCAGCCTGAAGACATCTGCGCCGACCACGAACTGTCCCTGGAAAGCCTGACACCCAATCAGACCCTGGCGCTCTCGCGGGAGATGCTCGCCTACATCATCCGCCAGAAGGCCCGGGCGGCGGGGCTGAAGATCACCCGCAAGGAGAGCCTTGGCGCGGTTTTCGACGCCGAGGTAAAGGCCCTGGCGGCCGGCGCGTTGCCGCGCTTCGACGTGTTCCTCCCGATCGACAGCGAGCTGCCGATCGAAATGAACGAGTGACGTAAAAAGACGTCATTGAAGCTTGACGACTTCGTGAGTGCCGGTATATCCGTCTCTCATGACTTCAACGTTCCACCTCGACATCGAAACGGAAGGCGGGCCCACGGTGTTGGAGACCCGCAGGGTCCCGACGGTCCGGGCGCGTTGGACGCCTGTCGCCGACCTGGATAAGGCCGGCGGCCTCCAAGAGCGCGAGCGCGACTTCATCAGCTGGGGCGCCGCAATCGCCTGGGGCCGCCGGCAGATCGCCAAAGGCCTCGTGGCCTTCGACGTCATCGAGCTGACCCTCACCGAGATCGGCCGCAAATACGCCCTCGGCGCCGCGACCAAGCCGGGCTGGGTCGAGCGCCCGGGCGCGACTTACGAGCTGAGCCTCGCGGGGCTCGCCAAATGGACCATCCGCAGCGACCGGCGCGAAGCCTCGCTGGACAAGCCCAACAGGAAACTCAAGCTTTGAGCACGGTTCTCGCCCGCTCGACCAACAAGCGCTACGACGTCGCCGGCTTCATCGGCCGTCTGCAAGGCGCTCAGGCCGGGCACCTGGAAAATGTCGAAGCCGCCCTGAGCGTCGCCGAGCGCGTCGCCATCGGCATCGGCTCGGCCAATGTGGCCCGCGACACTCGCAACCCCTTCACCTACGAGGAGCGTCGCGAGGTCTTCGAGCAGTGCGTGAAGGAGCGGTTCGGCGCCGACGCCGCCCGCGTCACCTACACGCCTCTCGACGACAACCCCATCGACGACGAGGCCTGGGCCCTGTCGGTCCGCGACATGGTGCGCCGCTCGACGACCGCGATGTACCCGCGCGTGGCTCTTGTCGGGAACATCCGCGACGCCACGAGCGACTATCTGCGCTGGTTCCCCGAGTGGGACTATGTGCCGGTTCGCGACAGCGGGTCGAACGCCTCGGCTATCCGCCGCGCCTACTTCAATGGCAGCGTCAATTTCGACGGCTGGAACGAGGCCTTCGACTGGGCTTTCGTCCCCGGCCCGACGATCGCGTTCCTCAAGCACTTCCGAGGCAAGCCCGAGTACCAGCGCCTGATGGCCGAGGCCGCCGTCGAGGCCAGCTGCCTGAAGAAGTACGGCCCGGGGCCCTTCCAGGCCGTCGACTGCGTCATCACCGACGGTGAGTACGTCGCCGTCATCCGTCGCGGCGGCGACCACGGCAAGGGGCTGCTCGCCCTGCCGGGCGGCTTCGTCGATGCCGGCGAGCGCACGCGCCACGCCGCCCCGCGAGAGGCGGTCGAGGAGCTGATGATCTTCATCGGCCGCAGCGACCGCCCCGCCTACGCCGCGTGGTTCGAGGCCTGCAAGGACGCTCTGCGCCAGGGGCGTCCGGCGCCGCCCACTCCGGACTTCGTGATCGCCGCCCGCAATCGGCTGGCGGCGCTCCAGGTCGGCGGCGGCGTGCGCTTCGATGATCCCAACCGCTCGCGGCGGGGGCACATCATCACCGAGGGCTACCTCTACGTCCTGCCCCAGGGCTACGAGCTGCCCGAGATCACCGGCGCCGACGATGCCGCCGAGGCCTTCTACATGCCACTCAGCGAGATCAGGCCGCACCTCTTCTACGAGGGGCATGCCTGGATCATCCACCAACTTCTCAAGCAATTCGGGACCAAGTAATGCCCATCGACCTGGGGCTTGCGCCCCTGCCCACGCACCTGCCGGTGCTGCCCTACAACCTGCTGGCCGACACCGACAGCTACAAGTTCGGCCACTTCCTGGTCCAGCGCTTCGGCACGACCTTCGTCTACAGCTACATCGAGAGCCGTGGCGGCCACTACCCCGAGGTGATGTTCGCCGGCCTCCAGCCGCTGCTCTACGCCAAGCTGGGCCAGCGGGTGACCGACGAGATGCTCGACGAGCTGCGCCGCGACCTGCCCAAGCACGGCGTGCCGTTCAACGAAGCCGGCTGGCGCAAGATCATGGACGTCCATGGCGGCTACCTGCCGCTGCTGATCCGCGCCGTCGACGAAGGCCTCGTCGTGCCGGTCAAGAACGCGCTCTTCAGCGTCGAGAATCTGGACCCGGAGCTGTACTGGCTGACCAGCTACTTCGAGACCATGATCCTGCGCGACCTGTGGACGGCGTGCAGCATCGCCACGCGCAACTTCTTCATCGTCGAGCGCATCAACGCCCACTGGACCAAGTACAGCGACAACCCGCTGTCGGACTTCGCCTTCCTGGACTTCAGCTCGCGCGGCGTGATGGGCTATGACCACTCGTGCCTCGCCGGCATTGGTCACCTCTTCCATCAGAAGGGCAGCGACAACTACCCGGCCGTCCGGCACGTCAACCACTACTACTTCGACGAGATGAGCGGCTTCTCGGTCCTGGCGACCGAGCACTCGATCTCGTGCGGGTTCGGCCGCGACAACGACGACGACTACATCGACCACGTCCTGGCCCAGGCGCCGGCGGGATCGGTGATCTCCATCGTCGGCGACACCTGGGACATCTTCCGCTTCAGCCGCAAGCTGGTGCAGCGCAAGGAACTGATCGCCAACAAGGGCCTGATCCCGGTCAACCGCCCCGACAGCGGCGAGATCGAGGACGTCAACCCGCAGGTCCTGAAGATCATGGCCGACGGCTTTGGCACCTATCGCAACAGCAAGGGCCGCGAGGTCCTGAACCTGGGCGCCAAGGTCCTGACCGGCGACGGCATGAACGAGCGCACCCACATGAAGCCGTTCGAGGTCGCCGAGGCCCTGGGCATCGCCCCCGACAGCGTCACCACTGCGGCCGGCGGCGGCATGGCCACGGCCGACCTCGACCGCGACAAGAACCGCTGGGCGATGAAGTCGTCCGAGCAGGTCATCAACGGCGAGCGCGTGGCGATCCAGAAGGACCCGATCACCGACCCGGGCAAGGTCTCCAAGGCCGGCCGCTTCGCCCTGATCGCCTCCAACCCCGACGGCGCCGCGCGCCCGACCTACCAGACCATCAACCGCGTCAACGACGCGGAGGACCATCGCGACCTTCTGCTGCCGCGCTTCATCAGCGGCGAGGTCGTCAACGCCCATCGCCTCGCGACCATCCGCGAACGCGTCGCCCACCAATACCAAGCCTGAAAGACCCCATGACCGACTGGACTATCGATACCGAAGCCAAGACCGCGACCGCCACCGTGCTGCATGGCACGCTGACGATCAGCCGGCGCGAGGACACCAAGACCCTTCGCGCCCGCTGGGCCCTGGAGGCGCCCTCGCCGCTGGAAGGTGAGGACCTGCCGCCGCTGGTGGTTCACAAGAGCTTCGGCCTGCCGGAATGCGGCAGCGTCGCCGCCGCGCAAGTCAAGGCCGAGGCCAACGTGCGCGAGAGCTTCTCCAAGACCCACCCCGAAGAGTACGCCGCGTTCGTGGCGGCCGAGGCGGTGGCGGCCGAGGAAGACGCCGGGCCGGACCCGTTCTGATGAATGCGCTGGGCGATCGCTGGACCGGCTATGCCCGCTCCGAGCAATCGGGGCTGGGACCGACCGTCCACTACCACGTCGATGGCGCGATCTTCGGCGATTGCCCGGCCGACTACTACTTCGGCCTCTCCTATGCGTCCTGGCTGGTCCTCCCCCGGCTGTCGCTCCAGGAGATGCCGATCGACTGGCAGGTCCGCTTCTTCGACCTGCTGGCCGAGGCCGGCGATGGGCTTCGCGTGCCGGACGAGCTGTCCGTCATTCGCAGGAGCCCCGCCGGCCGCTTCATCAACAACTCTCACTGGAACGACTACCGGCGCGGCTCCGTCGCCAGGGCGGTCCAGGATGACATTCTCCTGGAGAACCCTCCGCAATGGACCTGAAGTCCCTCAAGGCCCTCGCGGCCAAGCTCAAGTCGCCCTCGCTGGAAGAGGCCCGCGAGATCGAGGCCGGCCTTGCCGCCCTGCTGGGCGCGCGCAAGCCTTCTGAAGCGCCGAACTACCTCACTAGCCACTCGGCGCTTCTGGGGCTGCTGAGCAGCCTGCTGAAGGGCGCGGCCGTGGAGACCACGACCACTTCGGCGTTCGGCAAGACCTACTACAACGTCACTGTCCGCCACCTGCGCCTACCCAAGGAGGCCAAGGGCAAGAGCACCAGCTGCGAAGTCTCGCTCGCCCAGGCCCTGGTCGCGGCGCTGATCAGCGTCGAGCGGTCCAAGGAGGCCGGCGACGAGGCCAAGGTGGTCGAGAACGAGGGCGACTACATCGTCAGCGGCACGGGCCGCGCCGCCGGCTCCATGCGCGCCAGCGGCTTCAAGCCCGGCGCCCAGCTGGGCGGCAGGTCCAGCGGTTCGATGATCGGCAGGCAGCTGCCGGCCGCGCCGGCCTCGGCCGCTCGCTAAGCCACATGACCTGCATCGCCTACAAGGACGGGGTCCTGGCGGCCGACAGCTGGGTGCTCGATGCCTGGACGCCGCTGGGGCAGCTGGAAAAGATCGGCGCCCGGGGCCCTCTGCTGTTCGGGAGCACCGGCGACAGCGCGGCGGGGCAGGTCTTCAGCGACTGGGTCCGCTCCAAGGCCTTCGAGGAGTGGCTGCGCACCAACGACCGAGCGCTCCTGCCGGACATCTCGTCGTCCCAGGACCGCACGGTCGTGGCCTGCCTGTTCCTGCCCGACGACAGCTGCATACGCTTTGAGTCCGGCTCCGCCCCCTACCGCATCAAGGCGCCCTTCTACGCCCTGGGCTCTGGCGGGTGGATCGCGATCGGAGCCATGGCCGCTGGTGCATCAGCCGAGGAGGCCGTCGGCTACGCTTGCGATTTCGACATCGGCACCAACGGGCCCGTCCGGGTCCGGAAGCGGGGCGCCTGATGCAGGGGCGTAGCAGGGGCGACATCGTGCGCGAGCAGGTGTTCGTCGACATGATGCCGGCGCGCGTGAAGGAGCTCTTCCACGAGTACGACTTCGACTGGGTCATGGACGCCATGGCTTTGGCAGGCGTCGGGGCGCGGCGCGCCGGCTCCATGGTCCAGATCAGCGGCAACATCGGCGACGCCGAGACGATCCTGGCCTCCAGCCGCCGCGCTATCCAGGAGCGTATCCTTGCCGGCGCGGACCCCGACTACATTCCGCCCTCCGCCGCCTGCGAGCCGGACGCCCCGTCTTGCCCCCAGCGGCGTCATATCCGACACTAGGACCGTCACCGACTCCCCTCAATTCGGACCAGGGACGTCCTCCCAAGGGACGTCGAGAGGTTAACTTGGGCCGTCCTCGGAGGTGACACGTGGGCGCTTCGGCGCGTCATATCGAGCAAGGGCGGCAACCCCTGGACTAGGGCCGGCGAGCAATCGCCGGCCCTTTTCATTTGCCGTTGACGCCGGCAATCACGCATCGTATGTCAGCAAATGACGACACATAGCGTGAATCAATGACAGCGATTGGCAACACACTTTCCGGCCTCGACCCCCGCTGGGCGCACGACTTCGACCGCCATCTGGACATCGACCACTACCGCCGCCGGGACCCCTCCGAGCTGATCTGCGAGATCGCGGCGGCCCTCGTGGATGCTGGCCGGCGCTACACCGGCGAGTACCGGCGCGCCGTTGAACAGAAGCGCATGATCGATATCAGCGCGCCGCAAACTCAGTTCGTCCGCAGCTTCGTGTGGGGCCCATCTGGCGAGTTCACGGGCTTTCCAGTGCTGCCGTCCATGACGTTCGAAGTCTGGGAAGTCTTTCAGGACCGCAAGGTCAAAGGCTCGCCCCACAGGGTTGAGGTTGGGCCTGCCCGCTGCTTTGTCCGGCTCGACGACTCGTCGTGGAACCACAGCCATTATGGCGGGCGCGCCGCTTTCAACTCGGCCTGCTTCTTCTGGTTCTACTCCTACGATGACTTGGGCGCTGCACGCGAGATGCTCGCCCGTCTCGGCCGAGGAGAGTTCGCGTGAGTGCTCTCGCATCCGGAGAAGTCTTCGAACTGGGCGAGGTGCTCAGGCACTGCGCCTTCGACAGCGACAAGCTCGATGCCTGGATCGGCATGCTGGCCTCCAAGACCTACCGCGAGGGCTTTGGCATCCTTCGAGACGGTGAGAACCGCTACGATCCCATCGGCGTCCTGGCGCACATGAACGGCGCCAAGTGGAAGTGGGATCGCGCCGCAGGGGCTTACGCCATCGACGGCGCCATCGACCTGCTGAGCGCAGAGCGGATGGCCAAGCTGCTGGGCGTCAAAGATGCTCCGCCCCACGCGGCCTTTGGCAAGCTTGGACGGCGCATCAGCCGCGCTGCGGACACCGGACTGGATCACGCCGCCATCGCCATGGCCTTGAAGGAAGCAAAGACCCAAGCCGGCGAGACGCAGGCCGGGCTCTCGCGCCTGATGGAAAACGCTCAGGCCGCCCTCAGCCATCTTGAGCGCTACGGCCACGCCCGCAGCTACAGCCGCAGCCGGCCCTCTCTACGTGGCGAGTACGATTTCGCCCGGGCGAGGGGCTTCCGATGATCAGGTCCCACATCCTCATCTGCGGCGGCCGGGTCGGCGAAGTCACCCAAAGCCGCGTTGTCTTCCCGATCCTGGACGACATCTTCGGCGACTACCCGCGCTGGACCCGCTTCGCCCACGGCGGCGCCAGGGGCCTAGATCGCCTCGTAGGCATCTGGGCCGGCAAGCGCGGCTTTGCCTGCGACGTCTACGCGATCGACGGCCTCATCGACGGATGGGACGACGAGGCGCCGTTCCGCCGCAACCGGCGCATGGACGCCGACTTCAATCCCGACTGGGTCCTTGGCTTTCCTGGCCACGGCGGGACCCTGGACATGCTGAAGGTCGCCAAGGCGGCCGGACGAGCCGTGGCCGACATCGAATTCAACCCCGACAACACCTGGACTCTCAAGCATTGGCCGAACTGACTTTCCGCCGCCCCATGTTGGCGCCTAACAAGGTCGCCGACATCTCTATCCCGCGCCCTGGCATGGCCTACAGCTTCAAGCTGGACGGGCAGCGCAGCATTAATGAGGAGCATGGCTCCGAGCCGCCGATCGAATACACCGGGCCTCGCCGGCTCTGGGGCAATCACTGGTCGCGACCCCTGACCCGCTCGCTGGAGCCGGTGGCCAACCTCTACGCCCGTTACCTCCTCTCGACACTGCCGGCCGGCTTGGACGGCGAGCTGGGCGTCGTCGACGAGGATGGATCGGTGAACTTCCGCCGGACCCAGTCGGAGCTGCGCTCGCCCGACGGGGAGCCCGACATCCGCCTCTTCCTGTTCGACAACTTCCTGCACCCCGGCAGGTTCATGGAGCGGCACAACTCGCTCTACAAGCTGGCCCTGCCCAACTGGGTCTCGATCCTGGAACACCGTATCCTCAACACCCCCGAGGAGGTGCGGGCCTTCTACCGCGAGGCTCGTCTGCGCAAGCATGAGGGCCTGATCGGCCGTGATCCGGACGCGCTCTACAAGCACAATCGCGCCACCGAAAAGGAAGGCTCGATGTTTAAGGTCAAGCCCAAGGCCGACGCCGAGGGCGTGGTCGTCGGGCTGGTCCAGGGCCGCAAGAACATGAACGAGAAGACCCGCGACAACCGGGGCTTCGCCAAGCGCAGCTCGGCCAAGGCGGGGCAGCAGCTCATCGACAGCCTGGGCGCCTGGATGGTGATGAGCCCCAAGTGGCCCGGCAAGGTCTTCGAGATCGGCACCGGCGGCACGAAGGCTGAGCGGGACGAGTGGTGGGCCAATCGCGACAAGGGCGCGATCGGCGAGATCATCACCTTCGAGTTCCAGGACGACGATGTCTACGACGTGCCGCGCAGCGCCTCCTACAAGGGCAAGCGGGCGCTCCAGGACCTGCCGCCCGAGGTCCACGCCGACTTCCTGGAGCTGATCGAACTGGCCATCACCCAGGGCGACCAGGGCGTGGGGAGGGCCAAGGCCACCTACCAGGAAGCCGCGTGACGGTCCTGGGCTGGCTTCTCGGCGCGGCCGGGGCGTACATCGCCTTGGCCCTCGCCATCTGCACCTACACCGGCCGGTGTGTGACGTGCGGCAAGAACGACTGGTCGGAGCATTATCTCTTCGGCCGCTGGTGCAACAACTGCTGGAACAAGGAGGGCGTGGCCAGTGAGCCTGCTCGATAAGATCAAGACCGACGCCCTGGAGGCCCGCAAGGCCAGGGAAACCCTGAGGGCCACGCTGCTGGTCACCCTGACCTCGGAAGCCGCCATCATCGGCAAGAACGACGGCGGACGCGAGACCACGGACGAGGAGACCACCCAGGTCGTCCGCAAGTTCCTCAAGGGTGTCAACGAGGTCCTGGAGCGCACGCCCGACAACGCCAGCGCCGCGCAGGAGAAGGCGATCCTGGAGGGCTACCTGCCTAAGGCCCTCTCGGCGGAAGACCTGAAGGCGGCCGTGGCCCAGGCGGCGGCCAGTGCCGGCGTCGCCATCGAGCCCAAGTCCACCAAGGCCATCAAGGCGCTGCTGGACGAGCGCTTCCCGGGCCAGATCGACGGCAAGGCGCTGTCTGAAGTGATCCGCGCCGGCTGATCCAGGACGCCGCGCAAAAGGAAAGGGCCGCTCCTCGGAGCGGCCCTTTTTCTATGTCCACGGCTTTCGCTGAGGCTGCCGGCCTCGGAATGGCTCCAGAGCGGCCTTGATGACCTCAGCAGCCTCCGCCAGCTGCGGCTCGTCAGCGTGCGGCATCCCGGGCAGGGCCATTAGGGCGACCAGCTGGTTGATGCGCTCCACCATCAGGTACTGGAGCTTGAGGCTGAGCTGCGGCGTAGTCGGCCGCCACCGCTGCTGGATGCCCGAGACGTCGAGCTGCCGGCTGACCAGCGACTTGGAGAACCCCAGCTCGTAGGCGCCGTCCGCCTTCCACTGCGATCCCCAGAGCGCCTCTCCGATGGCCCGGTAGTTGTCCTGGCTCAGGGCGTCGGGCGAATGCTGTGCGCTTGACCCTGGATAGGCGAAGGTGTGCCTACCCTGAGCTTTCAGCGCCGCCAGCGCGGCGGCGAAGCGCACCTCGGCCGGCGTGTCGGGCTCGTTCAGCTCGTCGGGGTTTGCGTCGGGCAGTTCGTCGGGGTCGACCGCGTCGCTCATATCGGTCCTCACTGGATCGGACGGGCGCCGCGAAGCAGCGCCGCATGTTGGAAAAGGTCGCTGGGCTCGTCGGCCGAGCGCGCGCGGAACACCTTGGTGACCCGGCCCACTTGGACCAGGGAGCCCAAAGGCAGGACCTCGGCAAGAGCCAAGGCTTGGCGCCCCAGCTCGGTGGGAGAGAAGCTCGCTCTGGAACCCAAGGCGCCATGGTGGGCGGTGACCACGCGCACGGCTTGGTTCTTCACGAGGCTGCGCAACACAGTGCGGCAGCGGGTCACCGTCACACCGGCGCGCTCGGCGACCTCCGCTGCTGAGCAGCCGATGTCCTGGCCGGCGACACGCTTTGCAGCGCATAGCGCCGCGAGCGCCTTGAAGACCGGAAGGTGGCCCAGGGCGATCTTCACCGCGCCCGTGGGCAGCCGCAGCATCAGGAAGTTGGACGAGGCCTCGGCGGCGGCAGCCTGGGCGGCGCGCAGTCGGCCGCCCGGCGGCGTCACGGCAGCTGTCGAGGCGTCCAGCGCTAAGGGCTCGCGACGCCTGCGGCGTGGCGGAGCGGCCGTGCTGTTATCCTCGATCATCGAGCCTCGCGGGTGATTGAAACCTGGGTCGGAGTAGCGTACACAGTGCCGGTCGTCAACACTTAGGCTCAGTCCGGGAGGAACTTCTGAAAACCAAGCACGTCAATTACATGCGCGGCTGGCTACTGGTCGTCGCCGTCGTTCTCATCGCTCTCAAGGCCTTCGGCGCGCCGTTCATTCGCGACATGCCCTGGTGGAGCGTCCTGGCTTTCCTGGGCCTGTGGATCGTGGTTTTCGCGGTGGGCGTCAGGCGCGCCATCAAGGATCGCCAGACCCCTGACAGCCTCTCGTGAAAAAGGCCCGCCGGCAACGGCGGGCCTTCTTCGTTAGAGCCAGACCACCTGGGGCGGCCGGCCGCGCTTTCGCACGACCTTGACCTCGCCGGCCTTGATGAGGTCGCGCAGCAGGCGCTCGACCTTCGGGGTCTTTGAGCCGGTGCGATCCTTCACGGGGCGGCCCAGGCTCGGCTCGACGGGCTGCTCGGGATCGGGGCTGCGCAGCTCTCGGCGCAGCTCCTCAGCGGTGACGGCCGAAGAGCCCAGCTGCGCCAGGAGGTTTTCGTAGGCGTCCTGCATCAGGCGGCCTGCGCCTGATCTTCGGCCAGCAGCAGCGGCTTGCAGGTGTAGGTGACGCCGCCGTCGTCGTCGTAGTCCATGTTTACGATGTAGTCCTTCTTGTCGATGTTGAAGACGCGGCCGTCGAGCGAGCGCATCTTCTTGTGGAACCGCTGCTTCTTCTGGTCGTCGTTGTTGCCCTCGACCACATCCATATCCATGGACTCAGCGTGCTCGAACAGACGGGCGGAGCTGGTCTGCTCCTGGCCGAAGCGCTTGATCCATTCGCGGACGAACTGGCGGATCGCCGTTTCGTCGGCGTCCGCGCCCATGTTCTTGCGGTTGTCCAGGAAGCCTTCGATGCCGGCGCACATCAGCACGCCGCCCACCTGCTCGGACCAGTCCTCAAACGAGGCGCGCTTGCGCTCTGTGAAGCGCGGGGCGCCCTGATTGATCCAGTGCATGATCAGTACGAGGATGTGGTAGACCGACGTCGACCGCGTCTGGAGCAGGAACTGCTCGTAGTTGGGCCGCTTGAACTTGCGGTTCTGGATGTCGGCGGTCTTGCCGTTCAGCCTGATCCAGCAGATGCGCCGCTCCATCTCCGAGCCGACGATGGGGTTGTTGCCCGTCGCGACCCAGGCAAAGCGGTTGGGCCGCTCCACGGTGCGGGTCGAGCCCAGCAGACGGCCCCCGATGGTCTTGGCCGTCAGGGACTGGAGCAGGGAGCGCGAGTTGAACTCCTTGACGTCGTCGTAGAAGAGATAGGTGCGGGCCTCCATGATGGTGGCCAGGAGCGCCTTCTGCATCTCCTCTTCGTTGTTGGAGTAGCGCAGCGGCGCCGGCTCGGCCCCATCGTAGAGCAGCATCGGGACCTTCGCCAGGAAGGTGCCGCCGGTGCCCGGCGCGGGCTTGGAGACGAAGAACACCGGCGTGCAGCTGTTGATCATCCGGCGCATGTACGGCGTGATGATCATGGCCATGGCGTTGGCTTCCGAGGGCTCGCGCCGCTCGTTGCCCTTGAGATCGTAGTCCAGGAACGGGAAGTCCACGAGGATTTCCTCACGGAACCAGCGCACCGCCGCATCCACGTCCTCGTCGGTGGGCTCGGCCGGGACCTCGGGCACCTCGAAGCCGGTGTCGGCCATGATCAGGTCCAGCTCCTTGCGCCAGCCGGGCGCGGAGATCAGCTCGCCAGTCTCGGTGAAGAGCGGCGTATAGATGACCTCCGGCGTCTGCGGCAGCCGGGTGTAGGCCGTCTCGAAGACGTGCTCGGAGACGTCGCGCGGCACGGGCCCTCGGGCGCCGTCGCCGTTGTCGCCGCGCCGCACGAAGGTCACCAGCTCGTTGAGGTCAGCCCACAGGGTGCGGGGCGACAGCTCCTCGAACTTGATGCGCCGGCTGACCGGATCGGTGGTCATGCGCACTGGGCGGTTCTGGAGACAGGTGAACACCGGCTGGTGCTCGCGCTCATTGGTGCGGCGAAGGGCGCGGAAGCAGGCGCCGAACGCCTCGTCGAAATTGTAGTCGCCCTGGAAGGTGAAGATCGAGCGGCCCAGCGGGTCCTCGGTCGTGCCCTTGTCGCTGGCCTGCTTGTCGAGTTCCGAGCGAACGGCCTTGAACATCTTGGCGATGACCGGCGAGCGCAGCTTGGTCTTCGTGCGGACGAGGTCCTGGGCTCGCGCCAGGGGCGCGGGGCCCAGCTTGGCCTCGCAGATCGCGACGATCGCGTCTTCGATGTCCTCGTTGCTGCTGTCGGGCGTCAGCCCGGCGATCAATTCCTCGTAGGCGGCCCGGGCGCGGTCCTCCTTCTCGACCTTGGCGGCGGCGGCCGACAGCGGCTTGGCGGCGTCACCCTCGCCGGCCATGGCGTTGTAGGAGTCGTCCTCCAGCACCTCGCGCTCGAACCAGCCGTCGGCGATCATCTTGCCGACCATGTCGAGGTTGGTGCGCTCCTGGCAGCTCTCGTGACGGCAGCTCACGGTGAAGACCGGCGAGGCGCTGTCTCCGGCGTTGACCGCCATGCAGGCGCGGTCCTCGCTGTCGCCAGGGTTGGAGTGCTCATCGTCGAAGGGGCACTCGATCTCGATCTTGGTCCCCGATCGGCTGCGCACCTTCTCGGGCGCGTGATCCTCGATCACGTCCCTGATCTGGAAGCCTTCGGCGCGCTTGACGCCCCAGCGCGCCAGTTCGCGGCCGGCCTCGGTGGAGGACTTGCCTCCGCCCTTGCCCGACGGCTTCTCGGCCTCGGCTGCGATAGCCTCCAGGCCTTCGAGCTTGGCGTCCAGCTCCAGGTCACGCCAGTCCAGCAGACCGCCGCCAAAGAGGCTGGTCTGGTGGGGGCGGCCCTTGGCATGGCGGGGGAAGTAGAACAGGCGCGAGGGATCGAGCGCGGCCTTGTCGACCGGCACGTCCAGCATGCGCCCGATCGCCAGTGGGACCTTGTTCCAGGTCTTCATCGCCTCCTCGTGCGTCTCGGCGATCGAGGCGAAGACGAAGGGCTCGGCGAAGGGGAACACCACGCGATGCTTGGGGAAGGGCGCGTGGGTGAAGTAGACCATCAGACCTTCGGGCGTGTGCTCCTCGCGGTCGTAGGTCGCCGTCTGGGCGATCGACTCGATCCAATGGTCAGCCTCGACCAGGAAGCGCCGATAGGTGGCCTCGTCGCCCAGCGTGACGCCGGCCTTCTTGGCCCACTTGGAGATGCGGTCCTTCTTGAACTCGGTGATGGTCTTGCCGTTCGACGGGCTGGTATAGCGCACCGCCAGGAGGCCGGACGCCTTGATGGCGCGGTCCAGCGCGCCGCCGTCGACGCCGACGTCGATGTCCAGGCCCACGCCGTAGCAGGCCTTCACCGCTTCCTTGCGCCGGTTCTTGCCGATGATCTCGCCCATGACGAAGCCCGGGCCGTCCTTCTTGGGATCGACCGGGTGCTTGGCCAGGACCGAGATCAGCTGACCGATCGGCATGGTGGTGTTGCGCCAGTTGGTGGACATCCGGTTGGCGCCGGTGGAGATCACGACCTCCTGGGCGAGCGCGGGCGCGTCCCAGTCGATGGGGGTGAGAATATCCGCGTCGAGGAGCTTCTCGACAGCGCCCTCGTCCCAGGGCGGCGGCTCCTGCACGGGCCCATTGGCCGGCGCGGGCGCTGCGGGCGCTGCGGCAGGCTCGGCTTCGTCCTCGGGGCCCAGGGCCTCGATCAGAGCGCTCAGGGGGTGGTAGGCGTCGGCATCGAGGCTCACCAGTTCCCAGCCGTTGTCGGCCGGCGTCGGGATGGCCTCATCGACGCCCCAGCCCAGGTGCTCGCACAGCGCCTCGACCTCAGCGACGCCGGCCGGGGTTTCGAGCGCCCAGACGCAGAGCAGCTGGTCGTTCTTGAAGAGCGCCGCCGTCGGCTTGACGACGAAGTCCTCCCATTGGTCGGGCGTGGCGTTCTCGGCGAGATTGCAGACGAACGAGACCGCGCCATCGGCGAGGACGGGAAAGAGGTAGATGGGGGCGTTGGCAGCTTCGGCAATGAACGCCGCGAGGGCCTTGCCGTCGGCGACCGGCGCCTCCTGATCTTCGGCGTAGGAAAGCCGGAAGGGCGCGTCGCTCGCTCCGACGAGGGCGTTGAGGAAATCGTTCAAACTGGACATTCGCGGGGATGTTCGGGGAGGCGAGAGGCCGCCGGGCGGCTCGTCTCGTTGAGGCGGCAACCTCGGCCACATCGCCGCGAATGTCAAGAAATGGCGACACTCATTTTTGAGGAGGTTCGCTACCCCCAGGCGGCGACGAGCTGGCGCTGCATCGGGCTGACGTCGACGTAGCGCTGGGTGGTTTCCAAGCTCTTGTGGCCTGCCATGTGCTGCACATCGACCAGCGAGCAGCCGTGCAGATTCGCCGTGCGCGCCCTGGAGGTGATGAAGGTGCGCCGACCTGAGTGGCTCGTGCAGCCGTAAAGGCGCGCCGAATCGTACAGGCGCCGGAACCACATGACCACGGCCGACGACGTGACCTGCCCCGGCTCGGTGGTGAACCGGCCAGCATAGGGTCGCGTGTTGTTGTGCAAGGCGTAGAAGACGTAGACGTCCTCGGGGCGGGCGCGCCGCAGGCGTACCAGGGCGTCATGGAGGCCTTGCTCCATGGGGATCACGCGCTCAACCGAGCGCTTTGCGACGTCGCTGGTGATGTGGACTTCCCAGCCCACCTCGCCACGGCTGTCGCAGATGTTGTTCGACCATCGCAAGCCCGCGATCTCCTTGGCGCGCAGGCCCGCGTAAAACGAGAGCCGCAGCGCTACCTCATCGCGCAGAGCGTGTGAGTTGTCCTTGTGCTGAACCATGGTCAGCAGGTCTTGGAACTGGGCTAGATCGAGAGTCTTGGCGCGCTTGACAGCCATGCGAACCTCCGTGGATGTCGAATTTTAACGACACCTAGCGGCTTAGGTGATGCCTGTCAACTCTTGGTGTCAGGTCGAGTATCGGAGGCCTTCACCGCGTCCTTCACTCGTAACGCCCGGCGAAGGCGCTACACCTGTCACGCCGTCCTTGAACTTGCGGCGCCGCTCCTTCTTCACGGCGCCCAAGGCGCGAGCGAGCAGGGCGGCGTCGTCGCCTATCGTCCGGGCCCAGGTCGCATCGAACTTGGCAATGACGTCGCGAAGTTCCGCATGGACCTTGACCGTGAAGACCGGAATGTCGTCGTGGACGATCTGCGTCCACGCCTGATGCTTGACGCCCTGGATGTCATAGCCAGGGCGAATGACCGTGAAGGTTTCGAGGCCGCGCACAAAGGCGCCGATCCGGTGGGCTTGGATGGCGCCGCCATGCAGGGCGATCAGGTCGCGCGCCACTTCAGTGCAGCACCCGGCCGTCGACCAGCAGAACGCCGTTGCTCCGCTTGCAGACTAGGCGCCTGAACGCGTCGAACCAGTATTCGGCCTTGCCGTGCTGCGCGAACGCCGCGCCGCGTGCCTGTTCGGGCTGCATGGCCGCCAGGGCCTCGTAGAACTGGACGCGCAGATCGGAGAGGTAGAAGCCGGACAGGATGAGGCTGGCGTCTTCGCTGAGCGACCAATCCTCAATCGGGAGCGGCAGGTCCAGGTTGAAGTGCCCCGCCGGCAGGTCGAGCGCCATGCAGATGTAGGCCACCTTCTGCTTGTTGCAGTAGGTGTTCGAGAGGCCTTCGTCCGGCGTTTCGTCCGAGCAGATCGCGGCGTGCAGCTCGCTGTGGCTATGGGCTAGCGCGGGGGTTCGCTCGGGGCCGTCTGCGGCTCCGTGACGGCCAGGATTCCGTGGATGGGACAATCTTTCCTCGCGTACCAAGCAGGGCGCTTCTGGTCGGGCATGTGCAGCGTCACGAAGTCGGACTTCATGTCGCCGGGCTCCTGGCAGCAGCACTCACCCTGCGCTGAGCGCGGGGGCGCAAAACGATGAGAGATGCCGGAACTCATGTCGGGGATTCTCCCCTCGAACTGCCCGTGTGTCAAGAAATCCGGCGTTAATGGAAAATCAGTGTCGCCATTTCTTGACACTCGGCCGCGCGCCTTCTAGGCCTTGGGCAACATCAACGCCCACGGAACGCCATGCGCGACACCGCACAACTCATGGCCCTCGATACGCACGGCGCGATCGAGGCCATCCGCGTCAGAATAGCCGACTCCCGGAAAGCCATCCGGATGCAGATCGACGAGACCTATTCAGACAAGTACGCCGCCCCCGTCCGCGAGCTGGCGACCAACGCCTGGGACAGCCACAAGCGGGCCGGGCAGACCAAGCCCTTCTTCGTCCACTGTCCGACCGAGCTGCGGCCCGAGTTCTTCATCCGGGACTACGGCGTCGGGATGACGCACGAGAAGATCAAGGACGTCTACTCGGTTCTGTTCGAGTCCGATAAGGACCAATCCAACGACGAGGCCGGCCGGTGGGGCATCGGCGCCATGGCGCCGTTCGCCGCCGTCGATATGTACTACCTCTCCTGCTTCGACGGGGAGGAGGCGCGGCACTACGGCTTCGGGATCAACGACGGTTACCCGACCCTCTACCTGCTCTCGCGTGAGATCAGCGACGAGCCGATCGGCGTGCGCATCGGCTTCAGCGTCGATCCCAAGGATTTCAGCCATTTCGAGAAGGCGATCAAGGACATCGCCCTCGGGTTCGATCCGGTGTTCGAGACCAACATCCAGCTGGGAAACCTCGGCGAGATGTCGCTGAGCGGCGAGGGTTGGGCCGCCTACGAGAAGTGCCAGCTGCGCGCCAGCCGCTGGTGGGTTCGCCAGGGCTGCGTCCTCTATCCGATCACGTCGCAGGCGGGGATCGACCTCCCGCTCGACTACGACCGGGTCTTCATCATCGACTGCCCCATCGGCACGGTGGACTTCACGACCAGTCGCGAACAGATCGCCTACAAGCCCGCCGTCGTCGAGTACCTCGCCGGCCGCATCGCCTCGGTGCAGGAGGACGTGAAGGCGCAACTGTGGGAGAAGGTGAAGGACATCCGTCATGTCGGCGCCTTCTTCAGCGCCATCACAAACGGCAAGCCCAAGTGGCTCAAGCCCGACTTTGTCCACCCGCTGACGAAGCTCGCATCCCCCCACTGGACGGCGAAGGCCGCCGAGAGCCTGATCTTCGAGGTCGAGCTGGACCGGTACGGGCGGTGGAACTTCAAGGCCAAGACCAGTCTGGAGCTGTCGGCAACGACCGCGCCTTTCCAGAACGCAATCTGCATCGGCGACCTCAAGCCCTTCCTGGACCCCACCCGGGACACCGTGACCTCGCGCCTGGATCGCGCCGACTACCTTTCGGCCAGCGAACTGCGGCGCCTGTCGCGGGTCACGCGGACCCTGATGGATCAGCGCAGCCTCAACAAGGTGACGTTCCTGATCGGCTGGACGTTCAAGGCGAAGTTCTGGGAAGCCTGCTTCGGCGCCGCCAAGCGTGAGGTGCTGACCGTCGATCAAGTCCGGCAGGCCATCCCGCGTCGCGTCGTTCCCATGGCCTCGACTGCCAAGCCCATGGTGCGCGGGGTCGCCTTCGCCAAGACAGCCGGCGAACAGCGCCCGGTGTTCTCGGTGGAGGCTCGCCAGGAGGGCTGCAAGCGCGCCTACGTGACGGCCGACGAGTACCGGCAGGCCGCTGGCAAGCTCTTCAAGCTGGCATACGCCATCGACGTGGACGGGCTGTTCATCGTCGCCGACTCGGCTCTCGCCGACTTCAAGGCTTCGGGATATCCGCATCTCAGCCAAGTGCTGAAGGCGAGCTACGTGGCCAAGGGCACGACGTTGCAAGCGTTCCTCTTCGCCCGGGACCACCTGTCGGCCTCTCACCTGCACAATCTCGTGTCGCTGTTGCGCCGGCTGCGAACCGAAGATCAAGACGCGCTGGGCGTGCTCATCCGCAGCAAGGGCGCCCTGGGCGCGGCGGCCAGGGCGATGAAGCCCTTCCTCGACCAAGGGCTCATGGACGGCTGGGAGGAGCACACCGACGCCATCAACATGCTCGCCAAGCTGCAAGGCAAGGACGCCTACAACAAGGCCCAGGTCACCCCGACGGCTGAGCAGCGCGAGGTGTTGGAGTGCTTTGCCGCCCTCAAGAGCCCTTCCTACTACCGCAACCTGACGCTAACGGCGCTGAGCCAGCTGAGCCAGATCGCGGCAAGCCACATTGGCCGCTTCGTCAAGGCCATCCTTCAGCTCGAAAAGACCTTCCCGGTCGCCGAGCCGCACCACTAAGCCCCTAGGGACTTCCTCCACAAAATGAGCACTACCCAAGCCCGGGTTCCCGCCATGATTGGCGACCCGGAGAACCCTTCCGCGCGCATTGCCTTCTTCCTGGACGGCAAGATGCGCAGCTACCTGCTGGCCTCCGAGCAGGGAAAGCGCGTCAAGGCGCTGATCACCGCCGAGGTCCAGGACCTGGAAGCGATCCGTGAGGTCGCCGACATCGTCAACTGGGTCGCCAAGCGCAGCTCCGGCCGCGTGGTGGTCGATGACCAAGACATGCTGCGCCTGGACGGCAAGCGCGTCGACTACGGGCTGGCCGGACGCATCATCAAGGTGGTGCAGCAGGGCTTCGACTTCGACACCCTGGCGCGCTTCATCGAGCGCGCGAACCGCAACCCCGACCAGAACGTCGTCAGCGACCTCTACCGCTTCCTGGAGAAGGGCAGCCTGCCGCTCACGCCCGAGGGCAAGTTCCTGGCCTTCAAGAAGGTCGACGACACCTACTGGAGCTACACCACCGGGCGCAACGGCAAGGTCCTCTACCTGCCCAACACCGTGGTAAGCGAGCCGCGCGAGGAGTGCGACGCCGACCGCAACCGGACCTGCTCGACGGGTCTGCACGCCTGTTCGTGGAACTACCTGAACTTCTGGTATCCGCGCCGGGGCCGCGTGATCATCGTCGAGATCGATCCCGAGCACGTCACCTCGGTGCCCAACGACCACAACGACGAGAAGCTGCGCACCTGCCTGCTGACGGTGGTGGGCGAAATCCCGGAAGACGACGCCAAGGAGCACTTCATCGAAACCGTGGACGCCCGCTATCCGGCCCTGCCGGTCGAGGCGCCGGTCGTCGAGGAAGTCCAGATCGCCGAAGAGGCGCCGGTCGCCGAGGAAGCTGCGGTCGAGGAGGCAGAGCCTGTCGCCCAGGCCGCCTCGGTGGTCATCGACTTCACCGCCGGCAACCTGACGTTCAAGGACGGGATCATCGTCGTCGAGGGCGCGGCCTTCACGTCGATCTCGCAGCCTGACGCTCTCGTCGAGATGGTCTCCAAGGTGGATGATGTCCTCGGCGAGGCTCCGGTGGCCGAGCCGGTCAACGTGCTGGGGCAGCCTGGGTTCGAGTTCCTGGACGCGGCGGCCAAGGCTCAGGCGATCGCCGAGACGGGCTACGCCGCCGGCCGCGCCAAGGCCGAGCAGGACGCCAACGACGGCTACGAGTTCACGCCCGACATCGACCTGCCTTACGGCGAGCTGCCGGTCGAGGATCATCCCGCCTATGCGCTGGCGTGGCTGAAGGGTTACGTCGAGTTCGCCCTGAACGGGCCGCTGGACGTCACCAAGCCGAGCCAGAAGTTCAACGAGGCCGCCTTCGACGGCTTCGACGCGGGGCTCTACGCCAAGGGCAATGGCGACCGCTTCAGCGTCGACCTGATCGACGACGCGCCCGATCTGGAAGACGAAGATCACCCGTGGTGGGCGACCGCGTACCTCACCGGATATGTGCGCGCCTACCAGGGCGGCGCGGCGGACGAGGCTTGGGCGGCGGCCAAGGCGGATCATTGGGCGCTGCTTGGCGCGCGCGAGGGCGAAGGTGACGCCCGGGACGCGTTCCCGGACTGCTACAGCAACGACCCGCGCGAGGGCGAAAGCTGGGACTCGATCGTCTGCGACCTCGCCACCATGGACCCGCACGGCGACGCCGCGCAGCATCGGTTCACCAAGGCCTACGAGCGCGGCTACCGCAACGCCTACCACGACACCTTCAACCTGCTGGACAAGCAGGCCGCCTGATGCCGGTGGTGTTCCAAAAGCGGTACTTCCGCGAGGACGCCCGGGCCAACCCCCAGGTCCTTTACGTCTTCGGCGACAACGTCGCCCGACGGGGCCTGGGCGGTCAGGCGGCCGAAATGCGCAACGAGCCGAACGCCGTGGGCGTCGCGACAAAGTACCGCCCGGCGCTCGACGATGACGCTTACTTCAGCGACGAGCCCCACGCGGTGGAGGCGCAGAACCGGATCATCGACCGGGACATGATGCGGCTCTTCGCGCACGTGAAGGCCGGCGGCATCGTCGTCTGGCCCTCCGATGACATCGGCTCCGAGCGCGCGGCCCTGGCCACCCGCTCGCCCTCCACCTGGGACTACCTCCAACAGAAGAAGGCCGCCCTGTTCCGGGCGGCCGAGCTGTTCGCCCAGTCCGCCTAAGCACTTCCTGAAATCGAGACCACCGGATGATCCGGATCGACTACGAACGGCACAAGTTCGTGGCGCTGGCGCCCTACGCCTTCAAGGACGACCTCAAGCGTGCGGGCTTCCGGTTCAACCGGGAGCGCCGCGCCTGGGTCACCGACAGCCAGGACGTCGCCACCGCGCTCAAGGGCGCGGTCTGGACCCAGCGCGCGATGGACCACATCGCCGCCGAGCTGGAGCTGGCCGACGTCAGTCACGAGATGTCGTGGCGGGCGGACACCGACTTCCAGCCGCCGGCGCCGCCGGGACTGGCGTACCTGCCCTATCAGCGGGCCGGCATCGAATACGCCCTGATGCGCAAGGACACGCTGATCGCCGATCAGCCGGGTCTCGGGAAGACCATCCAAGCGATCGGCGTGGTCAATGCCGACGAGGACGTTCGCCGCGTCCTGATCATCTGCCCCGCCAGCTTGAAGGAGAACTGGCGCCGGGAGGTGGACCGCTGGATGGTCGCCGATCTCACCTTTGGCATCGCCGAGACCCAGTACCGAGAACGCTTCAAGGACGGCCACTACAAGAACGGCAATCCACGCTGGCGCACGGTGATCCACCCGCGCCACTGGCCCGACACCGATGTCGTCATCATCAACTACGACATCCTGGACCGCTTCCCCGAGATCAAAGAGCAGGAGTGGGACCTCGTCGTCTGCGACGAGTGTCACGCCCTGAAGACTGAGACCTCGAACCGGACGCTCTTCGTGTTCGGCGGGGCCAAGCACCCGACCAAGGAGCAGGGCCGGGCCGGGCAGCGCACCGTCTGGCACACGGCGATCGACGCCGCGCGCCGCGTGTTCCTCTCGGGCACGCCGATGATGAGCCGTCCGATCGAGCTTTGGCCCTTCGTCAAAGCCTTCGACCCGCGCGGCCTGGGCCGCAGCTTCATCGACTACGCCTATCGCTATTGCGGCGCCTACGAGGGCAGCCACGGCCTGGACACTTCCGGCGCGACCAACCTGAAGGAGCTGGGCTCCAAGGTCCGCGAGCGCTTCATGGTTCGGCGCCTTAAGCGCGAGGTGCTGCCCGAGCTGCCGCTCAAGCGCCGGATCATCGTCACGCTGGATAGCCCCGAGCTGCGCGATCTCGTCGCCCGCGAGGACGAACTGTCCCTGGCGCTGAAGCTCTATGAGGCCAATTGCACACGCGCCAAGGAGGAGGGAACCAGGCCCTCCTACTCGATCGCCGAAGAAGCGGCGATCGGCGACATGATCACGGGCGCGGCCCATGCCTTCGGCTTCGGCGACGTCGATCCTGACCGCCCCAGCAGCCGCCAGCTGAAGCTCGACTACGCATCAGCGGTCCTGGGCCTGGAGCCGCCGGCCGTGGCGATCCTGTTCGAGGAAATGGCCTCTGTGCGCCGCGAGCTGGGCATGGCCAAGCTGAGCGCGGTCACCCCCTGGATCGACAACTTCCTGGAGGGCGGCGAGAAGCTCCTGGTCTTTGCCTACCACTCCGACGTGGTCAAGGAGCTGGCGGGCCGGCTGGCCCGTTGGGACCCGGCGGTGATCTTCGGCGGCACGCCCGTCAAGAAGCGCCAGCCCGAGGTCGACCGCCTCCAGAACGACGAGAACTGCCGCGTCTTCATCGGCAACATCCAGGCGGCCGGCGTCGGGTTCACCATGACCCGGGCCCATGACGTGGCTTTCGCCGAGGGCGATTGGGTGCCGGCCAACATCGAGCAGTGCGAAGATCGCGCCTGCCGGATCGGTCAGACGGCCGAGCAGATCATGTCGTACTTCCTGGTGGCCAACGGGTCTCTGGATTCGCGGATCGCCCAGGCCGCCAAGGCCAAGGAAGACCACATCGGCGAGGCGCTGGGCGCCTGATGGCTGGGGGCTCGATCTACGAGATGGCCCAGCGCATCCTCGATGCTCACGGGCTACAGTACGAGGTAAGACAGAGCAAGCATTGCAAACTGCGGGTCAGGTATGGCGACAAGACTGCTACAATCATGACGCCCGTCTCGACCTCGGACCGCCGCGCTGCTCTAAATTCTTATGCCCAGATACGCCGAGCCTTGATTGCGATCGGCGTACCATTCCAAGAGTGCAAGTCGTTGATTTACAACTGATCTGAGAGCGCGACTTCGGCCACTCAGCATGCGTGAGCGTCAAGAAAAGGCGGCATTCGGGGTTCCGGGTGCCGCTTTTGACGGTTGACGCGGCACTTGGCCCCTCCTAATGGGAGCAAATCTGACATTCACAGGAGGGAAACCACGTTGCACCTAGACCCGACTACGCTCATTAGAATTCTAAATTCTGCCGCGCATCGGATAGAACTGAACCCTCCGGCCGAAGGCTTTGGCGGCGACAAGCCCACCGCGCTGGTGATCGGGGTCCTGGCCGCCAAGGGCGTCGCCGAGGTCTGCAAGGACGAGGGCCTGGACCTCACCGCCGCGCTCAACTCCTACACCCACGCCGCCCGGGGCGTCGCGATCGAGGCCGAGGGCCTGCCGCACCTCCTGGCGTCAAGGCATCTACGCTCGACCGCCCAGTCGCTGCTCTCGTAACAGAAAAGGCCCGCCGGATCGCTCCAGCGGGCCTTTCTGCTACGGGACCCTCGGCGATACCGAGGCTCTATCCTTGCGAGTCCGGGGCAGGCCCATAGCGCTCGCGCAGTCTTTCCCGCTGTCCACGGCTTTAACGTCGGCCGACGTGACATGCTCACACGGCCAGGAGTCCTGGTCTGGGCCAAGAAGTCGTCCAGGTGGCGGTGGTGTTGCATCTTGGAGGAGCAAGCAGGATTCGAACCTGCGACGGGAGGCTTATGAGGCCTCTGCTCTACCGCTGAGCTATCGCTCCAAAATGGCTATCGGGCGTGCTGCCATACACGCGGCGGCGGCGGCGACTGTGCGCGCGGCGGCTGTCGGACTCGAACCGACCTTCCCGAGGTCCTCTGGCGGGCGCCATGCCGCGCATGACGCCAGGGGCGTCACCATACCGGGCTCGAACCGGCGGCCAGAGTTTGGGTGCGGGGAGGGGATTTGAACCCCTGACCTTCAGGTTATGAGCCTGACGAGCTACCGGACTGCTCCACCCCGCGATGTTCGGGCGCGCTTCGGGCTTGCAGGCCTTACTTTGCGCCCTGGAAGGTCTTCTGCATCCCCAGCTGCTGCGCGTCCGCAGACGAGCGTGACAGGGATGCGATCTCTCCCAGTTCACCTTTCCAAGACGGGGCGGGCCCGAGTGACGGGAACTTCCGACAGTATACGCCGGCACGAGACCCGCCCCGCCTGGGGAAGATGAAGAGGCCCGCCACCTGGGGGAGGGCCCTGTCGGACTGGGAGGGGGCGGCGATCGACCGCCTCGGTGCTCCAAGCTTCCAGGGACCCACCGCAGGCGGCAGGTGAGGGGATTCTGTTGCTACGCTCCCCTCGGGCGCCCGCTTACGGCGTGTTAGGCCGCGAAACGAAGTTCAGCCGTCGCCGGCTCGTTGTCGTTGACATTTAATTAAACTGACCCAATCGCTTAGACCGAAGTCCTCGCCTGGAGGTCACCCAACGTCGCGCCTTCCGTTCACTGCGCCAATCGAAACTGATCGCCCCCCGAAGAGCCCCTCCGCACCGTTCAGAACCACCCGTCGCTGAGGCGGGTGACGGCGCTGACGCGCCGGCCGGAGAGGCTTTGGTGGAGGCGAGGGGAATCGCACCCCTGTCTTGCCGCCGATCCCGTCGTTCGTATTACGACGATGGAGGCGTTATAGGCGGAGGCGATTTGGATGTCAAGAAATGGCGACATAAAAAATTCTGGGTGCTGCCCAGTCCGTCTCTCGACAAAATAAAAAGGCGGAAACCGCACTTTGCGCTAGGCAAATGTGCAGTTTCCGCCTATAGCTTCCATACCGGGTGGATGGGCCACCCGGTCCTGAAAGGAGCCAAGATGAAACGCTTCGAGTTCATCCTGTTTCTTCGGGGTTTCGGTGTCCGCCTCTTCTTGAAGATGCGGGTCCGATAGCCGAAGGGGCCGTGGTCGAGTTAGCAGCTCGATCGCGGCCCTGAGGTGAAGATAGCGGCAGCCAGGGACGATTACAATGGACCGTGAAGACCTGAAGGCTTGGCGCCTTGCGCAGAAACTAGACCAAGCAGAGCTTGGGGCAATGCTAGGCTTGTCCCTGCGCCAATACGGCGACCTGGAACGCGGCAAGTCTGGCGCGGCGGTGACCGAGCGCCACATCGCGCTCCTTGAGCGCGTCAGCCTGACGCTTGCTGTCGAGAGGGGCGACCCGATGATCGCGCTCCCGGCGATCAGGCGTGAGGCCTTGGCGCTGGGGCGGATCATCGAGAGCTAGATTGGAGAGACGGGCCGGGTTCGAACCGGCGAAACCGGGATTTGCAGTCCCGTGGGTTAGACCTCTTCCACTACCGTCTCTTAGACCTGGAGCCGAAAACTCCAGGTCGTCGCCGTCGTATCGTTTTCGGCCGGCGCTGCGTCAGCCAGAGGGGCAGAGCCCCGGCTTCTGGCAAGCCTTGGACACCTAGCAGGTTCGGTGTCCGTTGAGCTGCGACCCGATCGACCCGAGGCGGTTGCCCGCCATGTCGCGTGTCCTCCTGCGCTCCAGACTTCGGTGGCTACACCAGCACGCCTGGAGTGTCAAGAAAAGGCGACACTCGCGGTGCTCTCCCGCCGTCACGCATGGTCTCCGATTCTCGGCCCGCGTTCGCGTCAGCTGGTCATATCCGGGGCCAGCAACAGCGTCGGAACACGTGAGTCTCTCCGACGAAACCGTCCCGAAAGCTCCCTGAACAAACGCGTCAGGGGGTGTCATGCGGAACCTCACTCGGCTTACCGGCGCGGCGGAAACGCCCATTGCCGGCCGCCCGAAAGCACGCCTAGTGCCGCCATAGCGCGTCTCACGTCGTCCGTCAATGTCGCCATTTCTTGACACTTAACGCCGCTGATGAGATTCACCATGCCATGCAGCTCTCCGAAGCGGGTCACAAGGACCCTTCCATGCTCGGGGTCGTCAGCTATCCGCGCAACGCCCTCGACTTCTATCCCACCCCCCAACAACCCATCCAGGACCTGATCAGCGTCATCGAAGATGACCTGGAAGCCCTCCAAGGCTGGGAGCCGTTCTGCGGCGACGGGGCCATCTCCAACCAGATCAACGACCTGTGCCGGGCCTATGTGTCGACCGACATCAAGGCCTATGAAGGCTTCGACGCCGACGCGCTGATCGACTTCTTCGCGATCGTGCCCACGGCCGAGTTCGAGGAAGCCCACAGCGCCTGGAAGGAGCGGCGTGACGCCGCGATCCAGGCCCAGGCGGCGTTCGAAGAGGCCGAGCCGATCTCGTTCGAGACGGTCGCCGGTCTCAAGGGCTTCAGCCCCGACGCGATCATCACCAACCCGCCCTACGACGACAAGGCCAGCGGCATCACCGCCGCTAAGTCCGTTCGCCACGCGCTGCGGCTGATGCAGCCCGAGAAGGGGCTGGTGGCGATGCTCCTGCGCAACGAGTGGGACGCCGCCCAGAAGCACAAGGACCTCACCGAGCACCCGGCGTTCATCACCAAGATCGTGCTGCGCAAGCGGCCCCGCTGGATCAAGGACAGCAAGGGCAGCCCTCGCCACTACTATGCTTGGTACATCTGGGACTGGGCCAAGGCGCTTTCGGCGCCCTACGAAAGCGCGGTGATCCGGTATGTCGGCTGAGGTCGCCGACCACGCCGACGCCTCCACGCAAGACTACCACCGGGGCATGATCCCCGGCGCCGGGCCCAAGCACAAGCGGCCCGGCAGCTTCGATCTCGACAGCGTCACCCCCGAGCAACTGGACGAAATCGTCAAGAAGGTCGGGGGCCAGCGGGCCTTCTGCAAGCGCTACGGCGTGCCCAGGTCCACCCTTCAACTGCGCCTCAGCCAGATCACGCGCGCCCTCTTCAACCACCGTCCCGCGCCGTCCGCGCGGATCGAGAACGTCGCCGCCGGCACGCGCCGGTTCCTCCTCTCCTACGCCCAGGACGAAACCGACGTCCACGAGGGCTTCCTCGACCAGCTCGAAGCCTACTGCGACTGGCTCAAGGGGGACGGTCCCTGCGAAATCCTGATCGCGGGCGGGACATATAACAAGCGCCTCTTTGAGGACCACGACCCGCAGAAGGCGCCGTACTGGCACGAACGCGTCGAGCCCTACCGGGTGCATGAGCGCATCCGCCTGGGCGACCGCATCGACTTCTGCGGCGAGATGAACACCCTGCCGACGGCGACCACGCCGCTGTCGGGCTTCGAGACCTACACCCGTGAGCGCTGGGGCATCTTCCCCCACGCCAAGGTCCAGCTGCGCTCCATCCCCACGATGAAGAACAGCCCGGCCAAGATCATCATGACCACGGGCGCGGTCACCAAGCCCAACTACGTGCCCAAGCGCGCCGGCATCAAGGCCAGCTTCCATCACACCTGCGGCGCCGTCCTCGTCGAGATCGCCAGCGACGGGACCTTCTTCGCACGTCACCTCCTGGCCGAGGACGACGGCTCCTTCTACGACCTGGACCGGCGTGTGAGCGGTGGTGTGGTCACCGAAGGGCACCGGATCGAGGCCGTCAACTGGGGCGATCTGCACGTCGCCCAGATCGACCCGGTGGTGTCGGCCCTGGCGTTCGGCATCGCGCCCACCAAGCAGCGGGGCGAGGGCGGTCGCATCTGGCAACGCTTCCAGGCGCCCACGATCCTCGACGTCCTGCGACCCAAGCGCCAGTTCTTCCACGACGTGGCCGACTTCCAGAGCCGCAACCACCACAATCTGCACGACCCGCACCTGATGTACCGCCTCTTCGTTGAGGGGGTCGACAGCGTCGAGGAAGAGCTGCGGGAAGTGGCGATGTTCGTCTCGCTGACGACCCGCGATTGGTGCGAAACGGTCGTGGTCGAGAGCAACCACGATCTGGCGCTGCGCAAGTGGCTCAAGCACGCCGACTACCGCGAGGACCCGCGCAACGCGGAGTTCTTCCTGGAGTGTCAGCGCCAGTCCTATCAGGCGATCCGCGAGAAGCGGCACGACTGGTCGGTCTTCGAGCACGTCCTGACCAACCACTTCCCCGCCTGGAAGTGCCAAGGCGTGCGCTTCCTGCGCGAGGACGAAAGCTTCCTGGTTCTCGACATCGAGAAGGGCATGCACGGGCACTTGGGCGCCAACGGCGCGCGCGGTTCGCCCAACGCCTTCACGAAGATGGGGCCCAAGGCCACGACGGGCCACACCCACAGCTGCGGTATCACCGACGGCATCTACACCGCCGGCACCTTCTCGCTGCTCGACATGGGCTACAACAAGGGCTTGTCGTCCTGGTCCCACAGCTTGGTGGCGACCCTCCCGAACGGCAAGCGTCAGATCATCACCATCCAGAACGGACGCTGGCGCCATTGAACACGCCGATCGACGCCTATGAGAGGACCCCGCTCAGCGGGGGCCTCTTCCTCTACGTGCTGCACTTCGAGAAGGCCAACTGCCTTCAGCTGGGGATCGGGCACGAGACCGCCAACAAGCTCCAGCTGAGCCACATCGACGGCGGCCGGCTCCACGAGGTGGAGGTCGGCGAGTACGTGGCGCAGCTGCGCCGCTCAAAGACGCTGGAGACCAAGCCGGGCAAGCTGGAGCCGTTGATGGACGACACCGTCCTCACCGGGGACGTCGTGCTGGCTTTCGCCGAGAGCGTCGAGCGGGCGCAGATCGAGGCCTTTGGGCACCCCATGGACTGGGATGTCGTAAGCCACGATCTGGGCGACGGACGCTTCGTGTGGATGGCCTACGACCACGCGATCCAGAAGATCAGGATGGGGATGGGCCATCTGGACGAGGCCCAGCGCAGGGTCTTCGGCACCTACTGCTACGCGATCGGGCGCCTTGAACTGGGCTCGTTCCTGACGGGGCTGGTGACCGAAGAACGCCCGCTGTTCTTCCTGGGCCTGTCGCCGCACTTTCCCAACTCGATGGCCCGCCTCGTCCAGGGCGAGGCCAAGAAGAAGCTCGCCGCGACCCTTCTGATCCTCGCCGACAAAACGTGGCCGGGATGGGCACGAGTGTCGGAAAATGGCGACACTCGTTGACACGCGCGCCGAAATAGTTAACACAGATCGCATGAACCTTCGCTTCTCAACCCTCTGTTCGGGGGTCGAGGCGATCTCTCTGGCCTGGGAGCCGCTGGGCTTCCTCCCCCTGTTTTTCTCTGAGATCGCACCGGCCCCGAGCCGGGTCCTTGCGGCGCGCTGGCCGCACGTCCCCAACCTTGGAAACCTCCTCGACATCGACGGCATGGCCTATCGCGGCCAAGTCGACGCCCTGTGGGCTTCTTTCCCCTGCCAAGACTTCAGCGAGGCCGGCAACGGCGCCGGCCTCGAAGGGAAGAACGGCTTCCTCACCATCGCCGGGCTGCGCGTGGTCGACGAGATCGACCCGCCCGTCTTCGTCTTCGAGAACGTTCCCGGCCTGCTGAGCAACACCAAGAAGGACAACGCCTTTGGGCAATTCCTGGGACACCTTGCTGGCGAGCGTCAGCCACTCCTCGCACCAGGGGGTCGGTGGACGGACGCTGGTTATGTGCGTGGACCCCTCCGCAGCATCGCTTGGCGAATCCTCGACGCTGAACGCTTCGGCCTGCCCCAATTTCGGGCGCGGGTCATCGTTGTCGCGTGTTCTCGAAGCTCCGGAATCGATCCCCGCGACATCCTTTTTGAGCAGCTCGCGGCGGGCCTCGCTCCTGGCCAATGCCCAGGCGGCCAATCGGATGCTGTCGCCGGAGCTGATGGCGGCGCTGATCTGGACCCCGCCTACGCCCTAGCCATCCGTGGCCGCAAGCTGAACGGCAAGAACGTCAGCCAGATCGAGCAAGGCGGCGTCATCCAGAACTGCCTCCGCGCCTCCCAGGGCGGGTCCGACAAGGCCTTCGTCCTGGTCAAGACGGCGCAGGGCTGGCGCGCCCGCGAGAACACTCCCCTCGAAGCCGAGCGCCTCATGGGCATGCCCGACGGCCACACCGCCGTGAGAGGCATGACCAAGTCCACCCGCCTCAAGGCGATCGGCAACTCCGTCGCCGTTCCCGTGGCCGCCTTCATCGGCCAGCGCATCAAGGCCGCCTTCGCGGCCAGAGACCTCAAGCGCGCCGCCTAGCGCGCTCATTCCCCTTCCGAGACCAAGATGAAGCTCCCTCCGGGGCGCAAGCTGCTGTGGGACATCGAAACCGATGGCCTGCTGCAAGAGCTGACGCGCGTCCACATCCTCGCGATCCGCGACCTCGACACCGGCCAGACCTTCGTGTTCCGGCGCAACAAGCGCCAGGACTCGATCAAGCGCGGCATCGCCATGCTGTTGGAGGCCGAGCTGTGGGTCGGCCACAACCTGCTCGAATTCGACATCCAGGCGCTGGAGAAGGTCTATCCCGGCTGCCTGGACGAGGCCAACTGCCTCATCCGCGACACCATGGTCCTCAGCCGCATCTACTACGCGGACGAGAAGGAGCGTGACTACCGCCGGCACGCTCGTGGCGAGCTGGATGGCGAGCAGATCGGCCGCCACGGCCTTGAGGCCTGGGGCCAGCGCTTCGGCGTTCACAAGGGCGACTACGCCAAGTCTCGCGCCGCTGAGCTTAAGGCCCAGCACCCCCACCTCGACAAGAAGGCGATCACCCGCCTCGTCTGGGCAGAGTGGAACCAGCCGATGGAGGACTACTGCGTTCAGGACTTGAACGTGAACGAAGTCCTGTGGCGGCGGATGGAGTCCGATCACCGCCACGCCGAGACGGCGATCCGCCTGGAGCACCGGGTCCACGACCTGATGATCCGGGTCAAGAACAACGGTTTCCCGTTCGACGTCGAGGGCGCCCGCGAGCTGGAGGACGAGCTGCGCGCGGTCTTCGACGAGAAGACCCGCATCGCCATCGACCACTTCGGCTCCTGGTGGGTGCCCAGCAAGTGGAAGAAGGTCGGCAAGGAGTACGCCGTCGAGGTCCTCGGCGACGACGGCAAGCCCGCGCGCAACGACGACGGCAAGCTGGTCAAGCAGAAGCTGATCTTCGCGCCCCGCCAGGAATTCGGCGAGGACAATTCGCGAGGCCACTGGGGCGAGGTTGTCGTCCCCAAGCGCTCGACCAACTGGAAGGACCCGCTCGCCAAGGGCGGGGACAAGATCGAAGGCTGCCCGTACTGCCCCGTCGAGCTGAAGGAGTTCAACCCCAACAGCCGCGTGCAGATTGTCGATCGCCTGATCACGGTCCACGACTGGGAGCCGACCGAGAAGACCGAGTCCGGCGCCTGGGCGGTCAACGATGAAATCCTCCGCGATCTGGCGACGCAAATCCCGATCTGCGAGGAGCTGGCCGAACTCTTCTACTACAACAAGCGCCTCGGCCAGCTGGTCGACGGGGTCAACGGTTGGATCGGCAAGTCCCAGGAATGGGGCGACGGCAAGATTCACCCGACCATCAACGTCGGCGGCGCCGTCACCAACCGCGCCACGCACGCCAACCCCAACATCGCCCAGGTCCCCAAGGTCAAGACCCGCAAGGTCAATGTCCTGGATGACAAGGGTGACCCGATCATCGTCATCGGCGACGACGGTCAGCCGATCCTCGACGACAAGGGCGAGGTCCAGTTCAAGAAGAAGAAGGTCATCCGCAAGGGCCGCGACGGCGACCACGGATGGGACTGCCGCAACCTCTTCTATGTGCCCGAGGGCTGGGTGCTCATGGGCGCCGACCAGAAGGGGATCGAGCTGCGGGCGCTCGGCCACTACATGGCCGAATTCGACCAGGGGGTGTACGGCCGCCTCTGCGTCGAAAGCGACCCCCACGACCTGCATACGCAGGTCCTCGAACTGGCCAGCCGCGACACCGCCAAGACCTTCATCTACGCGCTCATCTACGGCGCCCAGGACTTCAAGCTCGGCACCGTCGTCAACCCTGCGCTGATCCTGCGCGAGCAAGAGGCCAAGAACCTCGGGAAGGAAATGCGCCGGCGCCTGATGACGCGGATTCCCGCGCTCGGGGCCCTGGTGAAGAAGATTCAGCGGGAAGCCAAGCGCGGCATGCTCTCGGCCCTGGACGGCCGCCAGCTGTTCGTGCGCGCCCAGCACGCCGCCCTCAACACCCTGCTCCAGGGCTGTGGAGCCACCATCGCCAAGCAGTGGTGCGTCAACTTCGAGGACTACTGCCTGGAGGACGGCCTCGTCCACGGCTGGGACGGCGACTTCGCGATCCTGGCTTGGGTCCACGACGAACTTCAGATCGCCGTCCGCGACGACCCGCGCACCATCGAGATCGTGCGCCGCAACCTGATCGACGCCGCCTACGACGCGGGCGTGCAGCTGGGCTTTGCGCTGCCGGT
This sequence comes from Caulobacter sp. GW821-FHT10A10, assembly GCF_059415745.1. Taxonomy (NCBI): domain Bacteria; kingdom Pseudomonadati; phylum Pseudomonadota; class Alphaproteobacteria; order Caulobacterales; family Caulobacteraceae; genus Caulobacter; species Caulobacter sp. GW821-FHT10A10. The sequence goes on along the minus strand of NZ_JBWKNV010000006.1, from coordinate 324,499 downwards.
CGACGTCGATGTGCAGACCGGGCGGACCTGGGCTGAGACCCACTAGGGCGAGCCGGTGTGGTTCTAAATGGCGTCATTGCATGTCGCCATTTCTTGACACCTGATCCGGTAAAAGTTAACACTTCCTCATCAACGAAACGGACCCGATGTCCTCGACTTCCTTCTCCCCGACAATCCAAGAAGCCTACCTGCGCGCCGTTGGCGTGCGGTTCTTCCTGGGTTTGGTGACGGCCTTTCTCGTCGTCATCCTCCTCATCTACTCGCTGCTGGCCGCGCTGGGCGTCCTGGCGCCCGCCTCGGGCTTCTTCGCGCTGCTGGTCGGCGCGGTCCTGATGGTCTTCCTGACGCAGGAAGCCGCACATGGCCTGATCGACCACTGGCTGTCGGCCCACGCCTCGCTTAGCGCGGCCTCGGCGGCGCACGCCATCGACCAGCTGCTGAACGCGGACGAGCAGGACGACCTCTTCACCGAGCTGACGCGCGACAACAAGGCGACCCTCCGGTTCGCCGAGGACAACGTCACGCCGATGCGCCGGCCGTCGTCGGACACCGAGAGTTCCGACGCCTGATGTACGCCCTGGTTCTCGACACCGAAACAACCGGGCTGTGGAACAAGAAGCTGCCCGGCGGCCACCCCGACCAGCCCAAGATCACGCAGCTGGGCTTCATCATGATCGACCCGATCCGCCGCATCGACCTCCAGAGGGTCGATCTGGTGATCTACCGGACCGATCCGATCCCGACCGCCTCTTCGGACATCCACGGCACGACCACGGAAATCTCGCAGGCGACCGGCGTGAATGAGGGCTCGGCCCTGGACCTCTTCCAGGACATGCTCTCGGTCTGTGACACCTACATCGGACACAACGTCGAGTTCGACGCCAAGGTCATCAACAACGCCGTGCGCCTGCTGGAAGGAGACCCTTCCATAGACATCTTCGCCGGCAAGAACTGCTTCGACACCATGAAGGCGACCACGCCGATCTGTAAGTTCCCGCCCAACTTCCCGGGCGGCGGCTACGGCTGGCCGAAGCTAGAAAAGGCCGTGCCGCTCCTGTTGGGTCGGCCGCCTACCGCTGCTCACACCGCCATCGGCGACGTGATCGATACCCGCGACCTCTTCTACTACTGCCAGGACCTCGTGGCCGGCGCCCAGGCGGCTTGATGCCCGACCTGCCTACCGCCGCCGCGCTTCTTCTCATCACCGTGACGGGCATCGTCTGGGCCGCTCTGCCGCCCTCCGCCCGCTAGCCGACCCCTCCCAAAGACCGACATGACCAACCTGCCTGCTTGGGCGGGACCGACGCTCTGCGTCGTTGTCCTGGCCCTGTTCATCATCCTGGCCGCCTGGGCGCTGCACGCCCGCAACGAGCGCCGCCGCCACGCCGCCAGCTACCTGCCCGATCTCCTGATCCTGGACGCCATCGGCGATCTCGCCGAGGCGGCCGGCGAGATCATCGGCTCCATCGACCTGGGCGGCTTCGACTGATGGCCGAGATCAACTTCTTCGAGGCCTTCGACACCTTCGTGAAGGGTCACCAGAAGACATGGGCCCACGACCGCTCCAAGACCGTAGGCGCATCCGAGGCCTTCGGCTGCATGCGCAAGGTCTGGTTCTCCAAGAACGGCACCGCCAAGGACCCCGACTATAAGGAAAGCTGGGGCGCCCTCCAGCGCGGGGACCTGATCGAGCAGCACTTCGTCGAGCCGGCGGTCGAGTGGTTCCTGCGCACTGAGTTCAACGACGCTCGCCTGATCTGGGGCGGCGCCAATCAGCAGACCCTCATGGCCAAGGATGCGCCGCTGTCGGCTACGCCCGACGGTCTGGTGATCGACGCCGATGACGACGCCCTGGCGGGCTACGGCATCCCGAGCCTAGGCGGCACCAGCTGCTTCAACTTCGAGATCAAGTCGATCGACCCGCGCGTCAACCTCAAGGAGGAAAAGGCGATCCACCGGGGGCAGACCATCATCCAGATGGGCCTTACCCGCGAGAACACCGAGTACCGACCCAACTACGCGGTCATCGTCTACATCGACGCCAGCTTCTTCGACGACATCGAAGTCTTCGTCGTGCCGTTCAGCGAGCGCGAGTTCGAGGCGGCCAAGACCCGGGCCCGCGAGGTCTACAAGATCAAGAACCCGGCCACGATCACGCCGGAGGGCAAGTACGAAGGCGGCTGCGACTATTGCCCCTTCAAGTCGACCTGCGCCCTGGTCAGCGGCTCGGCCGTACCGGACGCGGGCGAGGCCACCAACGCCAACACCAGCACCAAGCTGATGAATGAGTTCGCCGAACTCGTGGTCGCCGAGCGCACTGCCTCGGCCGCCAAGAAGTCGGTGGAGAAGAACCACAAGGAGGCCTCGGAGAGGCTGAAGCAGTGGTTCGCCGATGTCGGGGTCCGACGCGCGGAGGTTCCGGGCGTGGCCAAGGCAAGCATCTCCTGGATCAAGGGACGCAAGTCCTACGATGTGGAGGGGATGAAGTTCGCCCTCATGGCTGCCGGCATTGATGTCGAGCAGTTCGCCAAGGAGGGCGACGGACACAGTCGTCTCGCGATCAGCGAAAGCGGTCCGAGGATCGACGACGTCTACCAATAGTCACAGCGCTAGCAACAGCACTTAGACCAATAGAAAAAGCAATAGCGACAGTCGCTTAGACAGCAGTCGCAGTCACTAGACCTAGACGAAGGCCTAGATGTTTCCGGCGGGGGGTCCTCGCCGGGAAACTCCTCCCTGTTCCCAAAGAGATAATATGCCCAACGAACTCGCTGTTCGTCAGAATACCTATGTCGCCAACACGGCTGACTTCTACGCCAATCTCGCCGCCAGCATCGCTGGCGAGGCCGAGGGATACAAGGGCGGCGGCCAAGGCGTCGCCTTCCTGAAGTTCAACGGCAACGACGGCTACTACACCTACGGCTCGGACAACATCGACCTGGACCACGGCACTCGCGTGGCCATGGACGTTGCCACGCTGAAGCGCGGCTGGATTTGCTGGGTCGACGGTCAGGTCGAAGACGAGGTCATGCTCACCGTCGAGCAGGGCCTCCCGCCGCAGAAGCACCAGCTGACCGATCACGGGCCCTACGGCAAGGACGACGGCTGGCAAGAGCAGAAGACGATCGAACTCGTCACCGTCGATGACGCCGAGGCCCTGAAGCTGCTCTTCCAGGCCAACAACGGCTCCAAGATGCGCTCCCTCGAAGGGATCGTGAAGGAGTGGGCCCGCAAGTACAAGTCGCAGGACCCGGGCGCCGTGCCGATCATCAGCCTGAACGCCCGCTCGTTCGAGACCACGCCGAAGGACGGCGGTCGCAAGGTCAAGAAGTACGCCCCCGATCTGGCCATCGTCGAGTGGATGTCGCGCGAGGAGTTCGAGGCTCTGACCGAGGGCGCCCCGGCCGACTACGAGGCCGATGCCGATGGCTACGAGGACACGGCCGCTGACGCCGGCGCCGACGACCAGGGCGGCTACGACGATGAGCCTGAAGCGGCTCCGGCTCCGGCCCGTGGTGGGCGCGCCCGCCGCGAAGAGCCGGTGGAGGAGCAGGCCCCCGCGCGCGGCGGTCGTACCCGCCGTGAGGAGCCGGCCGACGAGCCCGCTCCGGCCCGTGGCGGCCGTGTTCGCCGCGAGGAGCCGGCCCAGGAGCCGGCCCCGGCCCGAGGCGGCCGTGCCCGCCGTGAGGAGCCGGCCGAAGAGCCCGCTCCGGCCCGGCGCGCGGCCCCCGAAGGCGGCCGTGACCGCGCCGCCCCGCGCGGCCGTCGCCTCTAGGCCCTCGGCCTGAAGTCAACGCCCCCGGCGCACGGAGCGCCGGGGGCGTCTTTTCCTGCCTATCCCGGACAGCTTCATGACCACCCTGAGCGCGCACCAGGGCGACGCCGTGCGAACGGTCGTCTCCCGCCTGCGCGGCGCCTATCCCGAGATGCTGACCTTCATCGGCGGTTACGCGGGCACCGGCAAGTCGACCATCCTGCCGTTCATCCTCGAAGAGCTGGGCTACGACCCGCTCTCAATCGCCTTCGTCGCGCCCACGGGCAAGGCGGCCAAGGTCATGCGCAACAAGCTCAAGGCCCAGCGCTACCCCAACGCCAACGCCGGCACCATCCACGGCGCCATCTACCGGGCAAAGCCCGCCCCGATCGGGCAGCTGGAGACCGAACTGGCCGGCACGCGCGAGCTGCTCCAGCGGCGGATCGAGGAGCGGGCCTTCGACGACGTGCGCGATCTCAAGCGCAAGGTCGACCAGCTGATGGCCAACCTCGACAACGCCTACGTCGAGGACCGGATCAGCTTCCAGCTGAACGACGCCAGCCCGATCGCCAACGCCAGCGTCATCGTCGTCGACGAGGCCTCAATGGTCGGCCGGCAAATGGCCGACCACCTGATGTCCTTCAAGGTCCCGGTCATCGCCATGGGCGATCCTGGACAGCTGAAGCCCGTCGGCGACAAGCCGGGCCTTACGGCCGGCGAGCCCGACTTCTTCCTCACCGAAATCCATCGACAGGCGGCCGACAACCCGATCATCCGTCTGGCCACGCTGGCGCGCCAGGGCCGCAGCTTGCCCATGGGCGAGCATAAGGACGGATCGGGACGTGTTCGCGCGACCGTCGTGGCTCGCGAAGACTACGACGCCGAGCACATCTACGCCGCCGGCATGGAGGGCCCGCAGGTCCTGTGCGGCACCAACCGCACCCGCTGGCGCATCACGCGCAATTTCCGTGAAGGGCTGCCGCGCGGGCCGGTCGAAGGCGAGCCCCTGATCGTCCGTAAGAACAGCCGCGAGCATCCCAACCTCGTCAACGGCGCCCTGGCGCGCTGCCTGACCAAGGAGGTCGACCTGACCCCCGGGTCGGTCACCACCACCATGTCGTTCGAGGACGAGGATCAGGCCTCCTACGTCGAGAAGGCCGTGTTCCAGGGCCTGTTCGAAGAGCACTACAGCGGCAAGAAGAACCAGTTCAGCAGCGACAGCCGCGCGGCCTATCTGGCCAAGCAGAAGTCGATCCACCTGGACTGGGCATACGCCCTGACGGTCCACAACTTCCAGGGCTCCCAGGCCGATCACGTCGTCCTGGTCGATGAGAGCGCCTCGTTCCGCGAGGACGCCGACAACCACCTCTACACCGGCCTGACGCGCGCGGCCGAGACCATCACCGTCCTCATCTAGAAAGCACCCCAGAATGCTGATCGCGTTCAAGGGCAAGCGCGGCCATGGCAAGTCCACGGCCGCCGAAGCCCTCGTGCGGACCCACGGGTTCGTCCATCTCAACTTCGCCGACCCGCTACGCGAAGTCGCCCACATCGTCTACGGCCTCACCTACGAGGAGATGCTGGACCCGGTGCTCAAGGAGCTGCCGCTCCAGCGCTGGCCCTACCGCTCGCCGCGCGAGATTCTCCAGAAGGTCGGCACCGACATGTTCCGGGACTACATCCCCGAGACGTGGCTGGAGAACTGGAAGGGCAGGGTGCTGGCCGCCCTCGATCCCAAGCGCGCCGTCGTCATTGATGGGGTCGAGCACCTGGGCGCGGCGCCGGGCGTGGTCTGCTCGGATTGCCGCTTCCTCAACGAGGCTGAGGTCGTTCGCGCCCTGGGCGGCCTGATCGTCGGGATCGAAAACCCGCGCATCAATCGCCAGGACGCCGCCGCCCAACACGCCAGCGAGCGCGAGATCGACCTCATCCAGGCCCACTGGTCCGTCACGAACGATCGCGGCGTCCACGACCTGGAGCAGGCCGCCCTCATGCTCGTCGCCGACGAAATCGTGGCGCTGCCCTGATGGCGTCCATCTGGTCGCCTCTCACCCACTTCGATCGAGGCCTCAATCCCGCGATGATGAGCGACTGCATGGTCGTCGGCATCAGCGGCGGGTGCGGTCTTGATTGCCCTGTCCTGGCCGACGGCGATTGCTCCGAGGCCGAACTATTCGCGGAAGACCTTGTGGCCCGCGACGCTGAAAGCTCCCAATGAGTCTCCTGTTCACCGGCCACTTGCCGCCGGCCGGTCCCATCTTCACGGTGGGGCCTGCCTCCGCCCGCGTCATCGCCAGCTCGATCTCCGAAGACAGCGGCCAGCGGATCGACACGATCCAGGCGCGCTATCCGCGCATGGTCCACGCCGACCTGATGACGCACCGCGTCTTCAGCCGGAACGGCAGCTCCAGCCGCGCCATTCCCAACGCCTCGCTGACGATCCGCGACGCCAACCCCTATGTGCCGGCCTTCAAGCACAATCAGCCGGGCATGAGCCCCGGCGCGCTGCTCAGCCCCGAGGACCAGGGCGAGGCCGCGCTGATCTGGCTTGAGATGGCCCGCGTCTGCCGCGAGGGCGCGGCCAAGCTGGCTGCCAAGGACGGCCTCAACGTCCACAAGCAGTGGGTCAACCGGCCTCTGGAGTGGTTCGGCTACATCGACGTGCTGATCACCTCGACCCAGTGGTCCAACTTCATGGCCCTGCGCGACCACCACGAGGCCCAGGACGAAATCCAGTTCCTGGCCCAGGCGATCGGCAAGGCCCAGGACGCCACCACGCCGCGCGTGCTCAGTCACGGGCACTGGCACCTGCCCTATGTCACCGACCAGGACGTCATCGACACCGTCCGTGCGCTCAAGGGCGGCGGCATGCCCCGTGAAGTCGAGGAGGTGCTGACCCAGCTGATGGCCGCCAAGTTCGACGCCAGTCCCGGCTATATGGTGCTGCTGGCGATCTCGGCCGCCCGCAGCTGCCGCGTGAGCTACTCGCGCCACGACGGGGCGCGGCCGTCGCTGCCCGACGACATGACCCGCTACCTCTCCCTGGCCGGCGGCGATCCCAAGCACGCCAGCCCACTGGAGCATCAGGGGCGGCCTCTGACCCTCTTCGACCTCGACGAGCGCCAAGGCAACCTGCGCGGCTTCGCCCAGTTCCGGAAGTTCCTGCCGAACGAGTGCCTGTGATGAAGATCACCCTCTGCGGCTCGACCCGCTTCAAGGCCGACTTCGAGGCCTGGAACCAGGCCCTCTCCAAGGCCGGCAACGTCGTCTACTCGGTGGCCGCCTACGGCCACTCGGGAGACCCGCTGACGCCGCAGGAGAAGGAGACCCTGGACCTCGTCCATCTGGCGAAGATCGCCAACTCCGACGCCATCTTCGTGGTCGGCTTCACGCCCGAGGGCACGCGCTACATCGGCGAATCCACCCGCCGGGAAATCGCCTGGGCCCGCATCCTGGGCAAGAAGGTCCTGGGCCCGGAGGCGCCGCCGCTACGCGCGACCGAAGTCTACCGCGAGTTGGACGGCTTCGATTATTGAGTGTCGCCAAAAGGCGTCATTTGATGTTGACGAATGGCGACTCAGATGGCATTCACCTTTTGCCACCCCGGCACAACCAGTACCCCCGAAAATGAACACCCCAAGCCTCGCGTATACGGAGGCGGCGGTCAGCTCCTCCCCTGAAGACGACGACCCGCCGCTCACGCCGGCCTTTACGCTCACCGTCTTCGACGATGGTGAAGGCGATCTCGAACTCCTGATCGGGACGCCCCCCATGCCGGACATTCGCCGGCCCGCCTCCCTGGCTCTCCTCTACGGCCTCGCGATCCTGACCCTCGACCAGCAGGGCGTGATCCAGGCCACCGTCGACGCCCTGCTCGCTCAGGGCGCCGTCAACGAGATCGACGCCGTCAACCGCATCACCTTTCTTCTCCAACCGGACGCCAATGACCGACCTGCCTGAAGCCGCGCCCGCCGGCGCCATCACCCCGACCGCGATCATCCAGCTGGTCGAAGTTCCCAACCCCGACGGCGGCTCGCCGGGCTTCACCGTCGCCCTGGGCCTGCACTCGATGCGCATGGCCGCCGAGGGTCAAGCCGACGCCCCCGAGGCCCTGGTCGACCGCGTCGCCATGGCCCTGGCCAACATCCTGCGCCGCCAGCCGCCAGAACTGCGCGCGACCTTCACCATGATCAGCCGCACCCTGACCGAGGGCGCCGCCCGCATCGACGCTGGCGAAGACGCCATGGCGGTGGGCATGGAAACCTCGCAAGACATCCACGGCGGCGCGCCGTCGGTGGAAGACTACGCCAAGGCCTATGGCGAAGCCGGCCTGGACGTCGACTCCGCCCTGGAAGCCGCCGAGATCGAGGCTGAAGACGGCGTTGGCTAAGCGCAAGCCCCAAGCCGACGCCGACGGCGAAGAAGCCGGCAACCCCAACCTGTCCAACCGACTTCCCCGCGAAAACGGCGCCATCATCGTGCCGTTCCTGGACCGGCCGCCGCTGATGGAGCAGGCCAAGCTCATCCTGGGTCCCCGTCTGGGCGAGACCCGCGACGGCTTCACGCTCGACGGAAGGGTCCGCAATATCAAGGACATCCTGGCAGTCGCCGGCCTGAAGTTCCGCGACGAGAACTGAGCGCGCCCGGCTGAGTGTCGGGAATTCTTGACATTCAGCCCGTTTTCGGGCTATATTGCCCACCCTTCTGACACGCCTAAGTACCTGATTTTACAGGGACTTCAGTTCGACGCGCGCCCTACCACGGCGCGCGTTCGACCCCTCGTGTCTGCACTCCCCACAGACCCCAAAGCCTCGCTCCAGCGGGGCTTTTTTCTCGGACACCGCATGAGCGTCGACGCTTCCTCTATCTCTATCGACTACTCCCGCGACGCCGCCTTCGAGACCTTTGCCCTACAGACCCTGGAGGAGCGCTACATGCTCCCCACCGAGACCTCCCCGCAGGAGGCCTTGGCTCGCGCGGCTGCGGCTTTTGCCGATGATGAAGCCCACGCACAGCGTCTCTACGACTACGTCTCCAAGAGCTGGTTCATGTTCGCCACGCCGCTGCTCAGCAACGGCGGGACCGATCGCGGCCTTCCCATCTCCTGCTTCCTTTCCACCGCCGAGGACAGCCGCTCTGGCATCTTCGACCACTGGGTCGAGACCGGCTGGCTCTCCAGCGTCGGCGGCGGCGTCGGCGGCTACTGGGGCAATGTGCGCTCCAATGGCGCCAAGACATCGCGCGGCTCCAGCTCGACGGGAGTGATCCCGTTCGTGGCGGTGGTCGACCGCCTGATCCTGGCCGTCAGCCAGGGCGGCACGCGCCGGGGCAGCTACGCGGCCTATCTGGACATCAGCCACCCGGAAATTCGTGAGTTCATCACGATGCGCAAGCCCACTGGTGGCGACGCCAACCGCAAGGGCACCAACCTCCACAACGCCATCTCGATCAGCGACGCGTTTATGGTCGCGGTCACCCACGACCTGCCGTTCGATCTGGTCGATCCCAAGACCGGCGCCGTCACCGAGACGGTCCAGGCCCGTGAGCTGTGGCGCCTGATCCTGGACACCCGCCTGCAAACTGGCGAGCCCTACCTGTTCTTCGTTGATGCGGCCAACCGCGCCCTGCCGGAGAACCAGCGCAAGATGGGCCTGAAGGTCCATCAGTCGAACCTCTGCGTTTCGCCCGACACCGAAATCCTGACCAAGGCTGGCTATCAGCAGATCGGCGGCCTGTTCGACGCCGCCGCCGCGCGCGGCGAGGAAGCCTTTGTCGATGTCTGGGACGGCACGCAGTTCCAGTTCACCCAGGTGCGCAAGACCGCCGAGGACGCCGCCCTGGTTCGGGTCTGGTTCGAGGACGGCTCGCACATCGACTGCACGCCGCACCACAAGTTCTACACCAACCACGGCGTGATGGTCCGGGCCGGCGAGCTGAAGCCGGGCGAGCGGCTGGAGGCGCCGTCCCACCCGCTGATTGAGAAGACCACCTGCGGCCCGACGCAGGTGTCGGTAGCCTATACCGCCGGCTGGGCCACCTTCGGCGGCGTCACCGACGCCAACCGGCTGACGGTGTTCGCGCCCACGCCGGCCGGCAATGAGGCCACCAAGCGCCTGCTGGTCCAATCGGTCGACGCCTCGGCGCACACCCAGGAAGGCGAAGACGATCCGCTCGAAGGCGGGATGTTCATCCGCTACGAGCCCAAGACCATTCCGGCGGGCCATGCTCCGCACGGTTGGACGCGCGGCTCCAAGCTCGCATGGCTCGGCGGCGCCCTCGATGTGGCCGGCTCCTGGACCAAGGTCGAAGCCTATGGCGACGCCCTGGCGCTCGTCTCCGAGGACGTGGGCCTGATCCAGGACATGCGCCGCGTCGCGCTGGAGGCCGGTCTCAAGCCGGTGATCCGCATCACCGACGCCGGCAGCGTCTTCATGCTGAGCGTCGACGACGCCAATCTGCTGGCCAAGGACGGCTATCTGCTGGTGGCGGTCCCGACGTGCGACCAGCACACCGAAAGCTGGCCCCACCTCTACTGCCCGGTCGTCGCCGACGTCCATGAGCTGCCCTGGACCAGCGCCACCTTCTGCTTCCACGTGCCGGGCCGAGAACGCGCGGTCTTCAACGGCGTGCTCACGGGCAACTGCACCGAGATCACCCTGGCCACGGGCATCGACAACGAGGGCATGAAGCGCACCGCCGTCTGCTGCCTGTCGTCGGTTAACGCCGAGACGTACCTGGAATGGCGCGACCACCCGCACTTCATCGAAGACCTGATGCGGATGCTGGACAACTGCCTGAGCGACTTCATCGCCAAGGCCGGGCCTGAGCTGGCGCACGCGGTCTACAGCGCCATGCGCGAGCGTTCCGTGGGCCTGGGCCTGCTGGGCTTCCACGCCTACCTCCAGCAGAACATGATCCCGTTCGAGTCCGAAGAGGCTCGGGCGATCAACAAGCAGCTGTTCCGCCACCTGCGCAGCCAAGCCGACGCGGCCAGCCTCCTGCTGGGCGCCGAGCGGGGCGAAGCGCCGGACATGGAGGGCACCGGCGAGCGCTTTGCTCACAAGCTGGCCCTGGCGCCCAACGCCTCCAGCTCGATCCTGTGCCGCAACACCAGCCCCTCCACAGAGCTGTGGCGTTCCAACGCCTACCTGCACAAGACCCTGTCGGGCTCCTTCCCGGTCAAGAACCCGTACCTGAAGCGTGAGCTGGCCTTCCTGGGCCTGGACACCGAGGAGGTCTGGAAGGCGATCGTCGCGGCCGAGGGCTCGATCCAGACCCAGGGCGTCAAGTCCGAGGACGGCCTGACCTACGACGTCCTGGGCGTGACGGTCACCGCCGAGCACTGGGAACTGGTCATGGCGGTCTTCAAGACCGCGATGGAAGTGGACCAGCGTTGGGTCATCCAGCTGGCGGCCGACCGCACCGACGACATCTGTCAGGCCCAGTCGGTCAACGTCTTCATCCCGCACGACGCCTCGGCTGAATACGTCAACGAGGTCCACTGGCTGGCGTGGGCGATGGGGATCAAGAGCCTCTACTACCTGCGCTCGACCACCCCCAAGCGGGCGGAGAACACCAACGACGTCGTCGAGCGTGCGACCGTCGATCTCCAGGCCCAAGGCCCCAGCGACGACGTGCTGGGCGGTCTCGATATCCTCGATTTGGCGGCCCTGGCCGCTGCGGCCATGCCGATCGAGGACGAGGTCTGCTTCAACTGCCAGGGCTGACGCCCGGTCCTCTTTGCGGGGCGCTCCAACGGGGCGCCCCGTTTCTTCCTGACCCTCTGATCACGGACCCGATGTCCCACAACGACACCACCATGTCGCTGCTGAAGCCGCGCGACTACTACAAGCCCTTCGCCTATCCCTTCGCCTTCGAAGCCTACGAAAAGATGCAGGCCATGCACTGGCTGCCTCACGAGGTGGTGCTGGCCGACGACGTCAAGGACTGGAACACCCGCCTCAGCGCCGCCGAGCGCGAGCTGCTGACCCAGCTCTTCCGCTTCTTCACCCAGGCCGACGTCGACGTCGCTCGCGGCTACGTCGAGAAGTATCTGCCGCGCTTCCCGCACCCCGAGCTGCGCATGATGCTGCTGGCATTCGGCGCGGCCGAAGCCAACCACATTCACTCCTACAGCCTGCTGATCGACACGCTGGGCATCCCCGAGGCCGAGTACAAGGCCTTCCAGCAGTACGAGGCCATGTCGGCCAAGCACGCCTACATGTTCGAGCGCGAGACCGGCGACAGCATCGCCGACCTGATCGTCGACATCGGCGTGTTCAGCGCCTTCGGCGAGGGCATGCAGCTCTTCAGCTCGTTCGCCCTGCTGATGAGCTTCCAGCGTCGCGGCCTGATGAAGGGCATGACCACCATCGTCGAGTGGTCGATCCGCGACGAAACCCACCACGTCGAGAGCATGATCAAGCTCTTCCACGCCCTGGTGCGCGAGCACCCGCGCGCCTGGAACGACAAGACCAAGCTGCGCCTCTACGATACCGCCCGGGCGATGGTTGATCTGGAGGACGCCTTCATCGACCAAGCCTTCACCGTCGGCGTCGACATGGACAAGGCCAAGCCCCAGCCCGAGAACCGCGCCGAGCGCCGCAGCGCCGCCTTCAAGGCGTTGCAGATCGAAGGCGTCACGGCCGAGGAGGCCAAGCTCTACATCCGCTACATCTGCGACCGGCGCCTGCTCCAGCTGGGCCTCAAGGCCAACTACGGGGTCACCGAGAACCCGTTCCCGTGGCTCGACTGGATCATGAACGCCCCGACCCACACCAACTTCTTCGAGCAGCGCGCGACCGAGTACGGCAAGGGTGGCGTGCAGGGCTGGGATCAGGCCTGGGACTTCCTGCCTTACGCCACCAATGGCCAGCGCTCGCCGCTTTCGGCCAGCACCGCGCCGGCCCCGTTCCTCGCGCCGGCCATTGCCGATGCTCTGGCGCTCACCGCTCTCCACTAGGCCGACATGCCCCAATACCTCATCTACACCATGCCTCGCTGCGACAACTGCACGAAGGCCAAGACGCTGCTCGACGTGAAGGGCATCCCCTACAAGGCTATCCTGATCGAAGACCCGGACGAGCGCCTGAAGCTGTTGGCGTCCTTGAATGGCTGGCGAACCTTCCCGGTCATCTTCGAGACGACCGAAGAATACCGACCGGTCAAGTTCGTCGGCGGCTTCGACAACCTGAAGCAATCGCTCGACCAGGACGCGCGGTGAAGGTCGTCGTCTATTACGCCAGGGCGGCCGACATTGAGGCCGCCCATCACTTGGCCGATCGATTCGCTCGCCGGGCCTGCGAGACCACCGTCCAATACGACAGCCGGCCGCGCGTTGAAGTAGAGGGACGGGCGATTTCCTGGGAAGACGCCCGCTCGATAGCGGCGGGCCTGGAGGCGCGGCAACAGGTCGGGTTCGTCCGGCGGCGGGCGGATGCAATTTTGCCCTCGTCTGGGTCTTCCGGGGCAGCCGGGCTCGACCTCTATGCTTGCCTGGAGGCGCCAATTGCCCTGGCTACGGGCGAGAGCCGACTGATCCCGACGGGGTGGTCGCTGCGGTGCCCGGAGGGCTCCTACGCGCGCATCGCTCCTCGCAGCGGCTTGTCTACCAAGGGATTTTTCGTCAACGCCGGTGTCGTCGACGCTGATTTCACCGGCGAGGTCCAGGTTCTGCTCTGCTATCTGGGCGCGGAGGAGGCCTCCAGGCAAATCTACCCCGGGGACCGGATCGCTCAGCTCATCTTCGAGAGGTACATCCCCGCGCAACCCGTGGAAATTGCTGAACTTGCTGCGACCGCACGCGGCAATCAGGGGTTTGGGTCGACCGGCGCATAAACCCAAAGTCTGCTCAATTTGAGGTCTAGTGAAGTTTTCGGGTTGCGGATTTGGCGACACTGGCATATCTGAATGCCGGTGGCGCCGGATTTCCTCAACCCAGGGACGGTCAGCGTCGGAAAAAGGAGACTCAGCATGACGAAGGAGAACGAAGGGAGCGTCAATACCGCTCCTCGGCGTACTAATGTCGGCCAGCGCCGCGTGGGTTCGCAACTGTATAAAGTCGAGCAACCCAAGACCTTCGGTGAACGACTGGCGCAACGCCGTCTCGATCTGCGCCTCAAGCAGGACGATGTCGCCAAGAAGGTCCTGATCTACCGCGAGAAGGCGCAGAAGTTCGGCCCGCTTTCTCGTCAGACCTACGGCGAATACGAGCTGGGCACCAACATCCCCGATCTGACCAAGATCGAGCAGCTCGCCAAAATCCTGCACTGCACCCCCGAGTGGCTCGCCTTCGGCATCGGCTCGCCCGACGTGGTCGAGCAGGTGATCTTCGACACCAGCGATGGCGTCTTCGCGTCCGAGAACTTCTGGACGATGAGCCCTGAATGGTGCTCGGTTCACCTGGGCGTCTCGTGCGCCGAGATGGTGCTGTTCGAGGCGATCGACTTCTCCGCCGGCTTCACGCCCGGTTCGGTGCTGATCATCAAACGCGGCGACCTCCCTGGTCCTGCCGGCGGCGTCTACGTCTTCGCCGACAAGGAAAAGCGCGCTGAGGTGCAGCAGGTGGTGCGTCCCTCCAAGTCCAACCTCTACCGCGTCTACGCCAACGACCAGCAGAGCTTCTCCGAGGTCCCCGTCGAAGACCTGTCCTTCCTGGGGCGCGTCATCGGCCAAGTGACCTCCGTAAAGTAGCCCGGGCCCCTCTCAGCTCGATCCGAAAGCCTCGGCATGCCGGGGCTTTTCTGATTCCTGGGCCTAACGGATGTAGAAAAATGGCGTCATACACGATTTTTTGTGTCGCCATATGTTGACACTCGCTAGGTGCCCCGCTACACCTCTCATCGTCAGTGGCGACACGGCGCGGGTTCATCGAACGCATAACTCGAACCAAACCCCCGCGTCGGCTTAATCCCTGACACAGAGCTATAGGCGGTGGGTGGTGCAGTCTTCGACTACATCGCTTACCATCAGAACCAAGCCTAGACCGGCACTCGCGCCATTGCGTCGTGGAGGCCTCTGTCGAGGACGATCGTTCCCCCACCGCCACTACTCTGTCAGGTCGTCAATGACGGCCTGGAACATCGGAGACCCGGGGTGGCGTAGGCGAGACTTACTTCGTTCGCACATCTGAAGGTCGCGGGTTCAAGTCCCGCCGTCTTCCTCGGAGGGCGTAGCTCAGTGGATAGAGCGTTAGACTGAAAAGGTCTCGCCGAATTATCCCCTCGGGTCCCCAATGTTCCAGGTCTGGAAGTCCGGCGCGTCGGAAGACGAGCGGGTGGCGAAAGCCGACGGTTACTTCGCGGATGAAAGCGTGCGGGCGTTGCGCCCGTACCTCGGGGCTTCGATGCCTCTCTCCGTTGGCGCCGGTTCCCCCGTTCGTCTCCCAACGCGCCGGATCAGACCCGGCCGCAAGGCCGCAGGTGGCGTAGAGGACGGTTCCTTCGTTTTGGGAACGAGTGGTCGCGGGTTCGAGTCCCGCCTGGGCGCAGTCAAAAGGGCCCGGTAGCTCAGCTGGTAGAGCGCTTAGCGTCCCGTCCTCGTCCATTCCCCTGCGGCCTTGCGGCTTTCGATCTCAGGAACGATCCATGGCCAGCGTCAACGCCGCCACCAAGCACACCTTCAACGAAGTCACCCACGGCGGTTCGGCCGCAGCGCGCATGAGCACGCTCCAGGCCCTGCGCCGCAGCGTCATGTCCTGCTTCCTGTGGGAGGACGAATTCTACGAGAGCGGCCAGACGATCGCCACGCGCATCAGCGCCCTGGCGGCGCAGGTCTCGCCCCAGGACCTCGCCGCCCTGGCCATTGAGGCCCGCGAGCAAGGCAAGCTGCGCCACGTGCCGCTCTGGCTCCTGGTCACCCTCTGCAAGACCGGCGCGGGCACCTCGCTCGTCAGCGACACCATCGAGCGCGTGATCTCGCGCGCCGACGAGCTGAGCGAGCTGGTCGCCCTGTACTGGAAGGCCAACGGGCCCGGCGCGCCGCTCTCGGGCCAGCTCAAGAAGGGGCTGGCGCGCGCCTTCAACAAGTTCGACCGCTATCAGCTGTCCAAGTACGACCGCGCCCGCGCCGTGCGCCTGCGCGACGTGCTTTTCCTCTCGCACGCCAAGCCCGCCAACGACGAGCAAGCCGCGCTCTTCGCCGACCTGACCAACCAGACGCTGACCGCCCCCGACACCTGGGAAGTGGCGCTCTCGGCCGGCGGCGACAAGCGCGTCGAGTTCGAGCGGCTCCTGCGTGAGGGCAAGCTCGGCTACATGGCCCTGCTGCGGAACCTGCGCGGCATGCGTGAGGCCGGCGTCGACGAAGCCTTGGTCCGTACCGCGATCCTGGACCGCAAGGGCGCCAGCAAGGTCCTGCCGTTCCGCTTCCTGACCGCCGCAAAGTACGCGCCGCGCCTGGAGGACGCCCTGGAGGCGGCCCTGCTGGCCCAGCTGGAGGGCGGCGCCAAGCTGCCGGGCAAGACCGTGGTCATCGTCGACATCTCCGGCTCGATGCAGCAGCCCCTCGCGACCAAGTCCGAGATGCAGCGCCTCGACGCCGCCTGCGCCATGACCGCGCTGCTGCGCGAGCAATGCGAGCAGGCTGTGGTCTACGCCACGGCCGGCTGCGACGGCCGCCGTCTCCACGCCACGGGTCTGATCCCGACCGCCCGACGGGGCTTTGCCCTGATCGACGCCCTCAAGAAGGGCAACGAGAAGCTGGGCTACGGCGGCATCTTCCTGGAGCAGGCCATGGCGGCCGTCCGCAACGCCGAGAAGACGGCCGATCGGATCATCGTCATCACCGACGAGCAGGACAGCTCGCGCGGCAATCCGCGCAAGGTCACCCCGTTCGGCGCCCGCAACTACATGCTCAACGTCGCCAGCGCCAAGAACGGCATCGGCTACGACAAGTGGGTCCACATCGACGGCTTCAGCGAGAACACCATTCGCTACATCCAGGAGCTGGAGCGTGCCGGCCTGGGCGTGGCCCTGGACGACAACCGCGTCTGATCCGGCTGACAGGCAAAAAGAAAGGCCCAGGACCGCGAGGTCCTGGGCCTTTTCGTTTGGCGGCTCAGCAGCCTAGCGCGCCACGGTGACGCCGCCGGCAGCCAGCGGGACCAGGGTGGTGAAGAACCCGTTCTGCGTCACGACCTCCTGGAAGCCGGCGGGAACGGCTTGGGCGGGCTTTGCCGGTGGCGGCGGCTTCATGGCTTGCAGGGCCGCCAGATCGGCCTTGGCGGCGGCGATCTCGGATCGGATGGCGTCGGCGACTTCGGGGAGCATCGCGGTCAGTCCTTCTTGGAGGGGGTGAGCTTGGCCAGGGCCTTCTTCCAGGCCGGCGTGTTGGCGGCCTTGAACTGGGCCTCGTAGGCGACCGCGCGGGTGTTGGTCGCCGCGACGGTGTCGGAGCAGTCCGCGCCCCAGTCGTGCAGCGCCTTGGTGTAGTCGGCCTTGGTCTCGTCAGGGCGGGCTACGCCGGGCGCCGGGCGCGCGGGCACGGCCGGTTCGGCGGAGCAGCTGCGGATCGCCTGGGGATACAGGCTGTCAGGGGTTGGCAGGCCCGCTGTCGTCGAGCAGCTGGTCAGCGCCATCGCCGGGATGATTGCGAGCGTAATCAGCAGCGATCGCATCCAGGAGAGCGTCTTGCGCTTGGTCGGGTTGGGCATTGGAGATGACATCGGCGTAGTGGGCGGACTGGGCCGCGCGTGCGGTCTTCTGATCGACGCGCAGTTGGGTGGTGGCGGTGGCGTCGGTATCAGCCACGTGCTGTTGGGCGGCCGTGGCGACCTGAGCTTCGAGGTTGGTCTGGCGCTCCTCGCCATGGGCGAAGGCCAGGACGAGGCAGGCTGCTGCGATGGCGGCCCAGAGACGCCAGCTGCCGAAGATCGCCACGAGCTTCGCAGCGCCCAGGAAGCGCCAGACCAGCAAGGCGGCCAGGGCCAGGATCACGGCGACGCCGATGGTCCACGGGCTCAGCAGGAGCGCCAGGATGATCTTGAGCATCAGTCGGACACCTTCGGCGGGGTCTTGCCGAGCGCGACGGTCTTGGCTGCGGGCGCGGAGACGGCCGTGGAGGGAGAGGGCGCTTCGGCCGGCGAGGCCGAGGTGGTCTGGATGTCGATCTCGACGCCGCCGGGCGCCTGGACATGGACGCCCTTGATGATCCCCAGGAGCGCGATGATCACGAGGCCAAAGAGCGTCAGGACGCCCAGGAGGGCCCAGCCGATGATCTCCAGGCTCTGAGACGCCAGCTCCGAAGGGTAGCCCTTCCAGGCGATCAGGATTACGGCCCACAGGGTCGGATAAAGCACGAAGCCCGCGCCGATGACGGCGAGGCGCTGGAGATGATCGGGCCGGTCGCAGAGGGTGTCGAGCGTGTCGCGGACCCAGCGGAAGAACTGGAGCAGGCGCTCCTTGAACGAGCTGAACATCGGCTAGCCGTTGAAAGCCCAGGCCGTCTTGATGGCCGCATCGGCGTCCCAGCCGCCATAGACCATCAGCTCGGCCGCGCGGCGGCGGAAGAGGCCCTTGGTCCAAACGCCGCTGACGTTGGACCAGCGCGCGAACGCGATCTGGATGTTGACGGGGTCGGCCTTGGCCTTGGACTTGGCCGCCAGACCCGACAGGGAGATGTCGCCGACCTTGCGGGCGCCGGCCTTGTGCAGGCGCGCGATCGCCGAGGTGGCGAAGGCGGCCTCGCCCACGTTGAAGGCGAAGGAGACCATGGCGTCGAACTCGCACTGGGCGGTCTTGGCGTCGACGATCTTGTTGACGGCGGCCTCGAAGCGCGCGCAATCGGCGGCCAGCTGCTTGTCGGCCTGGGCCCGGGTGATGGTCTGGGCACCATACAGGCGCTGCATGGCTTCAGCCGCCAGGGCCTTGGCCTTGGCGACACCGAAGACGTCTTCGTCGATGACTTGTCCTGCGGGGGTGGTCAGGGCATGGCCCCAGCCGACCGTCCAAATATTGGCGTCGCAGGTATAGGGGGCGAGCTTAAGGCTCTCGGCGGTCTGAATCAGCTTCAGACCGGCGGCGGAAACGCGCACGGCGTAGGGCTCTCAATGTGGGGAAATTCCCACATTGACTACGTGAATTTACCGCAGATGTCAAGAAATGGCGTCACCCAAGGGCGCGGATGAGCCTCAGGCTTCTGGCGCCGATGTCTGGAGATCGGAGCAGCTGGGCATCGCTGAGGGCCTTCAGACGCCCGATGGTGAGGTCCTCGCCATGGTCCCAAAGCAGCGCTCGGATAACGGCCGGCGGTAGGGCGGCCTCGCGCACGCTCGCTTCAGGTCCTAGGGACGTAGAGGCGGTTACAGGCATGGCGGTAGACCTCGTCCACGGTGATGGCGTTCATCGCCTCGACGCAATGGGCGCAGCCGGCGTAGCGGCTTCCGCAGGCGCCGTGCGACCCTCCGGTCAGATTGGTGTGCAGCGCCGGATAGCCGGTGATCAGCGGCGAGGTGAAGCCGCCATAGAGAACCACGGCGCGCGTTCCCATGGCCGCTGCGGCGTGATGCAGCCCGCCCTCGGGACCGATGTAGAGCTTGGCGGCCTTGAGGTAGGCCATCGACTGGCGGAAGCTCTCGGGCCGGATGCGCGGCAGGCCGCCGATCGTAGGCCGGTCGGGGGCGCCTATCTGGTAGACGGAGAACCAGGGCGACAGGCGCTTTGCGACCTCCTCGTAGCGCTCGATTGGCCACTGCTTGCCCGGAGGCGCGTCGGCCTTGATGTAGGGTTCGAGCAGGATGAGTTTGGGCTCGCGCGTGCGCCACTCGACCGCGAGGGCTTCCTCTTCGGGCGTCAGCACGATCGGCGCCGGCGTCGGGCGGTAGGAGAGATCGAAGATGTAGCGCCCCAGCCGGGACACGAGCTTGCGCTGCTTGAGGGTCGGCGAGCCGCCGGCCTCGATCAAGCGCTTCCGCATCGAGCCGTAGTCGATGTACGGACGGTTGCCGGGCCAGGAACGGACCCAGGTCAAGGACGCACCCGCTTCTAGGTCGGCCGGCGTCGCCAGGAAGTGATCCAGGCCGTAGTGCAGGTCCACGTCGGTCAGGTCCAGGCGCCGGTTCTCCTCGTCGCCGATCGCCACCTTGCGCTTGAGCGGATCGCGCTGGTGCATCGCCCAGGCGTCGCCGATCGCCATCAGCTTGTCGCCGTATCCCATGGCTCAGACCAGCGCGAAGGTTTCGACCAGCTGGTCGGTGCGGGCCAATTCATGGACGAGCCCCTTGTAGCGGTTGCGCCATGCGCCGACGTAGTTGGACGGATCAGCCGCCACCGCATCCGGCATCCAGGGGCCTCCGAACGACCAGTGGACCGCGTCCGGCGGCGTCGTCGGATCGCTGTGCCTGGGAATCCAGTTCCAGCTCTCAGGCAGGGCGCCGATCTCCTCGAAGCCGAAGCCCTTGAAGGCATGAAGGTCGGCGCCCGGCCATTCGTTGGCGTAGCGCGTCTGGAACGCATCGATATGCGGGTGATCGAGGTTGAACACGATCAGGCTGGACCAGAGCTTGCGGAAGTAGCGCTGCTGGAGGCGCCCATCCATCTTCACGCCCTCGGCGATCTTGCCGAAGTCGTGCTGGACGACGCTGAAGGCGTGTTCGTCGCTGGCCAGCTTCACCAGATCAGCGACCGGGCTGAAGAACATGAAGTCGCAGTCGACGAACACCACCTTGCCCGACAGCCCCATCTCGCGCGCCAGCTGGGGCACGAGGAAGCGGCTATGGCTGAACTCGGTGGAGAACGGGCGGCCGTCGCGCTCGTCCCAGGTCTGGCCGCCGCCGTCGATGCGCCAGGGCCGGTCGAAGTGGCCCGAGCGGCGAAGGCGCTGGGTGACCAGCGGGTGGACCTCGACATCGAGGCGTTCGCCAGCGGGAGCGATAAGGCTGTCGCGGCACACCAGCCATGCGGCGTGCTCACGGGTGTCGTAACCGACGAAAACGTGGGTGGTCATCAGGCCAAGGGACGGAAGATGTCGGGATGGGAATGGGCGGCGAGCTGGCGGCGCATCAGGCCGCTGGCGAATTCGTTTGCGGTCCACTGGCAGCCAGCCAGGGCCGTCAGCCGGTCCTCGCGCTGGATGTCGAGATGGATCAAGGCCCGGCGGCGGGTTTGCTCGATCGAAGCCAGCAGGTCCGAGCCCATGTGCCATGCGGCGGAGCGGCCCAGCGTGACGGACGGCACGCCGGCCATGGCCGCCTCGACCATGACGTTGGAGCTAAGGGAGGCCACGGCCCAGCAGTTGTCCAGGTCCTGCGCAAGGGTGCGCGGCACGGTCACCGTCTTGGACGGCTTGTCGCGGATACGGACCTCACGGGTAAAGCCGGCGGCGGCGATCTTGGCCAGCTGGCGGTCGAGCCAACACTCGCGGCTCTCGCCCAGGACCATCTCGTACCAGGGGCGCGACTGAAGGACGACCAGGAGATGCCCGTCGTCCTTGTCGGCGGGCGCGATCGGGGCCAGGGGCGGCAGATCGAGCGCGGCGTAGCGCTTCATCGCCACGGCCTCGTCGGGCTCCTCGTCGATCGCCTGGAGGGCGTTCATCGTCACGCGGAAGTAGCCGCCCTGCTTGTAGGGGCGGAAGTAGCCGTTATCGACATAGGCGAAGGCCCGGCCGGCGGCCTGCATGGCGTGGAGAGTCGGCGCGGTCGAAGGGTGCAGCCCGACAAACCAGGGCATGTAGTTGGGCTTGACCTCGGCGGGGGTGGCGCCGACGGCGATGGCGCCGCCGCCGAAGCCCTCGACGATCGCCTCGGCCAGATCGCGAGACTTCTGCTTGCCCTCCTGGATGATCGCCAGGGGCGGAAGGTCCAGCGGATGGCGCAGGTGCGCGGGCGTGAGAAGGCTCATCAACGGCGCTCCAGGTTCGAGGTGCCGGCCAACTCGCCACGATGGACTTGTAGGAGGGTGTGGAAGGCCAGCCCGCTGCTGATCTCCCAGACGCTCCACTGGGCCCAGGCCATGCGGATGAAGGCTGCCTCGCGGCGCTCATCGGTGAAGAGGTATGGGGAGTGTCCCACGCGCTGGGCGGCGCCGGCGGTGACCAGGGTCGGCGCGAAATAGTAGGTGGGGATGCCTGCGATCAGCGCCTCGGTGGCGCTGTTGGAGGACCAGACGTAGAGGCGCTTGGTCCCCTTCAGCTCTTCAGTCAGGCTGAGGGCCGGCTGGTGCCTGCCAGGATGAGGCCGCAGGCGCGGCATGATCCCGCGCGCCTTGAGCCAAGCCTCCGCGTCGGCAGAGAAACTCGGCGGCGAGGCCATGAGAGGATGACCGATCCCGCGCTGGTCGGCGACGAGCGTCCAGCCGTCGCGGTT
The DNA here is from genome assembly GCF_059415745.1 of Caulobacter sp. GW821-FHT10A10. Taxonomy (NCBI): domain Bacteria; kingdom Pseudomonadati; phylum Pseudomonadota; class Alphaproteobacteria; order Caulobacterales; family Caulobacteraceae; genus Caulobacter; species Caulobacter sp. GW821-FHT10A10. The sequence goes on along the minus strand of NZ_JBWKNV010000006.1, from coordinate 302,444 downwards.
TAGGTCGAAGGGCTTGAAGTCGATGGCGAGGTCGTCGAGCCGGCTGCGATCGCCCACGTGCCAACGACCCGAGCCGTTGTGGCCGCCAAGCGCCAAGGCGTAGTTCTGGCGGCCGTACTCGTCGGCGCCGTAGTAGCCGTTCTCGGCGACGATGAGCGCCGCGCCGGCCTGCTCGGCGTAATCGATCGCCCGGCGCGAGCGCGCGGTCATGTTCCAGACGACGACGACATCGTCAGCCTTCACCGGGCCTGAGGGCTGGTTAGCGACGACCGTGTAGCCCAGCCGCGACAGGCCGCCGACGAAAGCGTCGCGTCGGTAGTGCGGAGTGTCTCGGATGTGAACGAATGCCGTGCTCATGGCCCAATGGGTAGGGCCATGAATCACCGGTGTCAAGAAATCGCGTCACACAGAGTCATAGAATGGCGACCTCTGCGGCGGGGCGGAAGCGCCAGGGCCTCCGTCAGCTCAAGCTCAGGAATGAAATCGAGCGCCGACGGCGTGCAGCGCAGGACCTCGATCCCCGCTGCGTTCATGGCTGGCGCCCCTTGGGCCCACACCGGGGGAAAGTCCTTGAGGTAGTGCTTCTCGCGAGAGGGTTTGGGGTGCTCTTCGTGGTGATGGGCGCGCCCGCCGGAGAAGCGCATGTCCACGCCCAGGAGGAGGACGCGGCTGGCGCCGGCATGGAGGGCCAGATTCATCGCCATGTGGGCGCTGTCGGCGCCGAAGACCTCATGGCGGGCCCGGGCCAAGGGGCCGGTGTAGGCCCTCTTCAGGCGCTTGAGCCGGCCGTCGGGGATCAGCGCCGAGCAAGCCGTCGCCATCTGGCCTTGGAAGCGGCTGCCAGCGCGATCGCCGTACCAGCGCCACCACTGGGCGTCGCCGAAGAAGAGCAGGTCGGCGAACGGAACCTTCTCCCAACTGGAGTTGACCGCGATAACGCGGACAGCGCCCTCCAGGCCCGAGAGGGCGACGTCCGCCAGGGAAGGACCGCCGCCGACAATGGCGACGGTCTCGTCCTCCCACATGGCCGGAACGCACCAGTGATCGACGTGATAGCTCACGTCAGAGGTAGAGCTGGGCGCCGAACTCGGCGGCGTTGAGGCCAGCGACCGTCCAAGCGTTGCCAGTCGCCGGGTCGGTTGTGAAGCAACCCTGCGAAGTCATATAGGACGAGCTTGGCTGCACGTTGGCTGACGAAGACAGTCCGGTGACGCCCGAGCTGATCGCCTCATGCTTGATCTTACGGACCGAAGCGCCAGTTGCGCGGGCGACGGCGTTGGGAACCACGCCGATGATGGTCTGGCCGCTGTCGGTCAGGTCCTCCATGTCGAAAGTCGAAGCGTCTCCCGCCGTGCTGAGGGTGAGGTAGCTCGTGTCCCCGTCGCAGGTCCTCACTCGCTGGGCGTCCGAGGTCCAAACAAGAAAGCGGCGGATATTGCTGACGGAAGAAAAGTCGCTCGTGGTGGCGCTGAGTGCGGTGGTCCACGTCGTTCCATCGTCGGAATAGTCGATCTGCCAATCCTTGGGTCCCCATCCCGCGTAGATAGAGTTGGCTCCCATCGAAAGCACGACCTCGGAAATAATCTTGGCGGTGCTGAACACGACCTGGATGTACTTGCCAACGACGTTGTTAGTGGTGGACGCGTATGCGTAGGTGCTGAGGGAGCTATCCCCCACGTTGCCGCTATCCGAAAAGGTGCCCGAGATCGTACCCGTGGCGATCACATTGTCTCCGCCAGAGACTTCGCGCATTTGCAGCTCATAAAGCCAACAGCTGCTGCTGTAGTTCGAGTTGGTGACATACAGCCGCCAATACTTGTGCGCGCTGGGCGTCACGGTTGTGACCTCCGGCGTAGCCACGCCGGCAGTCTGCGAGCCGTCGGCCTGGGGCAGCACGGTGTTGATGATGCACGGCCCTAGCCAGCTGTTGGGCGCATCACCGCTGGGGGTCCAGAGCATCGGGTCGTCCCAGCAAGGACCAGCGTTCGTCGTGCCCTGAGACCCGAGCAGAAGATATGTGGCGCCTGACACTCCAGAGCCGTTCCAAGTCGCGCCGGTGTAGCTGATGTCCGTCTCGCCATTGACCCTGACGTTGAAAACGCCGCCCGAGGTTGCCCATTCGATGTACGCTTCGACGTGATACCAAGTGTTGGAGGAAAGAACGGCAGTCCCCGTCGCCACTACCGAGCCGTTGACCACAGCCGTCACGTGCATATTGGCGTCGAGGCCCAGCGCGACGGTATTAGTCGAATAGGAGCCGATGTTGGACGCAGTCGAGGTCGGCGCCGTATTGCCGAAGCCAACAAAGCGCGTGGTGCTCAGGTTGGTCGACGCGGTGAACTTGACCCAGCAGGAGAAATAATACTTCGACAGTTGACCCATTGCATACGTTACGACTGGCGACGTAGTGTAATCATTCGAAAGCGCCAGATAGCCTCCCCCAGACACGCCGCCTGAGAGGTTGTAGGTGTAGGCCGAGGTGCTGGTGCTTACGGACGTCCACTTGTATGCGAGCTGTGATGCCAGCGTGTAGATGTCCAGACCGTCGCAGAAGACGAGAGCCATATTCGCTTAAGTGCCTTGATAGGTGGAGATGACTTCGGCGTAGGAGTTGGTCAAGCGCCATTGCTCAGCGCCGCGTGTGATAACTTCTACAAATGATGTGGAGTTTTGGATCGACGACTTAGTCCTGGTGAGCACTTCGACGAAGTTCGCAGTCTCGGCCACGGCTCCGCTTGTCGGATCGTAGTAGTTCGGGTCGGTGAACGTCTTGGCTGTCGAGGTGGAATAGGCCGATGGCGAACTGAAGTACCAAGCCGTCGTCCAATTGGTCGCGTCGTCGCTGAACTGGACGAGTCCGTACTGGGATGTGTAGGCCGCCGACGTCGAACCGCTGGCCGAGGTCAGCACCACCTCGGCGACCTGGGTGGCCGTGGCGAACTGGTAGCCGATCGTCGTACCCCAGGCGTAGGCGCTGGAGCGCCACTCCGTGGACGTGCTGTTGTCGAAGGCGTTGGCCACGCCGTAGCTGGTGGCCGTCGAAGAGGCGAACGGCGTGCCGCCGGTCGCCGCGTCCGACCCTGACGGCGTTGGGCGCATCTCGATCTCGGCGATGCTGTAGACCGTGGTCTGGACCTCGGTCCAGACGACGCGCCAGTAGAGGTGGGGCCCAAAGAGGCTGTGCTGGGCCGTCTCCCAAGCAAAATCAGGCCGGAAGTAGAGGCGGTGCTCGCCCATCATCCAGCCCTGCACGTCCTGCTGGGTCCACAGCGTCGTCCAGGTCGCGGCGTCGTCGCTGTACTGAACGCGGAAGACGGACGGCATTTGGGTGAGCGCCGTGCTGTCGTTAGGGGCGCCCAAGGTGACCACCTTGAGCGCCATTTCGTTACCTGCGCCTAGGTCGTAGCCCAGCCAGCCGGAGGAGGACCCGCGCCAGAAGGTCGTGAGCGAGCCATCAAACGCGTTGGCCGCGACGTAGCTGCTGTTGTGCTCACTCTCCATCGCCGCGCCGCCGATGGCCTTGTTGGCGGTCTGATCGCCCGTGAGGAACTCCATTTGGCCAACTGCGGCGTAAGAGCCGCCCTGGTTGACGCTGTCGATCAGGATGCGCCAGTACCGGTGCGGCTTGTCGGCCTCGGCGGTGGTGTCGACTTCGTAGTGACGACCGGCGGCCACAACGCCAGGGATAAGGCGCATCAGGTCACCGGCTCGGTGTCGCCCATCACCACCCAGACGTTCAGCGAAAGCTTCACGATCGAGAGGGTGCTGTACTGGGCGCGCGACTTGGCGCTCATGTCGGCCGGCAGGATCAGCGTGACGCCAGTGGCGCCGGCGAGGGCGAACTGACCTGCGCCGTATTGGACGATGTTGACTTGCGTGCCGACCGGGAACGCGACCGAGGCGTAGGTCGGGACCGTCACCGTCGCCAGCGCGGAGGTGTTCATCATCAGGACGCTCTCGGCGTCCTCGATCGCGAGCGTGTAGTGATCGACCTGGGTGGAGATGCCCAGCTTGCCGCTGGCCTCGGACGCCTGGGCGATCCACTTCCCAGATGCCGTCGAGTAGGTCAGCACGTCCTTGTTGCTAGGCGTGCTGGAGATCGAGACGTCCGACAGATCGGTCAGGGCCTCGACCGCGTCTTCATCCTCGTCCGCCGCCGTAGCGTTGGGGACTTGAGCAGCGTAGGTCGTATCCTCGTAGTAGAGCACCAGCAGGCCGTGATCGCCGAATGTGTTGCTTTCGTGCGGATCGACGAAGACGCCACAGGTGTCGACAGCCGACAGGAAGTCAGTCAGCAGGTCTGTGCCGACCTCCAGCCACGTCACACCGTTGCTGCTGATCGAGAACCGCAGGTAGGACCCGTCGAACGCGATCCGATACCATTCCACGCCCGGCAGGTGCGGGGTCGAGTAGAGCGTCGAACTGATAACCGTGTCCGAGGTCCGCCGGATCACCTCCAGCTGGGCGTCCGGCGAAGTGGTCATGCCCAGGGTCAGGGAGCGACTGTTGGAGCCATTGCGAACCACAAGACCCGCCATGGCGCCGGCGGTGCCGGCAAGCCCTGCACGCAAGCGTGCCTTGACCTCCCAGGACGAGCCAGTGGGCGCCGTCTTCAAGGCCGCTCGCAGGGCCGGCGATCCATTGGTGGCCGCGCCCGCGTTCAGCACCGTACCCTGGTCATAGGAGGCGAAGGTCGTGCCGCCCGACAGCGTGTCGGTCACGTTGAAATCGGCGGGATCAGGCGGCGCAAAGCCGCCCGGCTCGACGATGTACTGGGTCAGGGTGGTGAAGACGCCCAGGCTCTGTGCGGCGTAGTCGGTATCCTTGTAGTAGAGGACGCAGACGCCCAGCTCGGAGGTGATGACCGTCGAGGCGGCGTTGACGTAGAACCCGATCTGGTTGGGGGCCTTGGTCAGGAAGGCGGTTGTGGTCGCCGATCCGATCAGCGTCCAGACCTCGCCGTCGGCCGAGCCGTAGAAGCTGATGGCGCCGTCTGCCATCGTGACCTTGAACCACTCCATGTCTGCCGTCGTCGGAATTTCGACCGGCGTGGACGACAGGGTCGCGGAGTTGGTCATGTAGGCCACGCGCAGGGTGTGCGTGCCCGAGCTGGTGTAGCCACGACCAAAGCAGATCAGCTTGTCGCTCTGGTCATAGCGCAGCACGAGGCCGGCGCTCTCGGCCGCAAGGCCTCGCAGCGTCAGCTTCAGGCGCGCCACTGCCTCGAAGGTGGTCGTGGTCGCGATCGGCTTGAGGTAAGCGCGAACGGTCTGGGTGCTCGACGAACCAGAGCCCTGGCCGCCGTGGAAGATCGCGCCCTTGCCCTCGACATTGGCAAAGCTGATCGTGGCGCTGTCGGGATTGAGCACGACCCCCGTGAAGTCGGCGGCCGTCGGCGGGGCGAAGCTTCCCGGCTCAATGACGTAGACCACCTCGGTGGGGTCTACATCCGGGAAAGCCTCGGCCTGCCACGCGCCGTTCTTGTAGGCTAGGACGTCGCCGTCGTTGGGCCCGCCGGTGCCGTCTTCGACGTCCGCCAGCTGGCCAAGACGCGAGGGAACCAGGACCTCGACGAACTCGATGCCGGTGTCGTCGGTCTTGACCTTGAGGAACTTGCCGCCCTGGTTTGTGTAGCTCTTTGGCGTGTCGGTGAACGACAGGAAGCTCTTGTTGGACGAGACCGTGAAGGCCTTGCTGGCGCCCGCTACCCAGTCGGTCTGGCCGCTGAAGGAGTTGATCGTGATCCAGCCCGATCCGTCATCGCTGTACTGGATGTCGAAGGCGGCCGGAGCGCGCGCGACTGTGTAGGGCCAGATGACGACTTCTGCGACCGATTGGGCCGTCGACAGCTGATAGCCAACCACACCGGAGTTCGCGTTGCTGGCGGACTTCTGGTAGACGCCGCCGGACACCTCGGTCGAGCCGTTGAAGGCGTAGGAGGCGGTGCTGTCGCCCAGGACGGTGCCTTGACCGACGAGGTTTTCGCCTGCCGCGTCACGCAGCTCGACTTCCAGAAGGGCGAGGTCGCCGGTCCCGTCCACGGACTCCTTCATGACCACACGCCAAAAGGCGTGGGGCGTGGTGACGCTCTCGTCTTCCCCGACGGGGTCCTCCGGCTGCCAGAAGCCGTTCTTGAAGGTCAGGACCTGACCCTCGGCCGCAGCGCCGGTGGGCATGTCGACGTCGTCGAGCATCTCCAGGGAGGTGACGGGGGTGTAGTATTCGAGCCCGTCCTGGTCGGCGTTTACCGCAACCACTTGGCCCGGCTGGCCATAGGCGGTGGGCACATCGGTCAGGTCGGTGAAGTTGTTCACCGCCGTCGGCGCCTCGAAGAGCACGGCCTCGCCAGGGTCGAAGGAGCACGCCTGCTTCCAGGCGGTCGACCAGTTTGCGCCGTCGTCGCTGTACTGGACGTGGAAGGACGACGGGCTGTGCAGATAGTCGTCCGCAGCGACGCTGGGCGCGGTCATGCGCACGGCGCCTACGTTCACCGCCGAGGCGAAGTGATAGCCTGCCCAGGCGACGCCGCCTTCAGCGCCGTCCTGAGCCTTCGGCAGGCTGATCCAGTTCGAGAGCGGATCGCCGTCGTAGAGGTTCTCGACGAAGAAGCCCGAGCCGGCCTCCGACGAGGCAATGGCTTCGCCGCCGGTCGCCTGATCGGCGCTGCCGGAGGTCGCCATCCATTCGATCGCAGCGAGACCAACGCCATAGGCCGGGTAGGACTTGGAGAGGAAGAGGGCGCGCCAGTAGGCGTGGGCGCCGAAGTCGCGTGCGTAGATGTCGGCGACGGCCTTGGGCTGCCACTCCCCGTCGACATAGGCCAGGACGTCGTTGGCCGAAGCGCCCGTCGCATCGACGTCGGAGAGGTCGCTGATCGCCTCGGGAATCGCGGGGAATTCCTCGAACTCAAGACCCGTGGCCGAGGAGTTGACGCGCACGTAGGAGAGGCCCGCGCCAGTGTAGGCGTCGGGAGCGTCCAGCAGGCTAGTGAAGGCCGGGCGCGCTGCGGGCATAAAGCCGCGCACCTCGCCGGCCGTCCAAGTCGACAGGCCTCGCACCTTCCATGCGGTGGTCCAGGTAGTCTTGTCGTCGCTGTACTGGACGTCGAACGATAGCGGCGCGTTGGCGGGCGTGGAGCCTGCCGTGATGTTGATGTACCCGACCTCGGTGGCCTGGGTGAACTGGTAGCCGATGTAGGCGCCGACCACGTCGTTGGCGGCCGAGTACCAGGCACTGTCGCCGTTGTCGAAAGCGTTGGGCGCCTGGGCGATGGTCTGAGCCGACGAAGCGTAGACGCCGCCGCCTTCAGCCAGATCGCTGCCGGTGTTGTTGGCCAGCATTGCGATCTCGCGGACCGCCACGTAGGAGCCGCCGTCGACCGCCTTGAAGAGCAGGCGCCAGTAGAGGTGCGCGCCCAAGGAGGAGGTCTTGATCGCCGAGGCGTCGCCGCTGCCCGACCCGCCCAGGCCCGTGCTCGGCTCGGCCTGCCATACGCCGTTGCGATAGCGCAGGATGTCGCCGTCGGCCGGCGTGCCGGTCCCATCTTCCACGTCGTCCAGTTGGCCGAGCTTGTGGGGGATAAAGGGCTGGGCCAGGAAGACCAGACCCGTTCCGGCGCTGTCGACGGCGACCAGCTTGCCGCCCTGGCTCTCATAGCTGTCGGGCGTGTCGGTGAGGGCCAGGAAGTTGCTGGTGTAGGTCGCCGTGGTGAACTGGATGCCCGACGCGTCGGCCTTGACCATCAGGTACTTGCCGCCCTGGCCCTTGTAGGTCGACGGGAAGTCGCTGGCGTCCACCAGGGCGGGCGTGTGGTACTCGAGTCCGGTCCGGCCGCTGTTGACGCGCACCACCTGGGCGGCGGTCGCCGCATCCGGCGAGCCGGGCCCGTCGCTGAGGTCAGCGATCTTGGGCAGGCGGTACTCGAAGCCGTCCGCCGCCGAGGTCATCGCCAGGAACTGGCCGCCATGCGAGGCGTAGGTGTCCGGGACGTCCGACAGCTCGCCCAGCGTCAGGCCCGCGAAGATCACGGCGTCGCCGGCCGTGTTCACGCGCAGCACCTTGCCGGCCGAGTTTGCGAAGGTCTCGGGCGTGTCGATCAGGTCCAGGAACGAGTCCCGGCCGGTGGTGCCGTCGGCGTAAATCCAGCTTTGGCCATCGGCCGAGGCGCGCACGAACTTGCCGGCGTTGGTCGTCCCAGGCAGGCCGGGGCCATCGGAGATGTCGGCGATCTTGGCCGATCGGAACTCCACGCCGTTGGCGCTGGAGTTGATCGCCAGGAGCTTGCCGCCGTTGGACCCGTAGGTGCTGGGCGTGTCGCCCAGGTCGGTGAACTGCGGCGTGTGGAATTCCACGCCGTCCTGGTCGTAGTTGACGCGCAGGACCTTGTAGCGCTGGTCGGCGTAGCTGTCGGGCGTGTCTTCGAGATCGGTCAGGTCGTTGATCGCGGCCGAGGAAATGACCAGCTCCAGGCCGTCCTCGTCCTCGTTGACCTGGAGGATGTAGCCGGCCTTGCCGCTGTAGCTGTTGGGCGCGTCGGCCAGATCGGTGAAGGCCGGCGCGATCTTCTGGGCGGTCCACTTGTTCGTGGAGGTGTCGTAGCCCAGGAACATCTTGGAACCGGCGGCCGACACGTCCACATCGGAGAGGTCGCGCAGCACGCCAAGACCAGCGCCCGCGTCAGGAACCACGGTGCGCAGGCTCGCGCCGTCGGAAACGATTAGGGCGACCTTGCCTGCGGCCAGGGTCACGCTGGCGCCCGACGAGCCCAGGATCGAAACGGTGAGGGTCGCTGTGTTTCCGTTCTCGACGGCGAACCAGCGCACGGTCGAGGGGACGGTCAGCGAGCGCGCCGAAGGGGCGCCAGCGCACCGGAAGTAGAAGTAGCGCGTGAACTGCTGGGCCGTCAGGGTGACGTCCGTGTCCATCGCCAGCGACAGGCTGTCGTTCATCGCCGCCTCAAGCACGGCGATGGCCGTGTTGATGGTGGCTTCCTTCTGGTTTTGGGAGGACGAGACCTGGGTGATGCCCAGGATAGAGGTCGTGTCGGACATCAGACGAAAAGACCCTTCAGGGTCAGCACGAGGCCGGCGGCGCTGGCGGCGCTGGCGTCGATGCGCAGCACGTCGCCGGCAGCAAAGCTGATGCTGTCGCTGTCGGTCGTGGCGAAGGTGGGAGAGGTGGCGCCGGCGGCGAAGCTGATCGTGCCTACCGCGCTGGAGCCCTTGTAGACGGTGAAGACCAGCGCCGAGGCGGGCGCTTCGGTGAGGACCGCCTGCGACTGGCTAAAGTCGCCGTAGAAGGTCGCGGCGCGCGCGAAAATGTGGCGGTGGATGGCACCAGCGCTGACCGCCGAGGCGTAGACGCTGATGTCGGCGACGCTGTCGACGGGTTCCCAGAGCGCGGACGTGGCGTTGTAGCCCAGCAGCTGGCCCGCGCTCGGCGAGCTGGCGCCCGAAACGTCCGACAGGTCGTAGAGGTAGGCGATGCCCGTGCCGTCGGCGGACGTCGAGCTGAGGGCCCGGACCGTCTCCCCGTTGGAGATGCACAGGACGATCTTGGCCGCAGGGACCGTCAGGCCCGTGGTCGTTCCCAGGACCTTGACCGTGATCGAGGCCGTGCCCTCGTTGCGGACGGCGAACAGGCGCACCGTCGCCGGGATCGTGACCACCGTCGCGCTGGTATGGCCGCTGTAGCGGTGGAGGAAGTAGCGGGTGAACTGCGTGGACGTCAGCGTCACCGCGCCGGAGGCGAGGCTGATGGTGACGCTGTCGTTCATGGCCGCCTCAAGCACGGCGATCGCCGTGTTGATCGTGGCCTCCTTCTGATTTTGGGAGGCCGAGACCTGGGTGATGCCCAGGATCGTGGTCGTGTCGGTCATGGAGCCTTGGGACGCGACGACGGCCGCGCGCCGGCAAGGCGCGAGGGAGCGCGCGAAGGCTCGCGCGTCTTAGAGACCGTCGATGGGGAGGGGGCGGACCTTAGAAGGTCCGCCAGGATTCGATGGAGCGTGCGGCGGGGAAGCCACGTCCGACAGCTGCACTGATCTGATAGATGACCACGTGGAGGGTGTCAAGATTTCCGGCATACGAGTCCGCCGACTGCTCCTGTGCCGAGTATACCAGCACTGGCTCGGTCACGGTGCTCATACGGACGTAGCTGTCCGGCGCGGCGCCGCGCGACTCGTCGCCGCTGAAGGCCGAGGAGAGGATGTAGACCTCGTACTTCTCGGTGCTCTCGCCCAGGGTCACCTCGCCGGTGCCGTCTTCCATGTTGCCGCCCAGGCGCGTGCGGCGCGCCCAGGTGATGGAGATGTCGCCCGAGGAGGAGATCGTCCGGCGCACATCGCCGGGCGCGTAGGGCATCAGGTCGCGCGGCTCGTATGTCACCGACAGGGCCGAGGAGTTCGAAAGCGTCCGGCCGCTGCCGACCGCCTTGAAGAAGCGAGGCTTGGCCCGGCTGTCGAGGGTGTCGCCCAGCAGCTCGATGGTGTTGTTGTTGAGGAAGACGAACCGCTCGCCGGCCGTGTGACTGGAGATGGCGTACTCGGTCCCGCGCCGGGCCCGCAGCAGATTCCAGATCGTCCAGGTGCCGTCGCTGTTCTCAACGCAGTCCATGAACTGGATCACCTCGTCGCCGACTACGCAGGCGTTCTGGCCATCCCAGAGCTGGTCTTCGGTGATGGATTCCAGCTCGAACCAGGAGACCGCCGGGCTGATGGTGATCTTGGTCTCCCAGTCCAGGCCGAAGGGTCCGTGGCGCGGCGAGGCGACCACGCCCTTGACCGTCCCCCATTCGACGTCCTCGTAGCTGCTGAAGAGCTGTGTGAACTCGCTGTTGTCGGTCGAGCGGTGGAAGGAGGCGCCCTCGAACGTCGAGGTCGCGCCGTTGCCGACGCCGGCATAGTAGCGGCTGAAGGAGCCGCCGGTGTCGTCGCTGTCGCGCAGCAGGGGCGTGTTGAGGACGATCGGCGTGGCGGGCTTGGACACCGAGATCGTCTGGCTCGATCCGTTGCCGCCGCCGTCGGCGTTGATCTTGGTGATGTCCCAGTCATAGGCGCCGCTGTCCTGGCCATAGGTCTCCAGCGCCAGGGAGAAGTCAGCGCCGACCTCGGTGCTGTCGATCCGCTCCAGGAAGCTCCGACCATCGTCCATGGACACCGACACGAGGTCGGCAGGGTCCAGGTAGAGGTACATCCAGGGCAGCTTGGTCTTGTGGCTCGTGCGCTCGCCCCACTGGGCGTAGAGCATGTTCAGCGCGCGGACCTTGGCGGCTGCCGGCGTCATGACGACGTTGGCTTCGACCGCCAGCTGCTGGCGCGACCACATGGTGTTCACCGGATTGGAGATGCGCGAGCTGCGCGCCACCGTGGCCTCGAAGTCGTCGTTGACGTTCATGTAGGTCAGGGCGACGGCGGCGGGCAGCTCGGCCTCCTGGACACGGGTCTCGTTCCAGAAATCCGACGCGCCTTCGCCCGACGAGCCGAGCAGAGCCTGGGGAATGGTCGCGTTGACCGATCCGTCGCCGTTGGGCCCCGAGCCGCGCACCACGGCCGTCAGCACGCCTTCGCTCTCGACGAGGTCGAAGAGGAAGATGCGCTTGAGGTCTTCCAGGACCGACTTGATGTCCGTGCCCGATGCCCAGCCGTAACCCGTCAGGCCGATCGAGTAGATGTCGGTGAGGTCGAACTGGGTGGTTTCCAGGCCGCCCTCGATCAGCAGGGCCTCCACGAGGCTGCCGATGTTGGTGTCAACGGCCGCCGCGCCGACCTTGATCAGCGCGTTGAAGCCCTTGAAGCAGACCACGAGGCCGCGCTCGCTGTCGTAGGCTTGGATGGCGGCCATCGACGAGCTGTAGTCGTCGCCCAGCGTCAGGCCGTCGGTCGAGGTGTCGGAGATCAGGGGCAGGGTCTGCCCGGCCGCCTGCCCGTAGTTGTAGTAGTACCAGCGGGCGTATTCGGTGAGGCTGTCGGCGATCTCGTCGCCCGAGGCCTCATAGGCCGTCTCGATCTCGGGGTAGAGGGCCACATACGCGTCCCAGTCCGGGTCGCCCACTTCGCTGTCGTCGGTCGTGGTGTCGTGATTGACGAAGCCGCCGCTGGTGGTGTCCAGGATGTAGAGCCGGCCGCTGTAGACCCAGGCAAACTCGCCCGTCAGCACCCGCGACTGGTTGGAGAAGAACGTGGGGTAGCCGGCGATCGCCGTGCGGAACTGCTCGGCGCCGGTGTCCTCCAGGTACTTGGAGATGTAGGCCTGCCCGCTGGTGTCGGTCCAGAACATGAGCACGCCGGCCGTGGAGCTGTCCCAGATCACCGCTCCGATCGACTTCACGCCGCTGATCGTCAAGGCCACGCTCTGGCCGTCGCCGTCCAGCTTGGTCAGGACCATCTTCTGGTAGTAGGCCGACGTGCTGGAAGTCGAGCAGCCCCAGAGCGCGAAGAAGCTCGGATAGCCGCTGGTGTCGGCGTCACGGCCGCAGCAGTAGAAGCTCATCGTGCTGTCGGCGCCGGTCAGGCGCTGGCCCGAGCCGCGCACGTAGGTCATGCCGGAGGCCAGCAGCACCCCGACTTGCCCGCCCCGGCCCAGGGTGAGGACGTACTCGTTGTCGTCGTTGTCCAGGGCCACGCAGGCGGCCGTCGGCTGCACAAAGGCGTAGCTGCTGTTCTCGGTGCCCGAGGAGGCCGCATAGCCGAAGGTCGAGGTGACCGTGTAGCTGTAGGGGTCGATCCGGTCGATCGGCTGGAGGGCGTCGCCCGTCGAATGGGAAACGATCAGCGAGCCGTCCGACGTGCAGGTCAGCAGCTTGGCCAGCGTCTGGTTGTCGCCCGACAGCAGCAGGTAGTAGGTCTTGGGGAAGTCGAAGTCGCCATTGGCGATCTGGCGGTCTTCCACGCCCGTCGACAGGATCACCCGGCGCACGGTGGTGCCTTGCCGGATGTAGGCGTAGCCGCGCTCGAAGTCGGCGATCATCTCGCTGGCCTGGATCGTGGTCGAGAAGTCGCCGTCGCTCGCCGTCATCGCCGTCACGACGGCGGTGGTGGTGGTGCCCGTGTCGCGATTGCCGACGTAGACCTCGGCGGTGATCTGCGGGATGCGGTTGCCGAAGTCGGTCAGGTACATCGTGTCGAACACGAGGTAGGCAAGACCCCGGTAGGCCGGCGCCTCATCGCCCTTGTCGGCCGCGATCGAGCTGTCGGCCGTCTGGGTCTCGGTGCCGTAGTAGAGGCGGATGCGGTACTTGGAGTTGTTGGTCTCGCTCTCGCCGGTGACGTCGTAGATCAGCTTGCCGTCGGCCCAGATGCGGCGGACGACGTCGATGGGACCCTTGCAGATCGCCATCGCGTAGGTGCAGCTGTACGTGTACTCGTTATAGTAGCCGCCCTTGCCGGACTTCTTCTTCTTGTGCTCGACGATCGGCTTGGACCAGATCAGGTTGCCGGCGACGCGGCACTGGCCATAGGCCTGCGGGATCGCCGCGCCGTAGGTGGACCCGGTGACCTTCAGGTCCTTGATGCGAGGGCCCTCGGCCGGGAACAGGTAGCTGATCCCGATCTGGGCGATCGTCGAGATGGCGAATGCAGCCGCAAAGGCCATGGCTAGTCTTCAACTCCAGGCAGATCGAGGACGCAGCGGAACTTGCTGCTCCAGAAGGTGTCGTAGGCCTCCTCCACGACGCGGCGCTTCATGACGCAGGCGTGGATGAGCTTGGGGCCGTCGGCGCGTTGGGCGATGAAGCCCACGTGGCAAGGCTGGTTCTTGTCGCGCAGGACCACGATCGAGCCGTGGCCTAGCGTCTGGGGATCGCGCCAGATGAGGTGGCGCTTGATGACCTCGACCAGCCGGCCGTCCGGCGTTCGCCGGTAGTTGGGCTGGTCCTCGTAGGCGATGCCGAAGTGCGTCATGACCCCGCAGACGAGGCCGATGCAGTCGACCCCCTGCCGGCTGCGTCCCATGTGGCGCCAGGGCACGCGGCCTTCGACGTAGGTGAGGGCCTCGGTGATGATGTCGGCGCGGAACATTAGTCGCTGGGGGCGTTGGGGGTGGCGTAGTAGGTGTCCTGGCCCGGCACGTGCGGGTGGCCTCGGAAGTTCTGGACGTTGTTGAACTTCGACAGGCAGGTGCTGACCGTGCGGTCGCAGCCAGGGTGGATCACGAAGCGGTCGGCCGTCGCGATGGCGTAGAAGGGGCGCTGGAAGAGCGTGAGCACGCCGTCGGCCCAGGTCTTGATCTCTTGGCTGCGGCCGGCGTTCGAGCCGGTCTCCCAGGTCAGGTAGCCGCCGTCGAAATAGCCCTCGACCTGATTGAGGCTCGTGGGCGTGAACACCTTGGAGCTGGTCACCGACTGAACCGTGGTGACGGCCTTCCAGGTCGTAACCGCCGTCCACGTCACCGTGCCGTCCGAGGTCGTCACGCCGACCGAGTTGTCCCAGTCGGGCTCGTCAGAACCGCTGACGCCGGCATTGGCCGCGACGAAGACGACGCCGCCGTATTGATCGACGTTGCCGCCGGTGCCGTTGGGGCTGTTGACGGCGGCGGTGATGGTGTCGAAACCGCCGCCTTCCTCGTACTTGGCCACCTTGGTGGCGTAGAGGTCGAACTTGAGCTGGCGCGTGGTCGCCGGGATCAGGACGTTGTTGACGGTGGTCTTGATCCAGCTGTCTTCGTTGCCGCCCGACGAGCCGCTGTCGTAGATGGCCGAGGCGCCGACCTGAGCGCCGTCTTCGTCCAGGGCGTAGATGCGAAAGCGCGTGGTTCCCTTGGAATTGACCGTGGCGCGGTAGAGCGTGGAGTAGGCCCGGCACAGGCCCGTATCGAGGTCCTCCTCCGGCACGCCCTGGGCGACCAGATCGAGAACCTGGTACATGCCCATCGCCGTGTTGGTCTTGACGTTGTTGTTGGTGCGGTTGTCGGTGTTGAAGGCCGCGTAGCCGCCGCTCTTGGCCGAGGTCCCATAGAAGCTGGCAGCGGTCCGCCAACGGCCTTCGTCGCCGCCGTAGCCGGTCCAGCCCGTGGGATTGCGCTGGAGCATGTTGCCGTCGACGTCGAACGAGCCGTTGACGAAGGTCAGGTTGTAGACGCCGGTGGCGGCGTCGACGATGCCCAGGACCGCGTCGCCCTTGGCGTACTTAGTCTGCGCGGCCCAGCGCGGCGGATCGAGCGGCACGCCGCAGCGGTCATCGCCCAGTTGCGCCGGGCATTCGGGCGAATACTGCTCGCCGATCCGCGTGGAAAGCACTTGGGTGAGCCCGCGCAGCTCGGCGTCGAACGTTCCGTCCTCGCGCGTGGTCACCTCGCCCAGCCAGCCGGTGCGCAGGATGACCCGGCCCATGTCAGGCTGGGCCCAGTTGAGGATGTAGACGTCGACCTCGGCGTAGTCGAAGAGGCCGCCGACGACATCGTCCCGGGCGATGTAGTCGCTGTTGAGCACGCCTCGGATTTCCACCTCGTCGATCTCCAGCGCCGAGGTGGTCGAGATCGAGGTCCGAGCGAACGAGTTGTAGGGGATGTGCGGAGTGCCGTCGTAGGTGACGGGAAGGTCGTGGTCGGTGAAGTGGTAGGACTTGCCGTCCCGGCGCTTGACCGACATGCAGGTGCAGAGGGTCGTCACCTCCTGCTGAAGGTGCGCCTTCAGGGTGGCGGGGATGTTCTTCACGAGCTGATCGCGGTCTCAAGGCCCGACCAGTCGCGGACTTCCTTCAGCGGGATGTTCGGCCAGGACAGGGTGTTCCAGAAGTCGTGAGCCGGATCGAGGTGGTCGGTGTCGAAGCGCACCGGCACGTGGAATTCGCCGTAGCCGATCTTGATCACGGCCTCCTCGGCCGGCGGATTGGCGAAGGTGATGACGCCGGTGGCGTGGTCGACCGTGTACTGGCCAGGACTGGACAGGGTCGCGACGCCGACGGTCAGGCCGGAGATCGTGTCCCAGTTGATCTTGGTGATCGTGCGCGAGAACGAGTAGCTCTCGCCGCTCTCGTCCTGGGCCGAGGTGTAGGTCTTGATGATCTGGAACTGGGTCTCGTAGCCGTCGCCGACGCCGATGATCTGCTGCTTGATCTTGTAGTCGTTCCAGTCCTTGAACCGGAACCCGTAGGCCCGGCCGCGTCGGGCCATGAAGAAGGCCGTCAGCTCGTCCATCTGGTCCTGGCTCTTGATGCCGTGCGAGACGTCGTATTCGGCGCGCGTGGTCTGCCAGTCCTGGTTTCGCTGCTCGTAGCCGCTGTCGGCCTCGAAGATCGAGGTCTTGAACTTGGGTCCGCCCTGCGAGCCATAGGAAATGGCAGGCGGGAACAGGACCTCGTGAAAGGTCGAAGTCGCCAAAGGATTTTCGGATTTTGGAGGATGTGGGCCCCGCCGCGCTAAGGCGCCGCAGGTCGTTTCATGGCCGGCAAGCTGTCACGGCGTCGTCTGAGTGTCAAGAAAAGCCGACACTCGCGAGTGTCGGCTCTCTAGGTTTCGGCACTTAGGCGGCGAGGTTGCGCACGGCGGTCCGGCGCAGGTCGCGGTTCGTCTGGCGGGTGATCGAAGCTTGCGACTGGCGGAAGCTGTTGGGATCAGGCGCGACGATCGTGATGTTGCTGCTGAAGTTGGACGTCGTGTTGCCGCCGACGGCGTCGCCCAGGTCCACCGGAACCGAACGGCCGCGCGACAGCGGGATCACCGCCTCGTTCGGGTGCAGCACCGCCGGGATGCCGCCCGAGGTGTTGGGCGTGCCCTCGGCGTAGTGCGGCGCGTCATGCCAGGACAGGCCGCTCATCACCCGGCCGCCGACCGGCCGATCGGAGTAGCCGCCCTCCTGGAAGAAGCCGCCGAACATCGACAGCAGACTGGAGAGGCCGCCTCCACTGGTGAGGCCGCCACCGCCGCCGATCAGGCTCTTGAGGCCGCCCATGGCGCTGGCCGACCCCTTGCCACTCAGGATGTCCGTCAGGCCCGAAAGGCCGCCGCCGGTGCCGCCCGAGAACGCCGAGACGCCCATCGAGAGCAGGTCGCCGATGATGTTGGAATGGCCGGCGACCGCCGTGCCCGAGACGTCGACGTTGCGGCTCTCACCGATCACGCCGGTCACCGACTTGGGCACCCACGGCGTGGAGGCCTTCTTCTTCTTGGTCAGCTGCGACAGGGCGAGCGGCAGCAGGCTCTTGCCCATGCCGCCCAGCTTGCTGAGCAGGCCGCCTTGCTTGTCCATCGAGATCGTCCCCAGGTCGGCCAGCGTGGTCAGCTGACCCGGGTCGGTAGGCGTGATGGCTTGCAGCGCGCTATCGGCGACCGAGGTGGTCGTGATCGGCTGCGCCGAAGCAAGGCTCGCCAGCGCCGAGGACGAGGCCGTCGGCATGGTCACGTCGACTCCCGAGACATCCGTGGCGGCCGTCGGGCTCACGGTCGAGGCCAGGGTCGACAGAGCCGAAGAGGCGGACGCGCCGTTGTCGTTCGCCGCCGTCTGAGCAGCGGAGGCGCCGGCGGTCGCCGCTGCCGTGGCCGCCGAACCCGAGCCGCCAAGGGCCTTCTCGATCGAGGCCGCCGCGCTGGTCAGCGCCGTCGCCGAGCCTTGCAGGCTGACACCGGCGTTGGACAGGTTCTGTGTCGCGGTGGCCTGGGCCTCCTCGGGCGTCACCTGCTTCTTGCCGGTCATCCACTCGACGACGCCCTTCAGGCCGTTGTCGACCTGAGCCTTGAGGGCGGACTTGGACGCCTTGTGGACGATGTCGCGCATCGACAGCTTCCCGTCGCCCGAGAGAGCGTCGGTGATGCCGCTGGAGAGATCGTCCATGAACGCGGCCTTGATGTCCTCCATCGACTCCTTCAGCGGCTTGACCGCTTGGGCCCAGCGCTTGAAGCCCGGCGGGTTGGCGATCGCCTTCATGGCGTCGGCGTACTGCTTGGCCATCGCCTTCATGGCCGGCGTGGCTTCAGCCTCGATGTCCTTCAGGGCCGTCGCGGTCGACTGGGTGACGTCGCGCAGGTAGTCCTTGTAGTCGTTACGCCAGGACGACGCGCTGGCCGACAGGCCCGCTTGCGCTTGGGCTTCGACGAGGTCCTGGTCGCGCTGATAGACCGCCGCGTCCGAGCGCGCCTGAACATTGACGCCGGCCGTCTGCATCATCGTGTCCATGACGACGTTGCCGCTGCTGTCGGCTTGGCTGAGGCGGGCCTTGGCCTGCTCCAGCGTCTCGCCTTGCTTGCGCGCGCCGTTTATCAGGCTGTTCAGCTCGTTGTCGTAGGCATTGCCGCCGCGCGCCAGCTTGGCGACGTGAGCGTTGTTGAGCGCTTCGGTCAGGTCCAGCTCAGCTTGCAGGCCCTCGGCGCGACGCTTGGACGCCTCCCAGGCGTCGCGAGAGCCGGTGATCTCCTTGCGGGTGATGTCGTAGCCGCTTTCACGCAGGCCGTTGAGCTTGGCCTGCCAGTCGGCTTCCTCGCTCATCCCGCGCAGGCGCAGCTCCGCGACCGCGTTGTCCTGATCGGAAAGGCGGCTTTCCTTCCCAAGCGGATTGATCGCGTCCTGGTACTTCTCCTGTTCGCGCTTGGCGCGCGCCATCAGCTTGCTGATCGTGTCGTCCGTCGCGCTGTCCTTGAAGCCCGCATCGACGAACTTCTTGTTCAACTGGCTGACGGCCTCCAGGTCCTTCACGAACGTTGCGGCCTGAGCCTCGGCCTGGGCAGCCGGATCGTCGCCCGAGGCAACGTTGGCCAGCCGCGCCTTGAAGTTCGCGTACTTCTTGGTGAGGCTATCGCCTTCGACGTCGTCCAGACCTTGCAGGCTAGCCGGCCCCAGGACGGTCGCGGCCGTGCCGCCCTTCACCGTGCTGGTGAGGTTGTCGTAGGCCTGCTTAACCGTCATGCCGCGCGTGAACGGGTTGTTCGCCGCCGCCGACTTGAAGTGCTCGGCGAAGCTGGCGTCCGGGCTCATCCCGACCATCTTGGCCAGACGCCCCGCATCGCCAGAGCCCAGGAAGTGGGCAGCGTAAATTTCGCCGCCAGTGGCGTCGCGACCGGTGATGCGCTTGATATCGGCGGCGTTGTCGCGCGCCAGCTTGCCTGCCGCAATCGCCGACGAGGTGGCGTCTCCGGCCTCGCCGGGCTCCTTCATGTAGGCCGAGCGGGACTTATTCCAGGCGGCCCATTCGGCGGGCGTCATGCCCTTGTGCTGCTGCGGACCAGCGTACAGGCCGTAGCGAACTGCCGTGTCATAGGTGAACTGGAAGAGGCCACGCGCACTGGTCGTGCCGTTGGCCGCCTTCGGGTTGTAGCCCGACTCCCGCTGGGCGATGGCTTGCAGAAGGCTTGCGTCCACGCCGGTCGCAGCCTGAGCGGTCTTGAAGGCCGCCGCGATCTCGGCCGGCGGGGTCTTCAGGCCCGAGACCTTCATGGTCGACGCGCTGGTCGTCGCCGCGCCCGCCATGGTCTTGGCCGCATCAGCGGTGGTCTTGGCGCTATCGGCGAACGACTTGATCGCCTGCTCGATGGTGGGCGTGCCGACGTCGCCCAGAGCGATGCGGCGTTGCAGGTCGGCCATTTCGGCCGCAGCTTCGAGCGCCTTCTGGGTGTCGGCGGTCTTGGCGATCTGCTTTTCGCTTTCCTCCATCATGGACTGGTCATGAAGGTCGGCCGCCGCCGTGGAGCCGCGTGCAGCCGCCTGGGCCGCGCCGGCCGAGATGATCGAATCTCGCGTCGCGCCGTAGTTGCGGACGTCCTGGATCGCGCCGCCGACACCCTCGCCCACGGCGAGTGCGGCCTTGACCGCCGGCATGTTTCGGACATCGACTGCGAACTTGAAAGCGCCCTTGACGTCGCCTTGCCGCAGCATGTTGAAGACGGTCACGAGGTTCTTGAACGGGCCGGTGATCAGCTCGTAGATGCCCTTGGTGATGCCGCCCAGGACGTTGGCGATCATCGAGCCCATGGTGATGAAGCCGGCGACCACCGAGGCGGTGATCTCGCCGGCATTCTTGCCCAGGCTGCCCAGGACCTTGCCAAAGCCCGTCGTCGGCGCGGCGATCTGCTTCCACCACGCGCCAACGCGTTCGGCGACGACCTTGAAGCCGCCGCCGACGATGTCGGCGAACTGCATCGTCTTGCCGCCGACCGTCGTGGTCTTGTCGGAGAAGGCCGCGAGCGCAACGCCGCCGGCCACGAGGGCGCCTACAAGGCCCATGCCCAGCAGCGGGACAACCTTGCCAATGACGCCGCCCACCTTGGAGAGGCCCGAAGCTGCCTTCACCGCCCCGGCTTCAGCCTTGGCCACGCCGGTCGCTGCAACCTCGCCCGCCGGGCGCAGGCCCACCAGCGAAGCCAGGAACGACCCGATCCCGCCCTTGGACGCCTTGCTGGCGGTGGCGTCGAACGTCTCGATCGCAGCGGCCGGCTTGCGCAGGCCAAAGTCGGCCAGCTGCGCAGCGCCGCCGGTCTTGGTCCAGCTGTAAGGATCGCGGCGGCCGAATTGGCCCTGAGCCATGTAGCCACGCGTCGGCAGCGCAGCGGCGGCCGGAGCAAGGGCTTCAGAAGCGAAAGCGACGCCCTCATTCACGCCACGGCGGCCGAACAGGCGCGACAGGGCCGAGCCTCGCGCCGTCGAGGTCGCGAAGGCGCCGGCCTGCCGGCGGGCGATGATGTCGCGGGTGGCCTCGCCGCCCAGCAGGCCCAGCGAAGCAACGGCCGGAGCCACGGCGTCAGCCACCTTGGCCGCGCTTGCGGCCTGGGCGGGCTTGGCCTTGGAAAGGAGGTTGGCGGACATGCCAACGACGTCACGGCCAAAGCCGTAGGCGCCTTGCGCCATCTCGCCGAACTTGACGGTGACGAGGGTGGCGGCCAGGGCCTTCAGCAGGGTGATCAGCTGCGGGATGTGGTCGATGATGTAGATCAGCGCGTCGCCGGCCTTGTGGATGCCGTCGGCGAACGCCCGGCCCATGGTCGTGGCCAGCTGCTGGAACTGGGGCTTCAGGTGCGCGGCGGCGCCTTCGCCTTCCAGGATGTGGTCGGCGAGCCGCTTAAACTCCTTGCCAAGCGCGGCCATGAAGCCGCTGTTGGCGATCGCCATCTTGAACATGGTGAAGGCGTTGACGAGGCGGTTCAGCGCGACGTCGGGACGCTTGTCCAGGAGCGGCTTGAGCGCGCCGAACTGCTCGTCCAGCGCTTCGGCATAGGCAGGCACGAACGAGGCCGAGAGAATCTCGCCCTTGCTCATCTTCTTGAAGAACTCACCGACCGAGACGAACCGGCCTTCGAGCTTGGAAAGCGCGCGAGCGCCGACGACGGCGTTGCCCGGAATCTGCTCGCCGATCTGGCGGCTGAACTCTTCGGCGCTGACCTTGCCCTTCTGGATCATCTGGGTCAGGCCGTAGAAGGCGTAGCCCGTCTGCTCGGAGTTCGCGCCGACGATCTGGAGGGTCTGGGCGACGGACTTGAACACCTTGTTGGAGGCGTCGGTGTCCATGCCGGCGGCCTTGGCCGAGATGGTGAAGCGGCCGTAGCTCTCGGAGGTCTTCTCGATCGACAGGCCCAGGTCCTGGGCGATGCCGATGTACTGCTGCATGGCCTTGCCGGCGCCATCCATGGTGCCGGTGGAGAAGAGAAGCGCCTTCTGGAGCTTCGACAGCTCGATGCCGGTGGCGTAGATGCCCTTGAGGAACTGGCCGACGGTGAACGACGAGAACAGCGAGCTGAAGATCGTGCCAGCCTGATAGGTCAGCTTGAAGCGATCGCCCAGGATGCTCAGGCCGCCGCCCAGGGACCCGTAGCCCTTCTTGGCGCGCTCGGCGTGTTCTGCCGTCTTGGAGATTTCCGAGTGCAGGGCGGCGGTGGACTTGCGAGCGCCCTCGGCCGCCGGGCTGAAGGCCGTCAGGCGGGAGGGCATTTCCTTGAAGCTGGCGCCGGCGCGTGCGGCTGCGCCCGCGATCCGGTCCAGATCGGCGGCGATCTTGCCCGAGCCGGGCACGGCCTTGGCCTGGGCCAGCGTGTCGAACAGCTGGCCGATGCGCTTGATCGTCGACTCCGACGGCGCGCGGATGTCGCTGATGGTCTTGAAGAGGTTGGCGAGCTGGGCGACGTTCTTGGTCGCAGGCGTGGCGCGGAAGTTGTTGAGCGCCTTCATCAGGTCGTTCAGGCGACCGATCGTCGCCGACGAGGGCGCCTTGGCAGTCGCGACGACTTGCAGAAACGCCGAAAGCTGCGCCGCGCCAGCCGGCACGCGCAGGTCCTTCAGGGTGGTCGTCAGAAGACGGATGTTGACGATTTGGGCCGGATCGACCGGCTTGACGCGAGCGAGCGCGCTCAGCGCTTGGGCGAACGCCTTGACGTGGGCCGCCGGCTCGCCGGTGACCTTCACCTTGCCCAGCAGGGTCGCGATTTCCGCGAACCCCTGCATGGACTTCATGGACTTGGTGAGCGCCGCGTCCGTACCGGACATGCCGGTCGTGAACTGCGACTGCATACGGCCAACGGCCGCGCCGGCTTGATCCAGCGCGGTCGCCAGTCCCTTAAGATCAGCCTGCGCCGCCTTGGAGTCGACCTGAAGCTTTAGCGGCTGAACGTCCATTGTCCTCTAGCGCCGACGTGCGGCGCCGGCGTTTCTCTTGTTGGCGATTTCTTGCTTTCGTTGCTCTTCCTCCTGGCACTTCTTGACGAAGTCCATGTAGACGCCGTCCAGGCGCTCTACGTAGGTGAGGAAGTCTTGCCGGTGCTGGTAATCGAAGCTCTTAAGCCGGCAGTAGGCTTCGATCTCAGAGAGGGGGATGCGCTGGGGGCCGGAAAAGCCGATGGGACGCGCGTTCGACAGGCGCCAGAAGCCCGTCATCACCCACTTCAGGTGGTCGAGGACCTCGACCGGAGGGGGGCCGGCCGGCAGGAGCAGCGGAAGCCCCTGCTCGGCGCGGACTTGGTTCTTCCAGGGAAGCGTGGGGTCAGGCGGGTGAGCTAGCGCGTGTTCGAGCGCGCTGGTCAGTTTCCCGAGGCGGCTTCCTTGGCTTCATCCTTGAAGTTCTGGGTCTCGATCGAGAACTGGATGATGGCCGCGCCCAGCTTGGGCAGGGCCTTGATGATGGCGTAGGCCTCGTTGGCCGAGTAGTCGACCAGCTCGCCGTCGGCGTTCTTCACGCCCTTCCAGTCGGCGATGATGGCGCCGGCCAGGACGCGCAGACCGATCTCTTCGGTCTTCTCCTCGGGCACCTTGGCGCCGGCCTTCTGGAGGGCGGTGTAGGGCTGCATCAGCTGTTCGCGGAGATCGAGCACGGCCTTCGCGCCGAACGCGCGAATCTTGAAGCCGGTGGTCTCGTTGAGGTTCAGCCAGATGCCTTGCTCTTCGTTGGTCTTGTTGGTCGAGAACAGGTCGAACAGGTCCAGAGCGTCGCTCATGGGTCGGGGTAGCCTTTAGTTGTCAGGGGGAGGGGTGGGCGGCCCGGCCCCGACTCCGGGCCGCCCTGCTTCAGCGCTGAAGACTTCGATGATCGAAGTGTCGGGGATGCGTGGGGGTCGGCCGCGCTTGGCCGATAGGTTCCGGCGGGGCCGGCTTCGCCCGGCGTGGCCAGGGCGGAAATTCGAGGAGAGGGCGTGGCCCTAGTTGCCGGGAGCGTGGCTCCCGGCGGGATCGGCGCTTAGGCCGTGGTCGGCAGGACGCTGGAGTAGCGGTCGATCTGGAGCTGGCAGTCCGTCACCGGATCGCGCTTGGCCTGATAGGACATGTTCTCCATCACGTCCTGGTTGCCGCCCGAGGGGTTGGCGGTGTCGGTCGCAAAGACGGCGGCCGGCACGGTCCACTCGTAGCGGTGACCCTCGACGTCCTGGATGTTGAACGAGATCGAGACGGTCTTGTGCTCGTTGAACTTGTCCCACATCGTGCCGTCGGCGAAGTAGGCAACGAGGTTGCCCGTCAGCTCGAAGCGGCCCGCACCGATGCCGGCGGGGTACTTGTAGCCAACCGCGTTCTGGTCACGCAGGCTGTTGTTGCCCGAGATCGAGATCGACTGGACGGCGGTCGAGAGGGTCTCGTCGTTGACCTTCAGGTATCCGACGTTGGTGGTGGCGTTGGCCACGACGGTCGAGGTGGTGTCCAGGACCGTGTAGGGATCGGCGCCCAGGACGGTCTCACCCGAGCGGGTCGAGGCGCGGCCGTTGAAGCCGAACGAGCCCTTCAGGATGGCGTTGGACGCCACGTCGTAGTTGAAGGTGCCCACGCGCAGGCCGTCGACCAGGAAGTATTGGCTGACGTCCTCGAAGCCGGTCTCGATCGAGAACGACTGGGGGGTGATCTCGTCCGGGTCGGCCGGGTTGCGCAGCATCGAGCCCTTGATCGTGACAGCGCGGGCGCCACCGTTGGCGAAGGTCGCCGGCTGGGGGCTGACCACGAGCTTGTCGTCGGTCATCGACTGGATGGTGAAGACGCCGCGCAGGCTGTCGTTGCCGCCCGAGAAGCCGGTCACGGTCAGGACGCCCGAGGCGTCGACGGTCTTCTTCAGCGTGCCGCCGGTGACGTTCAGGTTCTTCAGAACGACGGTCGAGCCGCTGACGGTGGCCGAGACCGACAGCTCGTCACGGACGCGCAGCTTGTTGACGGCGGCGGCGAAGTTGTCGGCCGTGGCGCCCTCATCAGTGCCCAGGTCAACGCCGGTCACGGTCTGGGCGTACTCACCGCCGAACTGGAAAGTGACGGTCTTGTCGCCGTCCTTCACCGAGACCTTGGAGCCGGCGGCCGGCTGGGCGGTGAAATCCACCGAGCCCTGCTCGAAGCCCAGGCCCTCGACGAAGACCTTCTGACCGACCAGCAGCTGGCCCGCAGCGATCGCGGCGGCGAAGGCGTTGGTGCCGGCGCTGTCGAACGCGCTCTCGCCCGAGGTGCCCGCGCGGATCGCGGTGTTCTTCAGGACGATGACGTCGTTGGCGTCGAAGAGGTAGCTGTAGCTGGTGCCCTTCTCGGCGACGGCGGTGGCGTCCGTCAGGGTGATGACGGTGCGGTTGTCGTTGTCGCTGAAGGAGATCGTGTCGATCTGCCAGTAGTTGTTGTTGGCCGGCGTGGCGAAGCCGTGGGTGCGCACGCGGCGGCCGGCGACGAAGTAGTCCGTCACGTCCAGGCCGTTCACGTACAGCGTGCCGGCGTCGGCGAACTGAAGGTAGGAGCCCTTGACGCTGTCGAACGTCATCGGACGCGACCATTCGCCGTAGACGAAGGCTTCCAGGAAGTCGTCGTGGCTGCCGGCCGAGAATTCGACTTGCAGATCACCGGCCGAGTTCGCGCCGGTTTCGACGTGGTCGGACACCATGCGGTCGGCGCGGATTTCGTCCGACGTGACGGTGTTCTTGTTCGCGTTGATGGAGGAGCCGGTATAGCGGATTTCGCGCGTGCGGCCGGTCGCCGGGGTCGAGCCCCAGTCGGTGTTGGCTTCCTTGATGAAGCGCAGGCGCGCGCGATTAGCGTCAGCGAAAATGGACATGCGAGGGGGCACCCACGGTTTGAGGCAGACAGGGATGGGGAGGGGTGGGGCGCACCGACCCGGTCTGCGCCGCGATGAGCATTAACTATCGCGAAACGCCGTGAATGTCAAGAAAACCCGTCACTCAAGCACGTCTAGTCATCCAGTGCAAGCACATGGCGACACATAATTCAAAATCTCTGGGGTGGTGAGGCTGCGATTTAGTCGCTGAAGTTGCCTGCCTCGGGGTCGCGCCAGTCGTAGTTGAAGTCGGCGTCGACCACGAACCGATACCAGCCGTTGGTGGCGGACATGCCCAGCGGGTGCTTGACGTTGCCCGACAGGAAGGTGACCGCGCCGAAGGTGGGGACCGCCCACTCACGCAGGTCGAAGCGATCCGCCAGCTTGCGGCAGACGCGCGACAGCTCACCGGTGCCGGTGTTCTCCGGCGCCATGACCGTGAACTGGATCAAGCCGACGGTGCGGCGGTAGCCCTTCCGGCCGCCCGAGGCGTCAAGCTTCTTGGTGCCGCCCGTCGCCCATCGGAATTCCGCCCAGAGCTTGGCCTGGGGCTGGATGAAATCGGAGTTGGGCATCTTCAGGCGCCCGGAGATGTCGGCGCGGCTGGCTGCGTCCAGCGCCTTGCTCTCAAGCAGGCGCCGCAGTTGATCAAAGGGGTCCATGGTTGCCTGGAGGTCAGATGCCTTCGCGCAGCTCGGCGAGGGCGAGGCGCAGGATGCCGAAGCTGGAGTCGACGCGGGACGATGCGGGGGTGGGCAGCAGGCCGTATTCCAGCGCCACGGCGCTGTCGGCGGTGTTGGTCAGGTAGATGTCGACGGGCTCCTTGGCGCGAAGGGCGCCGGCCAGCGACTGGCGAGGGCGGGCCTCGTTGGCCTTTCGGCGCGGCTCTTCGCCCAGAGCCATGTGGTTGGTGCGCCCGGTTGGGCCGCTGTCGATGGGCTCATCGTGGCGCATGTCGGGCGCGCGGGTAGACCAGCGCCAGTTGTGGATGGTGTCGCCTTCCCAGACCGGCGTCTTGGCCAGAATCTTCTCGTTCAGCGCCTTGAGAAGCCGGTCCTCCTGGGCGTCGGCGACCGCGACGGCCTTGTCGAAGAAGTTCTTGAACGCGTGCTGGAGGGGGTTGTCCCCTTGAAGGCGCAGCCGACTGCCCGAGGTGGCGAACCGCGTCATCAGGGGGTGCGCACGCGCAGGATGGTGACGGCCGAGACCGGATCGGAGAGGCGGCGCACCACCTCCCAGGTCACGCCTGCCTTGTCGGTCACGCGATCCTGGGACTTGGGCGCGACGGCCAGATCAGCTCGGGGAAAGAGCATCTTCTGGTCGATGGCCAGGGTCGGGTCCTTGTCGATCTCCTTCTCGGAGAACCCGACGATGGCGACCATGGGCAGGGTGTACTTCTTGACGGCGGGGACGAGCCGGCCGGCCTCTTCGTCCCAGGCCGACGACGAGGTGTCGATCGACAGGTAGGTGACCTTCTGGACGGCGTCGCCCAGGGCCTTGAACGCGGCCTTGACCGCGCGACTGACGTTGCTGGTGAAGCCCATCAGTGCCGCACGATGCGCTTGAAGCTCGGGCGCTGGCCGGCGTCGGCCGTGCCCAGGTCCCGCAGCATCTTGACGATGGTGTCGGGGATGTAGGCGCGCTTGAAGTCGGTGTTGAACTTGACGTCGATGACGTCGACCTGGATTTCCTTGAACTCGTCGTTAGCGCGCGGAGCGGTCCAGTCGTCGTTCATCAGGTAGGAGGCGAACTCGGCGGTAGCTTCCTTGAGGATGCGGGGGATCACCGTGTCGCGGATGACGTCGCCGTCTTCATCGTAGGCCCCGGCGCGCGGCCACTTCAGACCGCTGTCGGGCTCTACCCGCGTGCCGTTCCACTTGAAGCGGACATCCAGCTGGCGGCTGGCGCGCACGAGCAGGCGCTCCTTGACCTCTTCGTCCAGGGCTAGCCAGTCCGAGGAGGCGTGGGGATTGGCCTCGATGTAGTCGTCTGCGAAGTCGACCGAGCAGTAGGATGTGGCGTCGGGATTGGCCGAACCATCCTCGACGACGAACTTGAACGCCATTGCGGCAGCAGCTCCAGGAGGCCGGCCTTTCGGCCGGCGCTGGGTGGGGTGAATTGTCGGGGAGCGGGAAGGGCGCGCCGGCTAGCGCGTGAGGAAGGCCGGCAGCGAGAAGCCCTGGGGGGCGGGGCCGTCGAAGGCCTTGGCTTCCTTGGCCGAGGCGACGGACTTGCGGTAGGCGCTGAGGGCCTTGACCCACGCCTTGGCCATGGGCGAGCGCACGACGTCTTCGTCGGTGAACTGAACCAGCGACATGGGGATGTCGTGCTCCTCGACCAGCGCGCAGGCGATGCCCAGGCCCGAGGCCGGCACGTCGATCTGATCCAGATCGCCCGTCACCACGACCTGGGTGTCCGTGCCGATCCGCGTGAGGAACAGGGCCAGATCGTCGATGTCGGCGTTCTGGGCCTCGTCCAGGATCACGAAGGCGTTCGAGAGCGTCCGGCCGCGCAGATGCTCGAACGAAATGGTCTCGTACTTGTCCTCCTGGCGCCACTTGTCGATGGTGTTGGCCGAAACCTCGGCCCGCAGCCCGTCCATGACGGGGACCATCCACGGCGCCAGCTTGGCGATGAGATTGCCGGGGAGGAAGCCCAGGGCGTGCTTGGCCTTGGAGACCGTGACGCGGGCGACGTAAATCTTGTCGACCTCGCCGTCGACCAGCTTGCGGGCCGCGATGCGCGAGGGGATGTAGGTCTTGCCGGTGCCCGCACCGCCGGTGGCGATGACCGAAGCGCCCGAGCGGAGCAGCTCGATGTAGCGGCGCTGGTTCTCGGTCTTGGGTTGGAGGGGCTTGCCGGCCGTGTGGGCCTGCTTCGCCGCCTTCTCAGCGCGCCGTTCGGCGCGGGCCTGGGCCTTGGTCTTGGGAGTGAAGGGAGGCCGCTCGAAAGACTCTGCGAGCGGTTGGTACTCAGCGCTGGACGTCAACGTCTCTCCCTTTCCGGAGGGGCGATTTATGAGAGGGTGGCCTCCTCGGCGATCACTGCCTGGAGGCCTTGCTTGATCTCGTCGATCAGGGGCAGGAGGGCCGCGAGGGCCGAGGCCGGAAGGTCGATGTCCAGTTCGTCCAGAAGGTAGCGGACGTCGGCCTTGAGCCCTTCGCGGGCGGTCTTGGGAGCGGGGGCGACAGTCCTGGTGAACTGGGCGCCCGACAGTGCCTGGGCCGTCTGGGCCAGCTTAGCGCGCACTACGATCGGTGCGACGACGCCGGGAACCAGAGTATCGGTCAGGTCGTTCATAGAAACCCCTCATGCGGTTTGGAACTTGATGGCGGCTACCTAGACAGCCGCCCTGAGGCCCGCAAGAAGGATTATGTTTCCGTATGACGTCGAATGGCGTCTTTCGCGGCTATCGAATGTCGGCAAAAGGCTGCGGTGAAGGTCTAAGAGCCCCGATAATCGTGGCTTTTGGGCACTCGTCCAAGCATTGCGACGCCGCAACAAACCTGTAGTACGCCGCTCAAAAAATTAATGGCCCTGGCTGGAGAACCACGTGACGATCGCGCCGATCACGGCCGCGAGCAGGCTGGAGCCGGCCAGGGTGACGGGGGCGATGATGATCTCGACTCGTTGCAGACGCTGTTCGAGCTTGGTCCGCTCGGCGGCGGCGTCGCGCTCGACCCGGGCGATCTCGTCATGGGCGTCAGACAGGCTCTCTTCGAGCTTGGCCAGCTTCTTGGGCTGGTCCTGAGCCTCGATCCGGATGAGGCGCTCGCGCACGTCCTTCATCTCGCCGGAGATGTCACGCAGCACCTCGCCGAAGCTCTTCAGCTGGGCGCCGAACTCTTGGATCAGCCGCATTTCGATCTCCCGCGTATGATCGATGGGCACAGCAGCGCCGGATTCAGGCATGGACGGCATCTCGACTGGATGGTGCGCAGACGTGCGGGGACTGACCGCGCAGGGCGCGTTCAGACGGGCTATCAGCCCTGGAGCTTGCTGAGATTGCCCGTCGGCGGATGCATCCGGGCATGGTCGATTGCCGACACAGCCTCGTCCCCGACGGTAGCTACGCGATTGAATGGATGCTGGAACATCTACCCGATGGCCCATTCAATGTCAAGAAATGGCGACACTCGATGAACGGCGTATTCCCGCCGCAGGCGAGCATGGAAAAGCCCGCCGGGGCGTCCGGCGGGCTTGTGTGTGTGGTGGCCTGGGGCGGGGTCAAACCGCCGACCTCCGCCTTCGGAGGGCGGCGCTCTGTTCGGCTGAGCTACCAGGACGTATGGCGGGGGCGGCAGGGCTCGAACCTGCGTCTTCGGTTTCGTAGACCGGCGCTCTTTCCTGTTGAGCTACGCCCACGCGGGGGGAGGAATTGGCTGGCAAGGCGGGACTCGAACCCACAACCCTCTCGTTAACAGCGAGGCGCTCTACCGTTGAGCTACATGCCAATGAAACTTGGCTGCCGATCTAGGACTCGAACCTAGAATTTCCGGACCAAAACCGGACGTGTTACCATTACACCAATCGGCAGTGGTGGGTTCTGAGAGATTTGAACTCCCGACACTCGGTGCGTAAAACCGATGTTCTTCCGCTGAACTAAGAACCCACGCGGAATGTTTGGTCCTAGCTCCAGGATTCGAACCTGGGGCCAATGGATTATCGATCCACTGCTCTACCGGACTGAGCTAAGCTAGGATGGTGTCCAGGGAGGGAATCGAACCCCCGCACGCGCTACGTCAAAGCGCTGCTCTCCCACTGAGCTACCCGGACGCCGGGTTGAAGGATGGGATATGGCCCACTCGGGTGCTTTCGAGACACCGGCTTCCGCGTCTTCAGGGCGGCGCTCTTCCATCTGAGCTACGAGTGGATTGGTGGATGGTCCATGGATTCGAACCTGGGAACCCCGAAGGGACGGGAGCTACAATCCCGCTGCGTTGACCGCTTGCATAACCATCCAGAGTTGTTAGTCGCCGCCGGTCATTGTTGTCCGCGTGTGCTGAGGGCTGAAATGCAAAAGGCCCGCCAGGGTGTTCCTGGCGGGCCTTTCGAGAAGCTGGAGACTTGATCTGGACTTAGTCGTCCTTGATCGGAAGCACCAACGCACGCGAACGGCCCGCCCGGAAATTCCGGACGACCTGAATGTTGCGCACGAATTGGCGATAGGAAGTCATGAGGGAGTGTCTAGCACAGCTTGGTGCTCAATGTCAAGAAATGGCGTCACTCGTTGCCGAATTGTCAGTCCCCGCGATCCGCCCGTGTCCGCCAGCTCAGATGCCATTGGGTGACACTATGTGTTGACGCCAATCTAGATGAGTGTCAGAAAACGGCGTCGTTCGTAACGGTCGATCAACCAGGACGATTTTAGAAGGACGAGGAATCCGGCGCTCGGCGCCGCTGATGGTAGGAGGGCGTGATGAAGAAGACTT
Source organism: Caulobacter sp. GW821-FHT10A10 (assembly GCF_059415745.1). Classification (NCBI taxonomy): domain Bacteria; kingdom Pseudomonadati; phylum Pseudomonadota; class Alphaproteobacteria; order Caulobacterales; family Caulobacteraceae; genus Caulobacter; species Caulobacter sp. GW821-FHT10A10. The sequence continues at coordinate 271,601 of NZ_JBWKNV010000006.1, read as the reverse complement.
TGGGGACGATCCTGACGCTGGGCGCGCTCGCGGCGTCGACGCCGGCCCTGGCGGACTGGAACTTCACGCGCTGGGGAATGTCGCCAGACGAAGTCGCGGCCTCCGATCCTCGGGTGGTGCGCTCATACCCTTTGGAGGCGCCCAAGGCCGTGGTGCGCCACTTCCATCACGCAGAGCTGCGCGCGGACGGTGTCGATCTGATGGTCGAGTTCGCCTTCACTAAGGACCGGTTGACCGCCGTCGAGATGCGGTGGGCGGGCCAGCCCGATCTCGATGGCGACGAAGCCTGCCGCAGGGTGGTCAATGGGCTGACCTCGATCTACGGCGCGTCGACTAAGCCTGAGTTCGTCGACGGGCGGACACACAGGTTCTGGCAGTCGGCGGCGAAGAACGTGGCCGTCCACTACTACGCGTCTGACTATGACTGCTGGATCGACTTCGGGCCCATCAGGCCTTTGCCGGCGGTGCAGCCAGCGCGGACTTCCAGTGAGGCTCAACGCACCTACTGATTGGCGGCGGGCGGAGGTCTTGATCCCCAGGCCTTGCGGCTCGTTCCGACTAGCAATCGGCCCCTGGCTCCCGCCAGATTCACCCGCCGGGGTGATGGCGGAGAGCGGAGGTCTCGATCCCCAGACCCTTGCAGGTCCGACGCGCCTTCCAAGCGGCCCCGGCCGCCCGGCAGGTTCGCTCTCCTCGTGATGATGGCGGAAGGCGGAGGGCACGATCCCCAGCCCCAGGAGGGCCGATCAGCTTTCGAGACTTACCCGGCCCAGCCGGTTCGCCTTCCTCGAATTTGGTGGAGACAGCCGGGATCGAACCGGCGACCATCTGCTTGCAAGGCAGGCGCTCTTCCATCTGAGCTATGTCCCCGCTCTGGTACTGCCGCTTGGGATCGAACCAAGCACACCTGTGACACAAACAGGCGCCGGCCCTGCCGACGACAGCACAGAGAAAGTGGTGGGGGTGAGAGGACTCGAACCTCCCCAGCCTTTTACGGCTACCGGACTCTCATTCCGGCGCGGCTACCAACTTCGCCACACCCCCGTGGTGCCCGTCCCGAGAGTCGAACTCGGTCCCCGCCAAGCGGGAGGAGTTTTTGAGACCCCCGCGTCTACCGTTTCCGCCAGACTGGCACGTTGTTGTTTGGTCCCGGCGAGAGGGTTCGAACCTCCCCGACCTTTCGGCCACCGCGTTCTGAGCGCGGCGCGTCTACCAGCATCCGCCACGCCGGGACTGAAAATGGAGCGCAAGGTGGGACTCGAACCCACGGTGGGGGCTGGAGCCCCAGTCGATTAAGAGTCGACACCCTTCGCCACTCGGGCCACATGCGCGAACTTGTTGCTGGTTCCTGATTGGTGCCGGCAGGAGGACTTGAACCCCCGGCCTCCTGCTTACGAGGCAGGCGCTCTACGACCTGAGCTATGCCGGCGTTGACGTGGCGCCCGAGCCAGGAATCGAACCTGGGTCTCGCCCATACCAAGGGCGCGTCCATGCCACTGGACCAGACGGGCAATGCGGTTGAGGTGGTCAGGATGGCTGGGATCGAACCAGCGGCCCCGAGGCTCCCGACCCCGTGCTCTTCCGCTGAGCTACACCCTGGACTGCACCTGGAATGATGGTCTGCGTGGCAGGATTTGAACCCGCGACCTTCCGGCTCCGGACCGGCGGCTCTCCCAGGCTGAGCTACACGCAGACGAAGAAAAGGCCCCGCGTCCTGGGGACGGGGGCCTTGCATCTGATGGAGCTGGGAAAGGCTCTTCAGGTGCGGACCCCCTTGGGGCCGCATCCGAGCCGGACACCTTAGGGGGTGTCCGCCGAGAGCGACCCGGAGCGCAGCTTGCTCGAAGGCAGCAGCGCCGACGCATGGGCGAGCAAAGACGTCGCCGGGGAGGCGGCGGTCTTGGCGGTGCTCGGCTTATGCGTCAGGTGGGTCATGGTCTCGGTGCAGGTGATAGGTTAGGCGGCGATGGCCGGCGGCTGCCGGCCTTCGGTCTCACGCCGCGCCAGCTCGAAGCGGGCGGCGGCGGCGGCGAGCGACCCGCTCTTGGCGATCAGGCGAAGATCGCCGATCGAGACGGTCTTCATGCGCTCGGCGCGGGTAGTATTGTGGGCCATCGTGGGCTCCCTGCGGGCCGTCGGCCAGGATGGCGGACGGTCCCTTGGCTGGTTCTTCGAGAAGAACCTCAGCCGTCAGGGAGCTTGGCGAGCTTGTTCACCAGGGCCTTGAGGCGAAGATCGAGCAGCCACCGAAGGGCGCTCGCAATCTTGTCTTGGGCGTAGAGAGTGCCAAGGCACATGGTGGACCTACGAATGTTGGCGGTGCGTAGGGGAATTGAACCCCTCTTCCCGGATCGACAGTCCGGTGTATTGACCGATATACGAACGCACCTTGTGAGGTGTGGGTGGTAGCCCGCCGGAGACTCGAACTCCGCTCGCCCGCTTGAAAGGCGGGTATCCTGCAAACCGCTAGACGATCGGGCCATAAACACGACGGGCCGATCGCTACGCCGCCAATTAGGCGGCGGGCGTATCTCGACCCGTCAGGGCCTCTCGCTCTCGGATGTTCAGCAGGTGCGTCATAGTGGTACTGCTTAAATCACAACTCGGATCGTGTGTCAAGAAATGGCGACACTGAATGTCGGGTGGTTGGTGCGGCCGGCGGGGCTCGAACCCGCATCTCCGGAGTGGCGCTCCGGGATAATCCCTCTATACGACGGACGCGCTTGGCGCGGCAGGCCGGGCTCGAACCGGCGGCCTCCTGGGTGGGGCCCAGGCGCTCTTCCGACTGAGCTACTGACGCGCGTGATGGCGACGGACCAGGGACTCGAACCCTGCACACTCGGTTTTGGAGACCGATGCTCTACCCCATGAGCTAGACCGCCATGGCCGATCGGGCGCGCGTTCAATCGAAGCGCGACTCAAACGGCTGGTGATGGAGAGCTGGCGCGAGAGCGACGGGGGAGAGCGACGGGGGAGAGTTAGGCGGCCAGACCGTCGTCTTGAACGACTTCGGCTGCTTCTTCGGTCGGAGCCTCTGCGGCTTCAACGACCTCTTCCACGGCGCTGACGCGCTTGCGACCTCGTCCTCGGGCGGGCTTGGCCTCGACCTCGGGTTCGTCCAGGAGGATCACCTCGCTGATGGTCGGCTCGGTCTCCACGCGCTGCCAGGGCGTCTTGGTCCACCCCTTGTCGAGCACGAGCGTGTTGGCGCGCGAGGCGGTTACCTCGAAGCCTTCGTTCGTCTCGGGATGGTAGACCCAGGTCTTGGTCACGGTGGCGTCCTAAAGTGGAGCCTGACTACTAAACGCAATCGTGGTCAATGTCAAGAAATTGCGTCACTGGCGCTTGACCAGTGACGGTAAAGCCGGCATACACCGTCTCGCCGGCCAAGAGGGCCGGTCCATTCAACAGCAAGGAAAGGACGCGCCGAGACGGGTTGTTATTCAGACACTTAGGCGAGGATGTCGGCCGTACAGGCGTCCCCAAATCGGAAAAAGCAAAGGCCGCCCGGTTCGCAAACGGGCGGCCTTTTCTTATTCCAGCGTCCAGCTCATCAGCACCGCGTGGTCCTCGCCTGGAGAGGTGCTCGTCGTTGGGCTGGAGAAGACCAGCGTCGACAGCGCCGACGACTGGTCCACCTGCGGCGCGAACCATCGCCGAGTGAAGGTGGGCGTTCCGTCGCTGGCGACGGCGAAGCCCTGGCCGGCGGCGCAGCCGGACGCCTGGGTGAAGCTGCCGGCGTTCATGGTCCAGAGCACGGCGTAGTAGCGGCCGGCCGCCAAGGCTTGCCCGACGGTGACGGTGTTGACGCCGGCCACGGGCGAGAGCACCACCTTGTCGACCACGATGGCGCCGGTGGCGTCGGCGACGCCCACGCGGACCCAGCCGCCGGTAGCCGCCGCCAGACAGAAGGCCAGCTGCGTCAGCGTGAAGCCGTCGCTGGTCACCGCGAAGGGCTCGATGATCCGCTGATCTTCGGAGAGCGCGAGCACCGAGGAGGCGCGCAGGGCCACGCCCGGCACGCGGTGGCCGGCGGCCGGCGGCAAGTCGGTGATGGCCTTGCCGTCCGCGAAGGACGAGGGGATCAGGTCCTGGCGATAGCTGATGCCCGAGGCGCCGCTGCGGCAGAGCGGGGCGTCGGTCGGGCCAGGGCGGGCGCCGCGCGCGGTGAGCGCAGCCACGTCGATCGCCAGCCGTGCGCCGTCGGATCGCATGTAGACGATCTCGTCGACGAGGTTCACGGCGATCTCGCCGGGGATGATGTTGGGCACGGCGCCGGCCGTGCGCGAGTGCTTCAGCTGGTAGGTGCTCATGCGACGCGCAGGTGGACAGGGTGGGTGAGAAGGCCGCCGCCCTCCAGGTGCCCGCAAACCGCCTTGGCGCCGACCGCGACCGAGGGGGTGATGAAGGTGGAGTAGCGGCCAAGGGCAAGCGACAACGCCGCCGTGGTGGTGAAGCTGCCGGCGGCCGTGAAGGTGCGGCTGGTGGAGAACACGACCGCGCCGTCGGTGTCCTTGATCCCGAAGGTGACGGTCGCCGCGCCTTCCAGCGCGACATGCAGGCCCGTCAGGCCGGCCGGGCGCGCCAGCTCGAACGCGGCCTCATGACCATCGGTGGTCAAGGCCAGGGTCTGGGCGCTGGTGATGGTCAGGCCCGGCACGCGCCAGGACTGGGTGTCGTAGAGCGCGCCGCCGCCGCCCATGGAGAGGGTGCGGAAGGCCAGTCCGTCCGAAGTTTGTACGCAAATTTCGGACATATCGCCCGAGAGCGTGGGCACGCCCTGCACATCCAGCGGCAGGGCCTTCATGCCCGAGGCGAAGTCGAACCACAGGCTCGGGCCCGACGTCTCCAGGTAGGCCTCCCCGTCGGCGAGCGCGGTCGGGCGCGTGTCTTCGTCGGCGCGGATTTCGATCAGTTCGGCGCCGATCACGCAGTCCTTGATCTGAATGGTCATGCCACCTCGGCGGTGAGATAGGCGAAGGCGTCAGCTTCGCGGGTGGAAGGAGCAGCGGCCCAAAGCGCGCCGTCGAAGGCGGCCGAGAGGTCGCCCAGGCCGGCAAAGCCCGATCCGAAGTCGAGCGGAGCGGGATAGCCGGCGAGCACCGGCGCGGTCGAGCCGCTCAGCGCCAGGACGGCGGCGTGCCAGCCAACCCCCAGCTCGGCGTTGATCGCGACGGACTTGACGCCGGTGGTGGCGCACGAGGCCGATCCTTGCGCGAGCAGCGCGGTGGGCGCGCCGTCCAGGGACCATTGAACGATGCCCAGATGGGCGGCGGCGTCGGACGCCTGGGTCACCTCGATCGAGAGCGCGGTCAGGGTGATGGGCTTGGGGTTGAAGAACGGCCGATAGATGATCCGAGCCAGGGTCGGCGTGCTGGTCGTCTTCTCGCCGTAGCCATCCGACAGGACCACGCTGTCCTGGAGGGCGAAGCGGATCGGAGCGGTGTAGACGGCCGAGGCGTCCACCCAGCCGCCTTCGCCGGTCAGGACCTGTCCGTCGGCGCCGCCGCTGGGAACCAGGCCGTCCATGACCGCGCCGAACGGCGTGGACGCCAGGACCGCGTTGGCGTCGGCATAGTAGAGCACGCCATCGGCCTCATTGAGCACCAGCTCGCGGGCGCGGATGGCGTCCGGCGCGCGGCCGGACACGAGCGTGCGCTTGAAGCGCAGCTTGCCGAACGCACCGTCGTCCACCCAGCCCTCGGGCGCGTAGACCGCCGAGGTCGGCAGCTCGACGAAGATATTGGCGGGGGCTTGGTCGCCGCGCACCGTGACGCCGGCCACGGTGACGTACACCCAGGGGAAGCCCGCCACGACCTGGGCGACGCGGAAGTATTCGCCGACCGGGGCGCTGACCACGACCGCGATCTCGTCCTTCATCGCCACGGACGAGCCGGCGGTGAGGGCGGTTAGACCCTGGTGGTTGATCGTGATCTGGCCGACCTCGCCCTTGGGCAGGCCGATGACCACGGCGCCGCCTTCGGGGCTGGTGGAGGTCACAGCGTCCGGGCCCGCGCCGCTGGCGGCGGCGTCGGCCCAGAGATAGCCCTGGCCGCCGATCGAGACGATCGCCACGCTGGGCGCGTCGCGGGTGATCAGGGCGTCGCCCGTGGCGCGCAGCTTGGGCTCGGAGACGTCGATCTCCGAACCGAGGTCGCCTTGGGCGTCCACGCTGGTCTCGACGCTGCCGGCAGGCGGCTTCAGCGGCTCCAGGACCGGCATGTCGTCGGCGTCGGCGTCGAAGAGCGCGCCGGCCGTCAAGGTGACGGCGGGAACAGCGACCGCCAGCGACGGCGGCGCGGCGACGGCCGACGCCTTGCCCAGGGCCGAGCCCTCGGGCGCGGTGTAGGTCAGCGTGCCGATCACACCGCTGGCCTCGCTCGACAGCGAGACATAGGTCACCGCGTCCAGGGCGGTGACCTGGACTTCGCCCACGTCGACGAAGGCGGTGGCGCGCACGCCCGCAGCGCCGGCCGCCGAGGTGACGGCGATCGCGCTGGGGAAGGCCTTGGTGATGTTCTGGCCGGCGGCGGCCGAGCCCTCGAAGGGCTGGAGGGTGATCTGGTCGAGCGGCAGGCTGACGTAGGCGCCCGAGACGTTGCCGGCCTCGGTGGTGACCAGCGTGATCTTCAGGTCGAACGAGGCGGCCACGTCGGCGGCGTTGCCGACGAAGGTGTAGCCTTCCGGCGCCGTCAGATTGAGGGTCGGCAGGTAGCCGCCGAACGATGCCGACGGAATGCCCGAGGGCGCGCCCATGGCGATCGTGCCGATCGCGCCGCCTTCGAGGTTCACGTCGCAGTAGGCGTCGGCGCTGTTGATCGTGATCGGCGCGGGCAGCGAGGCCACGATCGTGGCTTCGGTGTCCGGCTGGGCCGTCACCGTGCCGATCAGAATGGGCAGTTCGACTTGCGTCTGGAGGAAGACGTGACCTTCGTACTGCACGGTCGCGGGCGCGACGACCACGGCGCGCACCAGGAACTCCTCGGCCGTGCCGGCGCCGTCGTTGAGCGGCTTGGGCTCGATGTAGGCGTAGCCCTTGGAGCCGGCTTCGGGCGCGGTGAGCGCGGCGGCCTGGACAGGCTCGGCCATGGACTCAAAGAGCTGGTCCAGCGTGATCGAGCCGCCCTCGGGCGCGGTGACCTCCAGGGCCACTTCCTCGTTGATCGGCCCGTTCCAGAGACCAAAGTCGCCCTGGATGTAGCCCGCCGGCTTGGTGATCGTGATCTTCGACGGCGAGAAGTAGAAGGTCTTGTTGGCCGCGCTGCCGCCGGCCGTCATCAGGGCGTCAACCGTCGTGACCGCGATCTGCGGCAGCGAGACTTCGGCGTTGCCGTTGTCGCTGTCGGCGGCGGTCCCGCCCGCTCCGGTGGGCGCGGTGACGTCCACCTGGGGCAGGGCCTCGTTGATGACGTGGTCCTGGGTCGCCGACGCCTTACTGCCCATCACGGTGATGGTCGGGCCGATGGCCGTCTTCAGCGCCGTGAAGTCCAGGGGGATCGAGAACGGCGTCAGCGACGGGACGGTCAGCTTGATTGACGTCTGATCGTTGACCGGGATCGAGAGGTATGCGTTGGCCACGATGCCGCCCTCGGGCACGCGACTGATCGTGACCGACGGCATGGTGTCAATGTAGAGGACGTTGCCGGGCTCCGCCTTGGCGGCCGGCACGACGATCGAGATGCCGGCGGCGGTTCCCACCGCGCCGGTCACGCTGATAGGGACGGAAGCCTTGGCTGCCGCCGAGGTCAGGGTGATGTCGACACCCGCGCCAATGGCGTTACCGGGGGTGACGGTAGAGAAGCTGCAATAGGCCGCGCCGCCCGAGCCGGCCGCTGTGGCGCTGCCGCCGACAGCCACGGAGCCGGTGTAGAGGGTTGAGGTCGTGTTGGGAGCTGCATAGTAGCTTCCAACAACCATCGAGCTGGCCTGATAGCCGCTGATGGAGCTGTTGACCCAGCTGGAGCCGCCGCCGCCGCCGGCCGGGATGGCCGTGGTGCCCGTGCCGCCGCCGCCGCCGTAGTAGCCGCCGCCGCCTCCGCCGCCTGCGGTGTTGGAAGACGCCGTGGAGCTGTAACCCAGACCGCCGGTCAGGTAGGCGCCGTCTCGGGCCGTGGTCGAGTTGCCGCCCGCGCCGCCGGCCGTCTGCGTCCCGCCCTTGCCCTGGTAGGCGGTGTAGGCCGACCCGTAGCCTGTCGAGAGGGCGTAGGCCCCGTCGGAACCAGCCGTGCCGCCGCCAGCCCCGCCTTGGCCGCCGCTGGACGAAGAGGCCTTGGAGTTGCCGCCGCCGCCGCCGCCGGCAATGGCGACGAGCACGTCGTTGACGTAGACGCGCGTCGAGCCGCCGCCGCCCGCGCCGCTGTAGCCGGAGCTGGTGGAGTAGAAGCCGCCCGCGCCGCCGTCAGGATAGCCGCCCGCCGAGATCGCAGAGTTTGATGCTACAGCGCCGCCGCCGCCGACCTGCACCTTTACCCGGTCACCCGCCGAAAGCGTCAGAAGGTATTGGAGGTAGCCGCCGGCGCCGCCTCGCGCGTAGCTATAGGAGGAAGCCGAGCCGCCGCCCCCTGCGCCGCCCCAAAGGTCGAAGGTCGCAACCCCCGGCTCGGAGGCGTAATAGTAGATGTCGCCGGCAGTTGCTGCCCCCACGCCGGAGACACCTTGGGAGAGGGTGTAGCTGAAGTTGAGGACCGCAAGGCCCTTGCCTGCGCCGCCCGACGTCGTGCCGCCCGTGCCGTAGCCGGTTTGATAATTGAGAGAGGTGGTGCCGCCCGAGGTCGCGCCGCTGCCGGCCGCCGTCGAACCGCTGATAAACCTGTCAGAAGCGCTGTTGACGTACCCCGAGCCGCCGCCGCCAGCGCCAAGGGCTTGGTTCGAGGTGGAGTGGCCAGGACCGCCGCCGAAATAGCCGCCGCCGCCGCCCGAGCCGCCGGGGCTGGAGCCGCTGTCGCCGCCGGCCAGCGAGCCGCCCGATAGCGTCGAGGTGGTGTTCGTGCCGCCGGCCGTTTGCGAGCCGCCGGTGCCCGCCACGGCGGTGGTCCCGCCGCCCGTACCGCCCGTCTCACCGCCGCCCGCGCCGCCGGTGTAGGCATAGCTGGAGCTGTAGCGAATGCCGCCGCCGCCGCCGCCGGCAACGGCCATCAGCGTGCCGTTGATGTAGAGGCGCGTGGAGCCGCCGCCGCCCGTCGTCGTGATCGAGCTGCTGTAGCCGATGCCACCATCGCCGCCGTCAGGCCAGCCGCCCGCATTGACCGCGCCAGCCGAGCCAGCGCCCGGGCAGGCGCCAACCATGACGCGGACCGTGTCGCCCGCCTTGATCTTGAACAGGGCCGAGGTATAGCCGCCGCCACCGCCCAAGCCGTAGGTGGTGGAGTAGTAGCCGCCTGCCGCGCCCCATAGCTCGAAGAACAAGACGCCGTCGCGGGTGATGGGATAGTCAGTCTTGTAGCCGGCGCTGGTATTGACCAACGTTCCGCCGGCCGGCGCCGTCCCGATCGACCAAACGTCAGTCGTCGCCTCAGGCGCTGTGACCGTGACGGTGGTCAGCGCGCCAGTAGCGGTCGGCGGGAAAGTGACGACCACGAGGCCGTTACCGCCGGTGGCGTTGTTGTAGCTCGTCGAGCCGACGCCGATTCCCGAGACGTAGTTGGCCGAGGTCGTCCCGGCGGTATTGTAGGTCGTGCCGGCGGTGGTCGCGCCGGAGACGTAACCCGAGTAGCTGGTGTTGATGTAGCCCGAGCCGCCGCCCCCCGCGCCTCGGATCGAGGTCGAGGTGACATAGGAGCCGCCGCCGCCGTAGTAGCCGCCGCCGCCGCCCGCGCCGTTGCCGGCGGCCGTGGTGGAGGTCGACGTGCCGCCAAGGCCACCGGTCAGGTAGCCGCCGGCCTTTGCGGTGGCGCTGTTGCCGCCGGCGCCGCCGGCCGTCTGCGTCCCGCCCTTACCGGCATAGGTGGCCGTGGCTGCGCCGCCGTCCGCGCCGGACGCACCGCCACCAGGGCCGCCGCCTGCACGGTAGCTGGTCGAGGACGTTAGCTGGCCGCCGCCGCCGCCGCCGGCAACCGCCACGAGGACGTCGTTGATGTAGACCCGAGAGCCGCCGCCGCCCGCGCAGTTGTAGGTGGTGACGGAGGTGTTGCGACCGCCGGAGCCACCGTCGGGATAGCCTCCCGTGCCGGCCGCGCTGGTGTTGCCATAGCCACCGCCGCCCGCAGCCATGATCCGAATGGTCGCGCCTGCCGGGACGTTGGCGACGTAGGTGGTGTAGCCGCCGCCGCCGCCGTAGGCCGTTGCGTCATAGCCGCCGCCGCCGCCGCCCCACAGCTCGAAGGTCAGCTGCCCGGCGTATGCCACCGTGTAGCTGACTTCGGCGCCGGAGTAGGCGACGGACGTAGCGCCGTAAGGAAGGTTGGCCATTAGCCAGCCTCCCCGACGCGCTCGAATTCAAGCGGCAGGATCAAGAGGACGGAGCCTCGATTAGTTTTGGAAGCGGAGCGGGCTGGAGAACGACACGGCGAAGTTGGCGTTCGTCGAGGAGACGTCCTGGCCGAAGTCGATGTAGGCCACGAGCGGATCGGCCGAGGACGTGCCAGTCGACTTGTAGATGACCGCGCCGTGGGCGGTGACAGTCGCGGTCGTCCAGGTGACGGCCGAGAAGGTCAGGTCCAGGCGCGCGTTGGTGGTGTCCTTGGTGACGGTCACGGTCGTGGCCACGCCGCCGGAGGTGTAGCCGGTGCCGCTGGCCTCGTTGGTGACGTCCGAGCGCTTGAGGTGCGTGGACTTGTTGGCGGTGTAGCTGGAAGTAACCAGCATCACGTAGAAGGAATCGGTGTCCATATCGATCGAGCCGGTGAGGACATCGTTCAGATAAGACATATAGACGAGCGAAGCCATTAGGTGCTCCCTGAAGGCCGGTTAGAACTGATTGGGTGGAAGGACTGACCGGCCCCCGGTCAGAATTCGCCGCCGTCGATGGTGACGTTGGTGAAGGTCACGCCGGTGATCGTGCCGCCGGTGATGGCGACTGCGTCGGCGTCTTGTTCGGCCATGGTGCCGAGGTCTGCCGTGCCCGCGCCCGTGCCGGTCTCGCCGACGTAGCGGTAGGCCTCGATGTAGACCCCGTTGCCGGCGGCCGAGAGGGTGCCGGACCCGACCGTGGCGGCCTTGCCCGAGGGGATCGTGCCGGTGAACATCAGGACACCGGCGGCGTAGTCGAACACGAACTCTTCGTCGGTCGTGTCCGGGTAGATGCGGGCGGCAGGGCCGCCGTTGGGGTCGCCCAGGTAGACCTTGGCGGCGTATCCCGACCCGAAGGAGGGCGGGATGAAGTTGGTCTGGCGGGTGCTGGTCGTCCCGTAGGTCGAGGTCGCCAGCCACGCGATGTTGGGAGAGGTGGGATCGGTCGTCATCCGCACGCGCGAGGCGCCGGTGAGGACCGAAACCGGGAAGGTGGTCGAGGAGGGCGGGCTTGCAGGGATGTCCCCGCCGTCGGACCAGATGCTCGCCGGCAGGACCGGGGCGGCGGAGGGGATCGTCTCGTTCGAGGCGAACTTGGCGCTCGCCCCCGCCGTCTTCGACGTGCCGAAGAACCGCTTCCAGAGGAAGTCGATCTTCTCGCTGTCGAGGATCGCCATGGGTTAGTTGGTGAAGCTGAGCGCCGTGACCGACTGGCCCGAGGTGAGCTTGATGCGCACCAGGATTTGGTTGTCGGTGGCGTTGGTGGAGGACTGGGTGCCGAAGGTGATCTGGTAGGTGCCCGAGGCGCCGGCCATCACCGTGCCCTGGGCGCAGCCGGCGTTGGTGTCGCCGCTCTCGCCGGGCACGCCCGCGCCGTCGTAGGCCTGGAAGGCGTTCATCCAGCCGTTGGTGGCGTTGGGGGCGATCGACGACTGGTCGGTCACGCCCGGCAGCTTCACCCAGCAGCCGGCGTAGGAGCCGGTGATGACGATCTTGAAGGCCGACAGGGCGCTGCGGTTGAAGCTGAAGGTGGCGTACTGGGCGCCCGAGCGACCGGACGACAGGTCGGGGCCCTGAGGCAGGACGTTGACCGAGTAGTTGGTCTGGTCGTGCGCCAGAACGCCGGCAACGACCGTGGCCTCGTAGGTCGCCAGGGTCGCGGCGGCGTCCCAGGCGGCGGTCGAGCCGGTGGGGGTGTCGCCCGTGCCCAGGCTGACGCGCACGGCGTTGTTGCTGTTGGGCGAGGAGCCCAGGCCGCTGACCGGGATCGAGGTCTCGTCGACCTTGGTGGCGGCGGCCGTGCCGGACTTGACCAGGATGGTCGGGCCGTTGAGGTCGGCGGCGGTGGAGGCGCCGTTGGGGTTCTTCACCGAGCCGGTCAGCTTGCCGGAGGCATGGACCGAGCCGTTGACGTTGACGGTCACGGCGGTGATGGCCGTGGCGGCCGTCGTCTGGGCGGCGATCGGCGTGGTCACGCCCAGGTTGGCCCAGGTGTAGGTCTGGCTGGAGATGATGGAGTTGGTGCCGGCGATCGTCAGCGGGTCGGTCCCGCCGTAGTAGGTCTCGCCCGAGAGGTTGGAGATCGAGCCGTTGACGGTCAGGGTCGCGCCCGAGCCGTAGTGTGGGACGCTGGAGCTGTAGACCAGCGTGCCGGCGGCCTTCTGAACGACGCTGGCGCCGGAGATCACCGACTTGGCGGTCAGGCTGTCGCGGACGAAGAAGACGGTGCCGGTGTTGCCCGCGCCCGAGTGCTTGATCTGGAAGCTGTTGACGCCGGCCGAGACGGCCGCGAGCGTGGCCTGGATGTTGATCGACTTCCAGAAGCCGGGGGTGGCGGTGGGGTAGTCGGCCTGACCACTGATGACGAGGCCGTTGTAGGTCCCGTCGTCGCCCGTGCCGGTCAGGACGCGCGAGCCGTTGACCGCGCCGTTGACCAGCAGCGAGACGGTGCCGGACTTGCCCGGGCCCATGGTCGAAAAGGCGTTCGAGGTGACGCCGGCTGCGGTGATGCGGGTCACCGAGGAGCCAGCAGTCAGGGTCGAGGCGCCGCTGTTGTCGGTGACGCCCGAGGCCAGATACGGCGTGCTGCCGGCGCTGTTGGAGACGGTGAGGCTGGTCGAGCCCGGGAACGCCGTCGGCTGGGCCGGGATCAGCAGCCCCAAGACCTCGTTGATCTGATCGACGGCCTCGGAGACGGGGGTTTCATCGCTGAGCGAGATCGCGCCGTCCGCCCAGCTGCCGTCGCCGCCGGTGACGATGCCGCCTAGCGGGATCGCAAAGCCGTCGGTGGCGATCGAGCCGGCCGCGCCCGAGGCGGTCTGCTTGACCGCCAGCAGCTCTTCGTTGAGCAGGTCGATGGCTTCGCTGATGGTGGTGTCGTCGGCCAGCTCGACGGCGCCGTCGCCCCAGGAGCCATCGCCGGTGTCGGTGGCGGCCGTGCCCAGCGGCAGGTCGAAGCCCGAGGTCGCGCTGGCGTCGCCGACGCCGGTGGCGCCGTTGTAGCCGTAGGCCTCCAGGAAGACGCCGTTGTCAGCGGCCGAGAGGGTGCCGGACCCGACGGTGGCGGCCTTGCCCGAGGGGATGGTGCCGGTGAACATCAGCACGCCCGCGCCGTAGTCGAAGACGAACTCCTCGCCCGTGGTGTCGGGATAAATGCGCGCGGCCGGGCCGACATTGGGGTCGCCCAGGTAGACCTTCACGGCGTAGCTGGAGCCGAAGGTGTAGGGGATGAAGCTGGTCAGGCGCGTGGAGACGTCGCCTTGGGTGGAGGTGGCGAACCACGCGACGTTAGCCGGCGCGGTGGGGTCGGCCGTCATGGCGATGCGGTCGGCGCCGGCGTAGACGCGCACGGGCGCGGTCGTGACGCTGGGGGCGGCGGCCGGGATCGAGGCGGCGTCCTTCCAGATGTTTGTCGGATAGACGATGATCGGCGAGGAGACGGTTTCGTTCGACGCGAACTTGGTGCTGGCGGCAGCGGTCTTGCTGACGCCGCCGATCAGACGCTTCCAGAGGAAGTCGATCTTCTCGGAATCGAGAATGGCCACTCAGGGCGCTCCTTAAGAGGTAAAGGCGAGAGCGGTGAGGGACTGCCCCGCAGTCAGCTTGATCCGCACAAGGATTTCGTTGTCGTCGGAGGAGGTGGAGGACTGGGTCCCGAGGGTGATCTGGAAGGTCCCCGACCCGCCGCTCATCACCGTGCCCAGGGCGCACCCGCAGAGGGTGTCGCCGGCTTCGCCCGGCGCGCCGGCTCCGTCGTAGGGGGAGAAGGCGTTCCACCAGCCGCCGGGGGCGTTGGGGCTGATGGCAGTGTCGTCCGACACGCCGGGAAGCTTGATCCAGCAGCCGGCGTAGGAGCCGGTGATGGCGATCTTGAAGGCCGAGAGCCGCGAGCGCTGGAAGGCGAAGGTGGCGTACTGGGCGCCGCTGCGCCCGCTCGACAGGTCGGGGCCCTGAGGCAGGACGCCGGCCGAATAGTTGGTCTGGTCGTGGGCCAGGACGCCGGCCACGCAGGCGGCTTCCCAGATGTCCAGGGCCGCGCTCTGGTCCCAGTCGCCGCCCAGCTCGTCGGGGGTGTCCCCGTCGATCATGGCGATGCGGTAGGCGTTCAGGGCGTTTGGCGAAGAGCCCAGGTCGGTGACCGGGATGCTCATCTCGTCCAGGCCATTGGAGCCGTTCTTGACCAGGAGGATGGTCGAGGCCAGCGCCTTGGAGGTGGAGCCGTTGACGTTGGTCACGGCGACCGAAACCGTGCCCTTGGCCGTGACCGAGCCGTTGACGCTGATGGTCTGGGCGGGGAGCACGTGTGCGGCGGTGTCGTCGACCGCCAGGGGCGTGGAGATGCCAATGTCGCTCCAGGACCGCGAGGACGAGGAGAGGATGCTGTTGGTCGCCGAGAAGGTGACCGGCGAGCCGCCGTAGTAGGTCTGGCCCGAGAGCCCGGCGATGGTCAGGCCCGCCGTGAGGGTGGCGCCCGTGCCGTAGTGGGGGACCCCCGAAGAGTAGGCCAGGGTCCCTTGGGACTTCTCGGCGAGGGAGACGCCCGACACGGTGGGCGAGCTGGTGAAGCTGTCCCGAACGAAGAACACCTCCGAGGTCGAACCGGCCTCGGAGTGCAGCAGCTGGAACTTGTCGACGCCGACGGGCACGGCCGCGCCGCTGACGGCGATGTTGATGGACTTGTAGAAGCCCGGCGTGCTGGCCGGATAGTCGGCTTGGCCCGAGATCACGAGGCCGTCGTAGGTCCCGTCATCACCCGCGCCGGTGAGGGCGTGGGAGGCGGCGAGGGCGCCGTTGATCTTGAGGCTGATGGTCCCGGACTTGCCCGGGCCCATGGTGGAGAAAGTGTTGGAGCTGACGCCCGCAGCGACGATGCGGGTGACCGAGCCGCCGGCCGCCAGGGTGCTGGAGGCGTTGTCGGTGAAGCCGGTGGCCAGACGCGGGGTGTTGCCCGAGCTGTTGGACACCGAAAGCGCCGTCGAGCCGGGGAAGTCGGCAGGCGCGCTGGGCAGCAGCAGCGCCAGGACCTCGTTCATCCGGTCGATCGCCTCGGAGACGGGGGTGACGCTGGTCAGGTTGACCGCGCCGCCGTCGAAGCTGCCGTCACCGTCGACGGCCGCGTCGCCCAGGAGGATCGAGTAGCCGTCGCCGCCCGTGGAGGAGGACGAGCTGGTGGAGGTCGACCAGCTGGCGCCGACGGCCGCGTCCATGACGCCGGCCGTCACGCCCTCGGCCTCAGGCGGAGCGATGATCGTCAGGACGCTCGCCCGCCGGGTCTCGAAGTCGCAGTTGGCGTCGGCGTGGATGTCGCACTCGATCGACAGGCTGAGCGCCTGGGCGGGTGCGGCTTCGGTGACGGCGCGCAGGGTGACGTCGATCCCAGCGTCGACGCTGATGTCGACGGTGGCCATCGAGTTAGCGCAGGCGGATGTTGATGTCGTCGATGGGGAGGGCGACGGCCTTGCCGGTCAGGACGGTGCGCTCGGTGCGCAGGCGTCCGTAAATCTTCAGGTCGCCGGCCGCGTCGAAGATGCCGAAGTAGGAGACCGCGTCCCAGTCGGAGGTCACCGCCGGGCCAAAGGTCACGGCGGCGCTGTTGCTCAGGAGCGTGACGCCCTCGTCCCGGGTCGTGGTGAGCGACACCGGCTGGCGCGCGTAGCCAGCGGCCGTGTCGGGCTCGGTCACCTCGGTGCCGTCCGGGTTCGGCGCGCCGGTCAGCAGCCCGAGGTAGAGGTCATCCCCCCAGGCTGCCAGGATCGCCGAATGCGTGCTGTAGGAGAGGTTGGGCACGCCGCTAAGCCTTAGGCGGCCGTCTTGCGGGTGCGCACGCGCTTGGCCGGGGCTTCTTCAGCCACATCGGCTTCGGCTTCAGCTTCGGCCTCGACGTCGGCCTCAGCGTCCAGGGCGTCGTAGTCGACGGCGCCGGTGTAGTCGAGCTGGGGCAGGGTGCTGGGCGAATTGGTCTCGGTGTTCTTGCCGGCGCGGTCGAGGACTTCCTGCGACTGCGGCTTGTCCGAGGGGGCCTTTGTCCGGAGGTTCGGAGCGTAGGCGGCCGGCTGCGAGGGCAGGCGCGGGTGCCACGTCCAGCCCGAGCCGACGACCTTGTCGCGAGCGTTGGCCTTGGACTTCAGGTGGCGCGTGCCATCGGGCGAATAGACGGGAACGAGGTCAGCCATGTTCTACTTTTTGGGAAGGGGAAGGAGGGCGTAGACGCGGAGATGCTCACGCGTGCGCGTAGGGATTTTCTGGCATACAACCCCCTCAATGTCAAGAAACGGCGTCACTCGCAGCGTTTCTGGGGGTGGCTTCCGGCAAAGAAAAAGGGTCGGCCCAGGGGGCCGACCCTTCAAGTCCTTGTCCGTGACGGAGGCTGATTAGGCCTTCGACAGCGGCGCCGCGAAGGCGTAGTAGGTGACCGACGAGTTGGCGTCCAGGTCGTGGGCGATCTGGAGGTAGCCGGCGTCGGTGTCGCCCAGGGCCAGGGTGGCCGGGTCGAACTTCAGGACGATCGGCTCGCCGACCAGACCCGAGGCCAGGACGACCGTACCAGCCGGAACGTCGGTGGCGTTGGCCTTGTTGGCGTCCAGGGTCTGGAGCTTCAGCGAGGCGGTGCCGGTCAGGCCCGAGACGTAGATGACCACGTCGAAGGGCGGTTGGCCGAAGAGACCCTTCAGGTCGCCACGGCCGGCGTACAGGCGGTGCAGGTCGATGACGCCGCCGCCGACGCCGTCAGCCGTGACAGCGGCGCTGCCCGGCGCACGAAGCGCGAGCGACGCGTCGTACATGTGCTTGATCTTGGAGTTCATCTAAGAAGGTCCGTTCTCAAAAGGGGGAGGGCGAGAGGGTTGGGTGGTCGATTACTCGACCACCGCCGCCTTCTTGATGCCGTAGATGCGGGCCGCAGCGCGGCCGTGGAACACGGCGAGGCTGATCAGCCACTGGATGCGGGTGCGGAACACCGGCTTGTCCTGGACGTGGCCCAGGTCCTCGACTTCCATGACGCCGTTCTGGAGGCCCATGACGCCGTCGTCGCCGATCTTCAGGATGTAGATCGAGGTGCCTTCGTCGTCACCGCCGCCCGGGCAGGCTTCGTTGAAGTCGATGACTTGGTTGCCCTCGTCATCGTAGTCGGTGACCATGATCGGCAGATCGTTGTAGAACGCGATCTTGTCGCCGAAGTCGTCCTTGTCCCAGGTGATGAAGCCGGCGATCGACGTCTTGCGCGAAGCAGCCGACAGCAGGTTGCGCATGCGCTTGGACATGAGCAGGTGGGTGGCGCCGTCGACGGCGTCGATCGCTTCATCCAGGACCTGGAGCGACAGGGGGTCGCCGCCTGCGGTCTCGCCAGCGGCGAACAGCTGCGAGCCGACGATGCGCTTGCGCAGGCCGTCGAATTCACGCGGGTCGTTCTCGCTGTCGCCGTTGATGATCTTGCCGGCCAGGAAGAGAGCGAGGGCCTTGACCTTCATCTTCTCTTGCTGGGTCCGCACGTTCGGACCGTGGGTCTTGATCAGGGCGGTATCGACGTCCAGGTCGCCACCGACGATGCGGAGGACTTCGACTTGGCTGTTGATGACGCCGACGCCGTTCGTGTAGCCTTCGTTGAAGCCACGGAACGCGACGCCCGGCAGCTTGCCTTCTTGGGCGTAGGCGTAGGAACCGCCGGGGACGTCCATGAAGGGGATGACCTTCAGGAGGTCCGGATGCGCGAACAGGGCGATGACGCCAGCGCGCTTAACCTCGTCGGCGCCCAGGGCCAGCGCCGAGGCTTCCATAAGAGTCAGTGCAGCCACTTTGGCTTGCTCCTTAGGTGATGTGAGCTGAGCGGTTTGAGGAGGCGGCCCCCGCCTCGGGCTCCCCCTCGGTCGCCCAGCGAGCACCGAGGGAATGGATTTCAGGGCGCGCGCTTGGGCGGGCCCGGATGGGGTGCGAAGAGCTGTCCTGGTCGCTGCCGTGGGCGCGCAGTCAGGGCTCTGTCGAAGGCTCGATCGAGCAAATTGGTCGCCGGTTTTTCGGGTGTCCGGCACACCCTGCCGCTAGGGGGAGAGCGGCGTGCCGGCCTTGACGCTGCCGGCGTTGTCGGGACCCTTGGTAGGCGGTCCACACCCTCCCGCCCGGTCTGTTGGGCGCGGAATTTCGTGAGGCTTACAGGCCCTGCGAGCGGTCGCCGTTGGCCAGGGCCAGCAGGTCGCCGCCACGCAGCTTCAGCAGGTCGGCTTGGGTCTTGCCGTGCTGGCCGCGCTTCTCGCCCGAGCCGCCCGCGCCGCCGCCGTGGGTGCCGGCGAAGTAGTGCGGGCACTCGTCCTTCAGCTTGGCGATCCACTCCTTGGGCTGGATCGGCGAGCCGCCGTCAGCGCCGTAGACCTGGAGGTCGCCCTGGTAGGCCAGGACCTTGCCGTCGTCGTTGCAGCGCCAGACGCCGAGGGCGCGCTGGAGGATGTCCGGGACGGCGTGCGGCAGGACGCCCGAAGCCGGGTCGATCGCCGCGTCCTTGATGAACGAGGTGACCTTGTCGCGGCGGTAGGCCGAGTCCAGGTCGGTGTACTTCTGCTTCCAGAGGCCGGTTTCGCGGCTTTGGCCGCGCAGCTGCTCTTCGGACTGCTTGCGCATGTCGTCGGTGCGGCGCAGGACCTCTTCTTCGATCTTGCGGCTGTCGGTCAGCTGACCGTCCTTGACCCGCGTCGCGGTCGCGCGCAGCTCGGCCAGTTCGGTGGTGAAGGCGGTCGCGTCCTCACCGACGATCGGCGCCAGGACAGCCACCTGATCCTTCAGAGCGTCGCGCTCCTTGACCAGATTGATGTTGGTCTCACGGAACTCGTCGAGACGGTTCTGCGAGGTCAGATTGATGGTGATCTTGTCGCCCTCGACCTTGGCGTCGTTGCGCAGGGCTTCGGGGATTTGTTCGAGGGACTCGAACGTGAAAATCGGCATTCGTGCTTCTCAGGAGGCCTGTGACCCACAGGCAATGGCGTGACGACCCGTCGCGTCGCGAGAATGAGACCCAGAGCGTCGGTGCGCCGGGCTATGTGTTCGGGATTGACGACACATCTAGCAAAAAAGATGCTAAATGTCAAGAAATGACGTCACTGAGGGGTTGCGCGCCGACTCGCTATGTGCTAGTCGCCGGCCCTTTGGCCATCTTGTGGACGAAGCCGTACTTGCGGCGGTCCGCGGCCGACTTTTCCTTGTGGCACGGGGACTTGCAGAGGATTTGGACGTTCTCCGGCTCCCAGAATTCCCAGTCTCCGAAGGCCATGAACAGAGGCATGACGTGGTCGGCTTCCCAGGGCTCGTCGAGGTAGCGCCAGACCTTCTTGCAGGACGCGCAGTGGCCGCCGTCGCGGAAGAAGACGTGCCGGCGCAGCGTGCGACTGTCGGTGCGCAGGAGGAAGGCGCCGTAGCAGCGCTGGGAGCACCAGGACTTGCGACGGTTGAGGGCGCCGTTGGGGCGCATGATCGGGCAGCCGCACCAACGGCAGTAGCCGGGCGCGGGCCGATACAGCACCGCCGGATGGGTGCGGTGATTGAACTTGGTCATCTTGGGGAGGGGCTCGACGCCGAGGGCGGAGCGGGCCGGGCGGGCCAGCGAAACGTCAAAGGCCCGCCGGGCGGGCCGGCGGGCTTAGTTCGGGGGAAGGGCGGTCAGGTCAGGACCAGCGGCGGTGGGACGGCTCGCGGCCGTGACGGCGCTTGTATTCCTTGGCCCAGGCCCGGTAGTTGTCCCGGCGCAGCTGGGCCATGGCGGCGCGGTCCTCGCGCAGCTCGCGGGGCTCGATTTCGGTCTCGATCTTCTTGATGATCTCGATGCTGCCCAGGTCGTGGGGATCGGCGCAGCCGGTGGAGTACCAGTGGCCATCCTGGACGCGGATGGGCTCAGCCACATCGTCGTCGTCGGCGATGACGGCCAGATAGAAGCCGTTCTCGATGGTCTTGGGCTGGGTGGTGTCGGTCATGTGCGGGGGTCTAGAGGCGGGTGTCGTCGTCGCCGTCGTCGATGTCGGGCGGCGTGGAGGTCGAAACGCCGGTCTTGAAGTCGTGCTGGGCGATGGAGCCATCCTGGCCGATGGAGAGGCCGGCGATCCAGTCGATGGCGACGCCTCGGAACGGCTGAGGGTTGCCGAAGCGGGCCTTGCAGTCGGCCAGGGAGCGATTGTCGACATCGAGCACGCCGGCCGCAGGCTGGAAGGCCAGGGCCGGCATGTTCAGCACGTAGCGCGTGACGTAGGCGTCGCGCTCTTCGTCCAGATGGGTCTCGACGTGGTCGATTTGATGCTGATGGCCCTCGACCTGCCGGCTGACGATGAAGAAGCGCTCGGCCACTAGGCCGCCAGAACGGTGTCGTGCTCGGCGATCGCGGCCTCGACCTTGTCGATGATCTCCTGGGTGGCCTCGGTGGAGACCTCGCGGGTGGCCGTGGCGCGGACGATGGCTTCCTGGCGCCGGCGCTCGCCCTCGATTGGGCTCAGGAGCGGGCGCAGCGAGGAGTGGCCGACGAGGTATTTTTTCAGGGTCATGGGAGGGTTCCGGTTAGCGGATGAGGCTGGAGAAGAGCCCGCCGAAGAGCGGCAGGCGGGGGAAGATGTGGTCGCCGTCCTTGCGCTGCTTGCGGTCGGAGAGGGCCTGGAGCCGGCGCGCCTGATGCTGGTGCATGCGCTCGCAGAAGGTGACGCCGACGTCGCCGTCGGGGTCGGTGTAGACGTAGAGCGGGATGTTGCCCTCCTGGGCCTCCTTGGTCTTGTAGACCAGGGGCCAGTAGACCCGCAGGCGCTGAACGGAGGCTGGGTTCTCCATGGCGTGGAAGGGCCCTTCACCGTCGATGAAGACGTCGCTGCCGCCATCGGCCGTGGGCAGGATGAAGCGGATGAGGTCGGGATCGACCAAGGCGTGGTCGGGGGCGGCGCCGCGAAGGGTGAGACGGATCATTCGGCAATCCCCATGGTCTCCAGGATGCCCTCGGCGCGGGCGCCGCGCCGGACGATGTGCCAGCGCATGCTTTCCAGGATGCGCCTAGCCAGAGCCGGCTCGATGGTGATCTCGGCCGGGGACTCGTCGCTGCGGTGGCAGGCCGACGCCAGCGCGATCGTCAGCGGCGAAGGCGCGGCCTTCAGGGCGGTCAGCACGGCCTCGACCTGGAGGTCGGCCTCCTTCAGCTCGACGCATTCGCGCACCAGCTCGGCGGCCTTCATGACTTGGTCGTAGTTGAGGGTCATCAGATGAACAGGAAGTCGCCGCCGCGCGCGATGACGGGCCGGACGTTGGCGAAAAACCAGCCGGCGAAGTCCTCGGCCGTCAGCGACTTGCTGCGGAACCAAGTCTCGCTCGGATAGCGGACGTAGGCGGCCGACACATGGACGCCGGTCAGCGGCTGCATGGCGGGCCGAAAGAGGATGCGCTCCTCCCGGGGGTCCAGGTGCTCGCGCATCACCTTGGCGGTGGTCTCGTCCTCGACGACGATCAGAGCCTTGAGGTCGGCCATGGTCACTGGACCACGCACAGGGAGCCGCCGGGGCGCAGCTTCAGGCGGATGTTCTCGTCGAGCGTCTTCTGGAAGGTCCCGTCGTCGTCGAAGGCGCCGTTCATCCGGCCCGGCTGCGGGCGAACCACGAAGATGTCGCTGGCGCGGTAGCCCATGAGGGGAGCGCGGAGCGAACGCACGATGATGCGCTTGCCTTCGGGGTCGAGCGCGCGCCCGAGCCTGAGGGCGTCGTCTTCGCCGGGCACCAGAATGAGGATCTTCTCCTGCGAAGGAGCGTCCTTGGCCTTGAGGGCGGCCACCTCGGCTTCCAGCTCAGCGATCCGCTCCCGCTGCTCGAAGAAGCCCGACAGCTCCTCAAGCGTGCCGCTCAGGCGCAGCTCAGCGACGGGTGCGAGTCCTGCGACGGCGGTTGGAGCCGCCGGGGGCGTCTCGCCCCTGATGATGAACATGCCGGCTTCGGAGAAGGCGTCCGAGACGGTGCGGACCAGGGAGCGGGCGCGGTTGTAGTCGAGCAGGTGGGTGTCGACGGCGCCCAGGAGGACCTCGAAGACCTCGTCAGGTGGCACGGCGGTGGCGCGAGAGGTGAAGCTCATTGGCTCTCAGCCCATTCCAGGAGCTGCACGGCCTTGTCGTCGAGGGCGAAGCCCTGGATGTCGCGCAGGCAGTAGCGGATGTAGTCGGGATCGGTGCGGATCACCTGCTCGACCGTCTCCTCGCGGTATTTGCCGAAGGCCATGGTCATCGACAGGGCGTAGACGGGCGGGCGGCGGCGCAGGCTGTAGGCGGCCATGCGGAAGAAGGTGTCGACGTCGCTGCCAACGGCCTTCTGGCGCGCTTCGATGTCGGCCAGCAGCTTCTTGGGCAGACGCACGACGACGGAAACCTCCTCATCGTCCAGGTAGCGCCGGTTGCGCTGCTCGGTGCGCTCGTCCCGGAGGGTCTTGCTGACCTCGTGGGGCTTGAGCCCCGCCATCTGGTCGAACTTGGGCCGCTTCTTGCGGGTCTTGGAGGTGAACATCAGGCGTGACCGGCGATCTGGCCCATGAAGGGCGCGCCCGGGGCCCGCGCGGCGCGCAACGCCCGCTCGTCGGGGCTCAGGCCGACCTTTTCCCAGCGCTCCAGGAGGTGATCCTCAAACATCTGAGGGGTGAGGGCCTCGTTCATCGGCTTGGTGTCGAAGACCGCGCCCAGGTCGGGGTTCTCGACCATGAACAGGCGGGTGAAGTAGGCGATGGCGCCGTTGGGCACCTTAAACTCCTCACCCTCGGTCTCGATCTCGGTTTCCCAGCGCACGCGGTTGGCGATCAGCCAGCCCGAGAGGCTGCGGTGGCCAGATTGCACGGCCTTGCGGGTGAAGAGGCTGAAGAGGTCATAGAACTGCGGGTTCTGGATGTCCCACTTGGCCCAGCGCTTGAAATCCATCAGGCGGTTCCTTGGAAGGCGGATTGGTCGTGAGGGAAGGCGGCCTGGACCTGGGCCCTGGCCGAAACGGTGGTCGCCAGAGCCTTGCGGAGGCGTTCGGCGCGCTCGTTGGTGATGACGTAGTCGCTGCCCACGATCACTGGCGCGGGATGGGCGAAGAGGTCCGCCGGGACGGCTGAAGGGCTGGGCAGGACGCCACCCTCGGCGTAGCTCGCTGCTTGAGCCTTCTCGGCGGCCTCGGCCTCGGCGAGGTGGGCCAAGACGTTGGGGTACTTCTCGACGACGCGCCGGGCGAACTCGGCGAAGTCAGGGCGAGGACGCTTGGGCGGCGAGGGCGTAGGCTCGACCGGCTGGGCGTAGGGCCCGTCCTTGTCGGTCAGCTCGGCCCAGCGGGCGATGAAGGCATGCTTGGCCTGACGCGGCGTCCACGGCGTGATCTTCACCGGCAGCGGCTCGGGGAGGTTATCCCAGGCGCCGGGCGGCATCAGGTCGCGCTTCTCGGTGGCCAGCATCAGCATGTCGATGCGCTTGACCGCCTCGGGCTCTTCCTTGGCGAGGCCGTAGGTCTTGGCGATCGACAGGCGCACGGCCGCTTCCAGGCGGATGTAGCCGGGCAGCAGCTGCTTGAGCGGCGAGACCTTGTCGCCCAGCACGGTCTCGGTGGCGTCGTGAAGGAGCGCCTCCAGCTCGTAGCCGGGCTCGCAGTACATGGACGCCAGGACGCAGTGCTGGGCGGTCGAGTAGATGCGGTCCTCGTCGACCGTATGGCCGTTGAAGCGGCACTGCTTGGACAGGCCGTGGGCGATGTCCTCGATCGACAGCGGCGTGCTGTCGGGTCGCTGGAAGTCGAAGTAGGCGCCCGAGGCCAGCTGGATGCGCGGCGCCATCTTCAGGCGCGGTTGCATCTCGGCGAGGTAGAACTCGGCCAGCTGCTTGATGGTCGGCGCCACCTCCAGCAGCTTCAGCGTGCCGGCGCGCGCCTTGTGGGCGTAGAGGGCCAGCATGTCGAGCGGGCGGCGCTCGTTGATCTGCGGCGCGCTCACGGCAGGGCGTACCGGAAGGCGGCGTAAGCGATGCCCGCCAGGATCAGGACGACCACGGCGAAGACCACGTACTGGCCGACGGGTGGGCGCTCGGCGATCAGGTCGGGGAGGCTGTACCAGATGCCCAGGGCCATGTAGGCCGAGGCCAGGACGCCGATGATGAACGCGCCAAAGCGCAGGATCATGTCCAGGGAGTGGATCACGGGAATTCCAGGGTTGGGATCAGCCTAGGGCGGCGGCCAGGAAGCCGGCCGAGCCGATCGAGACGATGAGAAGAAGGGCCAGGAGCAGAACCCGGGCCGACACGCTGGGCGTGCGCTCCGGATCAAGTGCGCGGGCGGCCAGGACGATGACCGCGACGCAGAGAAGGAAGAGACCTGCGCTGCCGAGGCGGTCGTGGAAGCTGGAGGCGATCACGGGCTGAAGACCCCGGTCGCGACGAGGAAGGCCTGGGCCACCATGGCGGCGTCGCGGCTGACCCGGTCATCGACCGGATAGGTCCTGCTGTAGAGGCGCAAAGCGGCTTGCTGGAGCTGCTCGGGCGTCATGTGTAGGATGGAGCCGCGCTCGGCGCCCGGCGGGCCGATAATGCTGTGGTCGCCGTTGTCCTCGACCACGACCCAGTTGGCGGGGATCGCTGGATAGATCATGGCGTCAGCCCAAAGACGATCAGCAGCAGCGCCACGGCGCCGAACAGCAGCTCGATCCAGGTCAGGACCGTGGCGGTCGGGCTGGGGCGCGGCTCGAACTTGCGGTGCAGGGCCAGCACCAGCAGGCCACTGAAGGCGAAGGCGACGCCCGCCAGGAGGGCGGTCAGCTTGGCGAAGATGATCAGGACGGCGGCGATCACGCGTGGACCCCCGAGAAGGCTATTCGGCTCAGCAGCCCGCCCAGCAGGCAGAGCGTGGCGGCCGAGACGTAGGTGACCTTGGGCCAGCCGCCGAACTGGGCCATGGCGAGGGTCTTGCCGCTGTAGAAGCTGGCCGTGAAGGCGGCGAAGAAGAAGCCCAGCCGGACGATGATCTCCAGGACGCTCATCGCAGGAACACCCCGCTGGCGATCATGACGGCCGCGCAGGCGGCCAGGACGTAGGCGAAGCCCATCTCCATGCCGGCGTGTAGGCGCTCAGCGGCTTGGTCGCCCTGCCAGTCCCAGAGGATCAGCGGCTCTTGCAGCCCGCTGCGGATCAGGATGGCGGCTATGATGGCTAGGGTCAGGCCCAGCCAGATGAGAGCGAGGCGCAAGGCCTCCATCGCGAACTCGACCATCAGAAGAGCCCCGTGAGGATCAGCACCACGCCGACGGCCGCTTCGATGCCGCGCAGGACGGTGGCGGTGTTGATCTCGATGTCGGTGAAGGGGTGGGTCTGGTCGCCGGCCGCGTCGACGAAGCCGGTCCAGCCGTCGACGAGGAGGAGCATGCCCAGGACCAGCGGCACGAGGTGGCCGGCGAGCGAGAGGAGCGCGCCGATCATGCGAGCACCGAGCAGAGGAAGGTGTTGAGGGCCAGGATCGCCCAGGCCAGCACGATCAGCGCCAGTCCCGAGAAGGCCGTGCGCACGCAGCGGCGCAGGCGGGCCTTGCGCTCGGTTTCCAGGCGCTCGCGCGCCTCGTCGGTCTTGGCGGAGGTCTGGTCCGAAGCGGCGGCCAGCTGGGCGCCGTTGCAGGCCCCGATGCCGATCACGATGAGGGCGATGACGCCGATCGCGAAGGCCAGGAAGTTGATGATGTAGAACAAGGTGGTCGCCGTGTGTCGTCGTTTTCTGACACACGTTGTAGGCCGGCTAGAAATCCAGTGTCAAGAAATGACGACACAAGAATCGTCGAATGACGCCAAAAATCGACAAAGCCCGCCGGCTGGAGAGCGGGCGGGCCTTGCTGGGTCAGGGATTTTGCAGCTGGCGGGCCTTGCTGGGTCAGGGATTTTGCAGCTGGCGGGCGTTTCGGCGGGCCTGCCTGAAGCGGTGGCTGTCGCGGGCGAGCTTGGCCAGCTGGCGCAGGCGATCGACGCGCACCACCACGACGTCGGCGCCGGGCTTGGCGGTCAGCTCGTCGATGTAGCTGAGAAGGCCTAGAGGGTTCTGGGTCATCGCGGCTGGGGTCTCTCGAAGGTGACCATCTCGGGCCCGTCGACGGCGGTGGCGAACTCGGGGTCCACCCACTTGCGCATGTCATCGCCGGCAAGGTCGGCCCAGGCCTGAAACTCGATGCGGCGCGAGAGCGGCACGAGGAACCAGCGGCAGTCGCCGTCGCTGCCGAGGAAGAACC
Organism: Caulobacter sp. GW821-FHT10A10; assembly: GCF_059415745.1. Classification (NCBI taxonomy): domain Bacteria; kingdom Pseudomonadati; phylum Pseudomonadota; class Alphaproteobacteria; order Caulobacterales; family Caulobacteraceae; genus Caulobacter; species Caulobacter sp. GW821-FHT10A10. The sequence goes on along the minus strand of NZ_JBWKNV010000006.1, from coordinate 244,950 downwards.
TACCAGACACGGGTGAAAGCCTTGGCGAAGCGGTCACGCCGTACTCGAGTCACGCGGGCCCAGGTGCAGGCCACGCCGTTGATCTCGTAGGGCTGGACCCAGACGAAGTCGGGGCTGGCCTCGACCACGTGGACGCGGCGGTCCTGGCGCTTGTCGTTGTCGCGGTAGGCCGCGCCGATGGTGACGGTGTCAGTCTTCAAGGCTGATCTCGAACTCGCCGACCGGCACGATCGAGCCGGGGCTGAAAATCTGGGTGGCGAGGCCCTGGCGGACCAGCTCCAGGCAAAGCTCGTCCTGACGGGACCCGTAGGCGGTGAAGACCCGCAGCTGCGCATGCGGGAAGGCCGGATCGCGCTCTGCGATCTGCTGGGCGCGCCAGTCGCGGGCGTCCTGTTCGATGGGCGGGGTCATGGCGTCTCGGATGAATGGGCGCCTCCCGCTTCGAGGCCTTCCGATACGCTCTCCTTACGAGACGACCTCGGAACACGGTGCTGGCGCGGGCCTACAGGGGGTCACCCTGCCTCATATTTAGCGACCCGCAGGCTGATAGCGGGTCGGCGGCCGGCGAACCGGCGTGCTCACGGCTTCTTGAGCCGCAGCTCGAAGTCGCCCTTGATGCGGAAGGTGCTGACGAAGCCGAAGCCCAGCGTGTCGTAGGCTTCGAGCCAGCCCTGGTGGGTGTCGACGGCCGTGACCAGGAGCGGCGTGCCCTCGGCGTCAGCGACGGGCAGGCCGGTCTCCTTGTCGATGACCTCGACGTCGGAGGCCGGGATGCCCTTGCCATCCTGGTCGTAGCCAGCGAACTCGCCCGCCTTGACGAGGGTGCGCCATTCGATCTGCGGGTGTGCGTCGAAAAAGGCAGCGCGCAGGGACCGGACGATGACAGCCGCGACCGGGCTATCGGCCTTGATGGCGCCGGGCGTCCCCCACAGTTCCCAGGCTGCATTGAGCGCGGCGGAGCGCTCGGCGATCGGGAGGAGATCGAAGTCAACGACGCGACCTTCCAAACCCGCTTCGGCGGCGATCACAACGCGTGCGGCCTGAATTATCGCCTTGGTGAACGGCTCGTCGGGCTTGCGCTCGGCGCTTCCAGCCATGGTCAGGACGTAGACGGCGTCGCCATTGGAGTGGTCCCTATTGCGGCGCACCAGCCCGTAGGAGGCCAGCTCTTGCAGCTCCAGGCCTAGGAGACTGCCCTCTTCGCACATCCAGATCGAGCCGCTCAGGTCCTGAATGGACTTGCGGAGCTTCGCGGGGAGCACCGGCGCGGCGGGCCGCTCGGCGGCGAGCTTGGCCTCGATCAGGCTGTCGATCTTGTCCAGGCGGGCGCGGATGCGCTCGATCGTGGCGACCTTCTGCGGGTCTTCGCAGTGAGGCTGGGCGGCGGCCGTGTCGAAGCTGTCGGCGGCGCGCTTGAGCGCATCGAACGCCTCGAAGGCGCCGGGCGTCCAGGTCTGCTCGGGCAGGGCGCCGGCGTAGTCGAAGATGGCGGAGGTGACGCACATGGGGCTAGGCGATGTAGGTGACGCAGCGGCCGTCGGGCAGCTTGCTGTTGAGGTCGCGCACCCAGGCGCTGACCTGCCTGCTGTCGAGGCCCTGGTCGGCGTCGATGCAGAAGAGGACCTGGGAGAAGAGCTGGTCGCCGAGGTCCTGGAGGGGCGTGAGCACCACCAGCTGGGAGCAGCTGCGCGCCAGCAGGTCGTCCTCGTCTTCAGGCTCGGCCAGACCGGTGTTGATCTCCACCCCGCGCAGGGCGGAGGGCGAGACGACCACGGCGATCGGCGCGAGCCGGGGCAGGAGCTTCTTGAGCATCGGGTCGACCGTGATGCTGCACCGGAGGGTCACGTCTTCGGACATCGGGGTTCCAAGGGCCAGGAGGCCGCGTAGCGGGGTGAAAGGTGTTCCGGGGGTGTGGTGGGGATTGGACGTCTCATGTGCCCTCTCGGGCCCTCCGCTCGTCCTTGACTAAGCGCGGGCGGCGCCTTGGCCGTCTCGCGCGTCGCATCCCCTCCGGTTGATTTCCCAGCCCTCGCCCGGTCAGGCCGCTGGGAGGAATGCGGAGGCTATGAAGGGGTGTAGGACCGGCCGGCGTCGACCGGCGGGCCTTGGATGACGATCGACACCTCGGCGTAGTGCTCGTAGCCGGCCGTGCCGCAGCGCTCCTTCTGCCGGATGCGCACCTCGGCGGGACGCGCTTCACGCGGCAGATGCTCCAGGCCGCAGCGCTCGATCAGCGCCTGGGCCAGGAGGGCGTGGATTTCGCGCTCGTCGAGGACCACCCGGTAGGTGGTCTCGTGCTTGAGGGTGATGGTCGGGGTCATGCGCATCAGGTGGTCTTCTTGGGCCGGCCGCGCTTCTTGGGCGCGGGGGCGGCAGGAGCGCGGCGCCGGCGGGGCGCGTCCGGCGAGATGGCCTTGAGGAGCGCGAGGTCCTCGTCGTCCAGCTCGCCGTCGAAGGCCGCGTCGAAGCGCTCATCGGCCTCGATCTCGGCCAGGGCGTCGTCCAGGTCCCAGGACATCAGACCTGGTCCTTGGCGACCGGCTTGGCCGCTGCGGGCGCGGCGGGGGTGACGGCCGGCGTGGTCGCCGGCTTTTCCACCTCCCGGGCGGGCTTGGCCTGCTCGGGATCGCCCAGCTTGCGCGAGGCCGAGACGCTGGTGCTGTCGACGGCTGCGGCGATCTCGTGGTTCTTCTCGCGGATGGCGACGTCGCGCTCGGCCAGATCGAGTTCGCGCTGGTCGCGGTCGGCTTCGCGGGCGACGCGGGCCTGCTCCAGCTCCTGGGCGCGGCTGGCGTAGCCACGGCGCATGGCGATGGCGTCCGGCTGGCCGATGAAGGACTTGGGGTCGTTCATCTTGGCGGTGAAGTCCTCCAGGGTCATGGAGGAGGGGACGATCTCGTTCTTGACGAGGTACTCGTAGAGGACGTCGATCGGGATGGCGCCGCCTTCGTACATCTGTTGCATGGCCCGAAGGCCGCGCGCGTCGATGGCGGTGGACAGGAACGTCGTGTCGATCTCGTAGGTGAGGTCCTCGGTGTCCTCCAGGGGAACGTCCCGGAACATCAGCCAATAGCGCGTGACGAGCGTCATGCCGTCTTCGAGCGCCATGATGATGTTGAGGAGCAGGCTCTGCTCGTTGGCCTCGCGGAGGGTCGACTGGTTGTCGCTCTCGCTGACGGACTTGGAGTTGCCCGGCATGAGCCGGCCGCCGATGGCGGCGATCTGCTGCTCCTTGTCGTCCAGGGCCCGTTCGAGGGTCTTGAGGCCCTCGCCCTTGAACTCCAGGATGCCGGGGGTCTGGCCCTCGGGGGTCTGCCAGACCATGCCCGGGCCGATGTGGTACTCGGCCGCGTCCGCGTCGGCGTTGCCGGGGGCGTAGTAGGTGGGCAGGGCGGTGTAGAAGCGCCCGTGCTCCAGCTCGGCGTAGGTGCGGTAGTGGGAGAGGTTGAGGTCGACGATCTCCAGGATCGGCGGCTTTTCGGCGTCGGCGCTGTTGGAGGAGGCGCCGAAGAAGACGAACGGGATGAAGTCCAGCGGCCGGCCGCGCACCTGGGGGGTGAAGGTGGCGCGCGGGGTCCCGGTGGGGTCCTCGTCATAAACGTTTTGGATGTAGACGCGCTGGCCGATCTCGTTCTCGACGAGGAGTAGCTCGCGGTAGACGGTCTTGTAGCTGTAGGCGCTGGAGAAGCGGGCCGGGCGGGCGAAGGTCTGGCCGCTGATGGCGATCTTGACTGCGCTGAGCCAGGGGTTGGCCTGGGAGGGCTCGGCTTCGGTGCGCTCGAACTCGCGCAGCAGGACCATGGTCGGCTGGTAGAAGCCGTCCACCTCCTCGATCGTCCAGTCCAGGATGTTCTCGGCCGGGTAGCCGACGGCATAGCTGGAGGGGCGCAGGGAGACGGTCGCGGGCGCATCGACCAGGACGCCAAAGCGCCCCATGGCGATCTGCTCGGAGGCCACGGTCTTGGCCATGGCGACGTGGGAGGCGCCGTCCTTGGCGAAGCGCCGGATGGCGTTCTTGAACTTGGGCGGAAGCTTGCGGACCTGGGGCGGGCGGCGGAAGACCTGCCCGAGCATCCCGTCGCGGGTCTGGTCGGACATGTTCACGAAGAGGGCGCGGTCGAGATAGTCGGCGAAGTCGTCCTTGTCGGAGCCCTTCATGGGCCGCAGGTACAGGGCGCCCTTGCGCTTGATCTCGTGCTGGCCGGCGAGGGCGTCACGAATCTTGGACCACTGGTGGCGCCAGTAGTCGTACTCGGGGTGGCAGACGAGGTGGACGGTCTGCGAGATGGCGCGCGCCGTCCGCGCGATGTTCGCGCTATTGGGGGAGAGACCCGCCATGATGTGGTGATGTCGCGGAGAAAAGGGCGGTCGCGACGGGGTCGCCGCGACCGCTAAGACTTGACGAAGAAGCGAAAGAACCGGCTGCCCGAGGGCTCTGGCCGGCATTCAGGAGGCGGAGGCCGCCTCGACGCTGCATTCGTCGCACGCCTCGCTTTTTATGTCAAGAAATGGCGACACACATGCTTGACGAGGCTCAAATGTCGTGAGAGCTTGGCTTTCACAGACAGGGCGGCGCGGAAGCGGCGCTCGGGAAGCCACGGAGGGTCAGCAGTGTCGAAATAGCCTTCGGATGGCGCGAAAGGGCGAGCGGCTAACCCAACCCAGGAGCCGGCGTCCGCGCCGCTTAGACTAGTTGATGGAATGAAGAGGCCCCGGCGAGCGATCGCCGGGGCTTTCTCGTTTATCGGCTAGGGCTGTTAGCGGGCGGGTCTGGTTCCGCTGGAGCCTCGCACACCGGATCGCTCTCCCATGTGCAGGCGTTGCAGGCGCCGTCATCGTCGAGGTAGCAGAATTGCCGGGTCCCATCGAGCGGCAGGTCGCAGGGGCCGATGTAGCAAAGGCCACCGGCCGAACCCGTGGGGAGCAGGCGCAGGAAATGGGCCGGAAGAGCGGCAGGCGGCTTCTTGGACATCAGACGCGGGCCGGGAGCGGAAAACCCAACGGCGCCGCGCAGAGCAGGTGCGCGGAGCAGCGCTGGCTTGAACTCCAAGGTGTCGGCCGTGGCCTTGGTGACATAGGCGCCCGTGGCGGCTCCAGCTGGACAGTCGTCCTTGGTAAGTCGGCGCTCTGATTGCACGACGACGGCGTTGGAGGCTGATGTGGCGGTGACGACGCCTTCCAGCGGGACGCTTCGCTGATCGGGCGTCAGCAGCTTTGCAAGTTCACGCGTGCCGTCCTTCTCGACGTCGGTTAAGCCGCGAACCAGGATTGTACCTTTGAAAGGCGCGCTCAAGCCGTAGGTCGTGACGGTCATCTCGGCGCGCGTGGCGTATCCAGGCTGGGTTTTGTAAACCCAGTTGCTGGTGCGGGTGATCGCCGTGCTTGTGGTTTCGGTCTTGCCCTGTGTCAGGGTCATGGTCGTCGACGCGCTGGCGCCGACGCCGGCTCCCGCGCCCGGAACCCCTGGCGGGCCTGGAAACTTGTAGTCAATCTTCACTGAGAGGCTGTTGGCGATGGTCTTCGTCGCCGTGAAAGACCGGGTCTCGGTGAGATTGAGGACGAGGCTTTCAGAGCCCGATGTGGGGGCGCTGGTGCAATTGATGCTTTCTACGGCATGGACGTGGTAGGTATCGGCGATACGGGTAACCCTGGCTTCCTCCATTACAGCCTTGGCGTCTTCGATCTCCCAAGAGGCCGTGGTGAGCAACTCCTGGACGGGGCGTGACACCTTTTTCTTCCGTCGCCAGCAGATGTCAGACTCGTGGCGCGAGGGGTGGCAATCTTCGTACTCGATCTCAACGTCGCGGTACTTGGTGACCTGACCCAGGGCGCCAAGCTGAGCATTGATGTAGCTCGGCACGTCGGTGAGGATCGTCGAGGCGCTGTCGGCCTGCGGGGCTGTCGGGGCGAGTATCAAAAGTGCGGCTGTCAGCGCGATCGCGCGTTTCATCGACAATCCTCCTGAGTGGATAATGGAGAGATGCGGAGGATGGCGGGTGTGTGCTTCGAGCCGCAGCCTCAGCGACGCAAGTTGCACTGGAACGCTGACGCTGCACGGGTGGGCGGGCCGGGCGGCCTGACAAGCTCCCGGCCCGCCGGCGCCTGGACTGGAAGAACGGGGGACGCCCGGGCGCTATGGCCGAGCCTGCCGCGCCGGCTCGTGCAGCGCAAGGTTGCAGGGGCCGCCCGCCACATCAAAATTTCCTGAACCTCCCAAACGGCCCCGATCGCAAGGCCACCCGGCCCCCGGGTCCCCCGCCCCTCCCAGAAAAAAGGGGGGTAGCCCCCTGCCGCCTCAACCGCCTCGGTTACGGGTCCAGGGCCCGAGGCCCTGGAGATCAATTGAGTCCGGAGTCGCTAGGCGCCCTGCGTTTTGGTTAACAAGGGTGGGGGGCCTTGGGTCCCTACCTTCGTTAATTTCTGGCCGGGGGTATGGCCCCGGCCCAGGCCCTACCGGCCGGCCCTACTGGGCGCGCCGGCCGAAAATCGGCGACGTGCGGGGCGCGGCGAGCGGGTCGCCCCCCTTGAAGGCGGCAAAGCGCGCTTGGAAGGCCTCGCGCGAGGGGCGCGGGGCGATGGCGCGAAGATCGGCGAAGGCGTCGGCTTGGGCTTGGACGGGCGAGAAGGTGGCGGGCGGGGCGAACATGCCGTTGAGCGCGAAGGACATAACCGACTCCGAAGGTGAGGGGCGCGACGGCCGCGCCCATGCGTCTTTTCTAGAGGGTTTCTAATGAGACGTCAAGCGCCTTGTTCAGCGCGGCGCGACGCCCCCGGCGCGCCGCGTGCGCAGCTAGTGGAAGCGGGCGACGTCGCCCGCGTGGTCGGCGCGGGCGTGGTAGACGCGGGCGCGCGCGGCCTTGCGGGCTTCCAGCTTGGCGCGCTTATCGGCGAAGCGGTCGGCTTGGTCGGGGGACTTGCGGTAGGTGCGGGACATAACGACTCCATGGGCTAGGGGGATGGGCCAGGGCGGCCCGGGAAGGGCCTGGGCGGGGAGAGGTCGCCCAGGCGAAGGGGTTAGACGTAGAGCAGGCCGGCCGCGCCAGCGGCGGCGAGCGAGGCCTTGCGGGTGTCGCCGTCAAGGTGCGTCATGACAGCGCCCGCGTAGCCGGCGAGGGCTTGGCGCACCAGCGAGCCGGAGCCGTCGATGGGGGCCAGGGCCAGGGCGATGCAGCCGCCCGCGTTGGTGGCGGCGATGCGGCGTGCGGTTTCGGTCGTGTCACGGCGCCACGCAATGACGGCCTCATAGGAGCGCAGGGCGTAGGCGAGGGCGGCTTTGTCGATCTCTCCGCCCGAGCGCTTCACGGCGCGAGCGATGGTCATCAGGTGATCGCCGAGAACCTTGACGCTTTCGTTGTGGCGGTCGGAGGGGCGCATGATCGACTCCAGAGGGGGTTAGGGGCGACACCGCGTCGCCCGCCCCGAGCCTTCTAGAGGCTTTCTAATACACCGTCAATTGGCCTAGTGCCAAAAAACGAAGAGAAAGAGCAGCGCCCAAAACCAAGCTGCGGCCTTGATCGCGCCCGAGAGGAAGTGTTCCAATGTGGGACAGCCTTTCGTTTGGCCTGTTGTCTTTCGGGGGGAAAGCAACCGGGCTCATAAGTGCCTGAAAATCCTTAGGGTGGAAGTTGTCTTTGAGGGGAAAGACAACGAAAAGCCGACCCTGGCCTAGCGGGTGACTTCCTCGAAACCGGCCGGGGGCGAAAACTCGCCTTCCACCGGAACGAAGGTTTGGAAGACCGCCCGCCGATAGCCCGCCGCCAGGGTGACCGCCCCGCCGGGCGACTTCACGCCCGAAAGGATCGAAAGCACGTTGCCCGCGCCCAGGCCGTGCGCCCTGGCCCAGGCCGTGGCCCCCGCCGACGCCCTGGCCCGCCCCTGGCCCATGGCCGCGCACGCGGCGCGGATTTTCTCGACGACTTCCGCCGCTGTCAGGTGGCGGCGCTTCATTGGGCGGCCGTCCCCATGGCGTAAGCTTCCGCCATGTCTTCGGGGCTGTCGATGGTGTAGCCGCCCGCGAGCAAGGTGGCTTGGTCGATGGCCGGAGAGGTCGAAAGGAACGCCTCGGCGGCTTTGATCGTGGCGAAGCGCCCGACGACCGCGAAAGTCTCGTCTTCGATCGTCACCGGGCCGTTTGCGTCGAGGAGCGCGTCAGGATCGGCAGGAACGGGCGAAGTCGCCACATGCGCCAGGGCCGCAACGTGATAGGCCGAACCGCTGGCGGCTTGGGCATGGACGAAGGCCAGGGCGGCGCCGTCATCGGCGAACTTGGGTTCATCGTATCCAAGAGCGTTGCCGGCCGGATCGTCGATGCGTTGGATTTCCAGGCCCGAGCCGTGTTCGTAGTCCGTCCAAAAGACGTCCCATCCCTCGCCGTGCGCTTGCTCGCTGGAGAAAGCCGGCGGGGGCGCGGCCGGGCTAGCGGGCTTTTGGGCTTGGCGCGCGGCTTCCTCCGCAAAGTCGCGGCGAACCGCCTCTAGCGTGGCGTCGAAATCCACCGCGTAGCCGTCCGCCCATTCGAGGAGCGCGGCCAGGACGTGGAAGAGGTCAACGGCCGCGCCGTTGCCTTCCTCTAGGCCCATGGCGGCCGTGTGGCCGTCGATCATGGCTTGAGCGGCGGCGATTTGCTTTGCGGCGTAGGCGCTCATTGGGCGGCTTCCTTGGCCAGGGGCTGAACGCGGTAGGTGTCGCCGCCGTGGGCGTGGCGGGTCTTGTGCGCGGCCAGGGCGTCGGCTTGCTCGCGGGTCAGGGGCTTGCCGTCGCCCTCGCGCCATTCCTGGCCGTTGGTCTCGCGGCCAATGACCTCGAAAAGGTCCGCGAAGCATTCCGGGCAGGCCTTGAGCACGTCGCCCGTCGTCGAGCCGGTCAAGGCCAGGGCCAGGGCTTGGACCTCCGGCTTACCCCACGGGTTGCCGTTCATGCCGCCCCGGCGCGTGACGAGGTCGAGCAGGCGGGCGGCGGCGATCTTCACCGGGTCGGCGGGCGCCGCCGGCAGATTGGCCAGGACCTGCCGGGCCTTGATGACCACGGGATCAGCGTCCGCGTCAGGATAGACCGGCGCGTCAGGGTTCAGCGGGCCACGGAAGCCCAGCGGCGCGCCGTTGAGCACTAGCAAGAGGTCGCCAGCGTGCGAGTCCAGTTCGAGGCGCCTAGCGCCCGTTTTGGGGGCGAAGCGGAGGGCGTCCAGAGCGTGCGCCATGGCCGAAGCCAGGACCGGCGGAACGGCGATATAGGGGCGGGGCTTGGTCATGGTCTTAGGCCTGCGCCTTGACGGTGAATTCCACGCCCGCCGCTTCAAGAGCGTCTAGCAGGGCGTCGCAGGTGGACTCGGCGGCGGCTTGGCCGATCAGGCCCGCCAGGGTCGAAAGGATGACGTCGCCAGCGGCCGGCGGCGGCGAGGCCCAAAGCGCCGCCTCTTGGGCGTCCAAGCGGGCCATGAGCGCGGCGCGGGCCTCTTCCTTGGGCAGACAGCCGGCGAGGTTGTCGGCGGCTTCCTCGTTCAGGAACGGGCGAACGAAGGCCAGGACCGAGTCCATATCGCCGATGATCGAAAGGGCTTCGTTGTCATCGACCGCTTGCCAACGCTCGCCCGCCGTGTCGAAGCCGTCCAGCAAGAGCCAGCCCAGGCCGTGGCGGGCGGCCGGCGAGAGGGGCGAGGCGTCATCCGTGCCCAGGTCGTAATATTCGGACGGGTGTTCCTCGAAATAGGCCGTGAGGATCGCGGACTCGTCCAGGTCGTCGGGGCTGTCGGGGGCGTCTTCGTTGGCGCGGTCGCTCCAGTTGTCACGGCAGTAGGCGACGACCTTGGAAACGGCCTCGTCAACGCTGAACGCGGCGTAGACGTTCATTCCGTGCTTATGGGAAACCGTGGCGATGTGGATTTGCATATCTGACTCCGGGAAGGCTTAGGCCGCGAGGCGCGCGGCGTTGATGCGGGCGCCGTGGTCGGCGCGGTAGGCGGCGGCGAAGGCCTTGAAGCGCTTGGTTGCGGTGGCGCCCCAGGCGATCCACACGACGCCCCGGCGGTGGCCCATGAAACGGCCGATCGATCCTTGGTAGTCGATCCATTGCCCAGGCTGGCCGGTGACGGACTCCGGGGAGTCCGTCTTGATGGTCGGGGCGTACCTCATACGGTGCAGTTGCCGGCGCGGGCCGCGTCCCAGGCCTTGGCCCAGGCGGACTCGAAGGCCTCGCAAGCGGCGTGGCCGAAGGGGAAGCGCCCGCGCATGGCGGAGATGAATTCGACGTTCAGGGCGGTGACGCGCTGGCCAACCTTGGCGCCGTGAAAAACTTCGTTGGCGCGGCTGTAGAGGTCGGCGGAAATGGCCGCGTCGTCTTCGTTGGCGACGGCGCCGCAAGCCTTGTCCAGTTCCTCAGACCAGACCGGCAGGCGCAGGCGCTTGGCCATGTCCTGGGCGGTCGCCAGGGCGTCTTCAGCGTCGGGCGTGTAGTGGGTCGCCGCTTCGATGCGGCGCAGGGCTGCGGCCTTGGTCTTGTCGGTGGCGCCGGCGGCCTTGATGAGGTCGGAGCGCTTGCCGTAGGGGGCGACGATGAATTCCCCCGTGTCGCGGTTCCAACGGGCGTTGAGGCCAAGGGCTTTGATCGCGGCCAGGGTTTCGGCTTTGGTCATAACGACTCCGAGAGGTTCAAGGCCGGTGCAGCGCGCCCCGGCCCGATCCTTCTACATCCTGACACGATGCGTTGACAAGCGGCATTTGTCAGAAAATGGCGTCACTCACACGGGGCCGGCATTTTCTCCGAAGGCGCCGGCCGGAAGCGCCCAGGCGGCGGGGTCTACGCGGATCGGCCCGGACCATTCTTCCGCCTGCGCCAGGGCGACGAGGTCAGGCCGCGCCAGAGCCGCCGCATAGGGCGTTCCCGCCGCCGCCAGGGCGGCAATCGAGGCCTTGCGTTGGATCGTTTGCCCGGTCTCGGCCTCGCGCTTGGCGATTGTCCAGAAGCGGCCCGGGAACACCGCCTTTATGGTGGCCCATTGGTTGGCGCTTCCGAAGATGCAGGCCAGACAGCTAAGCCGGCTCCAGCCCAGTTGATAGGCCACGTGCGGGACGATCCCCCATCGGCGGATGATCGCCCACACGGCGGTTTCCTTCCACGCCAGGACCGGGCGCCAGTGGTCGACATGGCGGGCGGTTTTCTTGCCGTCGCGGTTGTCGGCGCGGTGCGGCTCGAATGGGGCGTATCGGGCGCGGTTGGCGCTTTCCTCCGCCCGCTCGCCCGTCACGACGAGGGTTCGCGAGCCTCGAAAGCGGGGATCGTTGTTTATCAGGGCGTCCATGACGTCGATTTTCAGGTACGCCGAACACCAGCGCACGGCCAGGGATGCGGCCACTTGTGGGAAGAGGCCGCGCTTGCCGGCCGGACCCTTGCCGCCCGACGTCATCGGGCCGGCTGGCGTCTCGTAATACATGGGCGCGGTAGGGGCGCCGTCGCGGTCCATCTCCCGGGCAAAGCCGCCGAGCTTGTAGGACGTGAAGAGCGGCAGGCTAAGAGCCTGGGCGACGGCGCGGCAGTATGCGGGCGTTATCGCCCAGTCCATGAAAAGCGGCCCGCCGCCGTCAACTTCATGGTGATGCAGTTCGATCTTGGCGGGATCGGCGCCGGCCTCCAGCAAGGCGAGGAGCGCGGCGAGGCAGTCTTTGCCGCCGCTGAACCCGATGCAAATCCGGTCATAGCTGGCGAGGTCGGGGAGGGCCGCGCCCGTCGAGATGACGGGCGCCAGGGCTTCAGCGTCAAAGGCCATGGGTCAGGCCTCCGGGAAGAGCGGCAGGGTGTAGGGGCAGGGGACCGGCAGGGCCGCCACGTCCGGGTTTTCCATCAAGCCAAGCTTGATCGCCGTTTCGGGGTCGTCCTGGCGCAGGTCGTCGGCCTTGTCCTGGCGCGCTTCCGAAAGCTTCCGTTCCAACTTGGTCCAGTCAACGCCCTCGCTCCAAGCTTGGTCGTCGCCTTCGTTACCTACGGTCGCGTCGAAGAGGTCGCCCCGGAATTCGGACTCGTAGTCAACGCCCTTGATCGCCAGGGCGGCGAGCAAGAGGGTTTGAACCTCGTTATGATCCCAAGTCTTGACCGGCTTATCCAGCCAATCGGCAAGGCAGTTTGAGTAATGCGAGTAAAACCCGTCATAGGACGTAAAGCGCTGGCGAATGATCTTGGCTAGCGTCGCGTGCTTGTCGGCGGCCGATAGCTTGAACATGGCGCGAACCGAAGCTTGCGGGATGTCGCAGAAAATGCGGTCGGTCTCGAAATTGTAGAACTTGGGCGAAGTCATGGTTTCGAACTTCAAGCCCAGGGCGCCTAGGCCAAGCGCGTCGCTGGCCAGTTCCTCGAAGGCGTCAACATACATACGTGTCAATGCGGCGTAGCACGTCGCATAGTCGGTGCAGTCCATGTAGATATCGACAAGCTCGCTCTCAGAAAGGCGCAGTTCGGGCGCGAAAGATTGCTCGCCGTTTTCACGTTCGTTCGCCTGATACTCAATCTCGCGTTCTTCAATGCCGTCGATTGCGTGCGAATAGTTCGACTCATAGAAACCATCGAACGGCAGGCAAACGGACATTTGGACGCGGCGGTCTTTGCGGGGCTTGCGGCGGGCGGTGGTCATGTCGACTCCGAGAGAGGCTAGAGGGCGCGCCAACCGCGCCCGGCCCGACTCTCATACATCCTGACACGATGCGTTGACAAGCGGCAAATGTCAGAAAATGGCGACACTCAAACGGCGAAGGCCGGGCAGTGCGCCCGGCCTTCGCTTCTAGATAACGGCTCCTCGTCGTTGGCGTGCTCCAGCCGCTCGCGCGGGACGGCGAATAGATGCGTCATCGGTTCGGCTCCGTCCTGGCGTAGCGATAGGCGACGATATCGCAGGGGTCGCCCGGCCCGCCGTCCGTCCAGTCGTGAGTCCAGTCGTCGGCGCCGCCGCAATCCTTGCCCAGGACGCACGCCAGGGCTTGCGAGCCGTCCCGGTAAATCACGTCAACGGGCGTTCCGGCGGGGAGGGGCGGCTTTCCCCCGCCCCAGGTGACGAAGCCGGCGACCATGGGCACGCGATCGAGGCGGGCCAGGGCCACGCGGACCCGCTCGAAAGCCGGGGCGTCATCGGCCCGGGCGTCGGAGAAGATCAGGGCCGCCCGGGCTTCAGCGGCCACGGCGGCGAGGTCGGACACGACGCCGCTCATGCTGCGGCCTTTTCGCGGATCACGGTCCCGATTTCACCCGTCGTCGGATCGAACAGACGCCGCTCGCCGATCATCTGGGCGCCGGCCCGGCTGTCGGGCGCCTTGGCCGGAGCCTTGACGCGCACGACGTAGATAGCCGGGCCGGCGAAGGCCAGGGCGAACGATTTCATGGTGTCGCCCCAAAAGCGCATTGTCTGAGGGCTGAAGAAATAGAGGCCGGCGGCTTCATTGGCGGCGCGCACGCTCGCCAGGGTCCAGCGCTTGCGATTCTCGCGTTCGGCCGTGAGGTCGGCGCCGCGCTCTTGGACGTTCTCGGCGTAGTGCGCGGCGATTTCGACGGCGGCGGCGGCGCGGGTGGCGGCGTTGGCGATTTCGCTCATGCGGAAGTCGCTCGCGTACCGCTTGGCGCCGTCCGTCGCCAGATACCCCCAGAGCGTCAGAGCCTTGGACGCGTCATAGGTCCCGGCGGCGATCTTGCGGGCGAGGTTGTCGATGATGGGCACGGCGCGCGAGCGGTAGAGGTCGCCCGTGTTGACCGTGAACAAGGCGAGGTCGTGCGCAAGCGCGCTGTCGAGTTGGCGGGACATATCGACTCCGAAGGGCTAGGCGTCGAGTGACGCCAATTGCCGGCCTTCGATGACCGGTGAAGGCGTCATACATCCCGACACGATGCGTTGACAAGCCCATATGTCGCGAATACACGTCACTCATCGGCCGCGAGTGACGCGGCTTTTAGACACTGGAGTCGATGTGATGACCGCCCGCCAACGCCTCGCCCGCTACCGCAACGAAGCGGCCAAGTCCGCCGCCGCGATCGCCAAGCACTATCCCGACGCCGCCCCCGCCTTTGTCGCCGCCTACGGGTCGGGCGACTGGCGGGCCAAAGCCGCCGGGCGCTTTTCCAAGCCCCATGCCGGCGCTTGGCAGGATCGCGAGACAATGGGCGCCTTTGCCGCGCCGGACTCGCGCGCCTACTACTGCGACGACTTCCCCGCCGGCTGGCGCCACCTGGGCACGGCGGAAGAGGCTTGCAAGCGCGAGGGCTCGCGCCGCGTGGATCACAAAGGCTGGTATTCGGATAACGAGGCCGGCGAGACCTACAGCGGCCACGTGCTGCAACTGCCCGGCAAGGGCGGCGCGGCGCGCTATATCGCGGCCGTGGCGCACTCCGAATGGTCGGGGGTGACGCTCTATCCGCTGGAGATTTTCGACGATGTCCGCGACGCCGCCGGCCGCGCCGACCGCTACGCCGAAATCGAGGCGGAGGCGGCTCGCGAGCATGACGCCAAGTTCCAAGCCGAACGCGAGATGGAAGACAAGGCCCAAGAGGTCAAGGACGCCCGCCGCGCGGCCCTGGCGCTGATCGGCGAGGCCAAGGCCGGACGCAAGGCCGGCGGCTACACCCCGGCGGTTTGCGAGGCCGTCCGCGACAAGGTCGAGGCGCTGCTAGAGACGATCCGAGAGGCCCGCGCCCGGATTGACGCCCTGGCGAACAATCCTTGGCTCGCGGTCGAGCGGGCCTAAGCCCGCCGCCTGGGCGCCGCTCGCGAGGGCGGCGCTTCCTGCACCATCTCCAGCCGGCGGGGCCATGCTCCGCCGGCCTTTCGGCGTTCGGCCTGGGCGAGGTTAGGGCCGGCCCTACCTGGGCCGCCTGGGCGGACCTGTTAACCAAACGCCGATTGGTTAACAGGTCGGGCCGGATGTGTTAACCCTAACGCTGGAAAGGTTACCGAACCCCGCTCGGGGCCTTAACCCTAACGGCCTGAAGGTTAACGGCCGGCCGGACGTGGTTAATACTGGGATTAACCTTTCCCGCGCCATGGTAAACGCGCTCCAGAATTCTCTCGCGTCAAATTAACCAACGTCAAGTCAGAATGATCGAGCGTCAAGTCGGCCGCGCGCTCCAGAAAATGGGCTCGCGTCAAGTCGCCCGTTCCAGAAAATGCTCCCGCGTCAAGTCGACCGCGCGCCAGCAAATGCGCTCGCGTCAAGTCCGTAATGGGCGCGCGTCAAGCCGGCAGAACGCGCCCGCGTCAAGGCGGGCCGCCAGCTGGGCGCGCCATGCGGAGAATAGAGGGCCTAATCACCGCAGATCGTGCGGGGAATGCGCCCAGGACCGATCCAGGGCCCAGAAACGGCAAAAGCCCCGCCAGGGCAGGGCTTTACGAGAAATCAGAGCCGTGGCGCCGGCGACACTGTTGTCCTAGCCATAGAAGACAACTCGCCAACCGCTCTCAACTAGGCCATTTGACACCGCGCCCGTCCTGGCGGTTGGGCGCGAGGCCGCGCCGGGCAGAACCGAGGCAGCTGGACCGCCAGGGGCCGTTGCGAATGGATATCCAGTTAGCTTTCAGCCTCCGAGAGGCCCATACGGGCCCGTGAAACAGCCATTTTGGGCGACTTTCAAGGTCTCGTCGAACGCCGTTCGGTCGTGAAACACTCCCTCCAGGCCTCGATCCGACAAAGACAACTGCCAACCCGAGCAATTTCAACATCTTAGGCCCGAAGGCCAGACCCAGTTAGCTTACGCACAGAAGACAACCAGGGTCACCGACCCTGGACCCGATACCGAGGCGGCTTCACCTCCTGGTGCATCCTGGAGGAGCTGGGAGGTGGCGTCCAGGCCGGGCGGGGGTGTGGCGGAGGGATTTCGAGTCGGGAGGGCGAGAAACCTTGCAAAATCAGGTGTTTAGGGCGAAAATTCATGGATAATCCATGCAAATCGCCTGAAAATCGGGGATTTGGGCCCGAAAATCCCCTTCCTGGCTCGCTGGCGCGCGATTTCGAAAATCCGGGCCCTTCGGCGGGAAAATTCTCAGGGTCCCCGGCCCATGAATTTCGAGGGTCCCCGGCTCGAAAATCCCAAGGGTCCCCGCCCGAGAATTCCAAGGGTCCCCGTCTGAAAATCGGCAGGGTCCCCGAGGCGAAATCCCCAGGGTCCCCGCCATTAATTTCCAAGGGTCCCCCGCTCTTAACCCCGGCCGCCTAAAGGTTAAGAGCCCCCTCCGAGAGTCGATGAGTCTAAGCCCTTGTAACCTCAGGCCCTTTTCCACCATATCTCACGAAATTGCCCCAAATCCTCCGTATTTTCTTCCGAGCAACGCCCGTCCCAGCTCCCACGGCCCGCGATTAACCAGGCACTCCGAGATAAGCCGAGATAAGTCTCGCCCGGCGCGGCTCGCGCCCTAGCCGAAGGTTTTGGCCTTGCGGGAGCCGTACTTGGTGCGGGTGGACTTCGCCCAGCGCAGGTACTGGGTCATGGTGTCGACTTGGTCGTCGTTGGCGCCTTCGGGGAACTGGCCCACTTCCTTGATGAAGCCGTCCAGCCAGTCCGCGCCGGACGGCAGATAGACCTCGCCCGCCTCGATCAGCGGCGTGATCTCGTCGAAGCGGAACTCCTTGCTCTGGCCCTTGGGGTCGATCGGGATGATCGGAGCCGGCGCAAGGCGGCGCTGAGCAGCGGTGGCGCCGCGCGCCTGGATGTAGGCGGTGCCCTGGCCCTTGTCTTCGACCAGGATGGCGTCCACCTCGTCCTTCTTGGCCTGACGCTCGATGGCCTGGATCAGGCCGTTGAAGTCGACCTTCAGGCGCGTCTGGCGCAGCAGGTAGTGCTTGCGGTCCTGGGTCTCGCCCCAGGTCTGGATCACCGTGTAGTCGGCCCGCTCGGTCGGCTTGGCGGCGGTGTCCACCGACAGGACGATGCGGCGGAAGTAGGCGCGCCGGTCAGGCTTGCCGCGACCCATCTCGTCGACCATGCCAGCGGCCTTGGCCTCGCGGATGGCCTCGTCGGTCTGGTGAGGGGCGCGCTCATAGAACTGGAAGCTGCCGGCGATGCTGTCGCTGGAGGCAGCGTCGGCGATCTGCTGGTAGACCAGGGCGAAGCGCTGGTACTTCCACTCGATCTTCTTGGCCACGAAGTAGCTGAGATCGTAGTAGTCCCAGAGGACCTCCCCGAGCTTGCGGCCCAGGACGTCGTTCTCAGGATCGTAGCAGATGGCCGGCGCTTCGATGATCTTGTAGCGCGCGTACTCCGGCAGTCGCGGGTTCAGCTCCTGAATGTACCCGGTGAGGTCGTGCTCGTGGAACCGGGTCATGATCAAGAAAATCTTGCCGAACGGCAGCAGGCGCGACCCGATGTCGGAGATGAACCACGTGTTGATCTTCTCGCGCAGGACCGGGCTCTCGGCCTCCTCGACCTTGGCGTAGGGGTCGTCGACGCAGATGAAGTTGGCGCGGAAGCCGTGGACGGCCTGACCCACGCCCTTGGCCACGTACTGGCCGTTGGCGCCGGCGATCGCCCACTGGTCGGCCGCCCGGCTGTCATGGGCGATGACCACGCTGGGGAAGACCCGGCGGAAGTCCGGCGCGCTGACGAGGCCGCGAATCTTCTTGGAGAACTCGTTCTCGACGAAGCGCTGGCTGTGGCCGCCGCCGATGATCTTCAGGTTCGGATTGCGGCCCAGCCGCCACGCCACGAAGAGGCGCGAGGCGTAGGTGGAGTTGTGGACGACCACGCCGTCGGCCAGGAAGGTGTGGTCCTTCTCCACCGTCAGGCAGCGGCATTGCCCCTTGCCCACGACCTCCACCGAGGCGATCTCGTCCTCAGGGTCGTGCCAGCGGCCGGCGAGCTGCGGCAGGCGCGCTTCCAAGAGCTTCAGCGCCTTGGGCTCGATGCCGGCGTTGATCAGGTTGTTGATCGCGCCCGCCGAGATCGAGACCAGGGTGGAGCGGCCGTCGCGCCGCTTGAGCACGCTCTGGACCTGGAGGCGCGCCAGCAGCCGTTGGATGTCCTCGGCATAGGCCGGCGACTTCAGCGCCGCGTGCAGGGTCGGCGTCTTCAGGCTCGTGATCGCCACGGCCTTGATCTCGAAGAAGGCGCGCAGGAAGGCCCGCACCACGTCGTCGCCGCCCTCGAACACGAAGGCCGGCACGCGCCGCTCATAGACGGTCGCCTCCAGGCCCAGCACATCGGTCAGGGCCTTGGTGTGGCTGCCGGCGAGCCGCAGCTGGTGGCACTTGCCCTTCTGCTGGCTGCCGCCGTGGAAGCGGTAGCCCATCGACGCCACCAGAGCCTGGGCCGCGACCGCGTCGGTGCGGTCGAAGAGGTAGAGGTCCAGGTAGCTGTAGCGGCGCTCGCCGGTGGCGGTCTTGATGGTGCGGTGGGCCCGCGTGCCGCAGGCGCCGTACATGCCCGCCAGCTGGGCGAGCTTGAGCTGCTCGGGGCTGGACGGAGCGTCCATGGGCGCGGCGTGCCCGCCGACGATCTCGACGAGGTCGCCCGGCAGCAGGTGGCTGGCCTCGACCCATTCGTCGTGGGACTTGCCCCGGTAGAGGACGCGGAAGCTGTGGTCGGGCGCCGAATGGATGACCCGGCCGGCGGCCGTAGTGATCTTCAGCAGCGGCAGCTCGCCTTGCTCATGGACGTGGGTAACGCGCCGGGCCCGGCCGGCGTCGGAGATCACCTTGTCCCCGACCTTGATGTCGCCCAGGCGCTTCCAGGCGCCGCTCGCCATCAGCACGGGCGTGTCCACGTGCAAGGGCTTGGCGTGGCCCGGCGGGCAGTTGAGGATGAAGCGGTCGAAGTGAGGGTCGGCCTCGATCGCTTGCAGCTGGTCGGTGAGGTATTGGTGCCAGCGGCTGGCGGGCGCTTCGTCCGGGTTGACGTACTCGCAGAAGGCGTTGAACTCGTTCGGCGCCAGCACCAGGAGCTTGTCCAGGTGCTTCTTCTGGATGTCGTCGCCGATCGAGATCAGCGCGTCGATCTGCCGGCTGGTGTCGCTCGTGCCGGTCAGCTGGATGATCGACTTGCGGGTGATCTCCGGCAGCAGGACGCCCGACTGGGCCGCGCCCTTTGCGCTGGAGGCAAGGTCGGTGAGGCGAGAGACGGCCGCGCGGGTGCGCGCCCGATCCTCGTGAGGGTAGATCAAGGTCAAGGGGCTCTCATGAGCGGGCGGCGCCGGTCGGAGCGGCCCCCGCTGCCCCGGCGTCGATATGTGTGGGATGCGAAGGCGCCGGCGTCAGGAGCCGGCGGCAGGGAAGGTCAGCCCGGCTCGCGGGCGATGGCGCGGTGGGCGCCGGTCAGGATGTTCTCGGCCCGCTGATGCAGCGCTTCCATCTGGACGGCGCAGATCAGCCAGCGGGCCTGGGTTTGCCGGCGCTCGTCGGCGAGCTGGGCGGCCTGGGCGACGGCCTGCTCCATCTCGACCAGGGCGTCGGCGTAGATGTCGAGCTGGAGACGCGCCTTGGTCATCTCGGCGGCGTCCTTGACCAGCTGGCGGCGGGCCATCTCGACCATGGCGTAGAGGACGAGGCAGACTGCGCCCAGGAGCAGGGCCGGCACGTTGACGGCGACGCCCAGGACCTCACTCATCGTCGAAGCTCCCGAAGTCGCCCGGCTCGTGGCCGGCGATTTCCTCGGTGGCGGCCTTCTTGCCCTGGCCCTCGATCAGGGTCAGCGCCACGGCAGGGTCGATGATCCGCTCGGCTTCGCCCGGCTTCAGCTCGGCCGCCGGCAGCGCGCCTTGCGCCGCGTCGAGCACGCCCTCCAGCAGGTCCATGTTGAGCGTGTGGGGCACGGGCGAGCCGCCGGCTTCCCCCTGATCGCCCTTGAACATGCCCAGCTCCTCGCCGATCAGCTTGAGCGCGGCGTTGCTCTCCTTGAAGTCGCCCTCGTGGGCGGCGTTCTGGGCGTTCTCGGCCAGCTTGGTGATGACCCAGCCGCGCCCCATGCCGGTCATCTCGCCGACCATGCGCGCGCTTTCCTCGGCCGCCAGCCGCTGTTGCCGGCGCTGGTTCTCGAACTCCTCGCGCAGCTCGACGATGCGAGCCTGGATGTCGGGGTCGGTCTCCAGGTGCGTGGTGGAGCTGCCGGCCGAGAAGCCCGCCGCCAGCGCCGACTTGTTGGCGGGGATGTTGCGAGCGCGGTGGCGCGCGTACTGCTCGTGCTTCTGGTTGGAGAGGTGGGGCATGGGTGGGCGGCTAGCGCTTCTTGCGGCGTTGGAGGGCGGCCAGCTGGGCGAGCGCTTCGCTCTCGGCCTTGGCGCTGTCGAGGAGGGCCTCGAAGGCGGCGACCGCCTCTAGGCGGTACTGCTCGATGATCCAGGGCGCAGCGCCCTGGGCCACCAGATCGGTGAACTTGGTGGTGGCCGCGTTCCAGGCGTCCTGGGTGTGGAACGCCGTCTGCTGGTGGCGGTGGTGATGGCCGATGGCGGCCTCCTCCTGCGGATCGCGGCCGGGGGTGTAGGTCACTCGTCGGCGGCCACTTCGAGGCTGGTGATGTAGTCGATCAGCGTGCGTTGCTTGTTGGCCGCCTCGTAGGTCACGACGGCGTAGGCGTAGCCCGCGTTGATCACGCTCTCCTGGGACGAGCCGCCCAGAACGAAGGCGGCGGTGACGTCGTCGAAGGTCTTGCGAGCGGTGATGACCGACGTCGCGGCGGCATGGGCCTGGGTGGCGAGGTCCTGGAGGACGGTCTTCACTTCGATGGGGACGGCGGTGGTCATGGGATAGGTCTTTCGATCAGGTGAGGGTCAGAGGTCTTGCGCCGGCTGGCGCTCGTCGGGTTCGGCTTGAGCGGCCAGGGCGCGGCCGATGACCAGCATCTCGATGGCGCTCTCGGCCCAGGTGCTGAAGGCCTCGATCGCGGTGTCGAGCGCGGTCTGGAAGTCGTTCTCGGGATCGGTCAGCTCGCTGGCGGCGCTCATGCGCTCGGCCTCGGCCGCCTTGGTCTTGGCGATCGCCGCGTTGAGGTCGTCCTGGGTCGGCATCCGCGCCGGCTCGCCGTCGTCTTCGTCCTCCACCTCTTCGGTGGTGTGGTGGGAGACGCCCAGGCCGCTGTCGGAGACGCCCAGCTGATCCTCGGGCACGATGTGGATCACCTCGTCCTCGACCTCGCGGTCCCAGCCCGGCGTGTGGAAGCCCATGCGCTGCTTGATGGGGATGGCCACGCGCATCAGCATCATGCCGCTGGCGTTGAGCACGCCGGTGGCGGTGATCACCGGCTCGCGCGGATCATCGACCACGTGGTCGGCGGTCATGCTGTAGTCGGTGTCGGCCGGCAGGATCGTGGCCTTGCCAAAGCGCGTCAGCACCTGCTTAGGCGCGGGGGTCGTGGCCAGCCGGCCGGCGGCGGCGAGCGCCGCCAGGGTCTTACGCATGCGGGTACTCAGGAGGGGAACTCGACGAGCTGGATGGCTCGGGTGGGCGCGAACTTCAGGAAGAGGCAGCCGTAGAAGGCGATGATCGCCGCCTCGGCCCGGCCGTCGTCCTTGACGCGGGCGAACAACTTTTGAGCCGAAGGAAACAGTTGCATGGCCCGGCGGCGCGCCTCGTTCTTGTCCTTGGGCGTGAGGGTCTTGGCCTTCCATTCCTGGGGCCGAACCTCGGTCACGCTGACGGCGCCGTCGTGATAGGCCGCGCCCTGGACGATCCCGAGCGAGCGGCCAAACGAGAAGGCGCTGGTCACGCCCTGTTGGGGCGAGCTGGACACCAGCTCCAGGAAGAGGTGGTCGGGCTGGGCATGGCGGAAGATGTCGGAGACGCCGACCGGCGAGACCCGCTCCTTGCCGCCGGTGCCCGGCTCCAGCGGCATGTCGGTGATCGCCAGCGTCCAGGCTTCGGTGTCGATGAGGGCGAAGGCCCCGGACTTGCCGGGGTCGCAGCCGAGGACGCGGGTCACAGGCCCTCGTCTTCAGCGTGCCGCGCGGCTGCCAGCTCGCCCAGCTGCTCCAGATCGTCCTCGACCTCGTCCAGGTCGTCGAACTCGGGGCTGATGAAGCTGACCTTGGTGTAGGCCCCGCCGTCAGGGCCGGCCGCGCCCGAGCGCGAGGGCTGGAAGTCGAACTCGTCGTCCCAGCTCGAATAGGCGTCCAGGGCGGCCATCAGGCGGCGCTCGCGCCGACGGCGGCCGGCATGGTCGTGGCCGGCTTGACCAAGTCGCCCAGCAGGGTGACGCGCTCGGTGACCAGCGGCACGGTGTGGCCCAGGCTCGCATAGAGCCCGCGCGTCACATTGGCGGTGACCAGCTCGGCGTCGACGCGGATGGCGTCGCCCATGACGATCCCGATGGACGGCTTGACCAGCGCCTGGGCGCGGCCTTGATCCAGGGTGAAGACCACGCCGGTGAAGTGGCGGCCGGTCTCATCGGTCCACTCCACGCGCTCCTTCTCCGCGCCGGGGAAGCGCATGCCCGTGCGCATGGCCCAGGCCCGCGTCTGCGAGATCAGGCAGAAGGGCAGGGCGGTGGCGGCGTCTTGCAGCGCGCGGACCAGGGCGAAATCCACTGGCCACTCGTAGTCGCGCTGGAGGCAGGCCCCGATGCGGTAGCCGTCCGCCCCGGCGGTGCGCATGACCGAGGCGATGGTCTGGCGCACGGCGACTTCGGAGGCGGACGGCATGTGGCCCACGACCCAGTCCATGATCGCCTTGATGGACCCATCAATGGCGGCCTGGAGAACGGCGTCGGAGGAGTGGAGGGGGCGGGGAGCGGCCTCGGGGGCCGGGCGCAGAACAGCGCGAGACATGCAGGCTAGGTGGGAAATTTACGGGAAGTGATGACCCTTGTGTCTCATGAGGTCGAACGAGTGTCAAGAAATGGCGACACAGGACCTCGACGAGCGCCGGCCTGGGCGGCGCAGGCGCTCGGAGATACCCCGAGAGTCGACGAGGAAGGCCGCAGGCCGGATCACCACCGTCGAGTTGTAGAAGGCCGCCGAACTCGCCTTCCTTCTTCTCTCTTCTCTATACCCCTATAATGAGAGAATAAAGAATATTTAAGAGATATATATAGTATATATATAAAGGGTGGCTCCTGTATCTCGTATAGTATCTCGTGATTGTTCTTTATATGTATATGGCTTTATAGGCCCCACCGGGAGGCCTCTCGTATAGGTATCTCCCGTATATCTCGTGATTATTCGTTATATGTGTAAGGGTATATAGGGCCACTGGGGTCCGCCCAGCGCCCTATCTCCCTGATGGCTCCAGACCTGCCGTATTCCAATACCTCAGGTTTTGGAGATATGGCGAACCTAGCCGACCACGCCCTGCGGATCGGTCAGCTCAATGCTGATCCCGCCGGCCGGCGCCAGGAACCCGCGCGACAGCGAAGCCGCGTCGATGTTGTAGAGCCCGGCGACCGCCTCGTAGAACGCCACGGTGGCGGCGACGTGCGTGCCCAGCTCGCCGGCCTCGAAGCGCTCGTAGAGCATCACGTGCAGCTTGCCCTCCAGGACCTCGCGTTCCTTGTCCACCATCTCCTGGGCGGCCCACTCCGGCTGGCCGGCGGCGACGAGGTCGCGCTCGCGCTTCTTGAGGTGGTCGTAGAAGTCCTGGCGGGCGTTCTGGCTCTCTGCGGGCGCTGTCTCCACCATGGCGTCGAGGGCGGCCTTCACCGCCGGCTTTCCCGCCACCTCGGCGGCGTCCAGGTCGCAGGCCCTGCGCAGGCGCTGGAAGGTGCGTCCCACGTGCGCGAAGAACTCGTCGCGCTCCTCGCGCCACAGCTGGGGCTCGTAGTCGATCTCGGTGGCGCTCATGGCCTCGCCGACGGCCGCCTCGATCATCGCCGCCGCCGCGTAGCCCCGCAGGACGACGGTGCGCTGCTCGTAGCTGGGCAGGTTGTAGACGCCGCGCTTGCCGAAGTCCTGGCGCACCCGCTCGGAGCGGCTCATCACGTCGGTCAGGCGCCTGCCGATCCCCGACGTCTTGTTGGCCTCGGCCTGGGGCCCGGCGATGCGCACGCCGAACGCCTCGTGGATGTCCCGGGCCCGGGCGACGCCGCCGTTCTCGCGCAGGACCTTGGCGATGGCGCGCTCATCGGCGTCGAAGCTGTTGACCCCGCGCTCCTCCAGCTGGGCGCCAACGCGGTAGACGCCGCGATCTCCCTCGACCTTCTCCAGGACGCCCCGCAGCGCCAGATGGCACAGCTGCTTGGCCAGCTGCTGGCGCAGGGCCGCGCTCTGGGGCCCGTCGACGTACTCGCGGCCCATGTCCTCGGCGACCTCTCCCATCCGGGCGGTCTTGCGGCTGGCGACGGCGGCGATGATGGCGTTGAGGTAGGTGGTGTGGTCGACGTTGCGACCGTGCATGGTCTTGTAGGCGGCGGCGGGCATGGGTGTCGTTGGGCTCACTCTCTGAGTTATCTCGTGCGTATGCCTAAATTCCACGACACACGACGTCAACCCATGTCGTGAAAATCCGACACCCGTGGACCCGCTACGATCGCTTCGCGCTCTCCGCGTCCGGCTCCGCCGGCAGCCTCCGGCCAGCCCAGGGGACGAGGCCCGTCACGACGTCTCACCTCTCGACTGCTTCGCCTGGGCGACCTCTCGACGTCTCACCCTCTCATCCCCACGCCGTCCCGCCGTCCCGACTATCGCGCACCTCAGATGCGTCAAAGTTAGGCCCCACCAGCGGATCGCCGGCAGGGCCCAAGTTCGTCATGTTGGTGATGCCGCTCGCGGCTCGGTCAAGCTAGCCCGCACGGCCGACCCGGCAAAGGGTGCTCCTGACATTTACAGGGACTGCACTGTTTACCAGGACATACGGTTTTACTTGGAGATATCCGAAAATTCCGCGTCGCCGCTTCGCGGTCCAGCGCCGATAGGGGGCGAGAACGCGGCTGCGCCGAGCGCGCCGGTGGTGAACGCAAATCGCGGCCGGTGAACGCTTCGCGCGCGCCGCGAGGCATGCAACTATGACCACCAGGGGTGCGCAGAGGGGGCGTGATGAAGTGGCTGGGGATTGCGGCGCTGGGCGTCGTTGGGTTCGTGGTGCTCGCGGTTGCGATGGGCCCGTCCAAGAAGGCCGTCAGCCAGGAGTGCCGCGACACCGTCGCCCTGGCGGCCGTGAACGTCGATGCGTGGCGCGACATACACGTCCAATGCACCGACGACGAGCAGCGCGCCATGGCCGCCGAGGGGCGCGAGCGCGGCTACGCCCCCGACGAGATCAACAAGAGCCGCAAGGCGATGGGCTTACCGCTGCTTTAAGCTAGTCGACCACCTGGGCGCCACGAAGAAGCCGTCCTTGGTGGTGGGCGCAGGTGGTGAGCAGGTTCGCCACCTACTGGGCCATGGATTTGATGAAGGCTTCGCGCTTGGCCTCGGCTTCGCGCTCGATCTCCGCCTTGTCGCGGATGCGCTTGCGCTCGTCCTCGATCGTCCCCTGCCACCCGCCCGGCCACTTGGAAACCACCACCGAGCCGTTGTCGCCGAAGTCGGTGTAGACCGTGATGATCAACGGATCGGTGGGGGAGACGTAGGTGTAGGTGCTGCGGTGGTTGGTCAGGAGGAAGCCCTGGGCGCGCAGGATTTGGTCCAGGTCCTCCAGCTCGCCGTCGCCGCCATCCATGCAGGCGAAGGTCCCGCCGCTCTTGAGGCAGGGGTCGCGGTACTGGGTCGGCGGGAACCGGTAGGTGATGCCGGAGTAGGCGAGCTTGGTCGTGTCCTTCGTCGCGGACCCTGGCAGCTCGGGATGGCGCAGGAGCACGAAAGCTTGCTGGGCCTTCACCCCGAGAATCTCAGTGTTGTCGCTGAAGCAGTCCGGCTCGGTTCCGTACTCCATCTCGCAGCGCGTGAAGCCGGCGGCTTTGGCCTCGGCCGGCCCGCCTTCGAGAAGCAGGCCTTGGAAGGTGAGGGGCTTTGGCGCCGGCGGCGGCGTTTTCGGGGCCGTAGGCCCGCACGCTGCGAGCGCCAGCAGCGGCAGTAGAGCAAGACGCATGAACACCCCCGTGAAGATCGCCAGCATAGGGGCGCTGCTGCGCCTGGGCTAGATCGCTACGTGCGCTTCGCGCCCTCCGCGCCCGGCTTCGCCGGCAGCCTCCGGCCGGCCTGGGGACAGGACCGTTTCACCCGACAGGGCTGTTTCAGCATCCGGTGAAAGCGGCCGATCGGCTGAAACGGTCACATCTGACGCGCAGCTGCGCTCTGGCGGCCAAATATGCTGCACAGCGAATGATCCCGATCGGGAAAATATCGGCTCGATCACGCCCCGCACCGCCCATTCTTCCCGCTCGGGAAAAATCCGGCGCACCGCTACGCGGCTCATCCCTAGGAATCGGGCTGATCGTCGAGGCTGCTCTATAGGAGGCCTGGGGGTGAGGGCCGCTTGCGGGGTAGCCGGCGGCCCTCTGGCGCGGATGCTTTCGAGGACACCCGCGCCGCCTCAGTCAGGCAGCGTGGCTATAGCGGATTCGCTTTTCGTGGGGGAGGGTCGACGGCGCTCCCGGGGAGGGCCAACGCCGCCGACCTGTCAGTCCAGAGTGCTGACGGGCTGAGGTTGATGGGGCGTGGGCGATTACGCAAGCATAAAAAGAGGCCGCCCCGAATAATCGGAGCGGCCCTAGGGTCACCACGTTCCGGCAGAGGCCCACCGGACGCAACATTTGGCGCCTGGAGATCAGTCCAGGCCGGGGTCTTCTAGCGATCAGGCGCATTGTCTGCAAATGCAGACAATCGAAGACCTGTGGATAAGGCGGCCGGTACTCCCCCGAGGGCGGGCGCCATTACGATTTATCTCGCGATATCTCGAAGATGTTAGGCGCGCTTGGTCGTCTTGCGGGGCTTGGGAGGTTTAGGCGCGCTGCCCGGGGACTTCTCGACGAAATAGGTTCCGGCCGCGAGGCTGCCCTTCTTGACGCTCCAGCCGCCGGTGCGGAATTGGTCCAGGGTGTAGTCGGTGAAGACAGGCGCTGAGGCGGCAGCCAGCGGGACGGTGCTTTCAAATACCGCGCCCATTTCCTCCCGGGCTTTGGCGGCGCGTTGTTTCATCGAAGACATGGCGCGCTTGCGGGCGGCTTCTATCGCGGCTTCCTTGGTGTCGTAGACGGCGTCCACGATGGGCGCTCCCAATCCGTCAGGAGACGACGCCAGGACTTTGTCGATGTGGGCATGTGCGGCGGCCAGAGAGGCCCTGATCGTCTCCTCTGCCTCCCTGAGCCTTCCTTCGGCTAGCAAGGCCTCGGCCCTGGCCGCTGCTTTCGAGACGCTTTCGCCGGACAGGGCGGCTTCAATCTCCGCCTCTGCCTCCGAAACGCTCGCGACTGCCTGCGCGTCGTGCGCGATCTGGGCGTCGTGCGCGATCTGGGCGAGGCGGGAGGCTCGGGCTGACAGCCACACACCCGCGCCGATGGAAGCGAGACAGAAGGCGCCCAGGACCAGGGGGACTAGCTCGGTGCTCATGCCTACCTCGTGTGCTCCGACTGCCAGACCATTATGCCCACGGCCACCAGACATAGGAAGCCAACCCCCTGGCCCGCCAGTCCGAAGTCGACGCCGCGCCCCTCGATCTTGAACGTCGGGACGATGAGCATGGCGCCGGCGGAGGACAGCAGGATCGTCTTGATGACGTCCCAGCCGAAGATGCGCTGTTTGTCGGCGAGCTTGGCCGCCTCGTCGGGCGTGCGCTTGTAGCCCCACTTGAGGCGCCAAAGGACGGGCATTTTAGGCAACTGGTTCCCCCGTTAACGAGCGCTCACGCTTACGATCATTCCGGAGCTTTTCAAGCCTAGGTCGCAGCTTTCGCCAACCGTTCGAGGAGCTTGCGCTGGCGCACGTCGCCCTCGATCTGCACCTTCACGCGGTTGAAGAGCTTGGGGTCGGCCGCCAGCTGCACGGCCGCCTTGCGCCGCACGAACTCGCGCCGGCTCTCGGGCATTCGCTCCCAGTTGGAGGCGGCGTAGGGGACCGCGACGCAGTCGTAGTCGGCGATCGCCTGGGCGTACCAGTCGATGATGAAGCGGTAGGCGGCCTCGCCCTTCAACGCGCCCAGGCGGAAGAGGTCCCACTCGCCGGCCGGCGCCGGGCCCCTGGTGATGTTGTAGAAGTCCTCGGGCGGGCCGAGGCGTTCCAGGATGTCCGTCGCCTTGATCCTAGCCATCGAGCTTTCCGGGGTGCTTCTTGTCGAAGGCGTTGAGCTGGTCGCAGAACATGCGCTGGGCGGAGCTGTAGGTATAGCCGGCCTGCGCCAGCTCCTTGATCAGCCGCAGAGTCTTGGCCTGGACGGCCTCGCGTTTGACCTGGAGCTGGACGTAAGCGGCTAGGGCGTCGACCTCCTCCAGCGTCGGCCCGTCCCGGAGCAGGATCGACTTGCCCCACTCGACGCGCTCACGAAGCTCGGCGACGTGCTTAGCGACCTCCTTGGCCGGCACGTCCTGGCCGTCCTCCAGGCGTTGGAGCGGCGTGCCCTCCTGCGAGAACATGAAGGCCTTGCCGACCGTGTCGCGCAGCCGCGAGCGCAGGGGGTAGTCGACCGTCAGGTCCTCGTCGGAGCCGAGGTTCATGCGCGGCCTCCGGGGCGCGCCCAGGCTTGCTGGCGGCGCAGCCGCGTGCCGGCGTGCGGCTCCACGGACGCCGTGTCCAGGACTGGCAGGTCCAGGGGCTCGGGGAGGAAGGCCTTCAGCTTGGCGGCCGACAGCGGCTCGATGCGGACGGCGATGGGATCGCGGTCGGGGTTGAGGCTGGGCGTCAGGTAGCGGCGGCCGTCGATGAAGGCCAGCTCGTGCTCGACGATCGCGCCATAGAGGTGCCCGAACAGCCGCCTCTCGATGCCGCTGAGATCGGTGTAGTGCGCGACGTCGGCGGCGAAGCTGCTCTCGTCGACCTCCCAGGTCACGCACGGGTTGGTCGTCCGCCGGCTGTGCTCGGCGATGCTGTAGCCCGCCCGGGGATCGAGCAGCCGCTTGCTCAGCTTAGCGATAGCCTCCTCGACGGGGGAGGGAGCCGGCGCCGGGTCATAGAAGGTGAGCGCCGGTTCGGAGCGCTTCATCCAGAACCGCTGGCGCGGCCGGCTGGGCAGCATCGTGATCCACTGGTCAAGCACCACCGTGTCCCAGGTCTTGCGCGGCGCCATGGGCCAGTGACTCACCGGGTCGTCGATGATGATCAGGGGAGCCTCCCGCCCAGCGCGCTTTTCGGCCATCTCGCGAGCGGCGTAGGTGGCGGCGCTCATGGAGTAGAGGCCCGCGTACATCGCGCCGTGAAAGCCTCGCCAGGAGCTGATCGGGTCAGGCATGGGTTGTGAAATCCCTGAGGTTGTGCTGACCTATCCGCAGTCAGGGCTCGTCAGCTGCGAGGCTCCCCGACGAGAAGCAAACCGCTGCTTGGGAACAGCGGGGCGCTTCGAAACCGTGAGCGGCCGGCGAGTGCGACGCCGGCCGTTCTGCTGTCTGGGATACCGGCAGCGAGTGCCGGTTGTCAACGCGCGATGTCAGTTCACTGGCCGGAATTTCCGGCTCAGGCGGTGGAATTCGTTCTCGTCGCGCTCTTTCAGGTCAGCCTCGACCCGGTCGGTCACGATTGGCTCGCGCTCCGCGCGCTCCTTGGCGCGGAAGGCGTGGGCGTGCTTGGTGAAGTCCCGCTTCTCATCGGCGTACCAGAGCGGCAGGGCGAACTTGAAGTCCGGCGTGCGGCTAGGGAACTCGGTGGCGAAGTGGAGGATCAGCCTGGGATCGTCCGACGTGATCCTGGCTTCGTCCCAGGCCCAGGACTTCAGCTCCAGGTCGTCGATGTTTGCCTCGAACATCAACTTGGCGGCCAGCTTGCCGATAGGGTCCAGGCGCTGGCGGATCAGCTCGCGCATTTCCAGGTGGCGCCAGATGTCGGTGGAATCGATGGGGTGCATCACGCTCTCCTCACATGGGGAGAAAGCGTAATCGGATCAGCGACTTCGTAGTCAATGCCGGCCGGAGCGGTACTCAGCCACGATCTCTTCCATCGCCTTGGCGGCGGCAGCCTTCGGGTCCTTGCGCCCGAGCTTCACGCGCCGCCAACCGTAGGCGCTGGAGACGCACAGCTCACCGCCGGTTTCTTCCCAGCCGCCCGACCACTTCTGGCCCGCGATCGTCACCTGAACCGCCTTCTTCATGGCGACTCAATGCGTCGATCGACGTGTCGATCCAGCGCGCGAACTCGTAGTTGCCAGGGCAGGGTTCGCCGTTGGCGCCGGCGTGACGGCGCGGAAAGCGCTCGCTGTCGTCGCCCCGCCTGGGCCGCCGGCCGGCGCTCAGCTTGCCGCACACCGCGCAGGCAAAGCGCGTCTCAGGTTTTCGGATACCAGCCTGAGCCATGCTCGACCTTCAGCTGGATGACGTTGTCGCGGACCTCGCGCCAGGACCAGTGGTTGGAGAGCCCGTGCTCGCCCCAGAACTGCCCGCTGATGATCTTCACCATCCGGCCGTCGGGGTGGCGCACGATGTCGCCGATCTCGAACGGCGGGCCGCCCATGACGCCTTCGGTGATGGCGCGGGCCCATTCGGGAACCTGGGTCATCGGTCGGGGTCCGGCGCGAAGGTGATCTCGATGGCCTTGGGCCGATGTCGTGAGCCTAGCCCGAGCCGTAGCTTGCCGTCGAGCAAGGCCCGCAGCCAGAAGGCTATGGCGGCACGGCGGCTGGACCTAACGAGGGGGATCACCATTGCGCTCTAGTCCCAGTCGTTGTCAGGCGCGTCGGCCGCCGCACGGAAGCTTGCCACCACCTGGGCCAGCAGCGGCGTGTCCAGCAAGTCTGGCACTTCGCGGCCGATGTCGTCCATGCTCTTGCGCAGCTCCTTCCAGAGGTCCTCGCGCTTCATGTGCTCGATCGCTGCGTCCTCGGAGACGAAGAGCATGTAGGCGGGCGCGGCGTCGTCGTTGCGCACCCACAAAGCGCGCTGGTGCTCCCGGGTCGGGAGGCGGAACTGGTCGGCAGAGCGGCCCTCGCCGATCGTGCCCCACTTCTTGCCGACCTTGGTCACGGTCACCGGCCTGGGCACGCGGGGCGCGCGCCGCAGGTAGCCGTCACGCGGGAGGAGGAAGAGCGTCTGCCCGACGCTGACCTGGATCATCGGCCCGCGCCCTGAGCGTGGCGCAAGCCGTGGCCGGCGCGCACCACTTTGTCCCAAGCCATCTTGAAGAGGGTGGCGTCGCGGCCGAGGTGGGCCTTCATCTGGTTGCCTGATTGCGCCAGTTCGGCAGCGTGCTCGCGCAGCGCGCCGTTCTCGGCCTGGAGCGCGGCGATCATCAGGTCCTTGCCTGCTTCAGTCAGCTGGCCGGCAGGCGTCACATAGGGCGAGGCATAGAGGGCGCGCAGGTCCTCGGCCTTGTGCAGCTGGCCGCGTTGGAACGCTAGGACGGAGGCGGCGTCGATGGTGGAAAGGGTCATGGGCCCTCAGGAATCTGCGGAGTCGTTGACGGAACCGGGCGGGCGCAGCTTGGCCTTCGCCGGCAGCGGCCGATCGCAGTTAGAGCAGTGCTTTCGCTTCTGCTCCTTCAGGATCGCGCTGTCCCAAAGCTCGGTGTTGTCGGCGGCCACGCCGTCGAACCGGCACTGGCTCTGGATTTTCCCCGAGACGCGGATGGTGACGTAATACTGGTCGCCGCCGCAGTGCGGGCAGGCTTCGAGGAAGCCGCTCATGCGCCCTCCGCCAGCTTCTTGCCCGTCAGGGCCTTGATCGCCTCGGTGCTCCAGCCGTAAGCCGCGCCCAGGCTCCACAGCGCCGCCAGCCGCTCGGCCGCCTCGGCGCGCTCCTCGGGCAGGAGGTTGTAGCTGTAGGTGGTCGTGGCCAGCCCGATGTCCGCGCCGTTGATCTTGATGCGCAGGCTCTTGTGGCCGTCCCAGCGCGCCGGCCGAGGCTCCAGCGAGCCCAGGTCGTCGCCGCGCTTGGCCAGGATGTAGGTGTCCTGCTCCTCGGGCTTCATGCGTTGATCCGCTCCATGGCCTTGGCCAACTGCTCGTCGAAGTCCTTGGCCGTGCGCTTGGAGTAAGTCAGGTACTCGGCCACACTCGCGAGCGGCTCGTCGTCCTCGCCGATCTCGTAGTGGATATCGCGCCCCCAGTTGGAGTGCTCTTCGACCCTCACGACGCGGATCATCCCGTCCACCAGCCTCAGGCGGAAGTAGACGTCGATGTGGTCGCTCCAGCTGGCCCAGAAGTAGAGCGGGAACTCGACGTCGATCTCCTCGGTGACCGGCGGGCCGGGCTTGGTGATGGCGATCTTCATGCCGAGGCCTCGACCAGCTCGAAGCTGCCGAACTGGCGGTAGGTGCGCGCGTCCGGGTGATCCCACAGCAGCTCGCCAGGGTTCTTGAGGCTGTAGGGGCGCACCATCAGGGCAAAGCAGGGGCCCGGATTGTCGCCGCCGTTGCGGTAGGTGATCGTGACGCCGTCGACCTTGCCCAGCCGGCCCTTGTACTTGCCGACCTTCAGGACGGCGTCGCGCCCCAGGTATGCCGCCTCCATCTGCCTCAGGCCCTCGGCCATAGCCCGTTCGAGCGCGGTGACATCGACGGTCGGCGCCTCGGGCTCGATGAAGTAGGTCCAGTTCTTGATGTCGGCCTTGTGGTCCCGGACGTCGGAGTAGCCGTCCGGGTTCTGGCCGGCGGCGGCGCAAGCTGCGCGAGCTGCGGCGATCTGGGCCTCGGTGTAGCAGTAGGTCATCAAGCTTCCTTGCAGCTGTAGCAGCGGCCCTCGGCCAGCTCGCCCAGCAATGTCCAATGGGCGCAGTCCGCGCAGGGAGCCACGAGTTGATCGACGCGCTGGCAGATCGCCAGGAAGCGCTCGGCAGGCTTCAGCTCCAGGTCGGCCAACGCGAAGGCCTCTTCGATGTCGATGGCGGTGCCTTCCAACCGGTCCACCACCAGCCGAGCGTCGCCGACGATCTGGGCTTGCTCTGAGCGTTTCATGTAGGCCTCGGCCTGTGCAGCCGTGACGTAGGTGTCCGCCGTCAGGTCGTCGTCGGCCATCCGATCTAGGGAGTTCTGGGCCAGTGACTGGGTGGCGAACTTGCCGCGTCGGAAGCCCTCGCCCTCGTAGACGGACCAGGACCCGTCGGATTCCTGCTGGGTGCGAAGCTCGGCCATCACGCGTCCACGATCTCGAAAGGGGAGAGCCATTTCTGCTCACCGCGCTCCGTCTCGATCAGGGTCAGGCTGCCGTTGCGCTCGATGACGCGGACCGGCTCACGCTCCCAGTCGCCATTCTCGCGGACGAACCACCCCTCCTTCTTGCGCTCGCTGTCAGACATTCTCGGGCTCCTTGATCTCGATGCCGGCCGCGCGCAGCTTGCGCTTCACCGCGCCGATCACGCGTTTGCAGAGTTTCGGGTCGTCCGGGTAGATCGAGGCAAAGCCTGTGTTCTGCACAGCGTCGGCCAGGATGGCCCGGCCCGCGTCATCGTTTTCCCACGGCACGCTGATAAAGCGCGCGGCCTTGAGGTCGGAGTTGAAGGCGTCGCAGAGATTGACGCAGACGTTGCCGTCCAGGCCCGTGGCCTCGGCGACGTCCACCGGCTCGTCCAGGCGCGTCGTCAGCACGTCGCATTCGAGGCTGGAGAAGTAGACGCGGTTGCTCATGCGGGCCATCCCAGGGCTTCGCGCTCGGCCGCCGTCAACTTGGCGAGCGCGGACTTTTGCAGGGCGAGCTTGTCGCGGGCGACGCGGGCGTAGTTGATCAGGCCGCTCTTGGGGTCCTCGACCACCTCCCAGGTGAAGCTCACCCAGCGCTCGTAGTTCGGATGGCGCCGGCCGCCGGCACCGGCCTCCATGACGAGGTTCACCCGGACCTTCTCGCGCAGGCCGAAGCCGTCGATCGAATACTCGCCGGAGAGCTTCTCGATGACCTCCCGGTCCTCGGGCGTCGCGGCCTCGGCCTCGTCGTGCCGCAGCATGTCGGTGGGGAAGGGCCAGTAGCCCGTCACGGTGTAGGCGCGCTTCATCCTTACCTCCCCGAACCGTCTTCGGCCTCAGCGGCGATCGCCGCAGCCAGGGCCGTGGCGTACAGGCGCACTCGCCCCTTGCGGTTGTCTCGCCGCGTGAACCGCAGGTACATCCCCCGTTCGGTCATGATGCACCATTTGGTCCCGTGGTTCATGACCCGCAGCACGCAGCTAGCCGAGGAGTAGCCGCGCGGGTCGCCTTGACCCCGGTCGCCCTCAACGTCGCTCACCACCCAGTGGTCGGCCAGGACGCCGAGCGGCGCCTCCAGATAGCGGCGGGGCGCGGCCCAGACCCAGCGGTTGGTGATGTGCGGCTCTTCGGCCGAGATCGCCGGCACGATGCGCCAGTCCTCATAGGCCGGCATGTGGTGCTCGTAGTAGTGGGCCTCGGCGCCGGCGAGGTCGGGCCAGTAGCAGACCTCGCCGCTCTCATCGCGAAGGCGATAGGGCGGGACCTCTTTGTTACGGGGGGTGACCTCGATGTTGTAGCGCATCAGGCAGCGGCCTTGAACATGACGCGGTGGATGTCCGAGCGCGCGGCCATGATCTGGTCGCCCTTGATCTCGAAGCCTTGGATGGCCGCTTCACGCAGGTAGGCGTCGATGTCGCCCGGGCGCGAGGAGGTGAACACGACGTTCCAGTAGCGATCCGAAATGGTCTTCTCGTCAGCACCGATCATGCCCGCCTCCTCTGCTAGGAGCCCAGGTCTATAACCGCGAATGCCGGTAGTCAACACCTGATGTCAGTCTTTTGTGGCGTTCCACGGATAGCGGCGCCGCTTCTTCAGGCCCGCTATGATGAGCGAACCCAACTGCGTCACGCGGTGGTCTGGATCGAGCAGCTTGGCGGCCACCAGCTTGCTGAAAGCGGGGTCGTAGCCATAGGCCTTCAGACGTTCCGCAGGATCGCCTTCCTCCAGGCGGCAGAGCACATAGCGCTGGTCGTCATCCAGGCCCTTGTAGATGGCCATGCGCTTGGCCTTCTGGGCGGCGACCATCTCGGCGCGGCGCGCCTCGGCCCGGGCGTAGGCAGGGTGGGGCTCGTTGTTGCCCCGGCAGTCAGCCAGGGCGGGATCGTCGGCCGGTACGCCATTGGCGACGGCCATCTCCTTGTAGGAGCCGTACAGATCGTGGCCGCCATCGCTGATGCGCGACCAGTCCAGCTGACCTGACGCCTCCGACAGGCGGACGCCGAGGTTGTGAGCCGAATTGGCCATCAGGAACCCCGCGCAGGTCGCCGGCTTGTCGGCGCCGCTCTCATGGCACGAGAACATGTTGGGGGACATATCGTGTGCAGTGTTGGCGCTGTGCCGATAGGCGTCCGGCGGGAAGGCGCCGGCCGGCTGGTCCTTGCGCCAGGGGCAGGTCGGGCAGGGCTCTTTGCGGACGACCTTGGTTTTGGCGTTATCGGTCCGCAGGGAGATGACCTGGAACTCTTCGCCGCTGTCGCTGCGGCCGGCGTAGCGCGCGTTGAACTTCGTGGTCCTGCGGGTCAAGCGTTCCCCACTGGCGGGGCTGTGTCGAGCGCGGTCAGGCCATGCAGCGCGTCGAGCACCTGAAGGGCGAAGTCGACCTCGTGCGAGGCCAGGATCGTAGGCTTGCCCTCGACCTCGTCTTCCATGAAGTGGGCCATGACCCAGTCGACGGTCTCGATGTCGATGCCTTTGACGTGGTCCGTGCTCAGCACCGAAAGCATGAGTTGGAGGAGAGCTTTTTCCCTGTCGGCTAGCAGCAGGCCTTGCTTGGCGGCCTGGGAGCGCTGGAGCCGACCGACCAAGGGCGCGATGATGGCCTCAAGCTGGTCCGCGATCTCTTGAGTGCTGGGCTTGGCGGACATGGGGGTTCCAGGGCGAGGGTACGCCCCAAATTGCCCGCCAAGCTCGACCAGTTCAAGCACGCGCTCTACCCGAACGTGACCTTGCCGACCGTATTGCCGTTCACGTCGCGGACTGGGTAGTCGTCGAGCGCGCGAGCGCCGCGATCGCGGACCTTCTCAGCGACATCGACCAGGATGCGAACGATCTCCTGCTCCAGGCCTTCGCCGTCGAACGCGGCGTTGTCGGTGTCGAATTGGATTTTCAATTTCACGGGACCTCAGGCCTTTTCGAACTCGGTAGCGTTGGAAGGGCCTTCCGGCCACTTGGGAGTGGCCGTGCCGACGTAGCGATCGGCCCAAGGTGTAGGACCCTGGCGCGCGACATCCACCGGCGCCCTGGTCCCCTTGGTGAGCTTGCGCGCCACGCTGGCGGCGGCCTTGTCGCTCACGCAGATCATCGTGTCGATCCTGGCGTCGCGAGAGACGCCGCCGTCGGCCTCCAGGCTGTAGACGTGGAATTCGTAGCTCTGCATCAGTGCAGCCCCGTCTTCAGGCGCTCGACCAGCAGCGCGTGGCCTTCCAACGCCTCGGCGTGGGTGCCGTAGCGGGTGAAGATTTCCTGGAACTCGCCGTCCTTGAAGATAGCGGTCTCGAACGGCAGGGGTGTCCCGAAGTTGTGGGACGAGCAGGGCAGCAGGACGGTGCTCGCGCGGTAGGTGCCGATCTCGTCGTTGGCGATGATGTGGCAGTCGGGATTGGCGACCTTCAGTTCCACAAATTCCACGATGTCGACGGCGCGGACCGACTTGTCCTCGGCCAGGACGTTGAATGTGGTGGAGGGCAGCGAGAGCGGCTGGCGCATCACGCGTTCTCCGGCGTCTTGGGCGTCCACTCGGTGACGACCTCCTCGGTCGCCCACTTGGCGAAGGAAGCCGTCGAGCTGCACTGGGTGTCGGTGAAGCCACCCAGCGGTAGCCGCGAGCTGGTCACAGCCCAGACGACATGGGAGGGCGAGGCGCCCCAGTTCACAACGGTGCGCTGATAGCCGTGCTTGCCGCCCTTATAGGTGTGGCCGACCTTGATGTCAGAGACCTGCATCATCAGGCGCTCCTCTGGGTGGCGCGATACTCTTCCATCGCAATCTCGTGCGGGCAGCAGCCGGCGACGACCTTGACCCGGCCGTGCTTGAAGTGCGGGCGCAGCACTTTGGCCGCGCGCTCGGCCGAGGCGCCACTCATGTGGCCGCAGGACACCGCGCCAGTCTCCTTCATGAGGTTGGTCCCGGCCTGGGTGCCGGCCCAATCGCACCATGCGTCGCCGCCGATGGTGATGTGATGGCGCTTCGCGGTCATGTCAGGCCTCCATCCTCTTGGCGGCCTGCCGGCGGCGGCGGGCCAGACGCTCGGCGCCGAAGCTGCCGGGCTTGAGCTTCAGCTTGCCGGTCTTCGAGCCGCAGCAGCCGCAGGGCGCGCGGGTCACCGAGAACCGGATCATGCTGCCCAGGCTGTCGGTGGTGCCTTTGACCGCCAGGGCGCGGGCTTCGTCGCTCATGCGGTCGAAGCTGGGGCCCAGGGCGCGCTTTCGGCGCTCCAGGGTCTTGGTCATGCCGGCCGCCAGCTTGTTGGGCCGGGCGACGGGGACGGGCGTGGCCTGGACGATGAAGCCGCCGTGCTGTGCGATCGCCATGCTCACCACCCCTTCGAGACGGCCCAGGCTTCCATCTCTTCGATGATCGCCTCGGGGACTTCCGGGCCGTCTTCGTCGACGGTGCCCAGGGCGGAGAGCAGGCTCAGCGAGCAGCCGAAATCACCGCAGCGCACGTCGGCGCAGACCGAATCGGCTTCGCTGATCTCGACCACCAGGGGCTTGCCCTTGATCTTGCCGAACGAGAGCACCCAGCCGCCGTTCTTGGTCCGCCGCCCGGTCTTTGGTGCGGTCGGCTGCTCGGGCTCGGCGGCCTTGGGCGCCGGGCGCAGCCCCAGGGCGATCTCGATCTCTTCGAGCGTGCCCTCGGTGTGCTCCTTATCTATGCCGTGGCCGTCGAGGTAGGCGTAGTAGACGATGCCCGAGGCGCGCTGAAGCTGGCCGATGCGGGGGTCGAGGTGCTGGGTCGTGCCGGTCATCATCGTCTCCTTCGGGTGCAGCTTACCGCGCGCCGGTGGCGTGTCGATGGGGACCTTGTAGCGAACGCGGTGCTGGCCGTCAACACATGATGTCAGGTCTTTGAGGTCGCCTTGTTGAAGGCCTCTGTGTTCGCCGCACGCTGCCCGTCGACCACTTCCTTGGTCACGATGTAGGGCAGGTCGGGGAGGGCAGGAGCCTTTTCGATCTTCGCCAATCCCCGGATCGACAACGGCACGATGACGTTGAGGCACAGCTTCTTCCAGGGGTCGTGCAGGGCCCAGGCCATGGGGTCGATTCTCTGAAGGATGCTGTTGCCCTGATAGTCACGATCGGGCTGCCAGTGCTGAAGCACGTCAGGTAGGTCCTCGACCTTCACGCCGGCCAATAGAGCGACCTCTACGGGCGTCTTCGGGTAGAAGGCGACCTTGTAGCTGGCCTTGGCGCCGGTGAGCGCGCAGACGTATTCGCGGTGGTCGTAGTCGCCGAGGTTCGTCGCTCCGAAAAGTGAGTAGTTGTAGTTCTTCGACCGTTTCTCTTCGGCGATGTCGATGCGATCGACGAAGCCGGTGTAGTGCCGGCCTCGGCCTGACCGCCAGTCCTTCTTGCGGACGATGCTACGGCCGCCGCCGCCGTGTTGGTCGAAGTCGTTGGCCATGCCGCGATCGAGCCAGATTTCCTTGTGGGCGCACCAGGGCAGGATGACGGGCAGGTTCTTCTTGCAGGCCTTCTCGTACCAGCTCTTGATATCCTTCTCCCGGGCGTCGTACTCGGCCCGCGCCATACGGCTGATCGAGGTAGCCATGTTGTGTCGGGCGATGAACTTTCGGTCGGCGGCGAGCTGCTCGCGGGTTCCGAACTTGGTGCTGTCCATCACCTGGAGCGAATGGTCGCGAGCGTGCTTACCCCTGAAGTGGCCCAACGAATTGACGTCAGCTGTCGTCAGTCGGCGCAGGCCGTCTTCACCGACTTCGCCCACCGCAAGCTCATCTGTTTGGTACTCGCCTCGGTAGTCCGGTAGGAGCACGACCGTTCCGATCTGCTCCACGACGTTGAGCAGGTTCGGATCGACCTTGTCGGCGAAGCGCTCTTCGAGCCAGCGGTTGGGCTCGGAGCCCTTCGAGCCGATCTCGCTCTCGTCCAGGGCGTCGGAGCGCATATCGTCGATCGTGAGAGGCTCCAGGGCCAGGGGCTCGTAAGCGCCCACCGTCGTCAGGGCGGTCGTGGCGCGCTCGATGAGGCGATCCTCGATCTTGATCATCTCGCCAGTGTAGGAGAGCTGCGGCGCCTGGAAGCCTCGCGTCCAGAACTTCTGGGCGATGAGGTCGAGCATCATGGTCGACCAGATGGTCTCCTCGGGACCCAGCTCGGAGATGGCCTTCAGCGGCTTCCATTCCTGCTGGTAGACGGCAAGACCCTTGGCGTCGCTGTTTTCGACGTACCAGCGCTCGGCTTCCTCGTCCCACTTCATGCCCAGCAGGTCGTAGGGGAACCAAGCCCGGCAGGCGCGATCGCCAAGCGCCCGATCAGGCCGGCGGGTCATCTGCCCCTGAAGCGGGTGGGCGTACTCAGGCGCATCGCTGAGGATGAAGAGGTTGCCGCCGTTGCGGATGCACCAGCAGAAGTAGCTCTGGAACTCGTCGCGGTCGCGGATCAAGTTCAGGCTGACGCCCGAGGGCATTTCCAAGGCGGCCTGCAACAGCGAGTTGATGTTCCACCACTGGTGGACCTTGTGCTGGTAGACTGGCTTGACGTCGGCGGGCTCTGGCTCGCCGGCCAGGAACTGGTTGATGCGCAGCCGCTCGACGCCGCGCAGAGCGTCGCGCCGTAGAAAGGCGACGACGTCGTGCTGCTTAAGGGTCTTGACGATGTCGGGGCGCTTGGCCGCGCCGTAGCGGTCCAGCGCCTTGGACAGGCGCGCGATGAACTCGTCGCGCGCGGTGGTGATGTCCTCGCGGTTGACGATGTCGAGGAGCCGGCGAGGGGTCTCCAGTTTCTTGAGGTAGCCCTCGGGGTCGTTGAGCAGCTGCTCCATCGTGAGCTTCTGGCGACCCATCAGCTCGCGCGTGAAATAGCTGAGCATCAGGTTGGCCGTGACCTCGGACGGGTCCAGCTCCAGGGCTTCTTTGATGTGCTCGTAGGACTTGCGGATGTCGTAGTCGCCGAAGCTGCCGCTCCAGCTGCGCGCCGCCGGGTCCGGAATCTTGACGCCGGTGTACTGCTCGTAGAGCCCGATGGCTTCGAGGAGAGGGCTGTTCTCGTCCATCAGCGGCCCATCTCGTCGAGCTTGTTTAGCCCGGCCTGGGTCAGCTTCAGGTGCGGGCAGTTGCCGCCCTTGTGGCTGGCGAACGGCGACTTCAGCTGGACGATCTCGGCGAGGTCCTCGCGCATGAGCCTATTGGTGATGCCGGCGTTCACCTGCGAGCTAGGCTTGGGCGAGATGCGCAGCGACACCATGGTGCTGATCGCCGCCTCGGTCAGCGGGTGGGTCTTGGTGCCGTTCATCGGAGGCGGACGGGTCATGCGTGAGCTTCCCACAGGTTTGGATTCTGGTGAACGGTTAGGGCAGGGGGTCGCTGGCGAGGTCGCTGATCCGGTCGCGCAGTGCGCTGACCAGCTCCTCCACCTCCCCGGCGGCGCTGATCGCCGTGACCAGCTCGCCCGCCGCCAACTGCTTCTCGGCCTTGACCATGGCCCGCTCGATCTCGGCGCGGTGGTAGGGCGCGACGCGCAGGAAGTCGGCGTAGTCGTCGAGGTGGAGGCGGACCCGGTAGAAGGTCAGCTTGGCCGCGATGCTCTCGACGGTAGCGGGCTCGACGAGCGAGGCTCGGGCCAGGGCGGTCAACAGGTCGTTCGACATCAAGGTCCTCCAGGGCGGCGACGAGCCACCCATAGGACACGCAATGCCGGCAGTCAACACCTAGTGTCAGTCAACGACCCATGTGGTAGATGATCGGCCCGGTCTTCGGATCGCCCTCCACGGTCCTGATCCACCAGCGGCCCTCATGGTCTTTGGAGCTTTCGTCGGCTTCCAGGTCGATGACCTGGGCGTTCAGGTGCTCGACGATCCGCTTGCGCGAGGTGCGCAGCGTCAGCTCGTCCAGGTCATCGAACCGCAGGGTGATGTCCAGGTCGCCCTTCTGGTCGTAGCGCAGGAAGGTCTCGATCGCGGCCCAGGCCGGCGTCGGACCCTGGAGGCTAGGCTCGGCCCAGCCGCAGCGATCTGGCGCCAGCTTGAAGAGCGTGTTCTCAGGGGCGTCCGGCAGCAGGTCCAGGGCGATGTTGAAGCAGTTGGCCAGCGACTGGGCGAAGACCTTGGCGGTCTCCAGGTCGACGAAGGCGTCGGAGGCCACACGACAGACCACCTGGGACGTTACGCCGTCTAGCGGGATCGTGCGGGTGATCGGCACATAGAAGCGGCCGTCGTCGCGGGCGACGGGTTCTGCGGCGGCGATAGGAACGAGGCTGGCGGGCATCAGGCGGCTTTCATTTC
Source organism: Caulobacter sp. GW821-FHT10A10 (assembly GCF_059415745.1). NCBI lineage: Bacteria > Pseudomonadati > Pseudomonadota > Alphaproteobacteria > Caulobacterales > Caulobacteraceae > Caulobacter > Caulobacter sp. GW821-FHT10A10. The sequence continues at coordinate 203,648 of NZ_JBWKNV010000006.1, read as the reverse complement.
GGTGAGGTCCTGGAGCATGCGGATGAACGCCAGGGCGTCCTTGCGGCGCTTGAAGAAGAGCATGTCGTCGGCCTTGGCGTAGGTGCGCACATCCCAACGGTCGTGCTTGGCTCCGACGTTGTCGTTCAGCCAGCGCTCGGTCCAGGGCGCGATCGCGTGGTACTGCACGTCGAGGGGGTAGGACTGCCCCTCGACCTCGCGCATGACCCTCTTGGACCCGCGCCGCCACATGATCTGCTGGACCGGCGTCATCAGGAAGTAGTTGGCGGTCGAGAACTGCTTGAGCGCGAAGCCCTTGGCCCAGACCACGGCGTTGTAGCCGTCCCGGTTCTCGGGCACGCCCTCGGGGAGGATGACCTCCAAGCCGTCGTAGTTCTGATCCTGGCAGTAGAAGTAGTTGCCCGAGCCCAGGATCAGCCCGCCCTTGTGTTCGACGTAGCGGCTCATGCGGCGGCCAACTTCTCGTCGAGCGCTTTGACCGCCAGCAGCGGATGCGACGGATCGACGTCGAGCCGCGTGACGATCATGACGTCGCGGGCCAGCCGCTTTCGCAGCTCTGCGATCTCCTGGGCTGTCAGGTGGACGGGCTTAGTCGGCGGCATCGGGTTGGGCCATCTCCAGGCGGTAGGTGGAATTGCGGGTGACGATGACGCCGTCGGCGTCGGGGCCGCGCTCGATGGGGCTGGTGCGGATCATGCGCCCGTCGGGGAACCGGCCCTTGGTGTCGCCGTGGATGGCGCCAATCGCCTCGCGGTGCTTTCCCCACGTCACGATCTGGGCGTCCTTGAGGACGCCGTGGATCGCGTGCTTAGGCGTAGTCTCGCTCATAGAGCTGCTCGTTTCCTTCGTCGGGGGTGCAGCGAAGCGGCTCGCCGATCCGGCGATCCCATTCGCTGAATTGCATCTCGCAGCGGCGGCAGTAGTAGAGCCTGCCGCCGGTCACGTGGTTCTTCATCCAGAACTGCGGCTGGCCGGAGAGCGGCATCTGGCAGGCGGTGCGATTGCAGCTGCCGTCCTTCTGACCCTTGTCGGCCATCAGCGGGCCCGAGTACCCAACGCCGGCCTTTCGGCTCTGCTCGGGGGATAGGAGGGGAGCGGGCGCCGTCATCGGCCCACCCAGGACCTGCTCGATAGCGGCGCGCTGGTAGGGGTACAGCCGGGTCATCGGCGGCGGCGACCTGCGGAAGCGGGCCAGATCATCGACGCCCTTGAGGCGGCGCTTCATCTTCACGAGCGGTCCTCCTCGGTAGCATAAAGACGGACGGCCTCAGGCCGGGAGCCGCCCTTGTCGACCGGCAGGAACATGGTCGCGCCGGACATGCAGAAGAGTGCCCGGCCACCGCAGCTCATGTGCGCGTTGAACACGCGCTCGGCAAAGCGGCTGGCGGACACGGGGTCCGAGGCCTCGACGGTGTAGAGCTTGGTCGTGCCGCAGCTGTCGTCGACGATCACGGTGTAGAGGTGACCCATCAGCCCTCCTTCGGGATGAATTCGCCCTTGCGGATGCACGAGGTGCGATAGACCGACGGCAGGCGGCTGTTCTGCGGGCGCCAGCAGCGCTCGTCCTGGCCCGGACGCTTGGTCCAGACGCTCTTATCGGAGACGCGAGTGATCGGACCGTAGTAGGTCCGCAGCCCCACGCGGGCCTCGACATAGCCGACGTGGACGCTGTCGCGGTCGACGACGCAAAGGCGCGGCATCAGCGCGGGCCCGGCTTGCGCTGGCGCGAGGCCCACTCGACCGCGTTGGCGATCCGCAGGTCGATGACGTGCTTGATGTCCTTGTGCAGCTTCTCGGTGTCGTCTTCCTTGTCGATCGAGAAGTAGACGTAGGCGCCGAAGTGGCCGTCGTAGTCGGTGCGGCACACGCCGGGGACCTTGTCCAGCATGGTCGACAGCGCGGGGAGGGCATCGGTGTTGCCGGGGCCGTTGATGCCCTCGTAGCTGATCAGCGCGATCATCTGATCGGCGGTGATCCCGTAGGCATATCGGGTCTCGGTGACTTCGAACATGACGGCCTCCTCGTTCAACGAGTGCCGTTAATAGGCGTCATTCGGCAGGAGTTCAAGTCAGAAAATGGCGACACTCATCCGGCGACGTGTTCGCTTTCAGGGGAGCCGTCGTCGTCCCTGCGGCGGGCCGTCTCCGGGTGCCGCCGCCAGAACTTGGGCTCGCCCTCGAACGCGCGTGCCTCCCACTCCAGCATTCCGGCCAGAGCGCGAGTGAAGTCGGCAAAGCACCAGCGGCCCTGGTAGCTGCCGTAGTCGTAGGTCAGGCCCGTGTGCAGGGTCCAATGGTACATGAGCGGCTTGATGCCGACCCAGATGTCCTGGCCCGGCATATACGCCGTCAGCACGTAGCCCTGCTCCTTCAGCCAGTCGGCGAAGGCTTCGGGCGTTCGGGGTTGATGGGCGTCATCGAACATCCGCCCCGATCTAGTGGGGTTTTGCCGCTTCGGGAAGGCGGCCGAAGAGGTGTTCGGCATAAGCTTCCTCGGTCCGCTTGAGGATGGCTCGCGTCAAGTCGTCGCCGCTGCAAGCGCTCTTGGACAGCGCCCGCTCCAGGGCATTGAACCCCCGCAGCATATGCGGCATGTCGCGATGCCTCAGCATCTTGTTGATGTAGGCTCGCTCGGCGTCGATCAGCGACAGCGAGGCGTCTGGGACACTGGCGTGCTGCTCCAGCAAGTCATCGCCGATCAGCTCGCGGGCGATGGCGACATCGTCCCAGCTATAGCCGGCGCCGGGTTCGACCACGCGATCCCTCTTGCGGGCATTACAGGTCGCGCACATGGGCTGGTAGTTCAGCCAATGGTCAGCGCCGCCCTTCGACCGGGGCATGATGTGGTCCTTGGTCATCATGACCTCGACCAGCGCGCCATCCGATCCCGGCCGGCGGGCGTACAGGTTGAAGTGCCACGCGCCGCACGGCTCCCAGGTTCCGGCGCGCTTGTCGCGGCGGATCGAGCGTTCCTTGGCGAAGTAGGCACCTTCGATCCCGCAGCTGACGCAGGTGCGGCCCTGACCCTTCTTGAAGAGGTGGTAGCGGGCGTCCTCCAGCTCGATCATGTCGCCGTCGAAGTCGGCAGCGCCTTTCAGCGGGCGCTCCAGGACCTCCTCGCAGCTGTAGAGCCCGCGCCGCTCGTAGAAGCGAACGTCTCCGTAGGCCTGGACGCCTTCGACCTCGATCATTCCTCGTTCTCCTTGAGGAGCTTCTCGGCCTCGTCTTCGGTCAGCCACTGGACTTCTTCACGCTCGCAGCTGGGACAGATGTCCTCGGCCCTCTGGCGGAACCCCAGGCTGACGGTCTTGGTGACCAGAAGCGATCCGATCCAGCCACACTGCCCGCATTCGCCGTGGGTGTAGCGCTTCTGCGGCGGCGGGGGAGGGCGCTCGCCAGTCTGAGGGTCCAGGCCCATTTCGCGGAGCAGGGCGTTGACGATGACGGCGGGGTGGCCCTCGTACATGGTCGTGCCGGGCCCGAAGGTCTTGAGGAACGCCACGGCGTTCTGGACGGCGGGCGTCAAGCGTTTCGGACCTTGCCGTGAGCGTCGATCGTGAACTGATCGACCGTCTGCATGCCGGACTCTTCGACGATGGTCCGGCGCACGATCACGATGCCGGCTTCCTCCGCATGGGCGATGGACTTCAGCGCGCTGCCCACCGGCAGGCGGTTGCGAAGGCTGTGGAGAGAGGTGTGCTGGAGGTCGTTCATCAGTAATCGGTGTCGAGATTGAGAATGGTCACGCCCTGGGTGGTCAGCCAGTCGAGCAACTCGTCGTGCTCCTCGAAGCCCTCGGCGTCGATCTCGTGGCCGGAGCTGCTCTCGATCGTCACGCTCCAGAGGGCATCCTTGTCGCGGGTGATGGCGTCGGAGTCTGCGCTCAGGGTGTGGCTGTCCATGTCGAGCCCGAAGCAGTCGGAGAAGCTGGCCCAGATGTCGTCGTCGGGTTCGAGGATGGGCTCGTGAAGGGCGTTCTGTTTCATCTTACCTTATGCGTTTGCGCTGGACCGTCTGGATGGGTCCGGCAGTGACGCGAACCGCCCCGTCAGGGCCGATCGCGAGATTGGTGATGCGGGAGCGCCCCTGGCGGCGGTCCTGGCGAACGACCACGATGGTGTCGCCATAGAGGGCGCTGGTGAGCGTCACGACCTTCCAGTCCTTCGCCGCCCGCAGCGCCGCCAGAGCCTGGGTCTGGGCCTCCGTCGCCTTCACTTCAGGCGCGCCCTCACGACGGCCTGGGCCATGGCGTTCACCACGGCCGGCGCGCCGCCAAAGCCCGAGAGGTCGACGCCGTCAGCGGCCAGCGCGTCAACGCCGCGCTCGACGACCTCGTACACAAGGCGCTCGCCAAGCTTGGCGCCCTTGAGCACTTCGAAGAGGTCATCGGTGGTGGTGTCCGGGCGCGGAGCGTCTACGGGCGGGAGATTGGGCTGCACCGCCAGAGGGTGCGCCAGGACGACCGTGCGGTCCTCGCCGTGGTTTGGATGGACGATCTTGGACTCGAACTCGCCATCGACGGCGATCCGCAGCAGGTAGCCGCTGTCCTTGTCCTTGCCGATCACCTGCCCCCTGATCAGCACGCTGTTGAAGGGCGGGGCCTGGGCTTCGAGCCTGGAGGCGATCGGAGGGCGCGGTTCGATGCCCATGGCCGTGCGGATCAGGTTGGCGCGGTGTTGGAGCGTGCGGACATAGAAGGCGGTCGGCGGTTCGTGGTGCGCCGCGACCATGCGGGCGGCAACCAGATCGAGCAGCTCAGGCAGCGAGGGATCGCCTCCTGTGAGCGATTGGACGATCTCGGCATCAGACATCATACGCGGGCCTCCGTACTCGTGGCGGGAGGCTGGGATAGTGCCGTCTATGCCGGCTGTCAATGCCTAGAGTCGACCGAGTGTCGCTAAAAGGCGTCGCTCAATGCGTCACTCGCCTAATCGTTTAGTTCAGGATTCTGCGGAATGCCAGCGGCTTCCAGTGTCAGGTAGTCGACGGTCAGTCCCAGGCGTAGCGCCGCCGCGATCTCGCCAGCCACGCCTTGCGAATTTTCCCAGCCAGGAAGTTCTAGGACGACGAGCTTGCTGCACACGCGCATGACGTCGTTGCAGTAGACCTCCCAGGCGGCCCAATCGGTTTGAGCAGCGGGAATATGCGCCAGCGCCGGCATCAACGTCATCGGCGAGAGGACACGATCACCGCGCTCAATCAGGAAAGCCGCCGCTAGCCAGAAGGCGTTGACCCGAGCCTCTCGCACGCTGTGAGCCGGGTGAGAGTAGGGGATTGCAAGATAGGTGAACGCCATGTCAGGCCGCCTCGTACTCTTTCAGGATTTCTGCGAGCTTGGGCAGCTCGCCGAGCCAGTCTGGCATGGGGAAGTCCAGGGGCTCGGGCCTTTCCACCGCCTCGGTCAGCGTGCCAGCCCAGTCATCGAACTGATCGCGCAGGGCGCCCACGGTGTCGGCTTTATCGCTCTCATGCCAGTCGACGCTCTGGCGATCCATGTAGGTCGTCGCCTCTTCCTCGGCGTCCTTGGCTGCGCGATACAGCGCCGAGCGCGCCCGCTCCAGGTCGCGGTGCGTGGCGATTGCCTGGGCGTTTGCTTCCTCGGCGGCACGCTTTGCCGAGAGGGCAAGCTGCGCGATCTGGCTCATCCTATCGGCGAGCGTGGTGCGGGTCATGAAGCTCAGCTGGGGAATGGCGTCTCTCCTCTGATCTGGCGCATAGGCGCAAGAAATCACCCGGGCCGAAAACGGCCGGGAGTCACGCAGTCGTGAAAAGTGTGTCGCTGGTTTGGTCCGCCCTAGGAGGGCAGCCCCCCGCCTGCGGCGTGCAGCGCCGAGGGCTCGGGGATCGGTGTTCGTTTGACTGATGGTTCCCGCCAAATGCTTTGGACCCCAGCCGGGTCGGTCGCCAGGAACCCCGCGAAATGACGTTCGAAGGTCCACCCCTCGCGGATGAGATTAATGCGACTCTCAAAGGAGAGGACCCTCACTGGCGGTCAGCCTTCTTCATGATGTCGGCGATCATGGCGCGCAGCCGCAGCTCGGGCGCGTCGGTCTTCAGCGCCTGGGTCGCGCCCATGGGATCGAGCTGGGCCGACAGCTGGATCGCCGCCTCATAGAGCGCCCACTTCGGCACCTCGCCGAAGAGGTCGACGGCTCGGGCTTTGTCCGGGTTGGCCTTGCGCCACGCAGTCAGCGCCTTGCCCAAGGTCTCGCCCGCGTTGTCGGAGTCGTAGCCCAGCTCGGCCACTTCCTCGACCCTTGGCCTCCAGAATTTCAGGCGATCAGGCGAACGAGCCATTGCATCTCCTCAGTACGTGTAGGTGGCGTACCGCTAGTTCGAGCCGCGAGTCAGGACTTCGAGGGCGGGATGCAGCTGGTCGGCGGGGAGGGGCCGGCCCTTGTCGTCGTAGCGCGTCGGATCGGCGGCCGGCGTGTGGAAGCCGAACATGGAGCCAGCCTCCATCGCGGCGCGCTGCTGCTTGGTCACGTCCTGGCGCGCGTTCAGGTAGTCGGCCAGTTCGTCGAAGGTCGGGATCGTCGAGGAGAGCGCGTAGCCCTGGGCGGGCCAGTAGCCGTCCTCGTCGCGCTTGATCAGGATCAGCGAGCCGTCCGATTGGAGGGTGCCGTAGCAGACCTCGGGGAGGGCGGCGATGTTGCGGGAGTGCTGGGTGAGCATGCGGTGGTCTCCTCTATATATGTGTGCGGGTCAGACGCGGGCGCCGAAGGGGTGGCGCTCCCGAAGCGTCGCCCGGAAGATCGCGGTCTCGACCGCATCGAACTCGGGGTGCTTCCAGACGGTCGAGTCACCGTAGGCGCCAGCGCCGATCCGGCAGAGCTTGCCCCGGCATTCGGCGGGCACGAGCTGGTCATGGCTGAACCACCAGCCCTTCGCCCACGGCTCGAAGCTGGTGCCGTCCGACCTCTCCAAGACCACCTTCGCGGGGCTAGGGTAGAAGCCGTGCTCAGCGCGGTGGGCCTCCATGAAGGCCTCCAGCTCAGCAAGAGGGGTCGGCTCAGCTTGGCGGGAGATGCGGTCCCAGATGACGTGGGTGAGCTTGTCCATGGTCACGCCTCCTCTCTTAGCTGTGGGGCCGAAGATGGCCCCGGAAAACAGGAGTCGTCTACAGCCTAGCTGTGCCGGCAGTCAACACCTGATGTCATGCTGTTTTCTTGCACGGAGATGATTCCCGGGGGATACTCTTGGTCGATCGCCTCCGAGCCGTCTCCAGTCGCCACGGTTCGTCTCGGTTCAACCCAGAACGCTCCGAGAACTCATTGGTCCAAATTGGTCCACGGCGAACTTGAAAAGTTAATAAATTCAATGCTTTAGGACGAATAGTCCGGGGATTGAAAATCCGCGTGTCGCTGGTTCGATTCCGGCCCCAGGCACCACCTTCTTTTTCCTAAAAATAGTGGTTCGCAGCGCTTCCTCGGGAGCTGCTACGGCGCGCGTTGTGCGAAGCGTCCTCGCCGTCGCTTAGCTTGATCAGGGGGAGCTTGATCAGGCGGCGTGATCGATCGGTTCTATGCTGGCGATGTCTTCGGGCAGCCTGGCGCGCGCGATCTCCAGATCGTAGCGGTTTTGCAGGTTCAGCCAGAATTGGGCCGTGGCTCCGAACAGCTTTTCGAGTCGCAGGGCCGTGTCGACCGTGACCGGCGTCTGGCCCCTTACCAGCTTCTCGATGCGTGGCCGCGCGATATGCAGCTTGGCGGCCGTCTTGCCGGGCGACCAGCCCAGCGGCCTGATGAATTCTTCCAGCAGGATCTCGCCGGGGTGCACCGGGGAGAGGGGGGCTGCTGAGGTTGCGATCGGGCTCATCGCAAGATCCTCTGATGTGATGCGGGCCGAGAGCGGCCTCGAGCGTGCGTCAATGATAATCCACGAACTCGACGTCGGTCGGGCCGGCGGGCGTCCAGACGAAGACCAGGCGGAACTGGTCGTTGACCCGGATCGAGTGTTGGCCCGCCCGATCGCCGACGAGCGCTTCCAGGCGATTGCCCGGCGGCGCGCGAAGGTCTTCGAGCAGGACGGCCGCGTGCAGCATCTCCAGCTTCCGCTTGGCGGGACGGAGCAGATCGGCGGGAAAGCCCTTTCCGGGGGAGTTCCCGGCAAAGATCGCCGCTGCTCGCTCGTCTCGGAAGCTTTGGATGGCCATGCGCGTCGCCCCTGGCGATGCTTGTATCGCGTTGCGACACGTTTCGCAAGGGCGCGTATCGCTGTGCGACACATGGACGGTCAACTTCGGGGATTTCGCGCTTATGAGTGCGGATGATCAGTTCTGGTCAGATGCATGGCTTTCCCTTAAGTCGCCCCGCCGACGGATTCTTGTCCCGTGAGGACATCTGGCAGCGCCGCCAGGGATTCTGAGGCGCCTCCTTCCGAGGTTGTCTGACCAGCTTCCAGGCAGTGGCCGGGAGATCGCTGTTTTGTCGGCATGCTGCGATGCGGCGCCAATATTCCCTTTGTTAGGGAAAAACCGCCTTGAATTCCTGATTTGCCTTTTGTGCAGTGCAGCAATAACCGGTTTCGAGCGCTGACTGTCGTAAATTTATGCCCTGGACGCCCCCTTGACGGTGCGAAAAGGGGTTGCCAAAGGACCCATGCCGCAATTCTAACATTGCGGTAAGACCAGAGCCTCGAAAGGGGCCGCGGTCACTCGCGCTTCGAAACGATCCTTCTGGGCGGGCATGAGCCTTCCAAGCGGGGCGTAACGGGTCGAGCGCAGCGAAGCGGGTCTGCCCAACATCCGAGAGATCGGGTGGGAAAGCGGGCTTTTCAAGTTAGGGTGGAGACGCTCTCGCGCGACGACCCTCGGTCCAAACGTGCTAGACCAATCAGGAACTGGCGACAGATGCTCGACATTAAACGGAAGACCCCCCTCATCGCTCTCGTCGGCGCCGTGGCGCTGATGGCGAGCGCCCCGGCCTTCGCTCAGGACGCCGCCGCGCCTGCGCCGGCCGCCGCCGAAGCCGCCGCCCCGGCCGCGACCCCGGCCGCAACCCCGGCTCCCGCCGCCGACGCCGCTCCGGCCGAGGAAAACGCCGGTGAAGCCGCGACCGAAAAGATGAAGTCGCACTCGCTGACCCCGGTCGGCATGTTCCTCGCGGCCGGCATCGTCGTTAAGGTCGTGATGATCGGCCTGCTGCTGGCCTCGGTCTTCTCGTGGGTTCTGCTGATCACCAAGCTGCTCGAGTTCGGCAGCCTGAACAAGCAAACCGACCAGTTCCTGGAAGCCTTCCGCGGCGCTCGCTCGATCGCCGACATCGCCCGCATCGGCTCGTCGGAAGAATTCGAAGGCAACCCGCTGGCCGACATGGCCGCCGCGGCCGCCCAAGAAGTCGAACTGTCGCGTCAAGCCGGTCTGCAAGTCGGCGGCGAACACCGCGACTCGACGATCGCTCGCGCCACCTACGCCATCAACGCGGTGCAGGCCTCGCTGGCCAAGCGCCTGTCGGGCGGCATGGTGTTCCTGGCCTCGGTCGGTTCGGGTGGTCCGTTCATCGGTCTGTTCGGCACCGTGTACGGGATCATGACCTCGTTCATCAGCATCGCGAACACCAACACGACCAACCTCGCCGTCGTCGCGCCGGGTATCGCTGAAGCCCTGCTCGCCACCGGTATCGGTCTGTTCGCCGCTATCCCGGCGGTTATCTTCTACAACTACTTCCAGACCCGCATCTCGGCCTACGGCACGCGCTCGGAAGGTTTCGTTGCTGAACTGATGAACGCTATCTCGCGTCAGCTCGACAAGGGGGCGTAAGACCGATGGCCGCCAAACTTTCGGGTGGCGGCGGCGACAGGTTCAACGTCGAACAGAACAGCGAGATCAACGTCACGCCCTTCGTGGACGTCATGCTGGTCCTTCTGATCATCTTCATGGTGGCGGCCCCGCTGGCCTCCGTGTCGATCGAAGTGAACCTGCCGCCGGCGGTGGCGAAAGCGACCCCCAACCCGCCGAAACCGGTCTACATCTCCATCAAGGCGAACGGTCAGCTGTACATCGGCGACGACCGGACCTCGATCGACACGATGGGTGAAGACCTGACGAAGAACATCGGCAGACGCGATCCCTCCAAGGAACGCATCTTCATCCGCGCGGACGAAAAGACTCGCTACGGCTCGTTTATGGAGGTCATGAACACCCTCCAGGACAACGGGTTCTACAGCGTGGCCCTTATCGGCCGGGATGAGAACAGCTGAGGGGTGATGCATGGCTGAACAACAAACGCCCGAGCATCGCCACTACGATCCGCTGACCTCGGAAGGTCCGCGCCGTAAGAAGGGCCTCGGCACCTTCGGCGTGGCCCTGATCATCGTCCTCGGTCTGCACGGCCTCCTCTTCGCGTACCTCGCGAAGCAGAAGTTCGAAGCGGTGCTGAAGGAGTACAGCGACGAAGCTGTGGACGTGGAGCTGCCTCCGCCTCCGCCGCCTCCGCCGCCGCCTCCTCCGCCCCCGCCGCCGCCGCCGACTAACGCTCCGCCGCCGCCTCCCGCGGTGGTGCAGCCGAGGCCGCCGATCGCGCCGCCGCCGGACGTGACGCCGCCGCCGCCGCTCCCGATCCCGCCCGTCAAGGAGCGGGTCGAGCAGACGGCGCCGCCGATCATCTCGTCGGCTCCGCCGGCGCCGGTGACGGCTCCGCCCGCCCGGGCTTCGGTCGTGACGCGTCCCGATTGGGCGCGTAAGCCGAACGCCGACGACATGGCCCGGTACTATCCGGACCGTGCACAGCGGACGGAAACCGGTGGTCGTGCGACGATCCGTTGCACGGTGAACGCCAAGGGTTCGCTCGAGAACTGCTCGGTCGTGTCGGAATCTCCGGCCGACTACGGTTTCGGCGAAGCGGCCCTGAAGCTGTCGCGCCTCTTCCGCATGAAGCCGAAGACCCTCGACGGGGCTCCGGTGGACGGCGGCGAGATCACGGTGCCGATCACCTTCCAGGTCCCGCAATAGCGACGATCTGGGAACGATCCCAAGAAGACGCCCTGGAGCACCCGCTCCGGGGCGTTTTTCTTTGCCCTTTCTCCTGCGGTCGGAGCAGGGCGTTTTCGGGGCGCGATTTTCTCCGTTTCAGGGCTTTTCGCCGCTTGATCCCGACGGCGGGTCCGACTAAGAACACGCCTCTCGCGGAGCCGCCTTAGCTCAGTTGGTTAGAGCGCTAGATTGTGGATCTAGAGGTCCTCGGTTCGAGCCCGAGAGGTGGTACCACGCGAGACGTTGAAAAGGCCCGGCGGCGACGCCGGGCCTTTTTCGTTTCCTGGCCCCCGATCGAGAATTCCTCAGCGTCCGGCGCATCTTGACGCTTGCGCCGAAATCAAACGCTTGTAAGGGTTCCCTACGGGTAAGGGGATTGAAGTCTTGAGTTCGACCACCGAGATCGCCGCCGGCCAAGAGGCCGAGGCCCAGGAAACCGAAGCCGTCACCAAGAACCTGGTGTTCACGGCCGCCGAGCGGCTGTTCGCGCTGCACGGCTTCCAGAACGTGTCGGTGCGCGACATCACCGCCGCGGCGGGCGTGAACCTGGCGTCGGTGAACTATCACTTCGGCTCCAAGGACGCCCTGCTGTTCGAGATCTTCAAGCGGCGCACGGCCGAGCTCAATCGCGAGCGGGCCAAGATGCTGCACGAGGCCAACGACCGTAACGCCGGGACGCCGCCGGTGCGCGAGATCCTGGCGGCCCTGCTGACCCCGCCGCTGCGCTGGCTGGCCCCCGATCACGAGCGCCGCATCTCGCTGCAGTTCCTGATCCGGGCGCGCAGCGAGGGCACCGACGAGATCCGCCAGGTGCTGAAGACCGACGTCTCGCACCTGCGCCGCTTCTCGGACGCCCTGCTGAAGGCGCGGCCGGAGCTGTCGGCCGAGGAGGTCTACTGGCGGCTGCACTTCACCTTAGGGATGCTGCATAACAACCGGTTCGCCGAGTTCGACCGCCTGAACGTGCTGTCGGAAGGCCAGACCAGCGAGGCCGACGTGGTGTCGTTGCTGGACCGCATGCTGGGCTTCGCCGAGGCGGGGTTCGCGGCTTAGGTTTAAATCCCTCTCTCATGGAGAGAGGGAGGGTTGATCGAAGGCGCACCACGCCGGCTTCCGATCACCTGCACGAATCACCGGTATGTGAGGAACGTTCGCCGGGGCCGAGGGTTAAGGTGGCCCCATGGCTCGGCTCGGCATCACTCATGAGACCCGATACGCTTACGAGCGCCCGGTGGCGTTCGGGCCGCACCGGCTGCTGATCCGCCCGCGCGACAGCCACGCCATCCGTATCGTCGAGGCTTCGCTGGCGACCTCGCTGCCCGGCCAGACGCGGTGGAGCTACGACGCCAACGGCAACTGCGTCTGCACCTTCCAGCCGGAAGGCAAGGCCGACTTCCTGACCATCACCAGCCGGCTAGTCATCGACCGCTTTCCGGCCCCCCTGACCGACCAGGCCGTGGCCGACCCGCACACCGTCTCGCCGATCGTCTATGGCCGCGAGGACAGGGCGGTGCTGGACCCCTTCATCCGCCCAGCCACCGAGGACGCCGACCGGGTGATGCTGCGCTGGCTGCGCGAGCAGATGGAGCGGCCCGACGAGCCGGCGCTGGAGTTCCTGCTGCGGCTCAACGCCACCATCAACGACCAGTTCGAGTACCAGGCCCGCGCCGCCGAAGGCACCCAGAGCCCGGCGCTGACCGTGGCGCGCGGGGCGGGCACCTGCCGCGACTTCGCCTGGCTGATGGTCGAGGCGTTGCGGCGGCTGGGCTACGCGGCGGTGTTCGCCACCGGCTATCTCTACAGCCCCTCGCACGGCGGCATGAGAGGGGCGGGGGCGACCCACGCCTGGTGCGAGGTGTTCCTGCCGGACCTGGGCTGGACCGAGTTCGACCCCACCAACGGCCTGGCCGAATCCGAGGACCTGATCCGCGTGGCGGCCACCCGCACCCCGGCCGAGGCGCTGCCGGTGTCGGGCACGGTGATCGGCGATCCGGGGCTTTCGGAGCTCAGCGTGGTCGTCGACGTGCAGCAACTGGACGCGCTGTGCGAGGCGGCATGACGAAGATCAACGACAAGCGCCGGCAAGGCGCGCAGGATGAGATTTGAGGCGGGAGGCGAGGCCATGATGACGAAGCCGTTCCAACACCAGAACCCGATGACCAACTACTGCATCCCCAAGTCCGAGCCCAAGGCCCAGCACGGCCAGAAGCCGGCCAAGGAATGCGTGGATTTGAAGGACGAGAAGCGCTCGTTCGAGCCGCGTCCGGGGCATTGAGGGAAGCGACCTTAGGCGCTTAGGGCGCATCCCTCAAAGCATGCCTCCCTCGCCCTTGTGGCGAGGGGCCATGGCGGCGGCTGCTCAGGCGACGGCCATGCTCGAAAGGTCTGAGCAGGCTGAACGATGGATCCTCGCCACGAGGGCGAGGAAGGCGGATTTCTTTCCTTGGCGTATCGGGGGCGCTTCCGTCAGCGCTCACCCCCGCCGCAGGATGAACTCCAGGTCCTGCACCTGGCCGACCGGGAAGAAGTACTCGCCGACCTTGGTGAAGCCCATGCGGCCGTAGAGGCGCTGGGCGCCGAAGTTCTCGGACCAGACGCCAATCCACAGAGGGCGCGGGCCGTCCTTTTCCAGCCAGTCCAGGACGGTGTTCAGCAGGCGCGAGCCATTGCCGCCGCCCTGGTGGTCCTTCAGCACGTAGATTCGCTTCAGCTCGCCGTGGCCGGCCTGGACGTCCGGATGGGGCAGGTCGCAGGGGCCAGCCAGGGCGTAGCCGATCGCCGTTCCGTCCTTTTCAAGGATCCAACTGGCCTTGTCGGGATCGGCGAGATCCCGCTGCGTGCGCTCGAGGCCGTAGGCGTAGGCCAGGAAGGTCTCCAGGTCCTGCGGCGGATAGAGGTGCGCGAAGGTCTCGGTGAAGGTGCGCGCCCCCAGGGCGGACAGGGTTTGTGCGTCTTCGGCGACGGCGCGGCGCAGGGTCGTGCTCATGAGCAGGTGATGCCTCGAAAAAGGCTGGGCGGACAAGCGCCCTCGCGCGTTTTCGAAAAGCGATTGGTCTTATGGCGACCGGCCGACAAACCGCCTAGGTAGGGGCCGCGCCAGGGGTCGGTTTTGGGCCAGCCGGACCGCGTGCTTGCCAAGCGCGCACGGGCGTGTCATGACAACGTTGTCATAGGGTGGACGAAACGTGACCAAGAAAAAGACCGAAGACGGCGAAACGGGCCGCGAGGTTTTGGTGCTGCTGGGCGGCGCCGGCGACCTGGCCCTGCGGATGCTCCTGCCATCGCTGTATTTCCTGGAAGTCGACCGGCTGCTGCCGCATGACCTGCGCATCTTTGGCGTGGCGCGCGGCGACCTCACCGGCGCTGGCTACCGCGAGCTGGTGCGCGAGCACCTGGGCAAGCGCGCCAATGTGGAAGAGGCCGCCTGGGAGCGCCTGGCCGCCCGCCTCGACTATCTTCCGGTCGACATCACCAAGGAGGAGGGGGCCAAGGCCCTGGCCGACAAGATCGGCCCGCACGACTCGCTGGTGATCTTCTTCGCCGTTTCGCCCAGCCTCTATCCGTCCGCCTGCCAGGCGCTGCAGAGCGCGGGCCTGACCGGCCCGACGACGCGTCTGATCCTGGAAAAGCCGATCGGCCGCGACCTCGAAAGCTCCAAGATCACCAACGCCGCCGTCGGCGCCGTGGTCGACGAGAGCCAGATCTTCCGCATCGACCACTATCTGGGCAAGGAGACGGTCCAGAACCTGACGGCCCTGCGGTTCGCCAACGTGCTATTCGAGCCGCTGTGGGACAACAAGTCGATCGACCACGTCCAGATCACGATCGCCGAGACCGAGAAGGTCGGCGATCGCTGGCCCTATTACGACGAGTACGGCGCCCTGCGCGACATGCTGCAGAACCACCTGCTGCAGCTGCTGTGCCTGGTGGCCATGGAGGCCCCGTCGGGCTTCGACCCCGACGCCGTCCGCGACGAGAAGGTCAAGGTGCTGCGGTCCCTGCGGCCCTTCACCAAGGACAACGTCGCGCACGACACCGTCCGCGGCCAGTACGTGGCCGGGGTGGTCGAGGGCACGGCCCGGGCCGGCTATCTCGAAGAGGTGGGCAAGGGCTCCAAGACCGAGACCTTCGTGGCCATGAAGGTCGGCATCGACAACTGGCGCTGGGCGGGCGTTCCGTTCTTCCTGCGCACCGGCAAGAACCTGCCCGACCGCCGCACCCAGATCGTCGTGCAGTTCAAGCCCGTGCCGCACAACATCTTCGGCGCCGTGACCCAGGGCGAGATGCAGGCCAACCGCCTGGTCATCGACCTGCAGCCGGAAGAAGACATCTCGCTGAGCGTGATGACCAAGCGTCCGGGCCTGTCGGAAGAGGGCATGCGCCTGCAGTCGCTGCCGCTGTCGCTGAACATGGCCGCCCCGGGCAGCCGCCGTCGGATCGCCTACGAGAAGCTGCTGCTGGACGCCTTCCGCGGCGACCGCACCCTGTTCGTGCGCCGCGACGAGGTCGAGGCCGCGTGGCGGTTCGTGGACGGCGTGGCCAAGGCCTGGGCCGAAGCCAATATCGAGCCGGCGCCCTACGCCGCCGGCACCTGGGGTCCGGCCAGCGCCGCGTCGCTGATCGCGCCGCAGGGCCGCGCCTGGAAGTCGTGATGGGTACGCGCAACATGCCCAAGATCGAAGTCTTCCCGACCCGCGAGGCCCTGTACGACGCCGCGGCCTCGACGCTCGCCAACGCCCTGACCACCACGGTGGCGACCCACGGCAAGGCCGGGTTCGCCGCCACCGGCGGCTCCACGCCCGAGCCGGTCTATCAGCGCCTGGCCACCCTGACCCTGCCCTGGGACAAGGTGACCGTGACCCTGACCGACGAGCGCTTCGTGCCGCCTTCGGACCCGAGCAGCAACGAGGGCCTCGTGCGCCGCTCGCTGTTGCAGGGCGAGGCGGCCAAGGCCGGCTTCGCGCCGCTCTACGCCGACCCGGCCTCGCCGGAAGCGGCGGCCGACGCGGCTGAGGCCGGCGTGGCCGAGGCCCTGCCGTTCGGCGTGACCCTGCTGGGCGTGGGGGGCGACGGCCACTTCGCCTCGCTGTTCCCGGGCAACCCGGTTCTTGAAGCGGGGCTGGACCTCGACGCCGAGCGCCTGGTGCTGGCCGTGCCGAAAGGCGAGCCGGCCCCTGACCTTCCGCGGATCAGCTTGACCTTCAAGGCGTTGATTCAGACGTCGCTGATCGTCCTGCTGGTGACCGGCCAGGCCAAGCGCGACCTGCTGGAAGGTTCGGTCGATCCGAGCCTGCCGGTAGCCAAGATTCTCGATCAGGACCGCGTGCCGGTCCGCATCCTCTGGGCGGAGTAGTCAGATGGCCCTCAATCCCGTCATCGCCGAAATCACCCAGCGGATCGTCGAGCGCAGCCGCCCGACCCGCGAGGCCTATCTGGCCCAGATGGAGGCCGCCGCCCTGGCCCAGCCGGGCCGCGCCAAGCTTTCGTGCGCCAACTGGGCCCACGCCTTCGCCGCCTCGCCGGCGGCCGACAAGGTGCGGGCGCTGGATCCGAACGCGCCGAACCTGGGCATCGTCTCGGCCTATAACGACATGCTGTCGGCCCATCAGCCGCTGGAAGAATATCCGGCGCTGATCAAGGAGGCCGCCCGCGAGGTCGGCGCCACGGCCCAGTTCGCCGGCGGCGTGCCGGCCATGTGCGACGGCGTCACCCAAGGCCGTCCGGGCATGGAGTTGTCGCTGTTCTCGCGCGACGTCATCGCCATGGCCACGGCCGTCGCCCTGACCCACGACGCGTTCGACGCGGCCATGTACCTGGGCGTCTGCGACAAGATCGTGCCGGGCTTGGTGATCGGCGCCCTGGCCTTCAGCCACCTGCCGGCGGTGTTCGTGCCGGCCGGCCCGATGACCTCGGGCCTGCCGAACTCGGAAAAGGCCCGCATCCGCGCCCTCTACGCCGAGGGCAAGGTCGGCCGCGACGAACTGCTGGCCGCCGAGAGCGCCAGCTATCACGGCCCGGGCACCTGCACCTTCTACGGCACGGCCAACACCAACCAGATGCTGATGGAGCTGATGGGCCTGCACCTGCCGGGCTCGGCCTTCGTGCATCCCAACACCCCGCTGCGCAGCGCGCTGGTCAAGGAATCGGCCCGCCGCGTCGCCGCCGTCACCCACAAGGGCAACGACTGGATCCCGGTCGGCAGGGTGATCGACGAGAAGGCCGTGGTCAACGGCGTCGTCGGCCTGATGGCCACCGGCGGCTCGACCAACCTGGCCCTGCACATCGTGGCCATGGCCCGGGCGGCCGGGATCATCCTGACCCTGGAAGACCTGGACGACATCTCCAAGGCCGTGCCGCTGCTGGCCAAGGTCTATCCGAACGGCTCGGCCGACGTGAACCATTTCCAGGCCGCCGGCGGCATGGCCTTCGTGGTGCGCGAACTGCTGAAGGCCGGCATGGCCCACGAGGACGTGCTGACCATCGCCGGTCCGGGCCTGTCGAACTACCACCAGGAGCCCTACCTGGACGGCGACGAGCTGAAGTGGCGCGAAGGCCCGGAGACCTCGCTGGACGAGGCCATCCTGCGCCCGGTCGACAACCCCTTCAGCAAGGAAGGCGGCCTCAAGCTGTTGGCCGGCAACCTGGGTCGCGGCGTGATCAAGATCTCGGCCGTGAAGCCTGAGCACCACGTGATCACCGCGCCCGCCGCGGTGTTCCAGGAGCAGGAAGACTTCATCGCCGCCTTCAAGCGCGGCGAGCTGGAGCGCGACGTCGTCGTCGTGGTGCGCTTCCAGGGGCCGTCGGCCAACGGCATGCCCGAGCTGCACAACCTGTCGCCGTCGATCTCGGTGCTGCTGGACCGCGGCTTCAAGGTGGCCCTGGTCACCGACGGCCGCATGTCGGGCGCTTCGGGCAAGACGCCGGCCGCCATCCACGTGACGCCGGAAGCCGCCAAGGGCGGTCCGCTGGCCTACGTCCAGGACGGCGACGTGATCACCATGAACGCCGACACCGGCGAGCTTTTCATCCATGTGGACGAGGCTGAACTCCTCGCCCGCACGCCTGCACCAGTCCCGGCGTCCAAGCCGGGCTTCGGGCGCGAACTTTTCAGCTGGATGCGACACGGGGTCGGCGCCGCCGACGCCGGCGCGTCCGTGCTGTTTGCTTAAAGGGAACGGGAAACCCATGAACGGCGCCAACGCACACGGGCTGGGTCTGGTCGGCGACATCGGCGGCACCAACGCGCGCTTCGCCCTGGTCGATTTCGACGGTCCGGATCCGCGGCTGATCGAGCCCACCGCCTACAAGGGCGAGGACTACGACACGGCCGAGGACGCCATCGAGGACTATCTGGCCAAGGTGGGGGTCAAGCACCCCGACCAGGCCGTGGTCGCGGTGGCGGGCCCGATCGAGCATGGCGCCGTTCATTTCACCAACATCGACTGGCACCTGTCGGAAGACAGCCTGCGTCGCACGGGCGGCTTCCGTAACGCCCGCCTGATCAACGACTTCACGGCCCAGGCCCTGGCCGCACCGCGCCTGTCGCCGAAAGACCTGCGCCAGATCGGCCCGCTGCCGACCTCGGGCGAGGGGGATCTGGCGATCATCGGCCCGGGCACCGGCTTCGGCGCCGCCGGCATGGTGCGCCGCCACGGCTGCGACACCCCGCTGACCACCGAGGGCGGCCACATCTCGTTCGCCCCGGTCGACGACATCGAGATCGAGATCCTGCGCGGCCTGCAGGCCAAGTACGGCCGCGTGTCGGTCGAGCGGATCCTGGCCGGCCAGGGCATGGAGGACCTGCACGTCCTGCTGGCCCAGATCGAGGGCCGCCCCGTCGAGGAGCTGGCCGCCAAGGCGATCACCGAAGGCGCCGTGGCCGGTCGCGAGTGCTGCAAGACCACGGTCGAGCGGTTCTGCGCCATCCTCGGCTCGACGGCGGGAGATCTCGCCCTGGCGCTGGGCGCGCGGGGCGGGGTGTTCATCGCCGGCGGCATCGCGCCCCGGATCGTCGACCTGCTGGAAGCCAGCGCCTTCCGCGAACGCTTCGAGGCCAAGGGCCGTCTGTCGGACTACGTGAAGGCCATCCCGACCCACGTGATCCTGCATCCGCACACCGCGCTGATCGGCGCGGCGGTGGCGATGACGCCGGACGGCCAGGCTTCGATTTCTTAGGGTTTCTTCTCTCCGAGCACCCCCGCGCAGGCGGGGGGCCAAGCTGGCTTTCAAGGTTAGGCGAGGCCGCGGATCGACCCGCGGACTCGGCTTGGATCCCCGCCTTCGCGGGGAACTTTCGGGTTAGGGGCGGTCTCTTGGCGAGCGCCCCTAACCACCGTTTTCAGCAGCCCCGTCCAAAAAGGGGTCGCCTTGACAAGGTTGTCATGGCCTGTTGTCTCGCTTGAAGGCTGAATCACGCCGCGCGAGGCCCTTACTTGAACGCCAAGGTTACGATCCACGACGTCGCCCGCCTGGCGGGCGTATCGATCAAGACCGTGTCGCGGGTGCTCAACCGCGAGCCCAACGTCAAGGCCGACACCCGCGACCGGGTGCAGGAGGCCGTGGCCTCGCTGAACTATCGGCCCAACATCTCGGCCCGGAGCCTCGCGGGCTCGAAGGCCTATCTGATCGGCGTGTTCTTCGACAACCCCAGCCCCGCCTACGTCACCGACGTGCAGTTGGGCGCCATCGGCCGCTGCCGCACCGAGGGCTATCACCTGATCGTCGAGCCGCTCGATTCCGAGGGCGACATCGAGGAGCAGGTGGAGCCGATGCTGGCCACCCTGCGCATGGACGGGGTGATCCTGACCCCGCCGGTCTGCGACAACGCCCGGGTGCTGGCGGTGTTGGACAGCGAAGGCGTGCCCTATGTGCGCCTGTCGCCCGACAAGGATCTCGACCGCTCGGCCTATGTGCGCATGGACGACGTGGCCGCCGCCTATGACATGACGGCCCACCTGATCAAGCTGGGCCACAAGGACATCGCCTTCATCAAGGGGCACCCCGACCACGGCGCGGCCCACCTGCGCTACGACGGCTACGCCAAGGCCATGGCCGATCACGGCCTGGCGGTGCGCGAGGACCGCGTGGCCCAGGGCTATTTCTCGTTCCGATCGGGCTTCGAGGCGGCCGAGACCCTGCTCGCGGGCAAGGATCGGCCGACGGCGATCTTCGCCTCCAACGACGACATGGCCCTGGGCGTGATGGCCGTGGCCAACCGCCTGCGCCTGAACGTGCCCGAGACCCTGTCGGTGGCGGGCTTCGACGACACGCCCGGCGCCAAGGTCGTCTGGCCGCAGCTGACCACCGTGCGCCAGCCGATCCAGGCCATGGCGGCGGCCGCCGCGGACCTGCTGCTCAGCGGCGACCTGAAGGGGGAGGAGGGGGCTCCGCCGCCCTCGCGCCTGCTCGACTTCGAGCTGGTGGTCCGGGAGTCGACCGGACCGGCGGCGGGCTGAGGCTCTACCGCGAGGCGCGCTCTCAGCAGAGCTTTCTCGTATCGCGCTCGAATCGTACGCCGCCCGGATTCGCTCTTCCAAGAGCAGTCGAGAGGACTGCGGTGTTCGGCGCGACATTGCGCAAAAATATCGAGGCGCTACTTTTCCGATTACCGCGTCTGGTCTTTCCAGAATCCCGCGTTTCCATCTCTCTAGCTGACTAGATTTCGGGCGCCAAAGGTGTGGCCGCGCGGACAATGTTCGCTGAAATCAGTCTTCATCGTATACCGTTTATTGAATCCGATATTCCGCCGTTCCACCATTTCTCCAGGCGCCCCGGGAGCGGGCGTTACAGCAATGGGGAACTAAATGAAGCTGCGCTATCGACGAGGCGTTCTGGGCCTCGGAATCCTGGCCAGTGCGAGCGCCATAGCGCTGACGGCCGCCGCCCAAACCGGCGTCCAGGCCACCGCCTCCAGCAGTCCCGACGAACCGGCCGAGGTCGAACAGATCGTCGTCACCGGGTCGCGGATCCGGCAGCCGAACCTGACCTCGATCAGCCCGCTGACCAGCATCGGCAAGGAGGAGATCGCCAAGCAGGGCGTCACCAACGTTGAGACGATGCTCAACAGCCTGCCGCAGGTGACTTCGGGATACACCTCGGCGACGTCGAACGGCGCGACCGGCACGGCCTCGGTCGACCTGCGCGGCCTGGGGGCGGCCCGCACCCTGGTGCTGATGGACGGTCGGCGTCTGGTGCCCGGCGACCCGACCTTCCCGGTCGCCGACCTCAACACGGTCCCCGCGGCGCTGGTCGAGCGCGTCGACGTAGTGACCGGCGGGGCCTCGGCGGTCTACGGCTCGGATGCCGTGGCCGGGGTCGTCAATTTCATCATGAAACATGACCTGGAGGGCGTGAAGCTGAACGCCTCGGTCAGCTTCAACAACCACCACAACAACAATTCCGCCGAGCGCTCGCTGCTGGACTCCAGCGGCTACACCAAGCCCGACGAGTGGGTGAACGACGGCTTCGTCTATGACTACAACCTCGCCGCCGGCTTCAACACACCCGACGACAAGGGCAACCTGACAGTGTTCGGCGGCTATCGGCAGTCGTCGGCGGTGACGCAGGACAGCCGCGACTATTCGGCCTGCTCTATCTCCAACGCCGGCACGACGCCGGCCTGCGTCGGCTCGTCCAACGCCGCCACCGGCTTCTTCAACATCGGCGGCACGCGCTACACGACCACCAGCGACGGCACGTTCCGGGCGTACACCTCGGCCGACGCCTTCAACTTCGGCCCGTACAACTACCTGCAGCGCTCGGACAAGCGCTACACCCTGGGCGAATTCGCGCACTACGAGGTCAGCGACAAGGCCGACGTCTATCTCGACACCACCTTCGTCGAGGACAAGACGACCGCCCAGATCGCCCCGGCCGGCCTGTGGCGCGGCACCGAATACACGATCAACTGCGACAACCCGCTGATGTCGGACCAGCAGAAGGGCATCCTCTGCGGATCGACGACCTCGACCGACAGCGTCACCATGAGCGACCTGGGCTACCGCCTGACCGCGGGCGGGCCGCGCCAGTACACGCTGAAGCACCGCAGCTATCGCGGCACGCTTGGCGTTCGCGGCGATCTCAACGACGCCTGGTCGTACGACAACTACATCCAGTACAGCCGGGCCGAGTTCGCCCAGCGCACGGTCGGCGAATACTCGACGGCGCGGATCAACAACGCCCTGCAGGTGGTCAACGTCAACGGCGTGGCGACCTGTAAGTCGGTGGTCGACGGCACCGATCCGTCGTGCGTGCCGCTGGACATCTTCACGGTCGGCAACGTCAGCGACGCGGCCCTGGCCTATATCGGCGCGGTCAGCACCACCGGCGGCTCGACCACCGAGTCGATCGCCAGCGGCTCGCTGAGCGGCGACCTGACCGGCTATGGGATCAAGAGCCCCTGGGCGAGCCAGGGCGTGGGCGTGGCCCTGGGCGCCGAATATCGTCGCCAGACCTTGAACTACACCGCCGACGAGGTGGCCCAGGAGGCCGGCACCGTGCCGGTCAAGGGCGCCTTCAACGTCGGCGAAGTGTTCGGCGAACTGCGCGCGCCGCTGCTGTCGGACATGCCGTTCGTCAAGGCGCTGGACTTCGAGACCGGCTATCGCTGGTCCAACTACAGCACCGCCGGCGAGACCCAGAGCTACAAGTTCGGCCTGACCTGGAGCCCCGACGACCAGGTGCGGGTGCGCGCCAGCTACAACCGCGCCGTCCGCGCGCCGAACATCCTCGAGCTCTACACCCCGCAGGGCATCGGCCTGTTCGGTGGTTCGGACCCCTGCGCGGGCACCAGCCCGACCGCGACCCTGACCCAGTGCCAGGCGACCGGCGTCACCGCCGCCCAGTACGGCACCGGCGTGATCAGCGAATGCCCGTCCAGCCAGTGCAACGAGCTCTATGGCGGCAACGAGGAGCTGAAGCCCGAGAAGGCCGACACCAAGTCGATCGGCGTGGTGCTGACCCCGGCCTTCCTGCCGCGCTTCAGCCTGTCGCTCGACTGGTACGACATCAAGGTCACCGACGTGATCGGCGGCATCTCGCCGACCGTGATCCTCAGCCAGTGCCTGACCACCGGCGCGGACTACTTCTGCAAGCTGATCCACCGCTCCAGCAGCGGCTCGCTGATCGGCACCGACGGCTACATCGTCAGCACCAACCTCAACACCGGCTACCTGTGGACCAGCGGCGTCGACATCAACGCCAACTACTCGGTCGAGCTGCCGCCGATGGGCGGCCGCGAGTGGGGCGGGCTGAAGTTCGAGCTGACCGGCGGCTATCGCGACAAGTACCGTACCGAGCCGCTGCCGGGCCTGGGCAGCTATGACTGCAAGGGGCTGTACGGCCCGACCTGCGGTCTGCCGCAGCCAGCCTGGCGCCACAACTTCCGCACCACCTGGGAAACCCCGTGGAAGGACGTCGAGCTGTCGCTGGCCTGGCGCTACATCGGAAGCTCGAAGCTCGACATGAACACGTCGGATCCGTTCCTGACGGGCGGCGACGGCTTCTATGACGCCCTCGACGCCAAGATCGAGGCCTACAACTACTTCGACCTCACCACGAGCTTCAAGGTGAAGGGCAACACGGTCCGGATCGGGGTCAACAACCTGTTCGACAAGGATCCGCCCGTCCTCGACAGCTCCGGCTACGGCGTCTCCAGCGCGCCGTACGGCAACGCCAACACTTATCCGGGCATGTACGACTCGCTGGGTCGCCACGTGTTCATCGCCCTGTCGGCCGATTTCTAGCCCGGCCGCCAGCCCGTCACGAACGCTTGCCTGTCCGTGATGGTGGACGCCCCGACGCCTCGTGCGTCGGGGCGTTTCTTTTTTCAGGGCAGGGCGAACGGTGCGCCACCTTATGGTGCAAGGGCTGACGTATTTAGCGGATAAGTCGTACAATTACAGAAAGCGAATTTTGTTACGCGATTGACAGCGTTGTCCATTGACAGCGCTGTCGCATTACTCATAGGTTGCAGTCGCCGGCTCCCGAGAAGGGCCGGAGAACAAGGGAGGATGCGCAAGGCATCCCGAAAACTTGGCGAACTCACTGCGTCGACGCTGTCGGCGGAGATCGGCTCTCTGCGGCCGCAATCTAGGGGAATGCTCATGATTTCGAAGACTTACGCGACCAGGGCCGCGCTGATGGCGGCGGCCTCCACGGTCGTCCTGCTGGGCGCGGGCCAGGCCTTGGCCCAGACCGCGGCCACCGACGCGGCGGCTCCGGCCGCGGCGCAAGAACCATCACAAGTTGAGGAAGTGATCGTCACCGGCTTCCGCGCCTCGCTGCAGAGCGCGTTGAACGCCAAGAAGAACTCGAACCTGATCATCGAGTCGGTCACCGCCGAGGACATGGGCAAGTTCCCCGACCAGAACATCGCCGAGTCGCTGCAGCGCCTGCCCGGCGTGCAGATCGACCGTGAGAACGGCCAGGGCACCAAGGTCCGCATCCGCGGTCTGGACCAGAACGTCACCGTCCTGAACAATGACATCTTCGTCTCGGGCCTGGAGCTGTTCCGCCTGGGCGAGGGCAAGGACAAGCAGACCAACTCGCTGGAAGGCATCCCGTCCGAACTGATCGGCGGGGTCGATGTCTACAAGTCGCCCGACGCCTCGCTGCTGGAAGGCGGCCTGGGCGGCGTCGTCAACCTGAAGACCCGCAACGCCCGGTCCCTGCGCGACGACATCACCATCGCCGGCGACCTGCGCGGCAACAAGGCCGGCGACACCGACTGGAACCCGACCGGCTCGCTGGTGCTGGGCTACAAGTTCAGCGACCGCTTCGCCGTGCTGGGCACGCTCTCGTACGACAAGACCGAGATCCACACCGACGTGCTGGGCGGCGAGAACCGCGGCGGCTGGGCTTATAACGACCGCGACGCGGTGAACGGCAATGGCCAGTACATCCGCAACTCGGCCGGCGCCATCACTGGCGTGACCAACGGCGCCACGGCCGCCGCGCCGGTCGATGTTTGGTCGCCGGAATACCGCTACGCCACCTATCGCGACCAGGAACGCAAGCGCCTGGGCGCCTCGCTGAACCTCGACTTCGCCCTGACCGACTCGCTGCAACTGACGGCCGACTGGTTCCACTCGGACCTGAAGATCGAGACCAGCGAAGCCTCGATCAAGTTCCCGTTCGCCAACGAGAACGCCACCTACTCGACCGTCGGCCTGACCAAGGACAGCAACGGCGTCCTGCAGAGCGGCACGTTGACCGCCAACTCGGCCGAGGGCACCTCTTACTTCCAGAACTCCGAGGCCAAGACCGACAACTTCCAGTTCGCCCTGAACTGGGACAACGGCGGGCGGCTGAGCGGCAGCGTGCGCGCGGCCTATTCGACCGCCGATTACGAGAGCTCCAGCGCCAACAACGACGTGCGCTACACCCAGTACACCGTGCGCAACGGCACGGCGGCGGGCCTGGTGCCCAACGCCACGGCGCCGGCGACCTTCACCTACAGCTACACCAACGGCGACAACCCGCGGTTCACCCCGGCCAACCCGGCCCAGTTCACCACGCCGTCGAGCGTGTTCGCCAAGTCGCACTGGGTGTTTGGTGAAGACACCCAGATCGACAACACCTCGATCCGCGGCGACCTGAAGTTCCGTCCCGAATTCGGCGAGAGCGGCAACCTGCTGCTGAGCGCCGGCGCCCGCTACGCCGAGCGCAAGATCGACTCGGAGTTCTGGCAGCTGTTGGCCGACTATTCGGTGAAGGGCGAGCTGAACGCCCACGCCCTGGGCCTGGGCGACTGGACCCCGTACGGCTACTTCCAGGACGGTGCCATCGGCTACGCCTCGTGCAACCTGCCGGTGGGCACCCCCGGGCGTCCGACCTGTTCGGCGGGCGGCCGCTTTGGCGACTCGCCGGCGCTGATCACGCCGTACCAGACCGCGGCGAGCAATCCCGAGCGCTTCGAGACCCTGACGGTGGGCGGCATCAGCGCGCTGTTCCAGAACCGCAGCCAGATGAGCAATCCGGTGGCCTGGCTGTCGAGCCTCTATTCCTCGACGCCGTTCAAGAAGTTCGTCGATCCGATCCAGTCGTTCCGGATCAAGGAAAAGACCACCACCGGCTACGCCATGGCCGACCTGGGCGGTCGCGAGGATCGCTATCACGTCAACGCCGGCGTCCGCGTGGTCCGCACCGAGCTGACCATCGACTCCAGCGATACGCCGGCCGTGCCGTGGTACTGGGGCACCGATAGCTGGAACGGCGTCATCGCCAATCCGGACAACTTCAAGACGACGCGCGAATATACCGACGTCCTGCCCAGCGCGAGCGCGGTGTTCGACGTCAACGACACCGACAAGGTGCGCGTCTCGGCGGCCCGCGTGGTCTCCCGCCAGGACCTGTTCCAGCTGGGCCAGGGCGCGTCCTACAACTACACCCGCAGCACCACGCCGGGTCCGAACCTGGACCGCTTCCTCTATACCAACGGCACCGGCGGCAACACTCAGCTGGACCCGTACCGCGCCTCGCAGTTCGACATCGCCTATGAGCGCTACTTCGGCGCCAGCGGCATCGTGTCGGGGGCTTTCTTCTACAAGAGCGTCGACTCGTTCATCCAGAACGACACCGCGCCGCGCACCGTGGCCGACGGCTCGGTCGAAGGGGCGACCCTTGGCGTCTTCACCCAGCCGATCAACGGCGAGGGCGGCAGCATCAAGGGCATCGAGTTGGCGGCCCAATACGCCTTCGACAACGGGTTCGGCTTCAACGCCAACTACACCTACTCCGACTCCGAAACCGAGAAGTCGAACGACTACGACAGCAACCTGCCGATCCCGGGCGTCGCCAAGCACGCCTTCAACCTGCAGGGCTACTATGAAGGCCACGGCTTCGAGGCCCGGGTGTCCTACGCCTGGCGCGACAAGAGCTACCAGGGCGACTTCTCGTTCGGCTCGGGAACCGACCGCCACAGCCTGGGCACCTGGGAGCGGGCCTATGGCCAGCTCGACGCCCAGGTCGGTTATGCGGTGACCCCGGCGATCAAGATCGTGCTGGAGGGCATCAACCTGACCGAAGAGCCGACCGGCCGCTACCTGCAGTGGGAGAACCTGCCGTTCCGCTACGCCACCGGCGATCGCCGGATCGTGCTGGGCGCGCGGTTCAAGCTGGGCCTCTAACCACCCTGCGCCGGCGGCGGGCTGCAAGCCGCCGCCGGCGTTCTTTTGTTCCTGAGAGCAAGCGGGGAGGGGGCAATGGATCGCGCTATCGGCTCCATCGCCATTCTGGGCGGCGGCACCGCGGGTTGGATGGCCGCGGCCGTCCTGGCCCAGGTGCTGCGCGGGACGGGAACCTCGATCACCCTGGTCGAGAGCGCCGACATCCCGACCGTGGGGGTGGGCGAAGCCACCATCCCGCCGATTGTCGACTTCCTGCGGCTGTTGGAAATCGACCAGGCCGAGTTCATGGTCGCCACCGAGGCGACTTTCAAGCTGGGCATCCGCTTCGACGACTGGACCACGCCCGGCGAACGCTACTGGCATCCGTTCGGGACCTTCGGGCCCACGATCGACCGGCGGCCCTTCCACAACATGTGGCACCGGCTGCGGGCGGCGGGCGATGATCCCCGGGTCGAGGCCTACAATCTGTCGGCCGCTCTGGGCGACGCCGGCAGGATGGCCTTCGCCGATCCCCGGGCCGGCGGCGTGGGGCCAGGCGGCGGCCTGCGCCACGCCCTGCATTTCGACGCCGGCCTGGTGGCGCGCTTCCTGCGGACCTGGTCGGAGCGGCGCGGTGTCAAGCGGCTGGAGCGCAAGGTCGAGGGCGCGGTGCTGCGCGATGACGGCTTCGTCGAGGCCCTGGCCCTGAAGGGCGGCGGCCATCTGGCGGCCGACCTCTTCATCGACTGCAGCGGCTTTCGCGGCGTGCTGATCGAGGAGGCGCTGAAGACCGGCTACGAGGACTGGAGCCGCTGGCTGCCCTGCGACCGGGCGGTGGCTGGGCTTACGGCGCGGGATCCGAACCCGCCGCCCTTCACCCAGGCCGCGGCGCGGCCGGCCGGCTGGCGCTGGCGGATCCCGCTGCGCCACCGCACCGGCAACGGCTATGTCTATTCCAGCGCCCATGTCGGCGACGACGAGGCCCTGGCCGATCTCACCCGCGAGGCTGGGCCGCTGCTGTCGGAGCCGCGCTTCCTGCGGTTCACGGGCGGGCGGCGCAAGGCGTTCTGGAGCCGCAACGTCGTGGCCCTGGGCCTGGCGTCGGGCTTCCTGGAGCCGCTGGAGTCGACCAGCATCCATTTCGTGACCAGCGGCCTGATGAAGCTGCTGGACCACTTCCCCGACAAGGATTTCGACCCGGCCAACATCGCCGCCTACAACAACGGGCTGATCGCCGAATACGAGGCCGCGCGCGACTTCATCGTCCTGCACTACCAGCCCACCCGCCGCGACGAGCCGTTCTGGCGCGAGCGGACGGCGGCGATCCCCGACACCCTGGCGCAGCGGCTGGAGCTCTATCGCGGCACGGGCCGCATCCCGTTCCGGCCAGGCGAGCTCTTCACCGACCTGTCGTGGTTCTACGTGCTGGAGGGGATGTGCGTGCGGCCGGCGGCTTATGACCCGCTGGTGAACTTCTCCAACCTCGCCGAAACGCGGGCCGGGCTGGCCGGCTGGCGGGGCAGGGTGGCGCAGGGCGTGGCCGAGGCGGCGAGCCATGACGCGGTGCTCGACGCCATCGCCGCACGGGCCCGGCCGGCGGCTTGAGCCGTGAAAAGACGATCCGGCGGAGAGGTTTTCGTGGACGTCAAAAGAGGATGGACAGCGCTGTCAATTCATGGTGTCTGGCTCATGTGACCGCTATCGCCGAGCGCTCGACAGGCTCTCGGCGCGGCGGATCGAAAAGAAACAAGGGAAGGAAACCGTTGGGGCCGTGCGGCGCGAAACCGCGCCCGGCCCTCCTGAGTGCATCGTCTTCATCCCGCTCCAGCGCCGACGCCTTGCGTCGGTGGGGATGACGCCCGACGGCCGCCGGTCCCCCCCGGTCGTCGGGCGGACCTCTGGAGACCCCTCCTGCAAGGGGTTGCTCCCACTGCGGCGCGGCGGATCCGCCGCGCCGTTCTTTTCCGCTTTCCAGTCTCTCGATCCAGGGGCCCCGCCATGAACCTTCGTCGTCTGCTTCTTCGCGCCTCGCTGCCGGCCCTGGCCGTGGGCCTCGCCGCGCCCGTGCTGGCCCAGCCCTTGATCGCGACCACCCCGCAGACGACCGCCCATCCCGAGGCCTGGCCGGCGGCCAAGAGCCCGGCCAGCATCACCGACGCCAAGACCGAGGCCTTCATCACCGACCTGATGAAGAAGATGAGCGTCGAGGAGAAGGTCGGCCAGACGATCCAGGGCGACATCGCCTCGATGACCCCGGCCGACCTTGCGACCTATCCGCTGGGCTCGATCCTGGCCGGCGGCAATTCGGCCCCGGACGGCAACGACCGCGCCACGCCCAAGGCCTGGACCGACCTGATCGACGCCTACCGCAAGGAAGCGCTGGCCAAGCGGCCGGGCCGCACGCCGATCCCGCTGCTGTTCGGCATCGACGCCGTGCACGGCCACAACAACATCGTCGGCGCGACGATCTTCCCGCACAATGTGGGCCTGGGCGCCATGCGCGATCCGGGCGTGATCGAACGCATCGGCCAGGCGACGGCTGAAGAGGTGGCGGTGGCCGGCGGCGACTGGACCTTCGGCCCGACGGTGGCCGTGCCCCGCGACGACCGCTGGGGCCGCAGCTACGAGGGCTATGGCGAGGATCCGGAGATCGTCGCCAGCTATTCGGGTCCGATGACTCTGGGCCTGCAAGGCAAGCTCGTGGCCGGCAAGCCGATCGCGGCGGGCCGCATCGCCGGCAGCGCCAAGCATTTCCTGGCCGACGGCGGCACCCATGACGGCCGCGACCAGGGCGACGCCCTGATCTCCGAGCAAGAACTGGTGGCCGTCCACGCCCAGGTCTATCCGCCCAGCATCGACGCCGGCATCCTGACGGTGATGGCCTCGTTCTCCAGTTGGAACGGCCAGAAGATCACCGGCAACAAGACCCTGATCACCGACGTGCTGAAGGGCCGGCTGGGCTTCGAGGGCTTCGTGGTCAGCGACTGGAACGCCCACGGCCAGCTGCAGGGCTGCTCGAACGTCTCGTGCCCGCAGGCGATGAACGCAGGGCTGGACATGTACATGGCCCCCGACAGCTGGAAGGGCCTCTACGAGAACACGCTGAAGCAGGTGAAGTCGGGCGAGATCCCGATGGCGCGGCTGGACGACGCCGTGCGCCGCATCCTGCGGGTGAAGGTCAAGGCCGGCCTGTTCGACCGCGTCGCCCCGCAAGTGCAGGGCAAGTTCGACCGCCTGGGCTCGGCCGATCACCGCGCCGTCGCCCGCGAGGCGGTGGCGAAATCGCTGGTGCTGCTGAAGAACGACGGCGTGCTGCCGATCAAGGCGGGCGCGAACGTGCTGGTGGCCGGCGCCGCCGACGACATCGGCAAGGCCTCGGGCGGCTGGACGCTCACCTGGCAGGGCACGGGCAACACCAACGCCGACTTCCCCAACGGCCAGTCGATCTGGGGCGGGCTGAAGGAGGCGGTCGAGGCCGCCGGCGGCAAGGCCACCCTGGCCAAGGACGGCAAGTTCTCGGGGGCCAAGCCCGACGTCGCCATCGTGGTGTTCGGCGAGGACCCCTATGCCGAGTTCCAGGGCGACGTGGCCAATCTGGCCTATCAGCCGAACGGCAAGACCGACCTGGAGCTGCTGAAGAAGCTGAAGGCGCAGGGCATCCCGGTCGTGGCGGTGTTCCTGTCGGGCCGTCCGCTGTGGGCCAACCCCGAGATCAACGCTTCGGACGCCTTCGTGGCGGCCTGGCTGCCGGGCTCGGAAGGCGGCGGCGTCGCCGACGTGCTGGTCGCCGGTAAGGGCGGCAAGTCCAAACGCGACTTCACCGGCAAGCTGTCGTTCAGCTGGCCCAAGCGCGCCGACCAGGGCCCGCTGAACCGCGGCCAGCCCGGTTACGACCCGCAGTTCGCCTATGGCTATGGCCTCAGCTACGCCAAGCCAGCCAAGGTCGGAGCGCTATCCGAGAACGCTGGCGACCTGGGAACCGCCGCCAGCGTCGACCGCTATTTCGTGGCCGGCCGCGTTCCGGCGCCGTGGATGCTGAGCTTCTCGGGCGCGGGGGCGGTCAAGACGATCGACGCCGACGCCCAGGAGAACGGCCGCCAGGCGACCTGGACCGGGGAGGGCGAAGGCCTGCTGGCCGTGCAGGGGCCGCCCGTGGACCTGTCGCGTCAGACCACCGGCGACATGGCGGTGATGGTGCGCTGGCGGGTCGACAAGGCGCCGACCGCGCCGGTTTATCTGACTGTCGGTTGTGGCGAATCCTGCGGTGGACGGCTAGACGTAACGTCAACGTTGTCAGGTTTGAAAAACAGCGAATGGCGCACAGCCAAGATCAAACTTTCCTGTTTCCAGGCGGCGGGCGCCCAAATGGCGCACGTTTCCTCTCCGTTCGGCCTGAGCACCTCGGGGCCGCTGACGATTTCGCTCACCGAAATCCAGTTGGCGTCCAACGAGGGCGACGCTTTCTGTCCCAAATAACCCCCAAAAATAACAAAGGAGCGGCCGCATGATCCGCGCGCGTCGTTCCCGCATCGTCGCCACCATCGGTCCGGCCTCGGCCTCACCGGAAATGATCGTCAAGCTGGCCAAGGCCGGCGCCGACGTGTTCCGGCTGAACTTCAGCCATGGCGCCCACGAGACCCACGCCGCCGTCTACGCCGCCATCCGCGCGGCGGAGGCGGAGGTCGGTCGTCCGCTGGGCATCCTGGCCGACCTGCAAGGGCCCAAGCTGCGCGTCGGCAAGTTCGCCGACGGTCCGGTTCAGCTGAAGCCCGGCCAGGCCTTCCGGTTCGATTCCGACCCGACCCCGGGCGACGAGACGCGGGTTCATCTTCCCCACCCCGAGATCCTGACGGCGATGAAGCCGGGCGCGACCCTGCTGCTCGACGACGGCAAGCTGCGGATGACCGTGAACGAGGCCGGCCCCGGCTACGCCAACACCACGGTCGTCAACGGCGGCAAGCTGTCGGAGCGCAAGGGCGTGGCGGTGCCGGACGTCATCATCCCGATGTCGCCGCTGACGCCGAAGGACCGCGAGGACCTGGCTTTCGCTCTGCGCCTCGGCGTCGACTGGATCGCCCTGTCGTTCGTGCAGGCGCCGGAAGACATGGCCGAACTGCGCCGCATCGTCGAAGGCCGCGCCGCGGTGCTGGCCAAGATCGAAAAGCCGCAGGCTCTGCAGACCCTGGGTCCGATCCTGGATCTCTGCGACGGCGTGATGGTGGCCCGTGGCGACCTCGGCGTCGAAATGGCGCCCGAAGAGGTGCCGGTGGCGCAGAAGGAGATCCTGCGGGCGGCGCGTGAGCGCGGCATCCCGGTGATCGTCGCCACCCAGATGCTGGAGTCGATGACCAGTTCGCCGACCCCGACCCGGGCCGAGGCCTCCGACGTCGCCAACGCCGTCTACGAGGGCGCGGACGCGGTGATGCTGTCGGCCGAAAGCGCGGCCGGCGACTATCCCGAAGAGTCGGTGGCGATGATGAACCGCATCATCGAACGCGTCGAACGCGACCCGCGCTGGCCCGAGCTGATGCAGGCCGAGCAGCCGCATGTCGACGAGGACGCCGACGTGCTGGTGGTCGCCGCCGCCGGCGCGGCCAAGTCGGGCTCGACCAAGTGCCTGGTGGCCTTCACCACCACGGGCGCCACCGCCCGTCGTCTGGCGCGCGAGCGGCCGCTGCAGCCGGTGCTGGCCCTGTCGCCGAAGATCGAGGCCGTGCGGCGCATGGCCCTGGTCTGGGGCGTCGAGCCGCGCGTCAGCGCCCAGCCCGACAGCCTGGAGGTCGTCACCACCGACGCCGCCGCCCGGGCCCTGGAGCTGGACCTGGCCAAGCCCGGCGAGCGCATCCTGATCGTCGCCGGCACGCCCTTCGGCGCGCCGGGGGCGGCCAACCTGCTGCGCCTGGCGCACGCGCCGTTCCCGGTGCGTAAGCGGTAGCAATTTCCAACCTCTCCCATGGGGAGAGGGAGGGGCCCGCGCCGAAGGCGTGGGAGGGTGAGGGGGTAAGCCGCTGGCCGGCTTGCCCCTTTTCTTTTGGCTGGAATGAAGAGGGAAGGGATGGGACCGCCAATGGTGTAACCCCTCACCCTCCCATGCTGCGCATGGGCCCCTCCCTCTCCCTATGGGAGAGGTGGTCTAAGGGCGTACCTGCGATCAGGATCCGAACGGCTCCGGCAGCAGCCGTTCATACCCCTTCCGCACCGCGCCGTAGCATTCGCAGGCGATGGCCTCGAGGCCCGGGCGGTCTAGGATGTCGACGACGCCGCGGCGGTAGCGGATCAGGCCCTTGGCCTGCAGGGCGCCGGCCACGGCGGTGACCGTGGTGCGCTGGACGCCCAGCATGTCGGCCAGGAATTCCTGGGTCAGGCTTATGGTGTCGACGTCTATGCGGTCGCGAAAGCCCAGCAGCCAGCGGCAGAAGCGGGCCTCCACCGCGTGCAGGGCGTTGCAGGCCACCGACTGGATGGCGTGGCCGAACAGCGCCTCGTTGTGGCGCTCGATCAGGGCGCGCAGCAGCGGGCTGCGCTCGACGCCCTCGCGCAGGGCCGCGGCGCTGATCCGCGAGACGCCGCCGGGCGCCTGGACGATGGCGCGCGACAGCGACTGGCGCGGCGAGATGGCGGCCATCAGCCCGAGGCCGCCCTCGCGGCCGACGGTGGCGGATTCGATGGCCGCGCCGTTCTCCATCAGCGTCATCAGCGAGATGACGCAGTCGTGCGGGAAGTAGACCGTGTCGATCTGATCGCCGGGATCGTACAGCAGCTTCCCCTTCTCCAGGTCCTGATGGGACAGCTGGGCGGCGATGTAGCCGAAGTCCTCGGGGGACAAGGAAGCGAGCAGACGGTTCTTCAAGGGGTGTAAAGGCCCTGTCATGGCGAATCGAACGCCGGCTTGCGGCAAGGGTTGCAAGCTATAGGCAGGACTGGGGTGCGGCGCTGTCAGGTAGCCGACGCAATGCAGGCGCCGCCGGAAGTAAATCGAGATGGGGCTATATTGCGGCCATATGGCTTACAATAGCTCCGACTATATGGCTTATGTCGGGTTCCCGACAAAGAGTGTTGATCACCGGCGAAACTACAAAGAAATCAAGGGGTGGTCGCAAGGTGACGCAACGAAAAGGCCGCGCCGTCGGGCGGCGCGGCCGGGTCTCGCTGATCGTCCGTCGTCGGACGTCAGGCGATGCCGATATGGGCCCGGTCGCCCAGGTCCGGCGTGCTGTCGGTGAGGTTGGCCTTGGCGATCTCCCAGGCGAAGCGCACGGCGCCGCCCTTGGAGATCCACAGTTCGGCGTCGCGGGCGTTCAGGCGCAGCAGGGTCAGGTGCGGGTCGTCCTTGCCGTCGGGATACCAGGCGGCGACCACGGGCGACCACCAGCGCTGGATGCGGGCGGTGTCGTGGTCGCGGCTCAGCCGGCCGCCGATGCAGGCCTGGAAATCGCCGTCCTTGGCCTGGACCACGAACATGGCGTCGCCGCCGTCGGCCGAGACGGCCTGCGCCAGGTCGGTGTCGTCGCGGGTGAAGAACCAGATCGCGCCGTCCTCCGGCTCGGCGAAGGCGGTCATCGGCTGGAAGTGCTGGTGGCTGTGCACGAGGCCCAGCATGCCGAAGCGGGCGTCGTCGATCTCCTTCCAGAGACGCTTCTCGACGGCGGCCTTGTCGTTGGGATCGGTGCTCATGGGGGCTCCTGCGCTTTGCGGTAAGGCAGGAGAACCGGTCGCGGGGAGGGCGGTTCCTAGGGTGAAGGTCCCGCCCGCCTCGTCTAGAACCCCATCAGCCGCGCGTAGCGGTCGCGGTGGAACGAGGCCCCGCCGAACAGGGCTTCGGCCACGCGGGCGCGCTTCATGTAGAGGCCCGCGTCGTGCTCGTCGGTCATGCCGATGCCGCCGTGCATCTGGACCATCTCGTTGGAGGCCAGGTGCAGAACCTCGCTGGCCTTGGCCTTGGCGAGGGAGGCGAGCGCCCGGCTGTCGGCGCCGGCGTCGAAGGCCTCCAGCGCCGCCTCGACGCAGGAGCGGGTGGTCTCCAGGTCGGTGAACCACTTGGCGGCGCGGTGCTGCAGGGCCTGGAAGGTTCCGATCACCTGGCCGAACTGAGTGCGGGTCTTCAGGTAGTCGAGGGTGATCTCGAAGGCGGCCGTGGCCGTGCCCAGCATCTCGGCGGCCAGCCCCGCATAGGCGCGGTCGAGCACGGGCTCGAGGATCGCCCAGCCGTGGCTTTCCTGGCCGAGGACGGCGTCGGCGGGAACCTGCACGTCCTTGAACTCGATCCGCGCCGCGCCGCGGCTGTCGGCCAGCGCCAGGTGGGTGCGGGTGACGCCCGGAGCGTCGCCGGGAACGAGCAGCAGGGTGATCCCGTCCGTTTCGCCGCTCTGGCCCGAGGTGCGGGCGGCGACAATCAGCAGGTCGGCGGCTTCGCCGTCGAGGACGAAGGTCTTGGCGCCGTTGATCGTGTAGCCGCCGAACTCCTTATGGCCGAGCTTCGTCGCCGTCCCGATCCGCGTCGGGTTGTGGTGGGCGTGCTCGTCGACGGCCAGGGACGCGACGATCTCGCCGGCGGCGATCTTCGGCAGCCAGGCGGCCTTCTGGGCGTCGGAGCCGCCGAGTTCCAGGGCGCTGGCGGCGATCAGGGCGGTGGAGAGGAGCGGGGAGGCGGCCAGGGTCTTGCCGGTCTCCTCCAGGATCAAACCGAGGCCCAGATAGCCGAAGCTCGAGCCTTCATGGGCCTCGGGCACGACCACGCCGGCCCAGCCCATCTGGCCCATCTCGCCCCAGGCGGCCGGGTCGAAGCTCTGCTTTGAGCCCTCGTTGCGCAAGCGTCGCAGGGCCGAGACCGGGGCGCTCTCCTGGGCCCAACTGCGGGCCGCGTCGCGCAGCATCGTCTGTTCTTCGGTCAGGACGGCCATGTCAGGCTTGCTCCGGGTCTTGATGACGGACGGCCCATTCGAGGGCCTGTTCGAGACGGTCGTTGCCCCAGAAGAGCTCGCCGTCGGCGGTGACGAAGGAAGGGGCGCCGAACAGGCCGCGTTCGCGGGCCTGGCGGACGTGGTCTTTCAACTGGTCCTTGACCGGCGCCGATTGGGCGGCGGCCAGGACGTGCTCAGGTCCAGCGCCGACACTGGCGATCAGAGGCGCCAGGACCTCGGGGCTGGAGATATCGAGGTCGTCGACGAAGTTGGCCTGGTAGACGGCGCGGCTGAAGGCCGGGGTCCAGCCGTCTTCCAGCCCGCAGATGGCTATGCGGGCGGCGAGGAGACCGTTGCGCGGGAATTGGCTGGGGTGATGCAGCGGCAGGCCCTCGCGGTCGCAGACCCGCGCCAGGTCGCGCCACATGTAGTCGCCCTTGACCGGGAAGGCGTTGAACGGGCTGTCGGTCAGGCCCTGCTGCTCGTGGAACAGCGGCCCGACCAGGAACGGCCGCCACAGCACCGCCACCCCGGCCTGCTCGGCCAGGGCCTCCACCCGCATGGCGGCGGGATAGGAGTAGGTGGAGGCGAACTCGTACCAGAACTCGATCATGAGCTTTCTCCCAGCGTCAGCGGGAGCGTCTCACTGGTGATCCAGCAGGCCAAGCACGCGCTTGGCGACGACGTTGAGGTTCACCTCGCTGGTGCCGCCCTCGATGGAGTTGCCCTTGGCGCGCAGCATGGCGCGCAGGGCGGCGATCTCGTCGGGGGTGAAGCCTTCGCCCTCCCAGCCCAGGCCCTGCAGGCCCAGGGCCTCGACCAGCAGCTCGGTGCGCTCCTGGTTCATCTTGGCGGCGGCGTACTTGATGATCGAGACGGCGGCGCTGGGGCCCGAGCCGGTCTTGGACTCCGCCTCGGCCCGGCGGACGGTGAGCAGGAAGGCGTGGGCGTCCATCTTGTGGGCGGCGATGCGGGTGCGCAGGTCGCCGTCGGCGATGCGGCCCTCGCTGTCGACGCCGACATGGGTCTTGGCGGCTTCGGCCACGTCGAGCCCGGCGTTTCCGCCGAAGCCCGAGGCGCTGATGTTCTGGCGCTCGTACTGGAGCAGGCGCTTGGCGATCTCCCAGCCGCCGTTGACCTTGCCGACCAGCTGCTCCTTTGGGACCTTCACATTGTCGAAGAAGGTCTCGCAGAACGGCGAGGAGCCGCTGATCAGCTTGATCGGGCGGGCCTCGACGCCGGGCGAGGTCATGTCGAACAGCACGAACGAGATGCCCTCGTGCTTCTTGGCGGTGTCGGTGCGCACCAGGCAGAAGATCCAGTCGGCCTGGTCGGCGTAGCTGGTCCACACCTTCTGGCCATTGATCAGCCAGTGGTCGCCCTTGTCCTCGCATTTCGTTTGCAGGGCGGCGAGGTCGGAGCCGGCGCCGGGTTCGCTGTAGCCCTGGCACCAGCGGGTCTCGCCGCGGACGATCGACGGCAGGAAGCGCTGCTTCTGCTCCTCGGTGGCGTATTCCAGCAGCACGGGGCCCAGCATCCAGACGCCGAAGCTCATCAGGGCGGGGCGGGCCTTGATGCGGCGGAGCTCCTGCTCCAGCACCTTGTTCTCGGCCTTCGAGAGCCCGCCGCCGCCGTACGCCTTGGGCCACATCGGCGCGGTCCAGCCCTTGTCGGCCATGCGGTCGAGCCAGAGCTTGGCGTCGGGGTTCTTCCATTGGGCCTTGCGGCCGCCCCAGGGCGCTTCCTTCTCGTCGGCCATCGGGGTGCGCATGGACGGCGGGCAGTTGGCCTCCAGCCAGGCGCGCGTCTCGGCGCGGAAGGTGTCGAGTTCGGTGGCGCCGAAATCGGCCATGGCGGGGGCTCCCTGGTTCGTCTCGGGCGCTTGGCGGCCCGCTTCGGAGGGCAGACTACGCCACGGAACGCTGGGAGCAAGTCGATTCAAACGATCGTTCGCATCGCGATGCGCGACGGGAGCGCCCCTAAGGCGTTATAGAAGCGCCGATGACGTTTCCCGGTCCGGGATTCGCCGATCAGGGGTCTTGATGTCCGCGCCAGAACTGAGACCCGCCGCCCTGGCGATCGCGCCGACTCTGGCGGCGATCCTGGCCGCTTCGGCCGGCGTGCTGCTGCTGGCCTCGGGCGCGACGCCGTCGGAACCCACGCGCTTCGCCATCCTGCTGGCCTTCGCGCCGTCGGCGCTGATCGAGATCAGCCACTTCGTCTCGTCGATCCTGGGTCTGGTGCTGGT
This sequence comes from Caulobacter sp. GW821-FHT10A10, assembly GCF_059415745.1. NCBI lineage: Bacteria > Pseudomonadati > Pseudomonadota > Alphaproteobacteria > Caulobacterales > Caulobacteraceae > Caulobacter > Caulobacter sp. GW821-FHT10A10. The sequence goes on along the minus strand of NZ_JBWKNV010000006.1, from coordinate 165,423 downwards.
GCTGCTGGCCTTCGGCCTGCGCGCGCGGCTGGACGCGGCCTGGTGGGCGACGCTGGTGATGCTGGCCGCCGGCGCGGTGCTGGCGATCTTCAAGGGTCTGAACTGGGAAGAGACGGCGATGCTGAGCGCCTTCTTCCTGGCCATCGTGCCGTTCCACGAGGCCTTCCCCCGCAAGGCGGCCCTGTCGCGGATGGAGATCACGCCCGGCTGGCTGCTGTCGGCGGCCGCGGCCATCGGCGGGGCGGCCTTCCTGGGCTGGTGGATGTTCCATCACACCGAATACGCCGACCGCTCGTGGATGCGGATCATGGGCGACAAGGAGGCCGCGCGGGCCATCCGCTCGTCGATCGCCGCGGCGGTGGTGCTGATGGGCATCGGCCTGTGGCGTCTGATCGCCACCCCGGCGACGCCGCCGGTCGTGGACGACACCGATCCCGACTTCGACCGCGTGCGGGCGATCCTGGCCAAGGCCGAAGCCGCCGAGCCGGCCTCGAACCTGGCCCTGCTGGGCGACAAGCGCTTCCTGTTCTCGGCCTCGGGCGAGAGCTTCCTGATGTTCGGCGTACGCCGCCGCTCGTGGATCGCCATGGGACCGCCCGTGGGCCGCGACGACGAGCGCATGGAGCTGTTCTGGCGCTTCCGCGAACTGGCCGACGCCCACGCGGCGCGGGCCGGCTTCTACGCGCTCGGCCCTGAGGACCTGCCTGACACCGTGGACCTGGGCCTGGCCATCCAGAAGACCGGCGAGAGCGCGGTGGTGCCGCTGGAGAGCTTCTCCCTGGCCGGTCGCCGTCGCGAGGTCCTGCGCCGCAACTGGCGCAAGGCCGGCGAGGGCGGGGCGACCTTCGAGATGATCCCGGCCGGCGCGGCCATGACGGTGATGGCCGAGTTGCGGGTGATCTCCGACGCCTGGCTGGCCCACCACGCCGGCGGCGAGAAGCAGTTCTCGATGGGCGGCTTCGATCCGCGCTACGTCGCCGAGTTCCCGGTCGCCCTGGTGCGCTCGGAAGGCCGCATCGTCGCCTTCGCCACCCTGTGGACCACGGCCCACAAGGCCTCGTTCTCGATGGACTTGATGCGCTACTCCGACGAGGCGCCCAAGAACATCATGGACTACCTGTTCGTCGAGCTCCTGCAGTGGGGCAAGGCGGAGGGCTATACGGCGTTCGAGTTCGGCATGGCCCCGCTGGCGGGCCTGGACGACCGGCCGTTGGCCCCGATCATGTCGCGCGTGGGCCGTCTGCTCTACGAGCGCGGCGAGGGAATCTACAATTTCCAGGGCGTGCGGCGCTACAAGGACAAGTACGATCCGGTCTGGCAGCCGCGCTACATTGCGGCACCTCGTCGCTGGGCGATCCCGTTCCTGCTCGCCGATATCGGCCTGATGTCGTCCGGAGGGGTCTCCGGACTGACCAAGCGGCCGCGACCTAATAGCGCGGGTCGCCCGTCTTAAAGCCCAGCAGATTGAGCGCGTGAGCGGCCAGAAGCAGGGTCGCCACCGCCGTCACCATCATCAGCGGGCGCCACGGCGCCATGCGCGGACCCCTTGCGGGGTTGGAAGGACGCGCGCCCAGCCAGCCGAAAAGCACGGTCAGGGCGATCGTCGTCGCGCCTGCGATCAGGGTCGGGATCATGTCCATGGCCGCGAAATGGCCTGCGACAATCGGCCTGGCAATAGGTTAATGTGCGTTAACACACGGGAACCGAATCCTCTGTACATACCTTGGTAACTGTGTCTGTTAACCTGTCCACAGGAACGCTACATCTAGCGTTTCGGTCGCGTTTACACGCTAGGAATCGGTGACTAGCGTGGGTCCCCAGGTGCGGGGAGAACGATTCGCATGACTGCCGCGGCTCCATGGAGCGTAAAGGGAATCGACCCGAAAGCACGGGAGGTCGCCAAGGACCTCGCCCGTCGCTCGGGCATGACCCTCGGTGAGTGGCTGAACCGGATGATCATCGAAGGCGATTCCGCCGGTTTCGATGCTCCGCCCGCCGATCCCGTTAACGATACTGGCCGTTCGAACGGCCGCGCCATTTACCTTGAGGCCGACCGCGCCGAAGCGCCGCCGCGCATCGAGGCTCCCGAACATCCCGCCGACGAGGTGGGCCGGATGGCCACCGCGCTCGACCGCCTGACCCAGCGCATCGAGGCCGCCGAGGCCCGCTCGGCCCAGGCCATCACCGGCATCGACCAGTCGGTGCGCGGCGCGCTGCAGCGCCTGTCCAATTCCGAGCGCGAGCAGATCGCCGTCGCCGCCCGCTTCGAGGGGCTGGCCGACGAGATCAAGACCGACCAGAACCGCAACGCCGAACGCCTGCGCCGCATCGAGAACGAGGCCGCCGGCCCGCGCTCGGCCGAGGCCCTGCGCGCGCTGGAAAGCGCCGTAGGCCGCGTGGCCAATCACCTCTACGAAGGCGAAAGCCGCACTCGCGAGACCTTGGCCTCGCTGGAAGCCAAGGTGGCGGCGAAAGAAGCCGCTCCGGCCTCGGCCGTGGTGGAAGAAGTCGTCGCTCGTCTGCAGGAGCGCCTGGAAGCCGCCGAGGCCCGCACCGCTGAGGCGCTGCAGGCGCTGGGCGGCTCGTTCTCGGCCCTGGACAACCGCCTGTCGGCCGTCGAGGGCGATGGCGGCAGCGCCCAGAAGCGCCTCGAGGAACTGGCCGGCAGCCTGTCGGCCAAGATGGAGGCCGCCCGCGTCGAGATGGCCGCCAAGCTGCGCGAGACGGCCGACGGCCGCTTCGACCGCATGGAGCGCAAGCTGGGCGAGATGACCGCCCACATCCAGGCGGCCGAGCAGCGCTCGGCCCAGGCCATCGAGCGCATGGGTCGCGAGGTCGTCGGTCTGGCCGACGCCTTCAATCGCCGCATCCAGACCTCGGAAGCCCGCCAGGCCAACGCCATCGAGCAGGTCGGCGGCGAGGTGGCGCGCATCGCCGCCAGCGTCGAGCACAAGCTCAATCGCAACGACAGCGTCCAGGCCGAGGCCCTCGAGAAGCTGGGCGTCGAGATCGCCCGCATCACCGAGAAGCTGGCCGAGCGCATCAGCGCCTCGGAGCGCCGCAACGCTCTGGCCATCGACGACGTCGGCGACCAGGTGGTTAGGGTTACCGACCGCCTGAACCAGCGCGCCGAGCGCAGCTCGCAGGAACTGATCGACCGCATCCGCCAGTCGGAAGAGCGCACCGCGCGCCTGCTCGACGAGGCCCGCGAGAAGATCGACACCCGCCTGGCCGACGCCCAGCGTCGCCTGGCCGAGACCCCGGCCCCCGCGCCGGCCCCGGTCCGTCAGGCGCCCGCGGCGCACTCGCCCTTCGGCGAGGACCGTTTCTCGTTCGGTGGCGAGGCCGTCAGCGAGGACGTGTTCGAGCAGCCGACCTTCCCGCAGCCGAGCTTCCCGCCGGCCGCCGCGCCCGTTCCGGCCCCGGCCTTCAGCGCGCCCGCCGCGTTCGAGCCGGACTTCCCGATCGAGGAGCCCGAAGCGCCCGGCTTCGCCGAAGAGGACTTCGAGGCCGCCGACGGCTTCGCCGTGACCCCGCCGGTCCACGAGCCGGCCTTCGAGGCCGACGCCTTCGATCCCGAGCCGCAGGCCGCGCCCGTCGCGACCCGCCCGATGTCGACCCGCGAGGTCATCGAGCAGGCCCGCGCCGCCGCCCGCGCCGCGGCCGCCGGCGCCGAGAGCAAGGCCAAGATCAAGCCCGCCAAGCCCGAGAAGGCTCCGGCCAAGTCGCTGTTCGCCGGCTTCGGCAAGGCCCTGCCCAAGAAGTCCAAGCGCGGCGCCTCGTCGACCCTGGTCGCGGCGTTGCTGGTCTCGGGCGGCGCCGCCGTGCTGGGCGTGGGCATGGCCGCCGCCACCCTGAAGACCGATCGCGATGGCGTCGGCGTCAACGACCGTGTGGCCAAGGCCATCGCCGGTCGCGCCTCGGACGTCGAGATCAAGTCGGCCGAAGCCGACACCACCCCGGCCCAGCCGCGCGTGGCCATGGCGGTGGTGACGCCGGTCTCGCAAACGACGACCGCGCCGGCCGCCGCGCCGACGCCGGCGCCTGCCGCCGAGCCGGCCGCCGACACCGGCGAGGCCCTGTTCGCCGACGCCGTCAGCCTGCTGGAAGCCAAGGACCGCGCCGGCATCGCCCCGCTGCGCAAGGCCGCCAATCTCGGCCTGCCCAAGGCCCAGTTCGTGCTGGCCAAGATGTACGAGATGGGCGAGGGCGGCCTGAAGAAGGATCCGACCGAGGCCCGCCGCTGGTACGAGCGCGCGGCCCAGGGCGGCGACGCCAGCGCCATGCACAATGTCGGCCTGTTCGCCTCGCGCGGACAGGGCGGTCCGCAGAACTGGACGACGGCGGCCAACTGGTTCCGCAAGGCGGCCGAGGCCGGCCTGGTCGACAGCCAGTTCAACATGGGCCGGCTGTACGAGAAGGGCACGGGCGTCGCCCAGAACCCTGCCGAGGCCTATCGCTGGTACCTGATCGCGGCCCGCGCCGGCGACGGCGAGGCCCGCACCCAGGCCACCCGCCTGCGCGGCCAGCTGACCCCGGAAAGCCAGCGCATCGCCGAACGCTCTGCCGAGTCGTTCCGCTCGCGCCTGGCCGCCGCGCCGCGCACGACCCAGGTGGCGACCGCCGCCGCCGCGCCGTCGGCCGGCATGGCCACCGCCCAGCGCGCCCTGTCGCGCCTCGGCTACTACCAGGGTCCGCAGGACGGCGCGTCGTCGCCGGCCCTGCGCATGGCCATCCAGGCCTTCCAGCGCGACCAGAGCCTGCCGACCTCCGGCGGCCTGGACGGCGAGACCCTGAAGCGCCTCTCGGCCTACTAGGCCTGAGATCAGCACCCGATCCAGACGACGCCCCCGGGACGCAAGTGCCGGGGGCGTCTTCGTATTTGGTCGGAGCATCCCCGAGTGCTTCCCCCATGCATCCCAAGTGGACCTGCGCGCCGACCTGGGTGATAGTCATCGTTTCGACGCAAACCCGCGACGGGTGAAACAATTCGACGCGCGGTCTGGTCTATCGTTGCTGTGAGTTACGCGACCGGCGGGACGCTGGCGGCCGCAGACGGGGTGGGGGGATGGCTCTCGAGCCTTCCGAAGGAGTGCTGATCTTGACGACGGATCACGTGAGCGAGCGCGTGCCGGTTCCGCGCACCGTATGGGTGTTCGGCCTGGCGACCCTGGTTCCCTTCGTCGCCGCCTCGGGCCTGTTCTGTTACGGTCCCGTCTCGCAGCGCGGCCCGGCCCTGGTGGCCCTGCTGGCCTATTCGACGGCCATGCTGTCCTATCTCGGCGGCGTGCGCTGCGGGCTCGAGATCGACCATATCCGTCCGCGCTGGCTGACGCTGGCGCTGTCGCTGCTGCCGCCGCTGGCCGGGGTGGCGCTGATGCTGGGGGCCGAGCGCTTTGGCGCCGCCTGGCAGCTTTCCGGCTTCCTGTTCGTGTTCCTGTTGCAGTGGCTGTGGGACGTCACCAGCCACGAGGGCCCCGCCTGGCGCCCCCGCCTGCGCACCCTGCTGACCACCGGCGCGGCCCTGTCGCTGGCCTTCGCCCTGGAGCAGGCCCTGGCGCTCTAGCGCGCCGCGACCGCCTTCTGGGCCAGGGGATCGTCCAGGCAGGCCTTGGCCACGGCGTGGTTCAGCTTGGCCTTCTTCTTCTCCAGCCGGTGGCTCAGCGCCGTGCCCGCCGCCGCGCCGGCGAACGGAACCACGACATTGCCGCCGACGCCGACCACGGCGCGGACGATGCGGTGGTCGTTGTACTGCTCGGCTTCGGCCCGGGCCTTGCGGCACTTGGCGGTGTCGTAGCGCGGCTGGCTCGGATCCAGCCTTGCGACGGTGTCGCGCGGGGCCGGATTGCTGGCGCAGGCCGACAGCGCCAGAAGCAAGATGAGGCTCGGGATCAGCGGGCGCATCGGGCGGGGTCTCCCAGGTGGACGTTTTGCCGCTAACGCCGCCGGAGCCGACAGCGATCCTAGGGCGAAGCTTGGGACGGTCATCGCGCGAGAGCGCAGTTCCCCGTTCGTTTCGCCGCCGCGAAGTGTTAATCAGCGGGCCGTGAGCGCCCTTCCTTCGAGTCTCGACCTTGCCCCGGCCCTGGTGGTGCTGCCGGGCCCGCGCGCCGGCGTGGCCGACGGCGGCGCGCGCCCGGGCGAGACGGGCGGCCGCGTGATCCGGCCGCCGGACGCGCGCGACCTGTTCGAACATGGGCCGGTGCTGGTGGCCCACGCGGCCATGACCGCCAAGCGCCTGAACCTGCATGCGCCGTTCCGCAGCCCGGCGATCTTCGACGTGCTGGAGCTCTACGCCTTCACCCGCCCGGCGACCTTCTGCGCGCCGTCGGCCGTGGGCCTGGCCATGGCCCTTGGCCTGCCCGAGCCGCGCGGCGCGGCCGCCCAGGCCGAGACCCTGCGCGAGGCCGCCGACGCCCTGCTGCGCGAACTGGCCCTGACGCCCCGCCCGTCGCGGGAGGAGGCCCTGGCCGTGGCCGAGACCCTGGCTCGGGCCGGCTGGGCCTGGGGGGCGGCGGTAGTCGGCGCGCTGCGCTCGGTTCCGGTCGGCAACCAGTTCAGGAGTTCGGGCCTCGACGTCTGGTCGCGGCTTGTCGAGTGGGAAGACCAGGCCCCGGTCGGCGAGCCGCTGTCGCGTCCGATCGACCCCGAGGCCGCCAGCGAGCGCCTGAAGTCGCTGCTGGCCCGCGCCGGCCTGGACGAGGTGCGCGAGGCCCAGGACGCCTACGCCCGCGAGGCCTCGTACGCCTTCCAGCCGAGGGAGCGGGAAGGTGAGCCGCGGATGATGCTGGCCGAGGCCGGCACCGGCGTTGGCAAGACGCTCGGTTACCTCGCCCCCGCCAGCGTCTGGGCCGAGGTCAATGGGCCGTCGGTGTGGATCAGCACCTATACCCGCGCCCTGCAGCGCCAGATCGAGCGCGAGAGCGCCGCCATCTATCCCGACGCCCTGGTGCGCGCCCGCAAGGCCGTAGTGCGCAAGGGGCGTGAGAACTATCTGTGCCTGCTGAACCTGCAGGAGCAGGTCAACAGCGCCCAACTGGGCAATGGCGATCTGGTGGGCTTGGCCCTGGCCGCGCGCTGGGCGCGGATCAGCCGCGACGGCGACATGACCGGCGGCGACTATCCGGCCTGGCTGCCGACGCTGTTCGCCGTGCCGCCGTCCGCCCAGGCGAGCGCCGCCAACCTGGTCGATCGCCGGGGCGAGTGCATCCACGCCGGCTGCCAGCATTATCGCGTCTGCTTCATCGAAAAGGCCGTGCGGGCCTCTAAGCGCGCCGACCTGGTGATCGCCAACCACGCCCTGGTCATGACCCAGGCGGCCTTCGACGGCGCTCGCGCGGCGCGGGGGCTGAAGGGCGACAACGAGACGACGGCGGTCAAGCGGGTGGTGTTCGACGAGGGCCACCACCTGTTCGACGCCGCCGACAGCGCCTTCTCCGCCGCGCTCTCCGGCGCCGAGGCCGCCGAGCTGCGCCGCTGGATCCGTGGTCCCGAGGGACGCGGGCGGCGGGGCAGGGGGCTGGAGGCCCGGCTGCTCGACATCCTGGGCGACAAGGAAAGCGCCCGCCAGGCCCTGAGCGCCGTGATCCAGGCCGCCACCGCCCTGCCGGGCGAGGGCTGGTCGGGCCGGATCGCGCCGCCCGACGGCCAGGTCAATCCGATCGGGCCGATCGAGAACTACCTCGTGGCCGTCATCGAGCAGCTGCGCGCCCGCTCCAGCGAGCGGGGCACGCCCGAGCAGGGCATGCAGTGCGCCGCCCGTCCCGCCGTCGAGCTGGTGCGCGAGCGGGCCGGCGAGGCCGCCCGCGCCCTGGCCGGCATCGAGGCTCCGCTGTTGGCCCTGGCCCGCCAGCTAGAGGACGTGCTCGACGAGGACGCCGAGCATCTGGGCCCGTCCGAACGCGCCCGCATCGAAGGCGCGCTACGAGGGCTGGATCGCCGGGCGCGCATGACCCTGCCGGCCTGGCGTTCGATCCTCAAGGCCATCGACGAGGACGCCGAGGACGATCCCGACTTCGTCGACTGGTTCGAGGCCACCTTCCTCTACGGCCGTGTCGTCGACGCCGCCTGCCGCCGCCACTGGGTGGATCCGACCGAGCCCCTGCGCGCGGCGGTGCTGAGCCCCGCCCATGGTGTGCTGGTGACCAGCGCCACCCTGGTCGATCCGGCGCTGGAGGATCCGTTCGCCCTGGCCGAGATGCGCACCGGCGCGGCCCGCCTGCCGCAGCCGCCCAAGGTGCTGCGCCTGGTCTCGCCCTTCGACTACGAGAAGAACGCCCGCGCCTTCGTCGTCACAGACGTCAACAAGGAGGACGCGCGCCAGGTCTCGGCCGCCATGCGCGAGCTCTTCCTGGCCGCCAACGGCGGGGCGCTGGGGCTGTTCACCGCCATCCGCCGGCTGAAGGCCGTGCACGAGCGCATCGCCGCCCCGCTGGCCGACAAGGGCCTGCCGCTCTACGCCCAGCACGTTGATCCGCTGGAGGCCGGCGCCCTGGTCGACATCTTCCGGGCCGAGGAGGACGCCTGCCTATTGGGCACCGACGCGATCCGTGACGGCGTGGACGTGCCAGGCCGATCCTTGCGCCTGCTGGTCTTCGATCGCGTGCCCTGGCCGCGGCCGGACATCCTGCACAAGGCCCGGCGGACCAAGTTCGGCGGCAAGGGCTATGACGACTCCATCGCCCGCGCTCGCATCAGCCAGGCCTTCGGCCGCCTGATCCGCCGGGCCGACGATCGCGGCGTGTTCGTCATGCTCGACGCGGCCGCCCCCACCAGGCTCTTTTCAAGCCTGCCCGAAGGGGTGACGATAGAGAGACTCACGCTCGTCGAAGTCATTGAAGCGACGGCCGCATTTCTGTCCGAAGCGCGGGATTAAAGGCGGCGTGGGCATCCTCCGTGGGGGGAGGGTCTTGGAGGATGAAGTTGCGGTTTCCTATCGGGGCGACGGCCCTGCTGCTCGCCGGCGTGATGGCCGGCTCCGCGTCGGCGCAGGAGTTCGTGCGCGGCGATTGCCTGAACGTGGTCCAGCCCACGCGCAGTCTGCGGTTCGAGAACGACGAGCACGCCCGCTGGTACAAGCGCTTCTGGACGGGCAACTGCCAGGACCTGTCGCTGTGCTTCCCTGGATCGCCCAACTGGAACGACATCGTCACCAAGCTGATCAACAAGGGCGGCGCGTCCGAGAAGCCGGCCTTGCTGCCCAAGGCCTGCAAGCTGGGCCAGATGATCGGCATGGAATGGGCGCGCGACCGCAAGATCAAGCGGATCAGCACCCAGGACCTCAAGCGCTTCTCCAACATCCTCGACGACGCCGGCGACCCGCTGAAGGGCGTCGAGGCGGTGGAGGTCAAGGCGCGGGCGCTGCTGGCCAAGCCCCAGGGGTGAACTTCCTGCGCTGACCCTGCGGCCGCTCTAGCCTCCGAACCGTCGTATTGACGACTCCCGACCGTCGAATTTGTGCAATCGAGCGGGTATAGAGAGGCCGTGGGGAGAAGAGCAGCAAAGGGAGCGATCCTATGGCCGTGACCACCACCGATCTCGCCATCGACGACAAGGCCGCGCCCAGCGAGGTCCGGTCTTCCCGCGCCCTGGTTCAGGCCGTGCGCTGGCGCAGCGGTCTCTCGCAGGCCGAATTCTCCCGCGCCTTCGCCATCCCCCTGCCGACGCTGAGCGAGCTGGAACACGGCGAGGCCCGTCCCGACGCGGCCATGCTGGCCTATCTGCGGGTCATCGACCACGCGCCCGAGGTGGTGCGCGAGGCCCTGACGCGGGCGGGGCTTTAGGGCGCCCCCCCAACCGCGCTTACCAAATCATCCCGTCATTCCCGCCCTTGTGGCGGGAACCCCTCTGTCAGCCGCAAGAGCGGATGGGGCGGCGTGCTCAGCACGCCGCTTGCATCTCACGTGTCAGCGGAACCAGGGTTTCCCGCCACGAGGGCGGGAATGACGGGAGAATGGGATGGCGTGCGAGGGGAAGGCCTCACTTCCCGCGCTTCTGCGCGAACAGCCATTCGCGCCAGGCGCTGTCATGCATCATGTCGGGCGGCACGACGTGGGCCATGCCGCGGTAGGAGACGAAGCGCACCGCGCCGCCGGCGTCGGCCAGGGCGCCGGCCCAGGCCAGGTCGGGGGCGTAGGGGTTCTCGCGGTCCTTGTCGCCGTGGATGATCATGACCGGGGTCGGGGCGACCTTGGCGGCCTGGCTGCGCTCGGGCGGCACGCCGGAGAAGGCGACCACGGCCGCGAACTTGCCCGGCTGCGCGGCCGCGGCGTTCATCGCCGCCGAACCGCCCATCGAGAAGCCGACGAGGTAGATGCGGTCGGTGTCGATCGGCAGGCGGGTCGCCAGGTCGTCGATCAGGGCGAGGATGGCCGGCAGGCTGGCGCCCGGACGCGAGGCCAGCAAGCGGTCGGCGCCCTTGGCGTAGTCGGCCGTGCGGGTCGGGGCCTGGGGGACGAGCACGAAGGCGGGGAAGGCCTTGGCCGTCTCGGGGCGGGCCCAGCTGCGGGCGAAGGCGCCCATCTGGGCCTTGTTGTCGTCGCCCACCGCGCCGGAGCCGTGCAGCACCACGACCAGCGGCAGGCGCTCCTTGGTGTTGGGCGACAACAGGCGATAGGGCAGGCGCACGCCGTCGGGGGCGGTGAAGCCGGCGGCGGCGAAAGCCTCGACCGGCGGCAGGTCGACCGGCGGGGGCAAGGGCGTGGTCGCGTAGCTGCGGGTCTCGACGGCCAGGCTCGGCGTGGGACCCGGCGCGCGTGTCGGCGTGGCGGCGCAGGCGCCGAGCAGGAGACAGGCGAGCAGCGGAAGCGACTTTTGCATCCGGTTTGCATAGCGCGCTTCGCGGCGGTTGTCTGGTAGTCGACGCCTGGCCTGTTTCTGGTCCGGTGCAGCAACCCTCACCTTGGTCGGCGGGTTTACTTCCCGACGCCCCTTCGGGCGAAGAACGGGAGAAGCCGATCATGATCGGTCACAAGCATCATCAGGAAGACGGCCGCCACTTCACGCACGGCACGGCGTCCAGCACCGCCGACGCGGCTTCGGAGGCCAAGCTGAAGCCCGAGGACCGTCATATCGAGGCGCCGCACGCCAAGCTGGCCGAAAAGCCGCTGGCCGAGGGCGAGAAGCACGACCAGCTGGCCGAGAAGGTCGAGTGCTCGGAGAGCCGCCAGGAAGCCCTGCTCGACGAGGGCCTGGAAGAAAGCTTCCCGGGCAGTGACCCGGTCAGCGTCAAGCGGATCACGTGATCCGCTAAAGCCTCACGCCCCGCGCGGGAACCGCGCGGCGGCGCGGGCCGCAAAGCCGCTCCGGGCGTTTTCGGCTTCGGCCGGTTCGGCCCCGGGCATGACCACGCTGGAGCGGCGACGACGGCGGCGGTTCTTCTGGGCCGAGATGTCGGCGAAATCCATGGCCCCGCGCTCGCGGGCGTCGCGGCGCACGGCCTCGATGTGGCTGGCCAGATAGACCACCGCCACGCCGACGGCGTCGGCCGCCAGGTCGGTGACGCTGGCGCTGCGATGGGCGAAGAACTGGGCGACCTCGATGCTGGCCCCCAGCAGGATCGCGGCGACCGCCAGATCGTTGCGGCGCATGCGCGGGAAGGCCAGGAACGACACCGCCGTCAGCCCGCCGAAGGCCAGGGCGTGGGCGGCCTTGTCGCTGAGGCCGAACACCTGCTCCAGGCCCTGGTAGGGGCCTAGCATCAGGGTCACGGCGGTCCCCGCGCCGACGAACAGAACGGCCTTGGCGGCGGTCACGACATGGTTGGGCGTCAACATGGACTCGGCTCGCGGTGGAGACCTGAGTCCTAAGGCCGCATGCCTCGCAAACCGTGAAGGAACACGGTCAACGGAAGATGACTATTTCGGCTTGGCGGCCTTGGCCCCATCGGCCTTGGCCTTGTCGCTGGCGTCCTTGGCCGTCTTCCAGGCGTGATAGGCCTCGAGATAGGGCTGGCGACGCAGGATCTTCGAGGCCGGATCGACGATCACCGGAACGGCCGCCACCCGGACCCGGCCCGTCCCGTCGGTCATCGGCAGGGTGACCAGCTTGTCGCCGACCTTGATCTCGACCGGCATCGGGAAGCGCCCGGCCGGCGTCTTCCAGGCCAGCACCAGGTCATCGCCCTCGCGGGTCTCGACCAGGTCCGGCAGCTCTGCGTGGCGCAGATAGGCGTTGAAGAACCAGCCGTAGTCGGCGCCCGTGGCGTCGTTCACCGCCTTGATGAAGTCGCCGGTCACCGCGTAGCGCGGCGCGAAGTTGCCAGGCTTGGGATCGGGGCGGCCATAGACCAGCACCCGCGTGGCCTGGAAGAAGGCCTTGTCGCCGATCAGGCCGCGCAACGTGTGCAGCATGTTGGCGCCCTTGTAGTAGATGTCGGTCCCCGGCCCGACCTTGGCGTCGTAGACAGCCTCTTCCTCCATCGGCTTGCCCGAGACGATCGGGAATTTGTTGAAGCTCTTCACCCGCATCTCGTTCAGGCGAACCATGTATTCCATGTCGCCGTGCAGCCACTGCGAATAGAGCGGCTGCATGTAGGTGCCGAAGGCCTCGTGCAGCCACATGTCGTCCCAGTCGACATTGGTCATCTGGTTGCCGAACCACTCGTGCGACAGCTCGTGGTGCAGCAGCCAGTCGAAGCCGTAGATCTCCTGGGCGTAGCCGGCGCCATAGGCGTTCAGCGTCTGGTGCTCCATGCCGAGATGCGGGGTCTCGACCGCGCCTATCTTCTCGCTGCGGAACGGGTAGGGACCGATCATCCCTTCGTAGAAGTCGAGCATCGGGGCGAACTGGGAGAACAGGCCGCGGGCCTTGGCTTCGTTGCCTTCGACCGTCCAGAACTCGATTGGGAAGCTGTCGCCGAAGCGGCTCCTATAGGTGTCCTTCAGCTGGACGTAAGGGCCGATGTTGAGGGCGACGGCGTAGGTGTTGGGCGTCTTGATCCGCCAGTGGAAGGTGCGCTTGCCGCCGTCTTCCTTGATGTCGACCAGCACGCCGCCCGACGGCGCCGACAGCGGGGCGGGCACGGTGACGCGCAGGTCGACGAGGTCGGGCTCGCCGGTCGGGTGGTCGATGCACGGCCAGAAGAGGTCGCAGCCCTCGCCCTGCACGGCGGTGGCGATCCAGGGGCGGCCATCGGGGGTCTTGGCCCAGACGAAGCCGCCGTCCCACGGGGCGCGCTTGGCCTCGACGGGTATGCCGCCATAGCGGATGCGCACGGCGACGGGGTGGCCGGCGGCGATCGGCGCGGGCGGGGTGATGATCAGTCGGCCGTCCGGGTTGCGCCAGGCCGAGGCCGGCAGGGCGCGGCCGTCCAGCGACACCGCCGAGACCGGCAGCTCGCGATCGAGATCCAGCACGATGGCGGGCAGGTCGCGGTCGGCGCGCAGGGCCAGCACGGCCTCGCCGGCGATCGCCTTGCGCTCGGGGAAGACCTCGATCGAAAGGTCGACATGCTCGATGTGAACGCCGGCCTGGTCGGGCTTCAGCGCCCCGCCGGTGGCCAGGGTCTGGGCAGTGGGCGGCGCGCGCAGCGGCTTCACGGCCTTGGGCGTCTTGGCGGCGGGCGCGGCGGCGATCAGCAGCGGCAGGGCGGCGACGAGGGCGGCGGCCCGGACGGTCGTGATGGGCAAGGCGACTCCCCGCGATGGACAGGGCCCATCGGTAGGGGAGGCGGAGGCTCAGGCCAAGAGGTCGCGCTAGGCGGCGACGAACCGGGTCGCGTCCGGGCTTCTGGCGCGCGCGGCGTCGGTCATCCGCGACAGGGCCTGCGCGATGAAGGCGCGTTCGGCCTCTTCGGTTGGGAAGAAGCGCCGCGGCAGGACCATGGCGCTGCTCTGGACCAGGAACACCCAGTACTTGCGGGTCTGGTAGAGGTCGGTGACGCAGGGCCAGCGGGCGCTCATCGTCAGGTCGTCGAGGTCGTAGACCAGGGCCTCGGGCGTCAGGCGGACGGTCAGCGCCTGCTCGTAGGCCTGGCCGCGCTCGGCGAGGGCCTTGCGCAGCGTGGGCCCGGTCGCCCGCTGTATGATGAAGATGCCGACGCCCAGGCCGAGCATGGCGAACTCGACCGACACGAAGGCCGTCAACCACGATCCCGACCACCATGCGGCCAGGGGAACGCCGACGGCCAGCATGCTGATCAGCAGGATGAACTTCGCCTGACGGGGCGACAGGCCCCGACGCGCCTTGATGTAGGCCATGGCGGCGGTGCTTTCACCGACCACGAGCTGGCCCGTCGCTTCGCTCATGTCTTCCCCCTCGACGACCCCGACGATGCGCCAGGGCCGGCCCTACAGCTTCTCGCTGAGCTTGATCGCCACCTTGCAGCCGGTCTGGATGACGGCGCTGAGCAGGGGATAGGCCGTCGCCTCGTGGGCGCCTTCCTCGATGGCGAGGTCGCGGTGCATCAGCTCGTCGTCGCGGAACTTGGAAAGCTCGGCGGCGAGGGCCGGGTCGCGGTCCTTCAGCTCCTCGATCTGGCCGGCATAGTGCTTCTCGATCACCGATTCCACGGCCTCGGTGCAGGCGTGGGCGGCCTTGTCACCGATCAGGGCGGTGCCGGCGCCCAGGGTGAAGGCCGCGAGGCGCCAGAGGGGCGACATCAGGGTGGGACGCACCTTGCGCTCGGCCAGCAGTTCGTCGAAGCGCGACAGGTGGACTTGTTCGTGGCCCTCCATCTCCTTCAGCTGCTCGGCGATGCGCTCGCGGCCGGGGGCGTGCTTCATCACGGCCTGCTGGCCGCGATAGATGTGCACGGCGGCCAGTTCGCCGGCCTGGTCGACGCGCAGGATCTCGGCCAGGCGGGCGGCCTGGGCGCCGCGGCCGGGACGGGGCGGAACGGCTTTCTTCTGAGCGGCGCTCATGTTCAGGCCTCCTGCTTGCGAAGGGCGGCGAAGGCCGAGACGACGGCCAGGCCCAGCGAGACGAGAGCGTTCCAGCCGGCCATCGACAGGCCCAGGAACACCCAGGCGGCCTTGTCGCACATCGGGGCTGAGATCTTGGCGCCCTTCAGCATGGCCACCAGGTCGTCGGACTTGGCCAGGCCGCCGCCGGTGCAGGTGCTTGGACCGGGCCACCACTTCCACTCGACCCCGGCGTGGAAGGCCGCCAGGCCCGCGCCGTAGAGGAAGATCGCGCCCAGCAGCCACAGGGCCGGCGCGCGCAGGCGCGGCCACAGGGCGGTGCGCTGCAGGATCGCGGCGATCAGGCCGACGGTCCCGGCGACCCAGTAGACCTCGCGCTGCTTGAGACAGAGGTGGCAGGGCGCCAGGCCTCCGAAGGTCTCGAAGGCGTGGGCCGCGCCCAGCATGGTTGCGCTGGCGGCCAGGGCCAGGACCGGCCAGTGCCGGGCGATCCAGTCCAGCGGCGGGCGCTTGGGAACCAGAGGGCCGGCCTGGATCGTCGGGGTGTCGGTGGTCATCCGGCGCACGCGCCTCCGCTGCTTCCCCCCAGGAAATGGCTCGCGCCGAGACCGATGACAAGGAGCAGGATCAAACCGCCGGCCACGAGGGCCAGGCGGCGCTCGATCACCGGCAGGAGGGTGGGGCCGAACTTCTTGACGATGAAGGCGACCAGGAAGAAGCGTCCAGCGCGGGTGGCGGTGCAAGCGGCCACGAAGATCGGGAAGCTGAAGTGCAGCAGGCCCGAGGTGATCGTCACCAGCTTGAACGGGATCGGGGTGAAGCCCTTGGCGATGATCACCCACGAGCCCCACTGGTTGTACCAGCACTCGGCGTCGGCCAGGGCGGTCGGCTTGCCCAGCATGGCCAGTAGCTGCTGCGCGCCGGCCGTGAAGAAGAAGCCGATGCCGTAGCCGACGATGCCGCCCAGCACCGAGGCCAGGGTGCAGAGGGCCGCGTAGCGCCAGGCGCGGTCGGGCCGGGCCAGCACCATCGGGGCCAGCATGACGTCGGGCGGAACGGGGAAGAACGAGCTTTCGGCGAAGGAGACGGCGAACAGGCTGGTAGGGGCGTGGCGCGAGGCGGCGAGGCCCATGACCCAGTCGTAGAGGCGGCGCAGCATGCGGACTCCCATTTGCGGAACGCGCCGTTGCTAGCAGGGGGCGGGGCGCTTGTCCCGGCCGATGCGCCGCTGTGTTGCGGTTCTTTTCAAGGCGATGCGAAGACGGGCGCGAAGGGGCCTTCCAGATACGAAAACGCCCCGTCCTCCAGGCGCCGGGCCGACATGGCGCGGAGGAGGACGGGGCCACGCGGTCGCCGCAACATTACGACCGCGCGTCTCGAAAGAGGTCGGGGGAGCGACCTCTAGAACTTGACCGCCAGCGAGACGCTGTAGTTGCGGCCAGGAGCGGTGTAGCCGTCGACGACCACCGGCTGGGTGGCGGTCGCGGTGGTGGTCGCGCCGCGCACGTCGCTCCACCACCAGTACTTTTCGTCGGTCAGGTTGAAGACGCCGCCGCGCACGGTGAGCGCCTGGGTGACGTTCCAGTAGCCGGTGAGGTCAGCGGTGCTGAACGCCGGCGGGGCGAAGCAGGTCCCCGAGCAGGTGACGCCCAGGCTGTCGAACGACTTCTTCTGCACGTGCATGACGTTGAACTGGCCGCCGAAGCGACCGGCCGGGTCACGGTAGGACAGGCCGGCCGTGAACTTGGCCGGATCGACCGACTGCAGCGGCGTGCTGACGCCGGCGGTGTTGGTCGAGAAGCCGCGGGCGTAGGCGGCCGTGCCGATCAGGCGCCAGTTCTCGCCGATCAGGACCTCGCCGCGGGCCTCGGCGCCGCTGATCTCGGCCTCGGCCAGGTTGACGTATTGATAGACGGCCGGGTTGGCGGCGGTGAACGCGCCGCTGACCTGCACCTGCTCGATGAAGTCGTCGTACTTGCCGGTGAAGCCGGTGACGCCGAGGTTCCAGGTCGGGCGGCGCAGGCGCACGCCCAGCTCGAAGCTGCGGCTGGTCTCGGGCTTCAGGTTGGGGTTCGAGATGGCCGTGTAGAAGCTGGTCGGGTTCGAGAAGCCGTTGTTGACCTGCGACGGGGCGGGGGCCTTGAAGCCGCTGGCGGCGTTGGCGAACACGCTGATCAGGTCGTCGACCTTCCACACCGCCGACAGCTTGGGCGAGACGTGCGAGTCGCTCTGGCCCACCGGAGTGTTGGCCGTGAACAGCGGGTCGTTCTTCGGATCCAGCTTGTAGTAGTCGTAGCGCAGGGCCGGGTAGAAGGTGACCGGGCCGGCCGCGAATTCGTCCTGCACATAGGCGCCGACCAGGGTGTAGTCGGTGGTCGGGAAGGCGCGGTTGGGGAAGGTCTCGCCGGCCGGCGGCACGGTGCCCGTGCGCAGGCTCTGCTGCTGGGTCAGCGAGGCGTCGGCGCCCCAGACGATGCGGTGCTCGGCGCCGCCAAGCTGCGCCTTGCTGACCAGTTCCAGCGCGCCGCCGAACACTTCGTTGTCGAACTTGGCGTCGCGGGTGCGGTCGGCGGCGGTGTTGCGGTCCTCGGCCGAATACTGCCGGGTCGTGCTGTTCTGGTAGTAGGCGGTGGTGCGGGCGCTCTCGATGAAGCCGTCGCCGCCGGTGAAGACGTGGGCCAGGCTGACGCGGTCGCGACGCATCTTGTCGAAGGCCGTCAGGCCGATCACCGAGGTCGAGGCCGTCGGGCTGATCGCGATCGCCGACAGCACGTTCCAGTCGATGTCGCGGTCCAGGTGGTCGAGCGTCAGGGTGAACTTGTTGCGGTCGTCGAGGTTGAAGACCAGCTTGCCGAGCGCGGCGTTGGACTGGTTGTCCTCGGGGTTGGCGACCGTGCGGGCGACGGTGCGCGAGGCGTTGGTCCCTTGCGTCTCGGTCTCGTGGCCGTCGCGGCGGGTGTAGGCCAGCAGGCCTTCCCAGCGGCCGGTCGAGCCGGCGACCAGGGCGCTTTCGCTCCAGCTTTCATCGGCCGACGAATAGCCGACGCGGCCGCGGGCGGCGAAGTCCTTGCCCTGCAGGATGTCGGCCGGGTCCTTGGTGAAGAAGCTGACCGAGCCGGCCAGGCCGTCGCTGCCGTAGAGGGCCGAGGCCGGGCCGCGGACGATCTCGACCGACTTCAGCACGTCGACGTCGACATAGTCGCCGCGACCGGCCGACTGGGCGCCGAAGGCGTAGCTGTCGGGGATGCGCACGCCGTCGACCATGATCAGCACGCGGTTGCCTTCGAGACCCCGGATGGCGAAGCCGGCGTTGCCGTCGCGGCCCGTCGAGGCGCCGGCGGCGGTGAAGCGCGAGGGGGCGCTGCGCACCGAGACGCCCGGCTCGAACCGCACCAGATCCTTCACGTCGTCGACCAGCGCGTCCTCGATCTCCTGAGCGGTGGTCACGGTGACGGTGGCGGGGACGTCGAGCACCGACTTCTCGCCGCGGGTGGCGGTGACGGTCACCTTGTCGAGCTCGGCGATATCGCCACCGGGGGCGTCAGGCGCGTCGGCGGCGTGGGCGGCCGCCGAGCAGAGCAGTGCGGCGGCGGATGCGGCGGCGAAGAAGAGCGTGTTGCGAGACAAGGAAGAACCCCCAGGTAGTCGGCCTTGATGCGAATTGTTCGCATTCGTTGGCAGCGTGCTAAAACCGTCTGGCGGCTTGGTCAAGTTATTTGCAATTGATTCTTAGATTCATCCGCAATAGGAGCCTCTCCAACGACCGATCGTCCTGGAAGGGGGATTCCGATGAAGACCATGCTCGCTTCGGCGGCGCTGCTGGCGGGCCTGGGCCTGGCCGGCCTGGCGCACGCCCACTCGCCCTACATGCTGCCCAGCACCTTCGACGTCTCCGACCGGAAGATCGTCACCGTGCAGGGCTCGTTCACCGAGACCTTCTTCACGCCCGAAGTGGCGATGAAGTCCGACACCTACGCCGTGGTCGGCCCGGACGGCCAGCGCAAGCCGCTGACCCCGACCTACCTGCGCGAGATGGCGCTGGTCGAGGCCCCGGTCGAAGCCGCCGGCACCTACCGCATCACCACCGGCCAACGCGCCGGCCGGGTCGGCAAGGCCGCCCTGATCAAGGGCGAGTGGGAGTTCATGGAGCCGGGCAAGGCGCCGGCCGGCGTCCAGGTCGTGGACATGCAGAGCATCACCACCGCCGACGTCTACGTGACCCGCGGCGCGCCGAGCACGGCCGCCCTGGCCCCGGTCGGCAAGGGCCTGGAGTTCCAGGCGATCACCCATCCCAGCGACATCACCACCGGCCAGCCGGCCAAGTTCGTGGTGCTGTACGACGGCAAGCCGGTGGCCGGCCAGGAGGTCACCCTGACCGGCGGCAACGACCGCTATTCCGACGCCAAGACCGCTCCGGTCACCGTCAAGAGCGACGCCCAGGGCCGCTTCGAGATCAAGCCTGACCACTCGGGCGTCTACCAGGTTCAGGCCCGCTACCGCGTGGCCCCGGCCGCCGAAGGCCAGCCCGGCCAGAGCCACACCTACTCCCTGACCTTCGAATCCCTGCGCTGAGAACCGACATGATCCGCAAGAGCCTCATCCTGGCCGCCGCCCTGGCCGCCGTCTCCGCCCCGGCCCTGGCCGCCTCGCACGCCCGCGACACCTTCATCAAGGAACAGGACGTCAACGGCGACGGCGTCGTCACCAAGGAAGAGTTCGTCATCACCCGCGACCAGCTGTTCAAGGCGATCGACGCCGACAAGAACGGCTCGCTGTCCAAGGAAGAGTACGTCGGCGAGTTCAAGGCCCGTCTTGAAAAGCGCCTCGCCGCCTCGCCCGACACGGCCGAGAAGAAGGAAGAGGAGCGCGTGCGCCAGATGCGCCAGGCCGACGTGCGCTTTGGCGTGCTCGACAGCGACAAGAGCGGCGCCATCACCCCGGCCGAGTTCGCCTATTCGGGCTGGCGGATGTTCGTGACCCACGACACCAACAAGGACGGGACCGTCTCGGCGGCCGACCCGATCCCCGCCGACACCAACTGAACCGACATCAACCTAGATCGGCGGCCTGACGCGTGAGCGGTCCTCGCGACCGCTCCGCCAAAGCCTGGGGGGCTGCGGGCCGCCGCCGTCCCCGGCTCCGTTCATCCCCTTGAGGAGCCGGGGGCGATACCCCTTTCGTCCAGCCGCCTGGCCTCAGCGCGGCGGGACGAAGTCCTCGATCGCCCGCACGAAGGCCTCGGGGCGCTCGAGATAGAGGAAGTGGCCGCTGTCCGGGACCACGACGCGCTTGGCGTCGGGCAGGGCGGTCTCCAAAGCCTTGGCCTGGTCCTGCACGTCGTCGATGTCCACTTCGCCGACCAGGATCAGGGTCGGGACCTTGATCTCGGCGAGACGCGGCTTGGCGTCGACGGCGAAGCGCTCCTTCTGGTTGGCGCCGACATTGCCCGGATGGGCCTTCAGCTGATCCACCACCCACTGGCGCTGAGCGTCCGCGTCCCTGGTCAGGATGTAGGGATCGCGCGCCGCGCCCTCGATGTCGCCCAGCTTGAACAGGGCCATCAGTTTCAGACCCCGCGCGATGAACCCGGCCGAGGGCTTGAACCCCGCCACGAAGGGGCCGACCAGCACCAGGCGCGAGACGCCGTCCGGATGGGCCAGGGCGTAGTCGACGGCCAGGCCGCTTCCGGCGGAGGATCCCACCAGCACCGGCCGCTCGATCTTCAGGGCGGCGATCACCGCCTCCAGGTCCCTAACCGTCTGGTAGGGCGCGGCGGCGGGCGTCGAGCCTCCGAAGCCGCGCCGGTCGTAGCGTACCACCTTGTAGCGCGCGCACAGCGCCGGCCAGGCGGCGTCGAAGGCGGCCTTGTGCAGTATGCCGTCGTGCAGCAGCACCAGGGCGGTCTCGCCTTGGCCGCAGCTCTCGTAGGCCAGGCGGCCGCCCTCCACCTCGACGAAGGTCTCGGCGGGCTGGGCCATGGCGGGAGCGGCGAGCAACAGGCATGCGGCCGCGATCGCCCGAACGGGCGTGGACAGAAGGCGCATCTTTCGTCTCCGGTGTGAGGAAGGGCGGGGCTCAGCCCGCGTCGCGGATCTCTTCGACGCCGTCGTCAGGCAGGTATTCGAGGATGTCGCCCGGCTGGCAGTCGAGGTAGCGGCAGATGGCGTCGAGGGTGGACAGGCGCAGGCCCTTCACCTTGCCCGACTTGAGTAGCGAGAGGTTGGCGTCGGTGATGCCGACGGCGCGGGCCAGGGTGTTGGAACGCACCTTGCGGCGGGCCAGCATGACGTCGAGGCGGAGCAGGATCGGCATCAGACGAACGCGTCCCGGTCTTCCTCGATCTCGCGGCCGACCTGCATCACCTGGGCGATGACGAAGACCAGCAGGCCCAGGATCAGGCCCTGGATGCTCGAGAGGTGGAACCAGTTCCTGTCGATCTCCCAGCCGGTCGCCGACAGGAAGAGGTGGCAGAGGAACGGCGAGACGGCGTAGGCGCACAGCCAGGCGCCGACCCGGCCGATGTGGCGGGCGTTGGCCGCGCCGAAAACCTCGCCGCCGGCATAGAGCAGAAAGAGCGCTCGCAGGTGGGCCAGGATCGCCAGCACCGGCGCGATGCGTAACGCGCCGACCAGGGCGTAGGCGGCGCGGTGCGGCCAGGAGAGCGAGGCGAAGGCCACCGAGTCGGGCGGTCCCTTGCCGATCCAGGCGGCCGTCGGGCCGATGCGGAAATTATCGCCCGGCCAGGCCAGCACCGCCAGGATCAGCACGCCGGCGATCAGGCTCGTGATGACCAGCAGGGCGGTCAGCAGCCAGGCCAGGGCGCGGCTGCCCAGCCGCAGCTGGCGATGGCTGGCCGAGGGCGGCGGCGGCGCGACCGGCGGTGGTCGCAACGAGACGACGGTGGACACGGAAACCTCCCCTGGGCTTCGATGGATCATCGTTCTTACAGAAAATAATTTCTGTCAAACGATATGAATCGATGATCGATCGAGGCGGGACGAGGAACGCGGAGGGGGCTGGCCCATTGATGTCGGAGCAAGCGGGGAGAGCGCGGCATGCGGCGACGGTTGATGGTTCTGGCCCTGGGGCTTTCGCCCCTGGCCGCGTGCCTGCCCAACGGCGTCAAGGACGCCTCGAAGCTGGCGATCTGGCAAGCCAACGGCCTGCCGGCCAAGGCCACCCTGCTGAACCGCATGGCGCCCAAGGGCTTCTTCGGACCCAAGGCCGAGTGGTCGGGCGCCGGCCCGGGCGTCTGGACCGCGACGACGGGGCCGGGGATCGTCCTGACTGCCCGTGACGCAGCCAACGGCGAGGCGGCCAGCTACACGCTCGTCGCCGCCGAGCGGCCGGCCTCGGTGGAGAAGGGCTCGCCGATCCGCGACTTCGTGGTCGCCGTCGCCCCGCCGCATCTGATCTCTGACGCCGAGGCCATCGCCAAGCGGCTGCAGATCTTTTCCGACGCCTCGGAGCCAGCCGACGCGGCCCTGGGCGGCCTGCTGTTCCGCTATACGCCGGCGGGGGCGGGCTACCGGATCGACGTCGCGCCCGCCTCGTCGTCGCCGCCGTAGACCCGCACCCAGTCGACCAGCAGGCTTTCGGGCAGGGCGGCGTCGTCGACGCCCTTGCGGCCCGTCGTCTCGGCCCAGCGCCCGCCGACCGCCAGGTTCAGGATCAGGTGGAAGCGCTCGTCGAAGGGCCGCCCGCCCGGGCGGCTGAAATAGGGTTTGCCGTCGATCGACCAGGTCAGGCGGCGCGGCGTCCAATCCAGGGCGAAGACGTGGAAGGTCGTCAGGTCGTCGAGCCGGGTCTCGGCGCTGTCGCTGCGGTTGGCGGCCAGGGTCGGGCCGTGATGCGCCGCCGCCCGCACCACGTCGCGGCAGGACAGGCAGCTGACGCCCAGGTTCACCGCCTCGGCGATGTCGAGTTCGCCCGACAGTGGATAGGGGCCGTAGTTGTCGTGCTCGGGCAGCATCCAGATCGCCGGCCACAGGCCCTGGCCCAGCGGCAGCTTGGCCCGCACCTCGATGCGACCGTAGCGGAACGAGGCCAGGCCCTTGGTGTGGATGCGGCCCGAGGCGTAGTCGCGGGCGATGCGGGGCGCGCCGGGGCCGGTGTCGCGGACGGCCGGGCCGGTGGTCCTCGCTCGCCGCGCGGTCAGGCGCAGCACCCCGCCCGAAACCGAGACAGCGGCGGGCGTGTAGCACTGGCGCTCCTCGTTGCCGCCGCCCCAGCAGTCGTTCGACGCCGCCCACCGAGCGGGATCCAGCCGGTCGCCGTCGAACTCGTCGGACCAGATCAGCCGCGGGGCCGCAGAAGCCGGGACGGCGAACATGGCCAGCAGCAGGACGAGGCGGATCACGGGATCGCCGTCGTCGAGCGGCCGTCCTCCGGCAGGGCCAGGGTCACGGCCTTCTTGCCGGCCTTGGGCAGCAGGATTTCCAAGCCCGACACGGCCCGGGGCGCGGCGGCGGTCAGGGCCCAGCCGGCGCCGCGCGGCTCGACGTCCAGCTCCAGGGCGTCGCGGGCCGACCACCAGTCGCCGAAGCGGTCGGTCGCGCCCATCCAGGCCCGGCCCTTCCAGCGGTCGGCCAGGGCCGCCTCGAAGGCCAGCTTGTCGCCCACCGTGTTGGGATGGATCAGCACCGTGACCACGCCCCGGTCACGGGCCACCCTGGTCACCAGGGCGTCGGCGGCGTCGAGCCGCTGCGGCAAGGGCGGCGGCGCCTCGTCCTCGATGGCGACCGGGAATTCGAACACCGGCTGCAACGCGCCGTCCGCGCGGCCGTCGGTCAGTTGGAAGGGCAGGTGGGTCAGCACGGTGTTGGCGGTGATCGACGAGGAATAGCGGTAGCCGCTGGCGTCCAGAGCCTGGGGCAGGGTGAAGGGATAGGCCAGGCGCCCCGGCCGGAACGAGACGACCCTGGCGCCCGCCAGCCGTTCCAGCAGGAACTTCGACACCCGCAGTTCGCCGAGGATCGACGCGCCCCGGACGGTGTCGACCGTCTCGACGAACGGCCGGTAGCGGGGATAGCGCTCGCGGCCGTCGCCCAACGGCATGGTGTGCTCGAAAGCCCCGGAGTGGGCGACGGTGTGGCTGCCCACCTCCTGGCCGCGCGCCAGCAGGCCCTTGACGTCGGTCACGGCCGCCTCGTCGAAGAACACCTTGTCGTTGTAGTCCTTCATGTACTTGGTCTGGACGTAGAAGGTGCCGCGGATGTCGCGCGCCTTCAGGGCGTCGGCATAGGCCAGGGCGTTATGCACCGACGGGCCGTAGTCGACATCGTGGGTGAATAGGATCGACACCTGCTTGCCGGCCGGGGCGGTGGAGACCAGCCAGGGCATCGGCTCGCCGGCCACGTAGAGGTCGCGCACCCAGCGGAACAGGCTGTCGAGCGAGGGCTCGTAGCCGTTGACGTAGCGCCGGGCCAGGGCCTCGGCCCTGCCGTTCATCGACCGCTGGGCCAGCGAGCCGAGATCCACGCCCAGCACGCAGGCCTGGCCGCCCACCTGGCGGCAGGCGGCGGCTGTCGAGCCGTCGTCGAAGCGGGCGGCGACCTGGGCTGTTCCAGGCGCGTAGCCGACGCTGGCGACCTTGGCCTCGCCAGCCGAGGAGACGACGATCTCGTCGACCTCCGGCTCGCCCGTCGTCCGGCTCCAGCGCAGCCGCAGGCGGGACGAAGCCTCGGTTCCCGGGCCGACGCCGAACAGCTCGCCCAGTCCGCCGCCGGCCAGGTTGAAGGCCAGAACCGTGCCGCCGTCCCGTACGTGCTGGGCCAGGGCGCGCAGTTGCTCGCCGGTCAGCACCCGGCCCGAGACGATGGGATAGACCAGCACAACCTTGTGGGTCAGGGCCTTGGCGGGATCCTGGGTGACCGTGATCGGCACGCCGTGGGCGCGGAAGCCGCGCACCAGGCCCAGCCACCCCGACTGCGGGTCGGTGACCAGTATGGCCAAGCGGTGCGGGCCGCCCTTGTCGAACTGGGCGATGCGGGTGCGGGGCGGCTCGACGATCTTCGAGGCCTGGGCCGGGCCGCGCACGCCGGGGAAGACGTGCATGACCGAGGGATCGGGTCGTTCGCGCCACCACCACCAGCCGCCGGCGAGCAGCACGGCGAGGACCAGCAGCAGCAGCGGCAGGCGGCGTCGGAACATGCGTCCTCCGGTCGGGGGAGAGGGGCGCGCCCATCCAAACCCGAAAACGCCAAACGCGCGAGCCTGTGATTTCGCCGCGCGGCGAGGTTGCGGTCTGAGGGCGAAGCTTTCCCTTCGGCGCGTGGGCTTCTATATGCGGACGCTTCCTGTTCGTTGTTCGCCCCCGGAAAGACGCCCCGTCCCATGGCCCGCATCCTGATCACCTCGGCCCTGCCGTACATCAACGGCATCAAGCACCTGGGGAACCTCGCGGGGTCGATGCTGCCGGCCGACGTCTATGCGCGCTTCCAGCGGGCCCGCGGCCACGACACCCTCTACATCTGCGCCACCGACGAGCACGGCACCCCGGCCGAGCTGGCCGCCTCGGCCGCCGGCCAGGACGTGGCGACCTATTGCGAAGAGCAGCACGTGCTGCAGCACGACGTCGGCCGCGCCTTCGGCCTGTCGTGGGACCATTTCGGCCGCTCGTCCTCGCCGCAGAACCATCGCCTGACCCAGCACTTCGCCGAGGTGCTGGAAGCCCAGGGGCTGATCGAGGAGCGGGTCGACCAGATGGTCTACTCGATCGACGACCGCCGCTTCCTGCCCGACCGCTACATCGAGGGCACCTGCCCGCACTGCGGCTTCGAGAAGGCGCGCGGCGACCAGTGCGACAACTGCGGCAACCTGCTGGACCCGACCGACCTGAAGGATCCGTACTCGGTGATCTCGGGCTCGCGGAACCTCGAGGTGCGCGACACCAAGCACCTCTACTTGCTCCAGACCAAGATGGCCGAGCGCATCCGCGCTTGGGTCGACGCCCACCCCGACTGGCCGACCCTGGCCAAGTCGATCGCCTACAAGCACCTCGACGAAGGCCTGATCGATCGCGGCATCACCCGCGATCTGGCCTGGGGCGTGCCGGTGACCAAGGACGGCCTGCCGCGTCCGGGCATGGAGGAGAAGGTCTTCTACGTCTGGTTCGACGCGCCGATCGAATACATCGCCGCCACCCAGGAATGGGCCGAGGCCGGCGAGGGCCGCGACTGGCGCTCGTGGTGGCGCACCGACGCCGGCGCCGACGACGTCCGCTACGTCCAGTTCATGGGCAAGGACAACGTGGCGTTCCACACGGTCAGCTTCCCGGCCACCATCCTCGGCTCGGAAGAGCCGTGGAAGAGCGTCGACATGCTCAAGGCCTTCAACTGGCTGAACTGGTACGGCGGCAAGTTCTCGACCAGCAACAAGCGCGGCGTGTTCATGGACGCGGCGCTCGACATCCTGCCGCCGGATCTCTGGCGCTGGTACCTGACCTCGAACTCGCCGGAAGGCAGCGACACGGCCTTCACCTGGGAGCAGTTCGCCAGCGCCGTGAACCGTGACCTGGCCGACGTACTGGGTAACTTCGTCAACCGCATCCTGAAGTTCACCGAGAGCAAGTTCGACGGCGTCGTGCCGGAGGGCGGCGAGATCGGTCCGCTGGAAGAGAAGCTCTACGCCGACGTCGCCGAGCGCCTGGCCGACCTCGCCGAGCAGATGGACGCCATCGAGATCCGCAAGAGCGCCCAAGCGCTGCGGGCCCTGTGGGTGGTCGGCAACGAGTACCTGCAGGAAGCCGCCCCCTGGACGGCGATCAAGACCGACCGCGACCGCGCCGCGGTGATCGTGCGCACGGCCCTGAACCTGGCGGCGCTCTACGCCCGCATCTCGGCCCCTTTCATCCCGTTCGCCGCCGAGAAGATCAGCGAGGCCTTCGCCCAGGCCTGGCCGCCCGCGTGGCCGACCGCCGACGTCGCCGCCGAACTGTCGACCGTGCCGGCCGGCCAGGCCGTGCGCGCGCCGGAGGTGCTGTTCAAGAAGATCGACGAGGACATGATCGCCGAATGGGCCGCGCGGTTCGGCGGGGCGGAGTGACCTGATCCCTCTCCCCCTGCGGGAGAGGGTGGCCTCCCGGAGGGAGGCCGGGTGAGGGGTCTCTCAGACATCGAACGCCGCGACAGCCGAACCGCTGTCGCGGCGTTTTTCGTTCGTGCGACCCCTCATCCGTCGGCTTTCGCCGACACCCCGGATCAAGTCCGGGGCAGGCTCTTCTCCCGCAAGAGGAGAAGGATTTTCTTCCCCTTCGTCCAACACCGATCTACGGGACGGCCATGCCGCTCGTCGTCCGCCTCTGCCTGTTCTACGTGGCCATCTATCTGGGCACGGGCGTGAGCCTGCCCTACATCGCCACCTTCCTGCGGGCCAAGGGGCTGTCGGGGGCCGAGATCGGGGCGGTGCTGGCCGCGCCGCTGCTGCTCAAGCCCTTCACCGGCCCGGTGCTGGCCGTCTGGGCCGACGGGTTCAGGCTGCGCCGCTCGCCGATGATCCTGCTGGCGGTCGCCGCCGCCGTCGCCTACCTCGCCATGCTGGTCGCGCCGGGGTTCTGGGGCCTGCTGATCTGCTGGCTGCTGGGCGCGACCCTGCTCTCGACCATCTCGCCGCTGATCGACGTCGTCACCCTGCGCCGGGCGCGGCTGGAGGGCTTCAACTACGGCCTGCCGCGCGGCTCCGGCTCCAGCGCCTTCATCGCCGCCAACTTGGTCATGGGCGTTGTGCTGACGATCGCTGGGGCCGACATCATCGTCGTCTGGATCACCGTCGCGGCCCTGCTGGCGGCGGCCGCCGCCTTCGTGCTGGTGCCGGCCGAGCAGGTGCACGAGGAGGGCGAAGCCCCGCCCAAGCGCGAGCGCTGGAAGGGGCTGGGCCAGCTGCTGACCGACCGGGTGTTCGTGCTGGCGGTGGTCACCGCCGGCCTGATCCAGGGCGCGCACGGCTTCTACTACAGCTTCTCGACCATCCTCTGGCGCAGGCAGGAGATCCCCGAGCCGATCATCGGCGTGCTGTGGGGCGTCGGCGTCGCGGCCGAGGTCGGGTTCATGTGGTTCCTGGAGCCTTGGCGACGGCGGGTTGGCCCCGGCAAGCTGCTGGCCATGGGCGCCGGCGCGGCGGTGATCCGCTGGACCGCCTACGCCTTCGCCCCGCCGCTGTGGGCGCTGTTTCCGCTGCAGATGCTGCACGCCTTCACCTTCGCGGCCAGTTTCCTGGCTTCGCTGCAGCTGATCGAGCGCCTGACGCCGCCGCGCAGCGCCTCGGCCGCCCAGGCCCTGAACTCGGCGGTGTCGCAGGGCTTCACCCTGGGCGCGGCCACCTTGGCCTCGGGGCCGCTGTTCGACGCCCTGGGCGTGAAGGGTTACTGGGCGATGGCGGCGCTGGGCGCCCTGGGCCTCGTCGGCGCCCTGGTGCTGGGCCGCAGCGCGCGGGTGAAGGCGGCGGCTTGAACCCGCCGGGCGACGTCGCGCGTTCTGGCCTCGACGCCGGACGTCCGAGGAGGAAGCAATGCCGCAGGACAGCGACTTCGCCGCGTTTCTGGAAGAGCGCCGCCGGGTGGCGCAGGCCTATGTCAACGGTGACGCGGGACCGCTGACCGAGATCGCCGCCCGCGCCGAGCCGGCCAGCTTCTTTCCACCGAACGGCGGCCGGGAGGAGGGGGCCGGCCACGTCATCGCGGTCAACGCCCGCGGTGCGAGGAGTTTCGCCGGCGGCGGCGAAACCAGCCTGGAGATTTTGCACAGCGACGCCGACGGCGATCTCGCCTACTGGACCGGCCTTCAGCACGCCACGGTGCGGATGGAAGGCAAGTCCGAGCCGGTCGAAATGCACCTGCGCATCACCGAGATCTTCCGCCGGGAGGGCGGCGACTGGAAGATGATCCATCGCCACGCCGACCCGCTGGCCGACCCCAAGCCGCCGGGCGCCTAGGGCCTTCCGGCCTCAGATCTCGTAGGCGATCTCCTGGCCTTCGAGCCACTCGACGATGCGCTCGGCCGCGGCGACCGGATCGACCTTGGTGGTGTCGATGACCAGTTCGGCCGCCTCGGGCGCCTCGTAGGGGCTGTCGATGCCGGTGAAGTTCTTCAGCTGGCCCGAGCGGGCCTTCTTGTAGAGGCCCTTGACGTCGCGGCTTTCGGCCACGGCCAGCGGGGTGTCGACGAACACCTCGACGAACTCGCCGTCGTTGAGGATCTCGCGCGCCAGGCGGCGCTCGGCCCGGTAGGGCGAGATGAAGGCGGTCAGCACGATCAGGCCGGCGTCGACCATCAGCTTGGCGACCTCGGCCACCCGGCGGATGTTCTCGACGCGGTCCTCTTCGGTGAAGCCGAGGTCCTTGTTGAGGCCGTGGCGAACGTTGTCGCCGTCCAGCAGATAGGTGTGGCGGCCCAGCGCGTGCAGGCGCCTTTCCACCAGATTGGCGATGGTCGACTTGCCCGCGCCCGACAGGCCCGTCAGCCACACCACGCGGCCGCGCTGGCTCTTGAGGGCCGCGCGCGAGGCCTTGGTGACGTCGGTGTGCTGCCAGTGGATGTTGTCGGCCCGGCGCAGGGCGAAGTTCAGCAGGCCCGCGCCGACGGTGCGGTTGCTGATCCGGTCGATCAGGATGAAGCCGCCCAGATCCCGGTTGTCGGCATAGGCCTCGAACGGGATGGCCTGGTCGAGCGAGATGTTGACGTGGGCGATCTCGTTGAGCTCCAGCCGCTTGGCGGCCGTGTGCTCCAGCGTGTTGACGTTCACCCGGTGCTTGATCTCGGTGACGCTGGCGCCGACGAGGCGCGCGCCGATCTTCAGCAGGTAGGAGCGGCCCGGGGGCAGGGGCTCGTCGTCCATCCAGACCAGGGTGGCCTCGAACTGGCCGGCGACGGCGCTAGGGCTGTCGGCGGCGACCAGCACGTCGCCGCGGCTGACGTCGACTTCATCGGCCAGGGTGATGGTCACCGACTGGCCGGCGACGGCCTGATCCAGGTCGCCCGGCAGGGTGACGATGCGCGACACCGTGCTCTCGCGGCCGGACGGCAGCACCTTGACCCGGTCGCCCGGCTTGACGACGCCCGAGGCCACCTGGCCCGAGAAGCCGCGGAAGTCGAGATTGGGGCGGTTGACCCACTGCACCGGCATGCGGAACGGCTGGGCCTGCAGGCTGTCCTCGACCTCGACGCTCTCCAGCCAGTCCATCAGGATCGGGCCGTCGAACCACGGGGTATGCTCGCTGCGCACGGCCATGTTGTCGCCGCCCAGGCCCGAGATCGGGATCGGGGTGAAGACGGTCAGGCCGATCTTCTCGGCGAAGGCGCGGTAGTCGGCGACGATGGCGTCGAACACCGCCTGGTCCCAGCCGACCAGGTCCATCTTGTTCACCGCCAGCACCACGTTGCGGATGCCCAGCAGGGACACGAGGTAGGAGTGTCGGCGGGTCTGGGTCAGAACGCCCTTGCGCGCGTCGATCAGGATCACGGCCGCGTCGGCGGTCGAGGCGCCGGTGACCATGTTGCGGGTGTACTGCTCGTGGCCGGGGGTGTCGGCGACGATGAACTTGCGCTTGTCGGTCGAGAAGAACCGGTAGGCGACGTCGATGGTGATGCCCTGCTCGCGCTCGGCGGCCAGGCCGTCGACCAGCAGGGCGAAGTCGATCGCCCCGCCTTGCGTGCCGACGCGCTTGGAGTCGGCCTCGAGGGCGGCCATCTGGTCCTCGAAGATCATCTTGCTGTCGTAGAGCAGCCGGCCGATCAGGGTGGACTTGCCGTCGTCGACGCTGCCGCAGGTGATGAAGCGCAGCAGCGACTTGTTCTGGTGGGCGACCAGATAGGCTTCGATGTCTTCGGCGATGAGGGCGGACTGGTGAGCCATCAGAAGTAGCCCTCCTGCTTCTTCTTCTCCATCGAGGCGGACTGGTCGTGGTCGATGACCCGCCCCTGGCGCTCGCTGGTGGTGGTCAGGAGCATCTCCTGGATGATCTCGGGCAGGGTCGAGGCGGTGCTCTCGACGGCGCCGGTCAGCGGATAGCAGCCCAGGGTGCGGAAGCGGACGCTCTTGATCTGCGGCTCTTCGCCTTCACGCAGGCGGAAGCGCTCGTCGTCGACCATGATCAGCGCGCCGTCGCGCTCGACCACCGGCCGCGGGGCCGAGAAGTAGAGCGGCACGATCGGGATGTTCTCCAGGTGGATGTATTGCCAGACGTCCAGCTCGGTCCAGTTGGAGATCGGGAAGACGCGCAGGCTTTCGCCCGGGTGCTTGCGGGTGTTGTAGAGCTTCCAGAGTTCGGGGCGCTGGTTCTTCGGGTCCCAGCGCTGCTCGGCCGAGCGGAAGCTGAACACGCGCTCCTTGGCGCGGCTCTTTTCCTCGTCGCGGCGGGCGCCGCCGAAGGCCGCGTCGAAGCCGTACTTGGCCAGGGCCTGCTTGAGGCCTTCGGTCTTCCAGAGGTCGGTGTGCAGGGCGCTGCCGTGGTCGAACGGGTTGATGCCGCGCGCCTCGGCCTCGGGGTTCTTGTGGACCAGGAGATCAAAACCAAGCTGCTCGGCGATCTTGTCGCGCAGCTCGTACATCGCCTTGAACTTCCAGGTCGTATCGACGTGCAGCAGCGGGAAGGGCGGCTTGGACGGATAGAACGCCTTGGCGGCCAGGTGCAACATCACCGCGCTGTCCTTGCCGATCGAGTACAGCATGACCGGGTTTTCGCACTCGGCCGCGACCTCGCGCATGATGTGGATGCTCTCGGCTTCCAGGCGCTGCAGGTGGGTCAGACGGGCGGGCGTGATCGCGGGCATAGGCGGCTCGAGAGCGACGGCGGACGCCTGGGGTGCAAGCTGGGTAAGGGGCAAGACAGTCGTCCGCAAACAGAAAAACTTCATCGGCGCCAGACGGCGTTCCGACGAAGAACCGGGGGAGCCTGCGACCTAGGTCTCCGGGGCCTCGCGAGCAAGGCGCAGAAATCTAGGGGCGCTGTAAGCTTGTGTGGGCGCCCGGTTGCGGCAACATGACCAAAAGTTCATTCGAGCCTGGCCGTAGGTTGCGGCATAACGACGGTATCGGATCGACGGGTGAACCGATGTCATTTCTGACTGAAATCTTCGCGGCTATCGTGCTGTGGCTTTCGGCCATGGCCCTGTGCCAGTTCGGCGTGGTCATCGAAAGCAAGATGCCCAAGCCCAAGGCCGAGCGCACCGTGGCGCGCACGCCGCGCGACGCCGCGCGCATCGACACGCCGCCGCAAATCGTCTGTCCCGAGCGCGCCGCGGGCGTCGTCCGCGCCTGATCCGTCCGCCCCGAGAGCGCCTCGAAAAGCCCCCCGGATACGCGTAAGGCGTGGCCGGCTTTGGGGAAAACCGTTGCAAGCGGCTAGGCGCAGGCGTCATTCGCGGCTAGGTTTACTCGCCTGCGCGAAGAAGGGGCTTGCGCGCTGTGTCGCTGTGAGAGGCCCCCTCGCCGTTCGCCTTGGGACAGTGGCTGCGTATGAAGCCTAAGAAGCGCCGACCGCTCGACTTTTCCACCCTGCCGGTGGAGACGCCCCGCGAGGATGCGGCGCCCCCTTCTGGTCTGACCGATGCCGACTCACTTGCCGCCTCGTCCCAGGAGCCCGACCCCGACGCGCCGGTCACCGAGCCGGACAACGACCTCGACATCGCCGATCCCGAAACCGGGTTCCTGGCCGCGCCGCCGCGTGGCGCGCGTCCGCCGTCGTACCAGGCGCCCGAACCCCAGGCCGAGCCCTCCGCCGAGCCCGCTCCGGAACCGCTGACCTCGTCGGTCGCGCCGGAACCGGAACCCGAGACCTCGACGCCGGATCCGTTCGAGCCGGTGCTGCGCGAGGACCGCACCACGGCCCGCCGCTCGTTCTTCCGCACGACGCAGCCGCCGGAGCCTGCGCCGGAGCCCCCGCCGGCTCCCAAGTTCGAGCCGATCGCGCCCGAACCGGTCGCCGAGGCCGCGCCGCCGGAACCCGAACCCGCGCCGGCGCCCGAACCCGAGCCCGTCCCGCAGTATGGTTCGATGCGCGCTCGCCTGAAGGCCGAGCGTGAGCGGGAGCGTGAACGCGAACGGGCCAGCGCGCCGCCGGCCGACGACCTGTCGCCGCTGCCCACCTTCCTGACCGCGCCCGCCGCCGCCCAGCCGCCGGCCCCGCGCGTCGAGCCCGAGCCGCCCGCCAAGCCGGAGCCGGCCAAGCAGTCGGTCGCCCAGGCCTCGGCCCAGACCCCGGGCCGCCCGGTCCAGGCCCTGTCGGAGACGAGCGAGCGCAAGCCGATGCCCGGCGGCGTCTATTGGAGCCTGGCCGTCTGCGTCGCCGCCCTGTGGGCCGTGGCGCCGGTGATGTTCGCCCTCGGCTACGGCCCCAGCTTGCCGATGCCGATCACCATGGCGGTGTTCTCGGCCCTGGCCGCCGGTCCGGCCGCCTTCATCCTGCTGGCCGCCTACATGCTGCGCCAGGCGCTGGGCGTATCGGCCGAATTGCGCCGCACCCGCCAGCTGACCGACCAGCTCCTGACCCCCGCCACGCTGGCCGCCGCCGGCGCCACCGGCGTGGTCGACGCCCTCAGCGGCCAGATCGACGCGGCCACCAGCGCCGCCGACGCCGCCCGCGAGCGGATCGTCACCCTGCGCCAGGCGCTCGCCGAAGAGACCGCCCGCTTGGTCGAGGCCGCCGACACCTCCAGCCGCATGGCCAAGCAGCTGGCCGAGGGTCTGGGCCACGAGCGCAGCGCCATGCAGGCGCTGTCGACCACGCTGGACGCCCAGTCGACCTCGGTGGTCGACGCCATCGGCAGCCAGGCCCGCATGGTCGCCGAAGCCTCCGATCTGGCCGAGACCCAGCTGCGCGAAGCCGAGGCCGCGCTGGCCGCCCGCGCCGCCGACCTGGCCGCCGCCGCCGCCGAGGCGTCGGACGCCGCCCGCGTCGGGGCCGAGGACCTGTCGCGCCAGATCGCCCGCCTGGAAACCGCCGGCCAGGGCGTCGGCGACCAGATCGGCAATGTCGAACGCAGCCTGGCCTCGCAGCGCGCCGCCCTGGTGGCCGCCGCCCAGGCCCTGCGCGCCGACCAGGAGGACTTCTCCTCCGAGACCGAGACCCGCACCGCCCAGCTCACCGAGTTCGTGGCCTACACCCGCGTCGGCGCGTCGGAACTGGGCGACATCGCGGCCATGGGCGCCGAGGTGCTGCGCGGCCTGATCGTTTCGTCCGGCGATCAGCTGCGCGAGATGGCCGAGGCCGCCCGCGCCGAGCGCGAGGCCCTGGCCGCCGAGACGCAAGCCGCCCTGGCCCGCCTGGAAGCCGCCGCCGCCGATCGTCGCGGCGATCTCGAGGGCGAGCTGACCCGGGCCATGAACGCCATCACCGACGCCGCCCAGCGGGCCGGGGAGGGCGTGGAACTGCGCGTCGAGACCGCTCGCGGCCGTGTCGATCAACTGAACGAGATCGCCTTCTCGGCCGGTCAGAAGGCAGACGCCGTGTTCGAATCGCGCATGCAGGAGGCCCGCGACCTGATCGAGAGCTCGGCCCAGGTGGTCGAGCAGGCCGGCGCCCGCACCGCCCAGAAGTTGGCCGAGAGCGTCGAGACTTCTCGCGCCTCGATCGCCGAGATGGAACGCATCCTGGCCGAGGCCGGCCAGCGCAGCGCCGCCCTGCCGGGCGAAGCCCTGGCCCGCGCCGCCGAGGTCCGCGCCCAGATCGAGAAGGGCATCGACGACCTGCGCGCCGCCGCCCGCAAGACCGCCGAGGAGACGGCGGCCATCGACCAGGCCTTCCAGGACCGCGTGCGCCGCAACTACGAGATGCTGAGCGAGGCGGTCAGCACGATGAACGCGGCCGCCGCCGCGACGCCGACCTTCGCCGCCCCGTCGAACCGCGGCGCGGCCGGCCTGGTGCGTCCGCCCCAACCGCAATCTCAGCCGCAGCAGTCGGCTCCGCAGCCCGCGCCGCAACCGGCCCCGCCTCCGCAGCAGCGCCAGGCGCCGCCGCCGGTCCAGCCCGCGCCGCAGCCGCCGCGCGCCCAGACCCCGCCGCCGGCGCCCTATCCCTATCCGAACGACGACTTCGCGCCGTTGGAGCCGCCGCCGCGCCAGCGCCTGAAGCTGACGCCCACGGCCACCGACGACGAGTTCCGCACCATGTTCGACGCCGCCGGCGGTCGCGGTCCGGCCCCGGCGCCGGCCGAGCCCGCCCAGGACGAGGGCTGGAGCTGGAAGACCGTGCTGGGCGACGCCCAGAACAGCTCGCCGGGCGACGCGGCCCTGGGCGAAAAGCTGGCCGGCGAGATCCTGTCCATGGGCATCGACCCGTCGGCCCTGCTGCCGCGCGGCCGCATCGACGAGATCGCCGCCGCGATCCAGACCCACGACGAGGACGGCGCCCGCGAGGTGGTCAAGAAGCTGGCTCCGGCGGCGATCCGTCGCCTGGTCCGCCGCCTGTTCTCGGACGCCCCGTTGAAGTCGAGCGCCGAGCGCTTCGTGCGCCGCTACGCCGGCATGATCAACGAGGCCGCTCAGCAGGACCGCGAGGGCTTCCTCGTGGCGGCCCTGTTGGCCTCGGAAGCCGGCCGCGCCTACCTGCTGCTGGACGCGGCCGCCAGCGACCTGGCCTGATCCGGTGCTGAAGCGCGCCTTCGACCTCGCCGCCTCGGCCGCGGGCCTGCTGGCGCTGGCCCTGCCGCTGCTGGTGGTGGCGGCGTTGGTGCGGGCCACCTCGCCAGGGCCGGCTGTCTACTGGTCGCAGCGGGTGGGGCGGGGCAACCGCCTGTTCCCGATGCCGAAGTTTCGCACCATGCGGATCGACACGCCCGAGGTCGCCACCCACCTGCTGGACGACCCGCACCGCTGGCTGACGCCCGTGGGGCCGTTCCTGCGCAAGACCAGCCTGGATGAGCTGCCGCAGCTGTGGAGCGTGCTGGTGGGCCACATGAGCCTGGTCGGTCCGCGCCCGGCCCTGTTCAACCAGGACGACCTCGTCGCCGCCCGCACCGCCGCCGGTGTTCACCTGCTGCGCCCGGGGGTCACCGGCTGGGCCCAGATCAACGGCCGCGACGAGCTGGCCATTCCCGACAAGGTGGCGCTGGACGCCGAGTACCTGGCCCGGGCCTCGTTCCTGTTCGACCTGAAGATCCTGGCCGGCACCGTCGCGCCGGTGGTGCTGGGCAAGGGCGTTCGGGCCTGACGCTTCGGGCCTTGCCTCCACGCGTTCTCATCGGCCAAGCTGAACCTTGGGGCGAGTTGTGGGGGCGTGATGCGGAAGATCGGACTGGGCGCGGGCCTGACGGCGGCCGCCTTGATGGCGCTGGCCGGCTGCGCCGAGCAGAAGAAGGCGCCGCCCCTGCCGCCGCTCGACGGCCTGCTGGCCTTCAAGGACGCCGCGCGTTGCCAGCAGGCGCCCGACCTGGAGCGCCTGACCGCCAGCATCGTCAAGTTCGAAGGCTCTCCCTGGGACCTGACCGTCCTGCCCGGCGCGCTTGAGGTTCCGGAGGCCTACCGCTCGCGACTCGGCGAGACGGACGTCGAGGTGACCGGCGACACCTATCGCGCCAGCGTTCCGCTGTCGGGCGCCTGGCGCGGGCTGACGGTGCGAGAGATCGCCGTCGGCGGCTGGATGGGCCACGGCGATCGTTGGTGGATCGGCTTCGACGCGCCGCTCGAGGACGTGCTGCGCGAGGCCAATGCGGCGGGCTTCAAGCTCGGCGGCCAGGGACGGCGCGTGGACACCAGCGGCCCCAAGAGCGTGAACGTGACGATCGCCGTCGAACGGGATCTCAACGGCGGCGCGCGGCTGAGCTGCGCCGTCGACTGAGCGGTCGGAACGGGCTCCGTGCACGGAGCGTTGGCTCCGGGCATCGAACCCGGAGGACATCCCATGACGCGGATCGCACTGACCGCTCTCGCCCTGGCCCTGGCGAGCGGCGGCGCCCACGCCCAGGCTATCGCCCGCGACGAGGCGCTGGCGGCCAAGGGCGCCTTCACCGTCGGCCAGATCGAGGACGCCGACGTCATCGACTCGGCCAATCGCAAGGCCGGCGAGGTCGAGCACGTGATCCTCGACGCCGCCGGCAAGCCGACCGCCGTGATCATCGAGATCGACCGCGTGGGCCCCGACAAGAAGGTCTCGGTCGCCCTGGCCGACGTCTCGGTGGCGCCCGAGCCGGGCGATTCGAACGACTATCTGGTGCGGACGAAGCTGACCAAGGACCAGCTGGCCAACCTGCCGGAGTGGAAGCCGTAGGGCGCAATATCTCCGTAAAATCCCCGCGAAAGCGGGGACCCAGGTTTTTGTGAAAGGCCTGACGCTCGACGATAAAACGCCTGGGCCCCCGCTTTCGCGGGGGTTTACGGGATGAGTTGGCCCAGTTCCCCGTAAGCCTTCTCCACCGCCGCCACGAACGTCGCGTTCGACGCCAGTTCGGCCGGGAACACCGCCTCGATCGCCAGGAACGCCGCGACATCGCCCTTCACGTCACCCGGCAGGGCCCTGACGACGGCGAGCAGGCGGTCGGCCAGCGGGTCGGTGACGGCCACGCCTTCGGCGACGCGCTTCTTCAGGAAGTGGAACCAGGCGGCGATCGGCACGGCCAGGCGCTCGACCGGGCGGCCGGCTTCCAGGGCGTCCTTCACCGTGCCGAGGATGCGGAACGGCAGCTTCTGCGAGCCGTCCCAGGCGATCTGGCTCAGGAAGTGGCGGATCTCGGGATTGCGGAAGCGGTCGAGGATGGCCTCGGCGTAGGCGACGAGATCCAGGCCGCGCGGGGCGGTCAGGGTGGGGATGATGTCCTGCACCATCAGGTCGCGGGCCAGGGTCTCCAGCGCGGGGTCGCCGACCGCCTCGAACACCGTCTCGTGGCCCTTCAGCAGGCCGGCATAGGCCAGGGTGGAGTGCACGCCGTTCAGCAGGCGCAGCTTGGCTCGCTCGAAGCCGCGCACGTCGTCGGTCAGGGTGACGCCGACGGAGGCGAGGTCGGGAGCGTTCTCGCCCAGCACGTCCTCTACCACCCACTGGGTGAAGGCCTCGCGCTGGATCGGCCAGGCGTCGGCCAGACCCGTGGCGGCCTGGACGCGGGCGCGCAGGGCGTCGTCGGTGGCCGGGGTGATGCTGTCGACCATGGTGCGGGGGAAGGCGGCGTTCTGCTCGATCCACGCGGCCAGGGCCGGATCGACGGCCTCGGCGAAGGCGATCGTGGCCGCCTTCAGCCGCCAGCCGTTGTCGGCGAGGTTGTCGCAGGCGACGACCGCGTAGGGCGGCAGGGCGGCGGCGAAGCGACGGCGCAGGCCCTCGACGATGTAGCCCACGGCGCTGACCGGGCCGCGCGGCGAGGCCAGGTCATGGACGATGTCGGGATGGGCCGTGTCGAGCTTGCCTTCGCCGGTCAGGCAGTAACCCTTTTCGGTGACGGTCAGGGTGACGAGGCGCGTCTGGGGCGCGGCGAGGCGGGCGAACACCGCCTCGGGATCTTCCGGCGCGACCAGCACTTCCAGGATCGAGCCGATGACGCGGAAGCTGGTTTCGCGATCCAACTGGGCCAGGGTGTAGAGGCCGTCCTGGGGCGAAAGCGCGTCGCGCACGCCGGGGCTCTTCAACGAGACG
Organism: Caulobacter sp. GW821-FHT10A10; assembly: GCF_059415745.1. Classification (NCBI taxonomy): domain Bacteria; kingdom Pseudomonadati; phylum Pseudomonadota; class Alphaproteobacteria; order Caulobacterales; family Caulobacteraceae; genus Caulobacter; species Caulobacter sp. GW821-FHT10A10. Next base: position 127,008 of record NZ_JBWKNV010000006.1, on the reverse strand, counting down.
GCGCAGATCCCCCAGCGCGGATCGCTCTCCAGCAGCCGGTCGAAATAGAAGGCCTGGTGAGCGCGGTGGAAGGCGCCGGGACCGAAGTGGACGACGCCGATCTCCACCTTGTCGCGGTCGTAGCCGGGCAGGGCCGTGCCGGGCAGGGCGGCCGGATAGCTGACGGCGCGCAGGCGCAGGGACGAGCTGGCGGTGTCGGTGGTCACAGGGGGCGCCTCGATAATGCTGGTTCGGCGGATCTGGCGTCCGCCCGGACGCCTAGATGCGGCGCCGAGACACCGGTGGCAATCCTGTCTTGGGCGTCCTTGCGCCTTCGGCCCGGTGATCCGGCGGAAAGCGACCCCGCGTTATAATTTTCACATAAAACCGAAGGCTGTAGCGCCAAACTTGCCGCCGCAAGGGAAGAGCATGCGCAAGTTTCTGATCATCGCGGCGGTGTTGGCGTCGGGCGTCGCGGCGTCGAGTTGCGACCGGGTAGAGGCCGACGCCCCGGCCGCCCAGCGGGCGGTGGTGACGCGGGCCTGCGTCGACGGCAAGCTGACAGGCCTGGGCCTCAAGTACGACCGGATCGGCTGCGCCTGCGCGGCCAACGTATTGCAGGCTCAGCTGTCGCCGACGGCGATGACGGTTCTGGAGGACTATGCGCGTGGCCGCGAGAACGGCTTCGCCCATGCCTTGCCGACCTTGCCGGCCGAGGAGCAGGCGCTGTTCGCCAAGGGCGGCGCCAGCCTGGCCAAGGTGGCGGCCGACTGCCGCTGATCACGGCCGACGAGTTTCAAAGAAAAATCTGGGGGAGACGATGCAGACGAAACGCTATTTCGCCAGCCGGCGCGATTTCCTGGCCGCGGGCGGCCTGCTGGCCATGGGGGCGGCGCTGGCCCCCAGGACGGCCTTGGCCCGCTCGCCGCTGCATGCGCCCAATCCGACGCCGCCGGCCGGTCCGGCCGAGGGCGAGTGGGACCGCCTGGCGCGGAACCTGAGCGGCGGGGTGCTGCGCGCCTGGGACGCCGACTACCAGGCCATCGCCCTGCCCAACAATCTGGAGTTCGCCGGGACGCTGCCGCAGGGCGTGGCCCGCTGCGGCTCGGCCGCCGACGTCGCCTTCGCCATCGGCTGGGCGCGCCAGAACGACGTGCCGCTGATCGTGCGCGGCGGCGGCCACTCCTACGCCGGCTATTCGACCACCACGGGCCTGATGCTCGACACCGGCGGCCTCAACCAGGCCAGCTATGACGCGGCCACGGGCGTCGCCCGGGCCGGAGCGGGCGCGCGCAATCGCGACCTCTATCGCCTGCTGCGCAGCCAGGACCGCGCCGTGACCCACGGCCGCTGCCCGTCGGTGGGGGCGGCCGGCTTCCTGCTGGGCGGCGGCATCGGCTTCAACATGCGCGCCCACGGCCTGGGCTGCGACCAGCTGGTCGAGAGCGAGATCGTGCTGGCCGACGGCTCGCTGCGCCGACTGTCGCCCAAGGCCGCCGACCAGAAGGACCGCGACCTGTTCTGGGCCAGCCAGGGCGGTGGCGGCGGTAATTTTGGGGTCAGCACCTCGTTCTCGCTGCAGACCTTCGACGTGAAGGGCAAGGTCGTCACCGTCTTTGACCTCAGCTGGAGCCGCACGCCCGACGCGCCGCATCCCAAGGTCTCGGTGGCCGAACTGGGCGCCAAGCTGATGGCGGTGCTGGACGAAGCGCCGGAGGCTCTGGGCTCGCGGGTGTCGTTCGGGGCGGTGACGCCGGTGCAGGTCAAGGCCGGCTACGACGTGCCGATCAGCCTGCTGGGCCAGTTCGTCGGGCCGCGCGACCAGCTGATGAAGCTGCTGCAGCCGGTGTTCGACCTGGCCAAGCCCACGGGCGGGGCGGGGGTCGAGGAACTGCTCTACTGGCCGGCCCAGGACTTCCTGCATGAGGACGGCTTCGCCACCTTCTACCAGGAGCGCTCGGCCTTCGTGACCAACCGCAGGTTCGGCGCCGACGACCTCGCGGCCGGCCTGGAGCACCTGCGCAAATGGCCGGGGACCTATGGCTATTGCGACCTGCGCTTCTTCCAGACGGGCGGCCAGATCAACGCCGTGGGCAAGGCCGACACCGCCTTCGTCCATCGCGACAGCCGCTGGCTGATGGTCAACGGCCTCTATTGGGGCGAGGCCGACTCGCACAACGAGGCCCGGATGAAGGCCAACCACGCGTGGCTCGACGCCTTCTACAAGACCATGCGCCCGCGCGCCGGCGGCGGCGCCTACCAGAACTTCGCCGACCCGGGCCTGTCGAAGGATCCGTCCAGCGACGAGTACTTCGCCAAGCTGTACTACGGCGACAACCTGCCGAGGCTGAAGGGGATCAAGGCAGCGGTGGATCCCGACCGGGTGTTCAAGTTCGCCCAGGCGATCCCGGGGGCGTAGGGGAATCCCTGAAATCCCTCTCTCTTAAAGAGAGGGGGTCCTTGGGGAGGCCTTGCCGTTGCACGAGCTGTGCTTTTCAATTCCTCCCTCTGAGGTTCTGCGTGGGATTCGATGCCTGAAGTCGCCGTCCAAAGCCGTCGTGCGGGTTCTTCGGGCCGCGAGGCCAAATGAGCGGTTGGAAGATGTTCGGTCGCGTCCTGCGCTGGTGCGGGGCCGCCCTGGCCGTGGTCGTCGCCGTGTTCTTTCTCTGGCCCTACCGGTTGGAGGAGATCGCCGCGCGCAGCGACGGCGCTTGCGAGGTCAAGGTCAATCAGCGCAGCGACTGGACGGAAAGGCGGCTCGCGCCAGGCGTCGACGCTTCCGACGTCGCCTATCCGCTGGTCGTGGTCGCCTGGATCGACTGCGGCGATGGCGAGCGACCGCTGTCGGCCCGGCTGGAGCCCGCGCCCGGCCGGCCCGGCGTCGATGCGGAGGATTGCGGGCCAGACGCCGCGCCCGACGAGGTGTGCGGGTTCACCGTTCCGCCGATCGCCACGCCTGCGGCCTCTCACGACCTCGTGGTGCGGACGGTGCGCCGCCCGGGCGCGGCGCCGGAGACGATCCGAGTCGAAATCCGCAGGGTCCGGACGTGGCGGAGCGTGGTCTGGGACGCGATGATGTCGGTCTGACCCACGGGCGTGGCCGCTCTGGACGCCGGGCCTGCCCTGAACCGTTCACGAAGTGATAGTCCGTGAACGGAGTTTTGCGAGGTAATTCTTTTCTTACGTGCATGACTGAGGCGTCTCGCGCGGGCCTCGTTGCGGCGGGCGCGGGTCATATATTGCTGTTCGATCGTGGTTTGCGATGTAGTGCTTTCGCAACGAAGATCAGTGTTCGTCGTTCGGTGTTCGAGTTGTCTTGAAAAATTCAAGCAATAGCGCCGGTTTTTGTTGGCGGTGTTGCAACGTTGCGGCGTAGGTCCTCCCCGAATTTTTAAGGGGATACCAACATGAAGCATCATCAGAACTGGCTGGGCCTGTCGGTCAGCGCTCTGGCCCTGATGGTTTCGGCGCCGGCCCTGGCCCAGCAAGCGCCGGCCTCCGACGCCACGGTCACCGAAGAGATCGTCGTCACCGCCCAGCGTCGCAGCGAAAACATCCGCGACGTGCCGTTCGCCGTCACCGCGATGAGCAGCAAGACCCTGGCGGCCGTGTCGGCCGGCGGCGGCGACGTGCTGTCGCTCTCGGCCCGCGTGCCCAGCCTGCAGATCGAAAGCTCCAACGGCCGCTACGCCCCGCGCTTCTACATCCGCGGCCTCGGCAACGTGGACTTCGACTTCAACGCCTCGCAGCCGGTCTCGGTGGTGCTCGACGACGTGGTGCTCGAGAATGTCTACCTGAAGGGCTTCCCGCTGTTCGACGTCGACCAGCTGGAAGTGCTGCGCGGCCCGCAGGGCACGCTGTTCGGCCGCAACACCCCGGCCGGCGTGGTCAAGATCGACACCGTCAAGCCGGGCGGCGAGTTCGGCGGCTTCGGCTCGATCGCCTACGGCAACCTCGGCGCCGTGCGCGCCGAGACCGGCGTGACCATCCCCGTCAACGACACCCTGTCGGTGCGGATCGCCGGCCTGTGGAACCATCGCGACGACTGGGTCAACAACGCCTACAATCCCTCGTTCGCCGGCGACGGCGACGACCTGGGCCGCTTCGACGACACCGCCGCCCGCGTGCACGTGGCCTGGAAGCCGACCGACCGCCTGTCGACCCTGCTGACCCTGCAATCGCGCAACTACACCGGCACCGGCACGCTGAACCGCGCCAACGTGCTGACCAAGGGCTCCAACGAGCTGAACGGCAATTTCGACCGCGACACGGTCTATTACGACGGCGGCCGCAACAACCCGCAGAAGCAGCACACCACCTCGCAGAGCCTGCAGGCGGCCTATGACTTCGGCCCGGTCACCCTGACCGGCGTGGTCAGCGCCTATCAGGGCCGCTCGGCCGGCGACGGCGACATCGACGGCGGCGTGGCCTCGGCCGCCTCGACCGCGCCCTACAAGACGCCGTTCAACTCCGAGACCGGCACCCTGTCGAGCGATCTGGACCAGAAGACCATCGAAGTGCGCCTGGCCTCGAACGGCGACGGCCGCCTCGGCTGGCAGGTCGGCGCCTTCTTCTGGGACGAGCGCTTCAACCTGGTCTCGGGCACCTTCAACGGCGTCGGCGGCCTGAACCCGATCGTCATCGGCGACATCATCCAGCGCTCGGAATCCTGGTCGGTGTTCGGCCAGGCCAACTACAAGGTCACCGACGCCCTGAAGATCACCGGCGGCCTGCGCTACACCGAAGACAGCCGCGACTTCCACGGCGACCGGATCATTCCGGCCGGCAGCACCAGCACGGCCCTGCCGCTGTCGAACGTGCGCCGTTCAGTCGGCGACGAGCAGGTCAGCTGGGACCTCAGCGCCCTCTATGAGATCAACAGCGACCTGAACGCCTTCGCTCGCGTGGCCAAGGGCTATCGCGGTCCGTCGCTGCAAGGTCGGATCACCTCGTCCGACCTGATCACGGCCGCCAACTCCGAGACGGTGATGTCCTACGAGGCCGGCCTGAAGTCGCGTCTGTGGCAGGGCAAGGCCCGCCTGAACGCCACGGTCTACTATTACGAGGTCACCGACCCGCAGTTCACGGCCATCGGCGGCGAAGGCAACTTCAACCAGCTGATCAACGCCGACAAGGGCGAGGGCTACGGCCTGGAGCTGGACGGCGACGTCTATCTGGGCGCGGGTTTCAGCCTGGCCGGCGGGTTCGCCTACAATCACACCGAGATCAAGGACAAGGACCTGCTGGTCGCCTTCTGCGGCGCCAACTGCACGGTCACCGATCCGATCGTCACGGTGGGCACGACCCGTCGCGCCAACATCGACGGCAACCCGTTCCCGCAGGCCCCGAAGTACACGGCCAACATCACGCTGAACTACGTGCATGGTCTGAGCAACGGCACGGAGCTCTTCGCCTCGACCGACTGGGTCATGCAGAAGGACTTCAACCTGTTCCTCTATGAATCGGTCGAGTTCATGCAGGACACCAACTTCGAAGGCGGCGCCCGCGCCGGCTGGCGCAACCCGGCCCAGGGCCTGGAAGCGGCGGTCTACGTCCGCAACCTGACCGACGAAGCCAACGTCATCGGCGCGATCGACTTCAACAACCTGACCGCCTTCGTCAACGAACCGCGCACCTACGGCGTGCAGGTGACGAAGCGCTTCTAAGAGCGCGCTCTTACTGAAAGACCGGCCCGGCGGCGTTCGAAAAGGACGCCGCCGGGCTTTTTCATGCGCGAAGGCCTGGGTGGAGAGCGGCGGAACGAACGACGCCGCATGCGGGTTGAGCCAAGCCGGCGACAGACCGGCGAAGCTCGTTTGGGAGAGTTCACATGCGTCATACCCTGCTCATCGGCCTGGCCGCCGTCGCCCTGACCGTCACCGCCTGCGAGAACAAGACCGAGAAGGCCGCCGAGGCCTCGGTCGAGAGCCAGAAGGCCGCCGACGCCGCGGCCCAGGCTTCCAGCGCCGCCGACACCGCCGCCGACGCCAGCGCCCAGGCCGCGGCCGCGGGCGACACCAGCACGGCCAAGGCCGCGGGCGATGCGGCCGCCGCTGCCGGCGAGACCGCCGAGAAGGCTGGCGACCAGGCGGAAAAGGCCGGTGAAAAGGCCAAGGACGCCGCGCACTGACGCGGGGAGGGCGGCGCAGCGCGCCGCCCGTTCCTCCGCTCTTCGAACTCGCCGATCGGTGGCTTGGCAATCGTCGCCGCCGTCCATAGGTTGAGGCGAGTTTCGGGGTGGATCATGACCTATCGTACGACCGGCAAGGCCGGCGCCTTCGCGGCGCTGGCCTGGATCGGCTTGGCTTGGGCGGGGCTGGACGGCGCGGCCGCCGCGCAGGAGGGCACCGGCGATCCGGTCTTCGCCTATCGCCATGACGAAGTGCAGAGCGTCTATCCGGCGGCCGCCAAGGCAAAGGGTCTGAACGGCGTCGCGGTCGTGACCTGCGATGCGGCCGAGCGACGTGTCTGGAACTGCGCCCTGACGTCGGAAACGCCCGCGGGCGAGGGCTTCGGCGCGGCGGCGCTGGCCATGGTCAAGCGCTACGAGGTCGCGCCCAGAACCCGGGTCGGCTCGCGCACCATCACCTTGCAGTTCATCGCGCCCAAGGCGGGGGTGGTCCATTCGGGCGGGGCCGAATACGTCGGGCCCCTGGAGGTGGAGCAGCCCTCTCAGGACGCGCTGCACGCCGCCTGGCCGGCCGCGGCGCGCTTCAGTGGCCTCGAAGGCAGCGTCGACCTGCTGTGCACGGTGACGCTGGAGGGGCGCGCCAAGGACTGCGGGGTGCTGTCGCAGCGCAGCCTGGCGCAGGATCTGGGCCCCGCCGCTCTGAGCGTGGCGCCGCTCTATCGTTTCCAGCCCGGACGCAGGAACGGCGTTCCGGTCGCCATGACCACCGTCGTGAAGGTGTTATTCACCTGCGACTACCGCTGCCGTCCGTTCGAGGGCGCGCGCCGTCAGCCCACCCTGGCCTGGCGCGCCGCGCCCAGCCACGCCGACGTCCTGGCGGCCTATCCGCCCTCGGCCCGGCAGCGCGGGGTGAAGGGGCAGGTCCGGCTCAGCTGCATGGCCAACGACGAAGCCCGGCTCCAGGACTGCCGGGTGATCGCCGAGTCGGTGAAGGGCGAGGGCTTCGGCGAGGCCGCCCTGGGGTTGGCTTCCGCTTTCCGGCTCGAACCGCCGGTGAGTTCCGCCGCGTCGAGCGCCCGCAAGAAGGCTCCTGCCGCCCCGGTGCTCACGCCCCAGGCGGTGGTGATCGATTTCGGAAGCCCGGTGGCCCATCCCTACTGGATGAGCATGCCGTTCGCGCCGCCGCCGCAGAGGGCGGACGGAAAGCCGCCGGTCCCGGGCGAGGCGCGGGCCCGCTGCCGGGTAGGCGTGGGCGGAAAGCTGGAAGGCTGCGAGATCCTGAGCCTGACGCCGGCCGGCGACGCCGGGGCCGAGATCGACGCGCGGGCCCGGCTCGCCAAGGTCGAGTCCCAGCTCTGGACCGAAGAGGGCCGCTCGACGATCGGTTCGACCGTGCTGCTCGACGTGCCGGTCGGTAAGTTCGGCAAGCCCTCGATCGTCGATGCGGAGCCCGACCTGCCCAAGCCAGGGCCGGGCGTCGTCGACTACCGGCCCCTGATCCGCCTGGGCATGGATGCCGACTCCGCCGCTCGCTACTATCCCGACCGCGCCCAGCGCATGGAGGTCGACGGCAAGGCCGAGCTCAGCTGCGCCCGGATCGTCAAGAGCCGGGTCGAGGACTGTACCGTGCTGTCGGAGGCGCCGCTGGACTACGGCTTCGGCGAGGCCGCGTTGAAGATGAGCCGGCTGTTCCGCTTCAGCCCGGAGACGATCGACGGCGTCCCGGTCGACGAGCCGATCCTCATCCCGGTCAACTTCTCGGTGCCGGACTAGCGCCGCCGCCTCAGGCCGTCCAGCCGCCGTCGATCGTCAGGCTGGCGCCGGTCATGTAGCCGGCGTTCGGCCCGGCCAGCCAGGCGACCAGGTCGGCGATCTCCTCAGGCTTGCCGATGCGGCCCAGCGGCAGGCGGGGCGTGATGTAGTCCATCAGGCCGGCGGTCATGTCGGTCTCGACTGGTCCGGGCTGGACGTTGTTGACGGTGATCCCGCGCGGGGCGAAGTCGAGCGCGGCGCCGCGCACCAGCTGGGCCACGGCGGCCTTGGTCATGGCGTAGACGCTGGAGCCAGGCGCGCCGATCCGCTCGGCCGTGTTGCTGCCGATCGTGACGATGCGGCCGCCGTCGTGCAGGTGCGGGGCGGCGTGCCGGATGGCCGCGAACACCCCGCGCACATTGACCGCCAGCATGCGGTCGAAGTCGTCGAAGGCGTACTGGTCGATGGCGCCGGGGATCAGCACGCCGGCGTTGACGACCAGCACCCCCAGCTTTCCGAACCGCGCGACGGCGGTCTCGACCGCGGCGCGCACCGCCTCGGCGTCGGCGCTGTCGGCCTGGAGGGCCAGGGCCGTTCCGCCGGTCTCCTCGATGGCGGCGGCCAGGGCCGCGGCGTTGCCTGGCGAGCTGGCGTAGGTGAAGGCGACCGGGCGGCCCTCGGCGGCAAGGCGACGGACGATGGCGGCGCCCATGCCGCGCGAGCCGCCGAAAACCAGGGCGGGGGCAGGGGAGGGAGAGGCGGTGGTCATGGCGATGTTCCATTATGGACTGATTAGTCCATAACAACTGCGCATTCGGGATCGATCAGTCAAGAATAATTCTGGACTGATCGATCAAGATCGCTAGGATGCGATCATGGCCAGGCCTTCTGAATTCGACCGGGACGAGGCGATCGCCAGCGCGATCAGGGTGTTCGCGCGCCACGGCTACGAGGCTGCCTCGACCAGCGACCTGATCGAAGGCATGGGCATTGGCCGCCAGAGCCTCTACGGGGCGTTCGGCGACAAGCGCCGCCTGTTCCTGGAAGCCTTGCGCCGCTACGCCGCCGGTTCGCTGGAGCAGATGGTCCAGGCGCTCGCGTCCCACGACCAGGCGGCCGAGGCTGTCGAGGCCGCGCTGCTAGTCGGGCTCGGGTCTTCCGATGAACTGGAAAGCGGCTGCCTGGGCGTCGGCTCGATCGTCGAGTTCAGCCGCTCGGACCCGGAGGTCAACGCCATCAATGACGAGGCCGCCCCCGCCGTCGTCGCCGCCTTCGCCGACCGCGTGCAGGGTGGGATCGCCGCCGGCGCGTTCGACGCGGGGCTGGACGTGCAGGCGGCGGCCCGGATGCTGCTGACCTTGCGCTCGGGCCTGAAGGTCGCCGCGCGCGGCGGGGCGAGCGCGGCGGAACTGCGCGAAGCGGCGCGCCTGGCCCTGCGGGGGCTGGCGGCGCGGGGCGCCGCTTAGGACGGAGCGTCGCTAACCTGCTCGCCCCAATTCCGTCGTTCCCCGCGAAGGCGGGGACCCAAGCTGTTGCTCAGGATGGGGCGCGGCCGTGGGCTATCCGCAGACTCGGCTAGGGTCCCCGCCTTCGCGGGGATGCTCGGTAAAAATAGCTCGCGTTCTTGAACGTCGATCCGCCCTAGAGCGTAACGCCCGACTTCCAGATGGCGATCTCGCGCTCGCCGTTGCGCTCGGCCTTGGTCTCCTGGCCCGAGGCGGTGGCGACCACCAGGTCGAGCAGGGAGTCGGCGGCCTGGTCCATGGTCTGGCCGTCCAGCACCACCCCGGCGTCGAAGTCGATCCACGACGGCTTGCGGGCCGCCAGGGCGCTGTTGGAGGCGATCTTCAGCGTCGGGGCGGGGAAGCCCAGCGGCGTGCCGCGGCCGGTGGTGAACAGGATCACCGTGGCGCCCGCCGCCGTCAGGGCGGTGGACGACACCGCGTCGTTGCCCGGCGCTTCCAGCAAGGTCAGGCCGTGGGGGCCGACCCGCTCGCCATAGCGCAGCACCTCGACCAGCGGCGCGCGGCCACCCTTCTGCACCGCGCCCAGGGACTTCTCCTCCAGGGTGGTGATGCCGCCGGCGATGTTGCCGGGCGAGGGGTTCTCGTAGATGGGCTGGTGGTTGTCGATGAAGTAGCGCTTGAAGTCGTCGATCACCGCGACGGCCTCGTCGAAGATCTCTCGGCTCGCGGCGCGCTGCAGCAGCACGTTCTCGGCCCCGAACACCTCGGGGATCTCGGTCAGCACCGGCGTGCCACCGGCGGCGGCCACCTTGTCGGCGATGCGGCCGACCAGCGGGTTGGCGGTGACGCCCGAGAAGCCGTCCGAGCCGCCGCACTTCAGGCCCACCACCAGTTCGGAGATCGGCGCCGGCTCGCGGCGGTCCTGCTCGGCGATGGCGACCAGTTCCTCGATGGCTTCCAGGCCCTGTTCGTACTCGTCCTCGACGAACTGGGTGGTGAACGAGCGCAGGCGCGCGGGATCGAGGTCGGGGGCGCTGTCGAGCAGGGCCTTCAGCTGGTTGTTCTCGCAGCCCAGCCCCAGGATCAGCACGCCGCCGGCGTTGGGATGGGCGGCTAGGCCAGCGATCAGCTGGCGGGTGTGGGAGAGATCATCGCCCAGCTGCGAGCAGCCGAACGGATGGGGGAAGGCGAAGACGCCATCGACGCGGCCGGCGAAGCGGGCGTTGGCCTTCTCGGCGATGCGGCGGGCGGTGTTGGCCACGCAGCCGACGGTGCACAGCACCCAGATCTCGTTGCGGGTGCCGACCCGGCCGTTCTTGCGGCGATAGCCCAGGAAGCTGCGCTCGCCGACCACTTCTGTGTTGTCCGAGGCGGCGGGCGCGTAGGCGTAGCCCTCGACGCCTTCGAGGCGGGTCTCGACGTTATGGACATGCACATGGTCGCCGACGGCGATGTCGGCGGTCGCCCGGCCGATCGGCCAGCCGTACTTCAGGACGTCTTCGCCTTGCGCGGCGGCGCGGACGGCGATCTTGTGGCCCTTGGGGATGTCGCTCCGCACCAGGATCGACTGGCCGTGCAGGTCGACGGTTTCGCCGGCCGTGAGGGGGCGCAAGGCGGTGGCGACGTGGTCGCGCGGGTCGACGCCGTGGATCGATTCGCCGGGGAGGGAGGCTGTTTCGCTCATCTGGGTCTTTGTCTTTGCGACTTTTTGTGCTGCCATCCGGTCCTAAGGGAGTGGAAACCGGTGTCAAGAGCTTCGCCAGCGCGCTTTTTGCCGCTTGATTGGCGACGCTCCAGGCGCTGGAGTATGACAAAAAAGAAAACCACTGCATGGAAACGCCGTGACCTCGTCTAAGACGCCAAACAAGTCCGCCGACGACACGGATGTGAACGCCGCGCTGGAAAGCGGCCGCCGCCGCGCCACTATCAACGACATCGCCCGCCTGGCCGGGGTCTCCAAAAAGACCGTCTCGCGGGTCATCAACCAGTCGCCGTTCGTCCGCGAGGAAACCCGCCAGCGGATCGAGGCGGTGATCGCCGAGTGGGGCTACGCCCCCGATCCCCAGGCCCGCGGCCTGGCGTTCCGCCGCTCGTTCCTGATCGGCATGATCTACGACAACCCCAATCCGCAGTACGTCGTCAACATGCAGCTGGGCCTGCTGGACGGCATGCGCGGCTCGGGCTTCGAACTGGTGGTCCACCCGTGCGACCGCTCCAGCCCGACCTTCCTGCAGGACGTGCGGATGTTCATCGAGCGGCAGAAGCTGTTCGGGGTGATCCTGCCGCCGTCGGTTTCCGAAGATGAGCGCGTCGCCGACCTGCTGCGCGACATCGGCTGCGAATACATCCGCATCGCCTCGGTCCCGCTGGACGAGGAAGAGCACATGATCGTCGGCCACGACCGGCTGGGCGCCCAGGCCATGGGCGAGCACCTGGTGGGCCTGGGCCACGAGCGCATCGGCTTCATCACCGGCCTGCCCAGCTTCCGCTCCTCGCACGAGCGGCGAGGGGGCTTCGAGGACGCCCTGGCGGCGGCCGGCCTCAAGCTCGATGCCGACTATGTGGTGCAGGGCGCCTACACCTTCGAATCGGGCCTGGCCGCCGGCGAGGCCCTGCTGGCCAAGACCCCGCGCCCGACCGCCATCTTCGCCGGCAACGACGAAATGGCCGCCGGGGTGCTGCAGGCCGCCCGCCGCGCCGGCCTGACGGTGCCCGAAGACCTGACCGTGGTCGGCTTCGACGACTTCCAGATCGCCCAGGCCGTCTGGCCGCCGCTGACCACGATCCACATCCCGACCAGGGAGGTGGGCCGCATGGCCGCCGAGAAGCTGATCGCCCGCGAAGGCAAGGAGCCGGGGGATCCGGCGACCACGATCCCCTATCTGGTGGTCCGCGAGTCTTCCGCCCAACCGAAGAAAGTGTAGGGTGCGCGCCGCGCCCTGCACCTTGCACCAAACTCTGACACCGGTTACCAAGCGCCGCGAAACGGCCCGTCAGCGGCCTTCGGCGAAGGGACGAGGAGACACGCCATGGCCCGCCCCCTGATCTTGCACGACGATCGCCTGTTCCCGGCCGATCCGACCGTGCGCGGCATCGCCCGCGAGCTCTATTCCACCGTCGCGGCCCTGCCGATCATCAGCCCGCACGGCCACACTGATCCGGCCTGGTTCGCGACCAACGAGCCGTTCCGCGACGCCACCGACCTGTTGCTGGCGCCCGACCACTACGTCTTCCGCATGCTCTACAGCCAGGGCGTGGCGCTGGACGACCTGAAGGTGCCCCGCAAGTCGGGCGTGCCGGCCACCGACCCGCGCGCGGCCTGGAAGGTCTTCGCCCAGAACTTCCACCTCTTCCGCGGCACGCCGTCGTGGATCTGGCTGAACCACGTGTTCTCCAAGGTGTTCGGCTTCACCGAGTTCCTCGGCGAGGACAACGCCGACGCCTATTTCGACGGCATCAACGAGGCCCTGGCGACCGACGCCTTCCGCCCGCGCGCTCTGTTCGATCGCTTCAACATCGAGACCCTGGCCACCACCGAGGGCCCGCATGATCCGCTGAAGCACCACAAGGCGATCCGCGAGAGCGGCTGGGGCGGCCACGTCATCACCGCCTATCGCCCCGACGCGGTCATCGACTTCGAGGACGAGCGCAGCTCGCGCGCCTTCGAACGCTTCGCCGAGATCTCGGGCCAGGACGTCTACAGCTGGAAGGGCTATCTCGAAGCCCACCGCATCCGCCGGGCGGCCTTCATCGAGGCCGGCGCCACCTCGTCCGACCACGGCCACCCGACCGCCGCCACCGCCGACCTGTCGGAAGCCGAGACCGAAGCCCTGTTCGCCGACCTGGTGAAGGGCAATGTCACGCCGGCCAAGGCCGAGCTGTTCCGCGCCCAGATGCTGACCGAGATGGCCAAGATGAGCCTCGAGGACGGCCTGGTGATGCAGATCCACCCCGGCTCGCACCGCAACCACAATGTCGGCCTGCTGGACAGCCACGGCCGCGACAAGGGCGCCGACATCCCGATGCGCACCGAGTACGTGGATGCGCTCAAACCCCTGCTGACCCGCCTGGGCAATGACCCGCGCCTGTCGATCATCCTGTTCACCCTGGACGAGACGACCTACAGCCGCGAACTGGCCCCGCTGGCCGGCCACTATCCCACGCTGAAGCTCGGCCCCTCCTGGTGGTTCCACGACAGCCCGGAAGGCATGATGCGCTTCCGCGAGCAGGTCACCGAGACCGCCGGCTTCTACAACACCGTCGGCTTCAACGACGACACCCGCGCCTTTCTCTCGATCCCCGCCCGCCACGATGTCGCCCGCCGGGTCGACAGCGCCTTCCTGGCGCGCATGGTGAGCGAGCACCGCATGGATCTGGTGGAAGCTCAGGAGCTCATCGTAGACCTGACGTACAATCTGCCTAAGAAGGCCTACAAGCTCGATCAGCCGCGGCCTCTCCCGGCCCCGGCGCTCGCCGCCGAATAAGAACACCACTTCCGGAGTAAACTCGATGTTCGCCAAGACCTACCACGCCACCCATCCGGACATGATGTTCGCGGTCAGCAACGACGACCTGCGCGATCGCTACCTGATGCAGGACCTCTTCGTCGAAGGCGAAGTCGTCCTCAACTACAACCACGCCGAACGCTTCGTCGTCGGCGGCGTGGTCGCCGTGGGCGCCGTGAAGCTGCCCGACCAGACCGAGCCGGCCTCGGCCGCCGGCCACCCGTTCCTGGAGCGCCGCGAGCTGGGCGTGATCAATGTCGGCGAGACCACCGGCAAGATCACCGTCGACGGCGTCGTCTACGACATCGTTCCGCGTGACGGCCTCTACGTCACCATGGGCGCCAAGGAAGTGACCTTCGAAGGCACGGGCGGCGAAGCGGCTCGCTTCTACCTGGTCAGCCTGCCGGCCCACGCCGCGTTCGAGACCAAGAAGCTGGCCTTCGCCGACGCCATCCCGCTGGAGCGCGGCGCTCTCGAAACCTCGAACGAGCGCACCATCTACCAGTACATCGTGCCGACCACCTGCAAGTCGGCCCAGCTGCTGCTGGGCATGACCGTGCTGAAGCCGGGCAGCGTCTGGAACACCATGCCGCCCCACCTGCACGACCGCCGCTCGGAAGCCTATTTCTACTTCGGCCTGGGCGAGAACGACCGCGTGTTCCACTACATGGGCGAGCCGGACGAGATGCGTCACATCGTGATCGCCAACGAAGAGGCCGTCATGAGCCCGCCGTGGTCGATCCATATGGGCTCGGGCACCGCCAACTACACCTTCATCTGGGCGATGGGCGGCGAGAACCTCGACTACACCGACATGAACGTGCTGGACATCTGCCAGCTGAAGTAGGCGTAACACGCCTCCCGCGTTCCTTCGGCCGTCATCCCGGCCGAAGCGCAGCGTAGAGCCGGGACCCAGAAGCCGCCGCAATGCGCCGGCCCCTGGGTCCCGGATCGGCCTTTCGGCCGTCCGGGATGACGACAAATTGGGATCAGGAAGCAGATAAAATGGCCAATCCGTTCAGCCTCGAAGGCAAGGTCGCGCTCGTCACCGGCGCCAACACCGGCATCGGGCAGGGGATCGCCATCGCGCTCGCTCAAGCCGGCGCCGACATCGCCGCCGCGGGCCGCAGCGAACCGACCGAGACCAAGGCCGCCGTCGAGGCCCTGGGCCGCAAGTTCGTGTCGATCAAGGCCGATTTCTCGACCATCGAGCCGGTCCAGCGCGTGGTCGACGAGACCGTCGCCGCCCTCGGCAAGGTCGACATCCTGGTCAACAACGCCGGCATCATCCGCCGCGCCGACTCGATCGAATTCTCCGAAGCCGACTGGGACGCGGTGATCGACACCAACCTGAAGGTCGTCTTCTTCCTCACCCAGGCCTTCGCCAAGCAGGCCCTGGCCCAAGGCACGGGCGCCAAGGTGATCAACATCGCCTCCTTGCTGTCGTTCCAGGGCGGCATCCGCGTGCCGTCCTACACGGCCGCCAAGTCGGGCCTGGCCGGCCTGACCAAGATCCTGGCCAACGAGTGGGCGACCAAGGGCATCAACGTCAACGCCATCGCGCCGGGCTATTTCGACACCAACAACACCGAGGCCCTGCGCGCCGACGCCGACCGCAACGCCTCGATCCTGGCCCGCATCCCGGCCGGCCGCTGGGGCCGTCCGGAGGACCTGGGCGGCGCCGCCGTGTTCCTGGCCTCCTCGGCCGCCGACTATATCCAGGGCGTCACCCTGCCGGTCGACGGCGGCTGGCTGGCCCGTTAAGCCCTACAGCCTTCGGGACGACCGAACGTTTGATCCCCGCGAAGGCGACTTCGCGGGGATTTTCCGTTCCGGGGCGAAACGACGCGCCGCCCCGCACAAAATACGCGCCGATAAACGATGGTAGCGCAACCATTGCGTGGTCCCGCTTCCCCCCGGCGACGAAGGGCGCTAGAGCCCGCACAGCGTTCGTCCGGGCCGGGTTGGACGCGAGAACCGTTAGATCAGTTCTTACAGTCCTGACGATCCGCCGCTCCTCCTCGCGGCGGTGATGGAGCATGCGCATGCGCGACTCGGCCCTCTCCCTCGGCTCTGACCGACCCACCAGCCGTGATGTCCGGCGAAACGCCAATCTGCTGGGCGACCTGCTGATCGAGGCGATCGGCTATCTGGAAGGGGAGGAGGCCGCCGGCCTCGTCAGCAAGGCCCGCAAGGCCGCCTCGCACGAGACCGCCGAGGGCGACGCGCCCGGCCTCGACCATCTGTTCGCCGACCTCTCCAACGATCAGGCCATCTTCCTGGCCCGCGCCTTCGCCAGCCACTCGCTGCTGGCCAATATCGGCGAGGACGTCGCCGGCCGCCGCCGCCACGCCGAGGCCGACGCCCAGCCGGGCGACCAGCGCGCCCGCACCCTGGTCGACGCCGTCGCGGCCCTGAAGGCCGAGGGCAAGACCGACGCCGAGCTGGCCAAGGTGTTCGCCGCCATGAACGTGGTGCCGGTGCTGACCGCCCACCCGACCGAAGTGCGCCGCCGCAGCATGGTGGACCGCGAGACCGAGATCTCGCGCCTGATGAGCCTGCGCCGCCACCACCTGCCGGCCGACCTGGAAGCCGACATCCGCGAGCGCCTGTTCCGCGAGATCGCCCTGATGTGGCGCACGCGCCTCTACCGGCCCGAGCGGATCACCGTGAAGGACGAGATCCGCAACGCCCTGTCGATCGTCCGCACCTCGATCCTGCCGGCCCTGGTGGACCTCTACGAGGAATGGTCGGGCAAGGTCGGCAGCCATGGCCATATCGCCCCGCTGCTGAAGATGGGCTCGTGGCTGGGCGGCGACCGCGACGGCCACCCCGGCGTCAACGGCGACACCCTGAAGCTGGCCCTCTCGTCGCAGTCCCGGGTGATCCTCGACTGGTACGCCGGCGAGGTGCGCAAGCTGTGGTCGAACCTCGCCGTCTCGACCGCCTACACGCCTGTCTCGCAAGAGCTGCTGAACCTGGCCTCCCAGGCCAAGGATCCGTCGGTGCATCGCCTGGACGAGCCCTACCGCCTGGCCCTGGAGCTGATCTTCGACCGCCTGACGGCCGTGTCGCAGAAGCTGACCAACCAGTGGGTGGCCTACGCCACCAGCCGCACCGACGTGGCGCCCTACGACCATCCCGACGCCTTCGTCGCCGACCTGCAGATCATCATCGACTCGCTGGAAGCCAGCGGCGGCGAGCGTCTGGTCGGTTCGGCCCTGCGCACCCTGGTGGCCGTCGCCAAGGCCTGCGGCTTCCACCTGATGAGCCTGGACCTGCGCCAGAACGCCGACGTCCACGAGCGCACGATCGACGAGCTCTACCGCCGGGCCGGCACCGGCGTGCGCTATCTGGATCTCGACGAAGAAGCCCGCTCGGCCCTGCTGATCGAAGAGCTGTCGCACCAGCGGCCGCTGGTTTCGCCGTTCACCGCCTACAGCGAGGAGACGGCCAAGGAGCTAGCGACGATGGAAGCCGCGGCCCAGGCCGTGCGCGACTACGGCCACGCCTGCATCGGCGCCTACATCATCTCCAAGTCGGCCACCCTGTCGGACATCCTCGAGCCGCTCGTCCTGCTCAAGCAGGTCGGCCTGGTCTGGGGCGGCGCCGCCCCGCGCTCGTCGCTGAAGATCGCCCCGCTGTTCGAGACCATCGAGGACCTGGAGAACGGTCCGCGCGTGCTGCGCCAGTGGCTGGAGCTGCCGATCAGCCGCACCATCCTGGGCGACCGCCCGGTGCAGGAGATCATGCTCGGCTACTCCGACAGCAACAAGGACGGCGGCTATGTCGCCTCCCGTCGAGGCGTGGCGCGCGGGGCCTCGGCCCTGGCGTTCGAGGCTGATCGCATGGGCGTGGGCATCCAGCTGTTCCACGGCCGCGGCGGCAGCGTCGGGCGGGGCGGGGGACCGGCCGCCGAGGCTGTGCTGGCCCAGCCGGCCGGCACCGTCCAGGGCCGCATCCGCATGACCGAGCAGGGCGAGATGATCGCTCGCCGCTTCGGCGACCAGCCCACGGCCCGCCGCAACCTCGACGGCTTGGCCGCCGCGGTGGTGCAGTCCAGCCAGCGCCCGGCCCACCGTCCCGACCCCAAGGTCGAGGGCGCGATGACCGCCTTGGCCCAGGCCTCGTTCGAGGGTTACCGCGCGCTCGTTTACGACGATCCGGCCTTCGAGGACTTCTTCTGGTCGGCCACCCCGATCGGCGAGATCGTCGGCCTGAACATCGGCAGCCGCCCCGCCTCGCGCACCGCCAGCCGCAAGATCGAGGATCTCCGCGCGATTCCGTGGGTGTTCAGCTGGTCGCAGGCCCGCTTCATGCTGCCGGGCTGGTACGGCTTCGCCTCGGGCGTCGAGCGCGCGGGCCTTTCGACCGGCCAGCTGCAGGACCTGGCCGGCGGCTTCGACTTCTTCGCCTCGCTGCTGTCGAACATGGAACTGGCGCTGGCCCAGAGCCACATGGGCATCGCCGCCCGCTACGTCGCCTTGTCGCCCGACCAGGACAACGCCCAGCGGATCTTCGAGACCATCAAGCGCGAGCACGACGCGGCCCAGACCATCGCTCTTTCCATCCGCAACGGTTCCAGCCTGCTCGACAACCAGCCGGAGCTGGCCGAGTCGGTGGCCCTGGCCGGCCACTCGGTCGACCCGCTGAACCACCTGCAGCTGGAGCTGCTGGCCCGCCGTCGCGGCGGCGAGCAGGCCGAGGACGTGCGCTTGGCCATCCAGCTGACCGTGGCCGGCATCGCCGCCGGCCTGCGCAATACGGGCTGATCCAGGGCAGGGCGCGCCGGTTAATTCGGCGCGCCCGTCAAAAAATCCAGGAACCGCGCCCAGCGTTTTCTACAGGCTTGCTCAAATGCCGAAACTGCGCTTATCTGTTCATGACACCGGTGACAACGCGAGCGGGGCTCGATTTGATACCGGTGTCATGACGTTTTGGTCCGCCTCGCGTGACCGGGCGTCCTGCGGCTCTTTGAGTTCGCTCCTGCGCAAACTTTCCCAGGGCGTCGAGCTTCGGCTCGACGCCCTTCATTTTACCGGTCTCCAGCCCATGGGGGCAGGGCGGCTGAAATTGACGTGGCGGCAGCCTCGGCCTGTGGCGCAAGCCGCGCGCGCGGGCTAAGGGATCGCCGAACAGATCTTCCACGCGCGGGGCGCTCAGCGGCGCATCGCGCAAGAACGTCCCTTCCGGGAGGAGTACGAGAATGCTGAAGAACCGTATGGCGGTGCTGCAAGCCCTTGAGACCCAGGGCGTGGTGCCGGTGTTCTACCACCCGGACGTCGAGATCTGTAAGAACGTCATCCAGGCCTGCGCCGACGGCGGCGCGCCCTGCATCGAGTTCACCAACCGCGGCGACTTCGCCGCCAACGTCTTCTACGAAGTCACCAAGCACTTCGCCTCGGCCGATCCGCGCGTGATCATGGGCGTCGGCTCGATCGTCGATGCGCCGACCGCCGGCCTCTACATCGCCAACGGCGCCAAGTTCATGGTCAGCCCGATCGTCAACGCCGACGTCGCCAAGCTCTGCAATCGCCGCATGATCCCCTACAGCCCCGGCTGCGGCTCGGCGACCGAGATCTCCTACGCCCAGGAACTGGGCTGCGAGATCGTCAAGGTGTTCCCCGGCTCGTCGGTCGGCGGCCCGGACTTCATCAAGGCCGTGATGGGCCCGATGCCCTGGACCAAGATCATGCCGACGGGTGGCGTCGATCCGGACGAGGCCTCGATCAAGAAGTGGTTCGGCGCGGGCATCGTCGCCGCCGGCATGGGTTCCAAGCTGATCACCCAGGAAGCCCTCGACGCCAAGGACTACGCCGGCATCTCCAAGAAGGTGCGCGAGACGGTCGACCTGATCGGCAAGGTGCGCGGCAAGGCCTGATGAGCGATCCGATCCTTAAGCTTCGCCCGGCGTCGGAGACCCGCTGGGACTGCGCGGCCCTCGGCGAGGTGATGCTGAGGCTCGATCCCGGCGACGGGCGGGTGCGCAACGCCCGCCAGTTCCAGGTCTGGGAAGGCGGCGGCGAGTACAATTTCGCCCGCGGCATGAGCAAGTGCTGGGGCAAGCGGTCCACCATCGCCACCGCGCTGCCCGACAGCGATCTCGGCTGGCTGGTCCAGGACCTGATCGGCCAGGGCGGGGTGGACATGTCCCACGTCGTCTGGCGGCCGTTCGATGGCCTGGGGCGCAACACCCGGGTCGGCCTGAACTTCACCGAGCGCGGCTTCGGTGTGCGTCCGGCCCTGGGCGTTTCCGACCGCGCCAACTCGGCCGCCTCGCAGCTGCGTCCGGGCGAGATCGACTGGGAGCGGCTGTTCGGCGAGGAAGGCGTGCGCTGGTTCCATACCGGCGGCGTGTTCACGGCTCTCGCGTCCAACACCGGCGAGGTGGTGCTGGAGGCCCTGGAGGTCGCCAAGAAGCACGGCGTGATCGTGTCGTTCGACCAGAACTACCGCGCCTCGCTGTGGAAGGACCGCGGCGGCCTCGACGCCGCCCAGGCCCTGAACCGCAAGATCGCCGCCATGACCGACGTGATGATCGGCAACGACCATGACTTCGTGGTCTGCCTCGGTATGGAGATCGACGGTCTGGTGAAGGGGCTGGCCCCCACCGACCCAGCCAACTTCAAGACCCTGGCCCCGCAGGCGGTGAAGGCCTTCCCGAACCTGAAGGTCCTGGCCACCACCCTGCGGGCCGTGCGCTCGGCCAGCGTCAACGACTTCGGCGCCATCCTGTGGGCCGACGGGGCCTTCTACGAGGCTCCGATGCGCGACGGCCTGGCCATCTACGACCGCATCGGCGGCGGCGACGGCTTCGCCTCGGGCCTGGCCTACGCCCTGATGGAGAACCTGGGACCCCAGGCCGCCGTCGACTACGGCGCGGCTCACGCGGCCCTGGCCATGACCACCCCCGGCGACACCTCGATGGTGCGCCTGAAGGAGGTCGAGGCCCTGGTGCAGGGCGCCGGGGCTCGGGTTATTCGCTGACGTCGAAGACCCCCTCCGGCCCTCCGGGCCACCTCCCCCAGAGGGGGAGGATCTGGAAGCGCCGCGCCAAGTAGATGCTCCCCCTCTGGGGGAGCTGTCGCGGAGCGACTGAGGGGGTCTTTCCCCATAAGAAAAGCCCCGGTCCTGCGACCGGGGCTTTTCCATATCATCACCCGTAAAATCCCCGCGAAAGCGGGGACCCAGGCTTTTTCCGACACGCGTGGCGCTCGACGGTAAAACACCTGGGTCCCCGCTTTCGCGGGGGTTTTACGGTGGTTGGGATTACTTCCCCGCGCTCACCGCCGGC
This sequence comes from Caulobacter sp. GW821-FHT10A10, assembly GCF_059415745.1. Classification (NCBI taxonomy): domain Bacteria; kingdom Pseudomonadati; phylum Pseudomonadota; class Alphaproteobacteria; order Caulobacterales; family Caulobacteraceae; genus Caulobacter; species Caulobacter sp. GW821-FHT10A10. The sequence continues at coordinate 105,882 of NZ_JBWKNV010000006.1, read as the reverse complement.
CCGTACAGCAGGCCGTTGAACAGGAACTTGAACGTCCCGTACGACTGCGCCCGCTGGGTGATTTCGGGGCCCATGACGAACAGCTTGCCCTTGCCCACGTCGACGTCGAGGATCGCCGTGGTGTCCTTCAAGCGGTCCTGGCCGACGGCCCAGCCGCTGCGCAGGGGCTTGGCGCTGTCGAACCACGAGACCTTCGACACGCCCTTGGCGTCCGACTTCAGGGTGAAGGTCGGCGAGCGGTCGTAGAAGATGTCCACGTCCGCCGGGATGCCGTAGGCCAGCGGCTGGGTGACGTCGACCTTGGCCCGCAGCACCGAGCCGGGGATGTAGAGCTCCTTGGTCGACAGGCCCACCAGCTTGCCGCCCTCGCTCTTGGCCGTGGCCACCTCGACCGGCGCGCCGAAGGCGGTGGCCAGACGCGTGGAGGCGCCGATGGCGATCACCGTGCCGCCTTGCTCGGCGAAGGCCTCCAGCTGCGGCAGGGTGGTCTCGTCGGTCACCGTGCCCAGCCACGAACGGTATTCGGCCGGGATCTCTTCGGGCTTGGGCTGCGGATAGCCGCGGCCGGCGCGGAACGGGCCGCCGGCGGGCGCGGGCACCACGCCGTCGGCGAACACCAGCACGTCGAAGTCCTTGGCCAGGTCTCCGGCGTCCAGGCGCTGCGGGTAGACGACCTGGAAGGGGGCCTCGAACTTCTCGAACATCCAGCGGTTCCAGCCCGAGGGCATCGAACCGCCGTAGACGTCGACCAGGCCGACGCGGATCGGCTTCAGGGCGATGGCCTTGCCCGAGGGCTTGGACCCCGTCGCCCAGGCGTCGATCCCCAGTTCCTTGACGCCGTCGGCGATCACGGTCGCGGCGGCGGGCGAGTAGGGGACCCAGATGGCCCCGGCCGCGAAGCTCTGCTTGCCGGCCTTGGCGCCGTCCTTCAGCCACGAGACCTGGGCGCCGGCCTTCAGCAGGCGATTGGTCAGGGTGAAGGCGTTGTTGGGGGCGTGGTCGATCAGCCAGCCGGCCTTGCCCGAGCCCTTCACGGCGCCCGGCTTGACGGCGATCAGGTCGGGCACGCGCTGGAACGGCCCGTCGAAGCCGTCGAGCACGCGGTCGAACTTGATCCCCATCTGGTAGGCAAGGGTGTAGCCCGTGACGTCGTAGGGCGCCTTGGGCGGGCCGCCCGGATACTCGGCGTCGTGCGGGTGGTCCTGCGGCTCGAACATGTCGAGGACGTGCGGGCGATAGGCCTGGGCGGTCTTCACCACGTAGGAGCCGGCCGGATAGGTCTTGCCTTCGACGGTGAACGGCTTGGTCGCCTCGTCGACGTCGACGCCGGCCTTGATCAGGGCGTTGAGGAACGCGACCACGGTCGGCTTGTCGGCCTGGTCGGCGGTCAGGATGTAGCCGCGCGGATCACGCTTCTCCGGCGCCTGCAGGATGGTCTTGTAGAGCGAAGGATCGACGGCGGCCGAGGTGGCCGAACCGGTGACCTTGCCCTCGAACTTCACCTTGGCGCCGGCTTCCTTCAGGTCGTCGATCTCGGTGGGGGTGGTCGTCCAGCTGTCCTTCGAACCCTTGGCGATCGAGTTGCTGGCCATCTTCCAGATGTTGAACAGCATGCGCTCGCGGTTGCGCGAGGCGTAGTCCATCACCGCGCGGTCCAGGCTCCACTGGTATTCGACCGTCTGGGCCAGGTGCCAGGTCTGGGGCGGGGCGGGCATCGGGCGGTCGCCGTTGGGCAGCTGCACCTCGGGCACCAGGTTCAGCGGCATCGGCGTCGGGCCGCCGGTGATCTCGGTCAGCAGGCCCACGGCGTTGTGGAAATAGGCGATGGAGCGTTCCATGCCGTTGTGCCAGGTCGAGTAGGGGGCGGCGCTGCGGGCGCCCGAGCCCGGCTTGTCCTCGGCCACCAGGCGGCTGTGCATGGCCATGCCGACTTCCTGCAGCGAGGTCATGACCAGTGGGTCGTAGTTGTAGTTGAACGGGTCGCGGAACGGCGGAACGAACACCACCATGCCGTTCGGGGCCGGCTGGTGCTGGTTGTAGATGATCTGCGGATACCAGTCGCGGAACAGCACCTTGTTGACGTTGGTGGTCTCGGACATCTGCGACATGAAGCTGTCGCGGTTGTTATCGTGGCCGACGTACTTCTGGTACAGGCGCGGGATCGAGTTGAACTCGCGCTTCTGCGGGTCGGCGTTGCGCATGTACCAGTCCGAGACCAGCTCCATGCCGTCTGGATTGTCGTGGCCGAACAGCACGATGACGTCGTCGAGGATGCGCATCGTTTCCGGATCGGTCTTGGTCAGCATCCGGTAGAGCACCTGGATCTGGCCCTGCGAGGTCACGGTCTCGGTGGCGTGCATGCCGGCGTCGATCCAGACCACGGCCTTGCCCGTGGCGGCCAGCTTCTCGGCCTCCTCGCGGGTGACCTCGCCGCGCGCCAGCTTGCGGGCGACGGCCTTGTATTCGTCCAGCTTGGCCAGGTTGGCGGGCGAGGAGACGATGGCCACCCACTGGGTGCGGCCTTCCTCGGACTTGCCGATGTCGACCAGCTTCATGCGGTCGGACTGCCCGGCCAGGGTCTTCAGATAGGCCTCGTAGGCGGTGTAGTCGGCCAGGAAGTAGTCGCTACCGGGATCCTGGGCGAAGGCCTGGGCGGGCGGGGTGATCTCGGCGGAATAGGCGGCCTGGCCGCCGAATGTCATCACCAGCGCCAGGGCGGCCCCGGCCATCGCTACGTGTCGCGTCATCGCACTCCCCATCCACCAAAGCGGGGCGCACGTTGCTCGGGCCCCGTTGTCTTGACGCAGCCGGAGCATGAAACCGCACGTGGAGCCAGTCGGGACGCAAAAAATGGTTCGCCGCGGCCAGGCTTGCCCCGCGCCGCCGGATGCGGCATCAGCAGGCCGCACAACGGATCCGGCCTCGCCGGATGGCTACCCCGGGCGCCGATCCCTCGGGAAACCCGCACCCAAGACAGATCTCCATGAGCTTCCTCGCCAAGACGCGCCAGCAATGGCTCGCCAATCCTGGCCGCGACCTGCTGGCCGGCACGGTCGTCGCCCTGGCCCTGATCCCCGAGGCCCTGGCCTTCGCGTTCATCGCCGGCGTCGACCCGGCCGTGACCCTCTACGCCTCGTTCGTCATCGCCATGACCATCGCCTTCGTCGGCGGCCGGCCGGCGATGATCTCGGCCGCCACCGGGGCCATGTCGCTGCTGATGGGCGGCCTCGTGCGCGAGCATGGCGTCGAATATCTGTTCGCCGCCAGCCTGCTGACCGGCGTCATCCAGATCGTCATCGGGACCCTGCGCCTGGGCCGCTATGTGAAGTTCGTGTCGCGCTCGGTGATGAGCGGCTTCGTCAACTCGCTGGCCATCCTGATCTTCATGGCGCAGATGCCCCAGTTGATCGGCGGCAACTGGCAGACCTTCGCCCTGGTCGGAGCGGGTCTGGCGATCATCTATCTCTTCCCGCGCCTGACCAGGGCCGTCCCGTCGTCGCTGGTGGCGATCCTGGCGCTCAGCGCCGTTGCCATCGCCCTGAACCTGCCGGTGCGCACGGTGGGCGACATGGGCCAGCTTCCGACGGCCTTGCCCGGCTTCCACCTTCCGGCCGTGCCGCTGACGCTCGAGACCCTGATGATCATCGCCCCGGTCTCGCTGACCCTGGCGTTCGTGGGCCTGCTGGAAAGCCTGCTGACCGCCAACCTGCTCGACGACCTGACCGACAGCCCGTCGGACAAGGACCGAGAGGCGCGGGGGCAGGGCATAGCCAACCTCGTCTCGCCGCTGTTGGGCGGCATGGCCGGCTGCGCCCTGATCGGCCAGTCGATCATCAATGTGAAGTCCGGCGGCCGCTCGCGCCTGTCGACCTTCTGGGCGGGCCTCTTCCTGCTGATCCTGATCCTGGTGCTGCGCGACTGGGTGGCCAGGATCCCGATGGCCGCCCTGGTGGCGGTGATGATCATGGTCTCGTTCACCACCTTCGACTGGAACTCGGTGCGCAAGCTGCGCTCGACGCCGGTGCAGTCGACCATCGTCATGCTGGCCACGACCGTGACGGTGCTGGCGACCCGCGACCTGGCCAAAGGCGTCGTGCTGGGCGTGCTGCTCAGCGTGCTGTTCTTCGCCCGCAAGGTCGGGAAGATGATCGCGGTGAAGGAGCGGGCGGACAGCGACGAGACCGTCCGCCGCTACGTCGTCGAGGGCCAGCTGTTCTTCGTCTCGGCCGAGCTGTTCGCCGCCGGCTTCGAGTTCCACGGCCATCCCGAGCGGGTCGAGATCGACATGGCCGGCGTGCGCCTGTGGGACCTGACCGCCGTCGGGGCGCTCGACAAGGTGGTGTCGCGCTATCGCCGCCAGGGCGCGGTGGTGTCGGTCGTCGGCCTAGATCCGGCGGGAACGGCGCTGGTGTCGAGGCTGGGCGCTCCCGACGGCGCCCTCACGGCTGCAGGATGACGATCAGCACGGCGGCGATCAGCACCACGCCTTCCACGCCATGGATCACCACGGCCAGCCAGTTCGACCGGAAGGCCTGGGCCGGCAGGCTGTAGCAGAGGCAGCTGATCACCAGGCCAGGCATGATCCAGAACTTGTGCACGTGGTAGGCGGCCATCAGCAGCCCGTTGCCCAGCCACGCCCAGCGCCCCCAGGCCCGCTCCATGCGCGGCAGCAGCACGCCGTGGAACAGCAGGGCCTCGCCCAGGGCGTAGTTGAAGAGGCTCGAGACCAGGGCCAGGGCCAGTATGTCCCAGCGGCCCCTGGCGTCGGGCGTGATCAGGTGCTCGATCTGGGCGAAGGCCGGCGCCGTCTCGGCAAGGCGCTGTCCGAAGGGCGTGGCCTGGAACAGCGCCCCGACCGCCTCGTCGCCCAGGAAGCCCAGGCCCACGAACAGCGGGACCAGCAGGAAGGCCGAGGCGAACGGCCGGCCGCTGGACCGCCAGGTCGGCGCCTTCAGCCACAGCCTTCGGCGCAGGGCGGGCAGGGTGAAGGCCACGCCCTCCAGCCTCAGCACGACCAGGGCCAGCACGCCCTGCCAGGCCATGCCGATCACCACCATGCGCCAGAATACCAGCCCCGGCAGCGGATCGCCGGGCGTCATCAGCCGGGGCGCGACGACCCAGGCCAGCACGCCCATCGGCGCGACGGCGGCTCCCCAGATCAGCAGGATGAGCAAGGTTTCCCAGGCCAGAGTCAGCCCGCTGGGCACGACCGAAATGTGCGAGGCGTGCACCGGTCGCACGCCTAGAACCGGCGAACGAGGCTGACGAAGCCGGCGGCCGTCTGGCCCTTGGCCATCAACGGGCTGTCCTTGATGTCGTCGTCGAACACCTCGACCTCGGCGGCGGCGATCACATAGAGCCGCTCGGTCAGCTGGTAGCGGGCCTGGACCCCCAGCGAGGGCACGACCACCCCGCCCGACGGGGCCCGGGCCGTGCGGCCGAACTCGTAAGCCAGGGCCAGGGCGACCTCGCTCTCGCGCAGACCGTAGAGCCAGGTGGCCAGCTTCTCGTCCTTCCACGACAGGCCCGCCACGGCTTCGATCGACAGCCGCTCGGAGGGCTGGGCGGCCAGGGTCAGGTCGAGATTGATCTCCTGGCCCTCGGTCTCGCCCGTGGCGTCGGCCAGCAGCTCCAGGCTCAGGGTCGCCGGGCCGGCCAAGCCGCTGAACCGCGCGCCGACGTCGACGCCGGTGTCGCGCTCCAGGAAGGCGAAGTCGCGGGTGTCCTTCGGATCGACCAGCTGGAAGCGCGGGCTGATCCGGCCCTCCAGCTTGAAATGCTCGGTCTCGTGGGCCTTCACCGCCAGGCCCGACAGGTCGGCGGTCAGGTAGCGGTTCTGGTAGAAGAACAGCGGCAGGATGCCGGTCTCGGTCTTCTCGCGGGCGCTCTCATAGGGATTGCTGGTCGCATAGACGCCGGCGCCCAGCAGCAGCAGATGGTCGGGCTCCTCGCTCTGCGCACGGGCGGCGAACGGGTGGAGCGCCAGGGCGCAGGCGGCCAGGGCGGCGCCCTTCAGGCGGAGGATCATGACTGTTGCTCTCGAACGGGGAGGTGACGGTCATGACGCTGGAGCAGACGCCGTCGGGCGTCGTCCGGACGGGTAGGCTCGAAGGGGGCGGGCTTCCGATCCTGCCGGATCGGACATTGCTGGGGGGCGTCAGGCGGCGGGGCGGAAGGCGCTGGGCGGCCGGCCGGCGTGCTTCTTGACCGCGGCGTTGAAGGTGGAGCGCGAGTTGAAGCCCACCCCATAGGCGATCGCCAGTATGGCCTCGTTGGTGGTGCGGATCCGCTCGACGGCCTCGTCGACGCGCCAGCGGTTCACATAGTCGAAGAAGCTCTGGCCCAGATGCTCGTTCAGCACCTGCGACAGGTGGTTGGGCGAGACGCCGATGCGGGCCGCCAGGGCGCTCAGCGACAGCAGCGGGTCGCGATGCAGGGCGTCGGCCGCCATCGCCCGGTCCAGCCGCGCGGCGATCTCGATCTGGCGCGCTTCGGACAGGGCCGAGCGGGCGTACTTCTCGGCCGGCGGCAGGGCCTTGGGCGTCTCGGTCTGGGGTGTGAAGATCGGCTGTTGCGACAGCCCGAAGAGGCCGATGGCCGCCGTCCAGGCCAGCTCCACCGCCGCGCCGGCGACATCCAGCCAGTCGGCATGCGAGACGTTCAGCGCCAGCCCCGACTTCACCGCGCCCCAGATCCAGGCCGCCAGCATCACCAGCAGCAGCACCCGCAGCCAACTCAGGGTGCGGTTCTCGATGTTGGAGAAGAGGTCGCGCACCCGCCGCACGTGCCGTCCCATCACCCGGAAGGCGGCGGCCAGATAGCCCAGGGTCGTCGCCAGGAACAGCGCCACGAAGGCCAGTTGCAGCGGGCCGGCCCAGGCGTCGGTCTCGGCCCCCACGCTGGTGTAGATGGCGATGCGGGTCGGGATCGGCAGGGCGAAGAACGGCAGGGCCAGCAGCAGGGCGATCCCCGCCGGCCAGCAGAGCCGGGCGATCCGCACCGGGCTCCACCCCGCCTCCGGATCCCCGGTCATGGCCACCACATAGGCCAGGATCGCCGGTCCCAGGAACAGCGAGGTCGACCACAGGATCCCCGTCGCCCACGGCGCGGCGGCATAGATGCCGCCACGATCCAGGATCAGGTCGACGCCCGACAGCGCGCTCAGCAGCAGGAACACCGCCAGCGCCGTCGCCGGAGCCTTGCGCCAGCCGGGCCGCAGCACCAGCTGCGTCGCCGCGAACAGCCCGATGGCGGCGGCCGACGACAGGATCAGCACCAGGGCGCCGCTCATTCAGTCATTTCCCCGAAACCGCGCTGGAAGCCTTCCGCGCGAAACGGCGCGGAGAGTGTCGCGGAACGTGCGTCGCCTCAAGCCTGTGACAGGCTGAGCACGTTGCCGTCGGGGTCGGCGAACCAGGCGACCTTGGCTGCGCCGCCGGGGGCGGTCCAGATACCCAGGGCGTCTTGGCCGAAGCCCTCGTAGATCGTGAACACCACGCCCCGGCCGGCCAGGGTCCGCACGGCGGCCTCGATGTCCTCGACGTTCCAGCCGAACACCGGATGGGCGCCGGCCTTGAAGTCGGGCAGGGCGGTCAGGCGGATCAGCGCCTCGCCGGCTTCCAGAAAGTCGCCGAACGGATCGGAACTGCGCACCGCAAGGCCCAGGGCCTGGCCGTAGAAGTCGAGCGCCCGCTGGCGGTCGCTGACGTGGATGAAGGCGACGGCTGTTCCCGAGATCGCGGCCACGTCCTGCCCCCTCATGCTGCTGGGAGCGACCTTGGCGCCGAACGCTGGCGTCGGCAAATGGCCGGGCGCTTAAGCCGCCGCGAAGTCCCGGATGCTCATCGGGCTGCTCTGGCTGACCGGCAGGATGAAGCTGACCGTGGTGCCTTCGCCCGGGTTGGAGACCATCTCCAGGGCGCCGTCGTGCATCTCGACCAGCGACTTGGTCAGGGCCAGGCCCAGGCCCGTGCCTTGCGTGGTCTTGGAGTGCTGGCTTTCCACCTGCTCGAACGGACGGGCCAGGCGGGCCAGGTCCTCGGCGGCGATACCGATGCCGGTGTCGGTGACCGACACCTTCACCCGCTCGCCCAGCGGATCGCGGCGGATCTCGGCGCGCACGGTGACGCGGCCCTGGCGGGGGGTGAACTTGATGGCGTTGCTCAGCAGGTTCAGCAGCACCTGCTTGACCGCGCGGTAGTCGGCCTCGATCTCGGGCAGGGGCGGGAAGTCGACCTCCAGCTTCAGCCCGGCGGCCTCGGCGCGGTTGCGCACCAGGCGCACGGCGTCCTCGGTGACGTCTTCCAGGTGCAGCGGCTCGAACTTCAGGTTCATCTTGCCGGCCTCGATCTTCGACATGTCGAGGATGTCGTTGATCAGGGCCAGCAGGTGCTGGCCGGAATTGTGGATGTCGAGGCTGTAGCCCTTGTAGCGCTGATCGCCGAGCGGGCCGAACATCTCGTTCATCATGATCTCGGAGAAGCCGTTGATGGCGTTCAGCGGCGTGCGCAGCTCGTGGGACATGTTGGCCAGGAACTCGCTCTTGGCCTTGTTGGCGCCCTCGGCCTTGACCTTCTCCATCTCGTACTTGCGGGCCAGCTCGGCCAGCTGCTCCTGGCTGCGCTCCAGGCCGGCGACGGCGTTCTGCAGCTGCTCCTCGTTGCGGCGGCGGGCCTCTTCCTGGGTCTTGATGGCGGTGATGTCGGCGGCGGTCATGACGAGGCCGCCCTCGGCCGTGCGCCGCTCGCTGATCTGGATCCAGCGGCCGTCGTTCAGCTCGGCCTCGCGCACGCCCTTGGCGCCGGTCGGGTCGGGGATTTCCTGCTTGATGGCCAGGGCCGCGAAGCGGTTGACCTCGGCGCGGGCCGCGCCCGGCTTCAGGATCCGGGGCTCCAGCGAGAAGACGCTGCGGTAGTTCCTGTTGCACATCAAGAGGCGGCCCTGGCGATCCCAGAGCACGAAGGCCTCCGACACGCTCTCGATGGCGTCGCGCAGGCGGTTCTCGGCGGCCTGGGCGCGGGCCTGGGCCAAGCGCTCCTCGGTGACGTCCAGCGCCACGCCGATGATCCGCGAATAGCCGTCCTCGCCCGGCTTGCCGAAGCCCTGGCCGCGGGCGTCCACCCAGATCGAGCGGCCGCCGTGCTCGCGGGCCGGGATGCGGAACGAGACGTCGAAGGCGCCGAACTGGGCGGCGTTGGCCAGGGCCTGGCGCACGCGGTCGCGGTGGTCCGACGAGATCCGCTCGACCAGATCCTCGCCGGGCGCGACGCCGCCGCCGCCCCAGCCGAACATCGCGCCGGTGACGTCGGACATGTAGACCTCGTCCGAGCGGAGGTCCCATTCCCAGATGCCGCAGCGGGCGGCTTCGACGGCCAGGCGGAAGCGCTGCTCGCTGTCGATGAACTCGCGCTGGGCGGCCTCGGCGCGGCGGCTCTGCAGCATCAGGATCAAGGCCAGGGCGATGCCGGCGGCCAGCGGGATCAGCAGGGTCAGCGCGCCTTCCATCAGGCGGCGGTCGACATTGGCGACGGTGTGGCTGGGGGCGCTGACGGCGGCGATCAGGGCGCCCTGGGCCAGGGGCTCGAAGGCCACGTCCAAGCCCGAGCCGTCGACGCCGCGGCCGGTCAGGGCGGCGGCCCCGCCTTGCAGGTCCTCCACCGACAGGGCGTAGGCCTGGTCGAGACTGGCGGCGCCCTGCACCGCGCGGCCGACGCCGACCAGCAGGCCGCCGTCCGGCAGGAAGAGAGCGTTGGACTGGGTCTTGTCCGGCTCGCCCAGCAGGCGCGAGGGATCGCCGGCGGCGATGACGTAGCCGCGACCGGCCGAGGTCTGGGCGGCCATGGCCACATAGAGGCGGCCGCTGCGGCCGACGCCGCCGATCCAGGCGCTGCGGCCCGAGGCGGCGGCGGCGCGGGCCGCTTCACGCCAGTCGGCGGAAGGATCGCGGCCGGCGACGGCCATGACTTCGCCGGTGGTGGCCACGGCCACGGCCATGGCCTCGCCGCCGGCGGCGCGCAGGGCGGTCTCCGAGGCGTCCATGGCCGAGGTCGGGTCGCGTTCCAGCAGGTCGCCCGCCGCCGACAGGCCGGCGCGCTGGGCGGCGAGATTGGTCTCGACCTTGCCCGACAGGATCTGGGCCTGGGCGGCCAGGGCCGCGCCGCCGGGCGGGGCGGCGGCTTCCTTCTGGAGCTTGACGACGCCGAGGGCGGTGTAGACGGCCAGCAGCAGCAGGGCGGCCAGGATCACGACGCGGACATAGGCCTGCGACGACCGGGCGGCGCGCATGCGAGCCGCGCCCGCAGCCGAAAGTCCGGCCTTCGCCGTCCTTCCGGGTTTCGCCCCGCCAATTCGCAACGCCGATTGCTCCAGCACACCCCGGGGCGAGTCAGTTCGCCCCTTATGGTGAATCTACCGTACGCGTTCGGTCGCCGTCACCCTGGGGAGACGCGAATCCCTGGGGGCTGAGCGCTTTGGTCGCAACCGTTGCGCGGAAGAATCACCCCAGGCTCGCGCCAGAGGGCTTCCTTCTCCCCCAGCGGGAGAAGGTGGCGGCCCCCCGGGTCCGGCGAAGCCGGCCCGAGGGTAAACTCCGGCCGACGGATGAGGGGTCTCTCAGATATGAGACGCCCCACCCAACCTAGCAGCCGCACACGCAGCTTGAATTTCTGAGAGACCCCTCACCCGACCTCCCTCCGGGAGGCCACCCTCTCCCGCAAGGGGAGAGGGATCGCGCATCTAGTCCAGCGCGCGCCCGGCCAGTTCCAGCACGTTCTTCGACAGCCCCGGCGCGGCCTTCACGCGTTCCAGTTCGCGCCGCATCAGGTCGCCCAGGGCCGGGACGTAGCGCCGCCAGCCGCCCAGGGGCTCGACGAGGCGGGCCGCCGTCATCGGGTTGAAGCCGTCCACGGCCAGGATCTGGTCGGCCAGGAAGCGGTAGCCCGCGCCGCTGGGATCGTGGAACCGGGCCGGGTTGGCGCTGGCGAAGCCCTGCACCAGGGCGCGGAAGCGGTTGGGGTTGCCGGCGTCGAAGTCCTCGTGCTCGGTCAGGGCCAGAACCCGTTTCAGCGCCCCTTCCGACGGATCGCGGGCCTGCACCGAGAACCACTTGTCCAGCACCAGCGGCTCGTGCCGCCACTTGGCGTGGAAGGCCGCCAGAGCCTTCTCACAGGGCTCGCCGCCGACGGCCAGCAGGGCCGAGAGGCCGCCCATGGCGTCGGTCAGGGCCGCGGCGGCCTCGAAATGGCCGACGATGCGCTGCACGTTGTCGGCGTGCGGATCGGCCGCCAGCAGGTCGACGCAGGCGTTGCGCAGGGCCCGGCGGCCGGCCGAGGCGGCGTCGGGCGAGAACTCGCCGTCGCTCTGCATGGCGCCGTGGATGCGGGCCAGCTGCTCGCCCAGGTGCACGGCGATGCGGGCGCGCAGGGCGTCGCGGGCGGCGTGGATCGCGCCCGGATCGGCCGGATCGACGGCCAGGGCCAGGTCGCCCTCGCTCGGCAGGGCCAGCAGCAGGGCCTTGAAGGCCGGATCGGCGGCGGCGTCGTCCAGCGCCTGGCCGAGCGCCTGGGCGTAGCGCTCCTCGCCGACCTCGTCGGGAGCCCCCGCCGCGCGGGCCAGGATCAGCCCGCGGGCCAGGCCCTGGCCGGCTTCCCAGCGGTTGAAGAGATCCGGATCGGCGGCGAACAGCACATAGGCGTCGGCGGGCCGCGCGTCGGTGGTCAGGGTCACCGGGGCCGAGAAGCCGCGCAGGGCCGAGATCACCGGCGCTTCCGCAACGTCCTCCCAGCGCACCGTCAGGCTTTCGCCCTCCAGCAGCAGCACCTCGCTGTCGCGCAGGGGCGCGCCGGCCTGGGAGAGCAGGCCGATGGTGACGGGGATCGGCAGGGCCTTCTTCACCGGCTGGCCGCTGGTGGGCGCGGTCTTCTGGCTCAGGGTGATCGACAGCGCCTTGGCGTCCGCGTCATAGGCGTGGGTCAGCGACACCGAAGGCGTGCCGGCCTGTTCGTACCAGGAAAAGAAGCTCGAAAGGTCGCGGCCCGAAGCTTCCGCGAAACAGGCGACGAAGGCCTCGACCGTGGTCGCCTCACCGTCGTGGCGTTCGAAATAGAGGTCCAGGCCCGCCCGGAACGCGTCGGCGCCCAGGATGGTCTTCAGCATGCGGATGATCTCCGCGCCCTTCTCGTAGATGGTCGCGGTGTAGAAGTTGTCGATCTTCAGATAGCTCGACGGCCGCACGGCGTGGGCCAGCGGGCCGGCGTCCTCGGCGAACTGGCGGGCGCGCAGGGCCTTCACGTCCTTGATCCGCTGCACGGCCGCGCCGCGCATGTCGGCGCTGAAGCTCTGGTCGCGGAAGACCGTCAGGCCTTCCTTCAGGCACAGCTGGAACCAGTCGCGGCAGGTGATGCGGTTGCCGGTCCAGTTGTGGAAATATTCGTGGGCGACGACGCTCTCGATGCGCTCGTAGTCGAAGTCGGTCGCCGTCTCCGGCTCGGCCAGCAGGAGCGAGGAGTTGAAGATGTTCAGCCCCTTGTTCTCCATGGCCCCGAAGTTGAAGTCGCGCACGGCCACGATCATGAACAGGTCCAGATCGTATTCGCGGCCGAACGCCTCCTCGTCCCACTTCATCGAGCGCTTCAGGGCGTCCAGGGCATAGGCGGCGCGCGGGGCCTGGCCGGGATCGACGAACACCTTCAGCGCCACGGTGCGGCCGCTCATGGTGACGAAGTCGTCCTCCAGCACGTCCAGCCGCCCGGCCACCAGGGCGAACAGATAGGCGGGCTTGGGGAAGGGGTCGTTCCAGATGGCGAAGTGGCGGCCGTTCTTCAGCTGGCCGGCCTCCATCAGGTTGCCGTTGCTCAGCAGGTGCTCGAACGCAGCGTCGGCCTCGATCCGCACGGTGTAGCGGCTCAGCACGTCAGGCCGGTCGGGGAAGAAGGTGATGGTGCGGAAGCCCTCGGCCTCGCACTGGGTGCAGAACCGGCCGCCCGACATGTAGAGGCCCATCAGCGCCTTGTTGGCCGACGGATCGATCTCGACCTCGGTCACCAGTTCGAAGGCGTCGGGGACGTCGGCGATGGTCAGGCGCTCGTCGTCCAGCTCGTACTGGTTGGCGCTCAGGGCCTGGCCGTCGATGGCGATCGCCTTCAACGCCAGGCGCTCGCCGTTCAGCAACAGCGGCTCGCCGGCCGCGCCCGTGCGGCGCACCTTCAGCGTGGCGGTCACGCGCGTGGCGGACGGCTCCAGCTGGAACGACAGGTGCGTCGTCTCGATCTCGAACGGGAACGGACGATAGTCGGAGAGCCGGATCGGCTGGGGCGTTTCGGTGCGCATCCCGCCAATGTAGTCGCCCGTCGGGGCCGGGGCGAGGGCTTGAGGCGGATCAATGTGCGGTCGCGCCGCCGGGCGCATCACCCCCTGACGACGCCTCGACGCGTCGAACTCCAAGGGGATAAGATCATGACCGCCCTCCGCCTCGCCCTGCTGGCCGGCCTGACGCTCGCCGCCGCGACCGGCGCACAAGCCCAGGAGGCCTTCACGCCCGCCGCCAAGGGGACCTGGCAGGTCAACCTGCGCGCCACCGGCGTGCTGCCCGACGCGGGCGACCCGATCGTCACCTCGGCCGGCGCGGCCACCGGCCTGAAGGCCGACGTCAAGGACGACGTCAAGCCGACCCTGGGCGTCTCCTACTTCATCACCGACAAGCTGGCCGTCGAGGTGATCGCCGGCACGACCCAGCACACCGTCAAGGCCGTGGGGCCGGGAACCGACGTCGTCGTGCACAAGACCTGGGTGCTGCCGCCGGTGGTCTCGGCCCAGTACCACTTCGCGCCCAAGGCCCGGTTCAATCCGTATGTGGGCGCGGGGCTGAACTACATGCTGTTCTACAGCGGCAAGGACCGCAACGGCTTCACCGTCGATCTCGACGACGGCTTCGGCTACGCCCTGCAGGCCGGCGCCGACATCGCCGTGAAGGGGCCTTACGTTGTCAATCTCGACGTCAAGAAGGTGTGGTTCGAGACCGACGCCAAGATCAACGGCGGCGCGCTGAAGTCGAAGGTGAACCTGGACCCGATGGTGGTCTCGGTGGGGATCGGGCGGCGGTTCTAGAGCCTGGAGATCCCAAAACGCCCGTCATTCCCGCCCTTGTGGCGGGAACCCCTCTGTCAGCCGCAAGGACAGTAGTGGCGGCGTGCTCAGCACGCCGCTTGCATCTCGCGTGTCGGCGGAACCAGGGCTTCCCGCCACAAGGGCGGGAATGACGGGAGCAAAGGAAAGGGAGCTACCCTTCCACCGATCCGCTCGCCGCCGGCGTCTCGTGCAGCTCCCGCTCGATCGCCGCGGCTTTCTGGGCCAGGGCCAGCAGGGCGGGGGGCGCGTCTTCCGGGTGATCGCCGACCAGGGTCACGATCTCGCGGGCCAGGGCGTGCAGGCGCGGGGCGGTGGCGATCAGCTTGGCCTGGAACTCGATCTTGCGCGGGTCGCGGTCGTACTCGGCCCCGGGCGTGCGCCAGCCGCCCCAGTCGTTGGGATCGGTGACCACCACCGGATAGGTGCCGGGGAAGGGGTGGTGCAGGCAGTCGCCCTCCTGCTGCCACTTGTTGCGGGCGCGCAGCACGCGCCAGTTCGACAGGACGCCGCCTTCCTGCGGGTCCATCTTGTCCTCGGGCTTCAGCTCGTGGGCCAGGAACTCGCGGCCCAAGCCGACGTCGTAGGTGACCCGCACGGGCTCGTCGAAGCCCTTGGCCCAGATGGGCACGATCTTCTCGATCGTCGCCCAGGCGCCGACGCTCTCGACCCAAACCTTCTGGTTCCGCTGGTAGACGGTCTTGGCCATGGGACTCCGGACGGCTCCAAATACTCGGGTCGCATAAGAACCTGAAATTCTTGACGCCGGGTCAATCTTTCCACGCACGGAAAGCTCGGTCATCGTCGCTTCCAACGGCCGTCGCCAGAACGGCCAAGGGAGAGAAACGGCCGTGGATTTCGACTATTCCGACGACCAGAAGTTCCTCAAGGACGAGGCCCGCAAGTTCCTGAGCGGCCGCTGTCCGCCCGCCGTGGTGCGCGGGGTGCTGGACGATCCGGCTCGCAGCCACGACCAGGCCCTCTGGGCCGCCGTCGCCGAGCAGGGCTGGCTGGGCGCGGCTATTCCCGAGGAGCACGGCGGCCTGGGCCTCGGCCGAGTCGAGCTCTGCGCCATCGCCGAGGAGCTGGGCCGCGCCGTCGCCCCGATCCCCTTCGCCTCCACCGTCTATGTCCTGGCCGAGGCCGTGATGGCGCACGGCTCCGACGCCCAGAAGGCCGCCATCCTGCCGAAGATCGCTTCCGGCGAGCTGATCGGCTGCCTGGCCGTCAGCGAAGGCCCCGGCGCGCTCACCCCCTCGGCCCTGTCGGCCAAGGTCGAGGGCGGCAAGCTCACCGGCGTGAAGATCCCCGTCACCGACGGCGACATCGCCCATACCGCCATCGTCCTGGCGTCCGAGGGCGGCAAGCCCGGCCTCTTCCTCGTCGACCTGACCGGCGCCGGCGTGAAGCGCGAAACGCTGGAGAGCCTGGACCCCACCCGCGGCGTCGCCCGCCTGACCTTCGACGGCGCCGCCGCCGAGCGGCTGGGCGCGGCGGGCGAGGGCTTCGACCTCGTGCAGAGCATCCTCGACCGCGCGGCCGTGCTGCTGGCCTTCGAGCAGCTGGGCGGCGCCGACCGCTGCCTGGAGATGGCCAAGGAATACGCCCTGGGCCGCTACGCCTTCGGCCGGGTGATCGCCGGCTATCAGGCGATCAAGCACAAGCTGGCCGACATGTACGTCAAGAACGAGGTCGCCCGCTCCAACGCCTATTACGGCGCCTGGGCTCTAAACGACGACGCTCCCGAGCTGCCCACGGCCGCCGCCGCCGCTCGCATCGCCGCCTCCGAGGCCTTCTGGTTCGCCAGCAAGGAAAGCGTCCAGGTGCACGGCGGCATGGGCTTCACCTGGGAGGTCGACTGCCACCTCTACTACCGCCGCTCGCGGCAGCTCTCCCTCGTGGCCGGCTCGCCCCGGCTCTGGAAGGAGCGGCTGGTGAGCGAGCTCGAGAAGAAGAACGCGGCTTAAGGGAGAACAGGATCATGGACTTCAACGACTCCCCCAGCGAAGCCGCCTATCGCGACAAGGCCCGCGCCTGGCTGGAAGAGGCCGCCGCCGCCCACAAGGCGCAGCATGGCGAGCCCAAGCCCAACACCCCCGAGCACATGGCCGCCGCCAAGGCCTGGCAGGCCCGCAAGGCCGCCGCGGGCTACGCTTGCATCACCTGGCCCGCCGCCGTGGGCGGGGGCGGAGGCACGCCGATCGAGTCGGTGATCTTCGGCCAGGAAGAGGGCAAGGCCGGTGTCGCTTACGGCTACTTCACCATCGGTCTCGGCATGTGCGTGCCGACGGTGATGGCCTTCTCCGACACCGACACCAAGAAGCGCTTCGTCTCCCCGGCCGTGAAGGGCGAGGAGATCTGGTGCCAGCTGTTCTCCGAACCGGCCGGCGGCTCTGACGTCGCGGCCCTGCGCACGCGCGCCGTGCGTGACGGCGACGCCCCCGATGCGGATTGGGTGATCAACGGCCAGAAGGTCTGGACCACCGGCGCCCACTACAGCGACTTCGGCATTCTCTTGACGCGTACGGATCCCGACGTGCCCAAGCACAAGGGCCTGACCATGTTCTGGATCGACATGCGCGATCCGGCCGTCGAGTGCCGGCCGATCCACCAGATGTCGGGCGGGCGCGAGTTCAACGAGGTCTATTTCAGCGACCTGCGGGTCAAGGACAGCCAGCGCCTGGGCGAGGTGGGGCAGGGCTGGCAGGTGGCTCTCGTCACCCTGATGAACGAGCGCCTGGCCGTCGGCGGCTCGGCCGGTCCCAACTACCGCGAGGTGCTGGAGCTGGCCCGCGCCCTGCCAGGCGAAGATGGTCCCGCCCTGGCCAACGACGCCTTCCGCGAGAAGCTGGCCGACTGGTTCGTGGCCTCGCAGGGTCTGAAGTTCACCCGCTTCCGCACCATGACCGCCCTGTCGCGCGGCCAGACCCCGGGTCCGGAAAGCTCGATCGGTAAGATCATCTCGGCCAACCAGTTGCAGGACCTGGCCAACACCGCCGTCGAGATGCAGGGCGAGTACGGGATCCTCACCGGCCCCGAAGCCGCGGCCGGCGCGACTTTCCAGCAGAGCCTGATGTGGGCCCCTGGCCTGCGCATCGCCGGCGGCACCGACGAGATCCTCAAGAACATCATCGCCGAACGGGTCCTGGGCCTGCCCGGTGACGTGCGGGTGGATAAGGACGTGGCGTTCAAGGACATGCCGACGGGCAGGTGAGGGACCGACAATCCCTCTCTCTTTGAGAGAGGGAGGGGCCCGCGCCGAAAGGCGTGGGAGGGTGAGAGGTAACAAAGCCAGCCGATCGAAGCGCGGTCGAACGGCCACCGCCGCCCCGTCGAGATCGCCTGTTCCCCTCCCTCGCAACCATCTCATGGAAAGGCTCGAGGTTCGCCGGCAAGCGGTGAAACCTCTCACCCTCCCACCGCTTCGCGGCGGGCCCCTCCCTCTCTCCATGAGAGAGGGGTCGTGAGTGCGAGAATCGCCCGGGCGAACCGCCTTCGCCAACTCGCCCCACGCGCGAAAAATGACGATCCCCTGACAGGCGAAAATCGTGTGATTACACGGAATTAGCCGACTGGCGCGCCCGTTCCACGTTCCAATTAAGGCATGGCGACCGACAGTGGTCGAACAGAGGTCTGGCGAGCTTGACAGCGTCGCCGCCGACGGCTCATGAGTGACTCTGCTTTATGGTTAACGGCGGGCTGGAGGGGAGCGATGCACGAGGCCAGCGACGCTGTTTCCGCCCTCCTTGGCCGGGGGCTCCGAGCGGGGCGGGCCGCGCGGTCGTGGATCGCGACGCGGTCGTGGACGCACCTTGGGCCGACCCGCCGCCTGCCGCTCGGCGTGGCCGCCGCGACCCTGGTCGCCATGCCGCTGTTCGGCTGCGATTTTTCCGCCAACCAGCTGTTCGCCAAGCGCGCCGGCGCCTGTCCGCGCCCGCAGGCGGCCCAGGGCGTCTCGGGCCAGTTCAACCAGCAGCAGATCGAGATCCGCAACCTGCGCCAGGGCGGCTTCCGCGGCGACTTCTTCGCCCAGCTGGAGCTGGCCCGCCGCTATGAGGGCCAGCGGGCGGCCGACAAGAACCTCGACGATCCGGTCGAGGCGGCCACCTGGTACGCCATGGCCCTGGCCAATCCGGCCGGCTACGCCCCGATCGCCGCCTACGAGCCGCGCGGCAAGCCGGGCAAGGCCCTGTCGCGCTTCGACGACTGCCGCGCCTATGAGCGTCACGCCGCCTACGGCGCACTCGATCGCCAGCTCTCGCGCATGTCGACCGAGGAGCGCGAGCAGGTCCGCAACCGGGTGATCTACATCCTGTCGACGCAGGGCGCCGACGGCTTCCGGGCCCTGGCGCGCATGCACGACGGCTATTTCGGCCCCTATGGCGAGCCGTCCGACAATCTCCAGGCCGTCGAGGCCTATGGCGACCGCAAGCACGTCGGCGCCCCGGCCGCGCTCGACCTCTTCCGCCGCAACGACGTCGACGCCTATCTCTATAACTATCTGGCGGTGCAGACCGGCGACGTCTCGGCCTATGTCATGCTCAAGGACTTCGAGCGTTCCTCGCCGCAGAGGGCCTCCTACGGCGGCTTCGTCGAGGGCAAGGCCAAGCGCTGGATCCCGCCCTACGAGTTCTATCCGGCCGACTCCCCCGACAGCGGCGTGCCCCATTCCGACGAGAGCGATCCGTCGGGCGAGGCGCGCGAGGCGGCCCTGGCCCGGCTGCACGAACTGCCCTTCGTGCATATCGGCGAGGCCCTGGCCTATCTGCGGATCATCCCCGCGCCGCTGCTCGACGAGCGGCTGCTGGCGTCGGGCGACGCCCAGACCTTCCAGGCCTCGATCGGCCGCCCGACCACCGGCCGCCTGACGCCGATCGAGAAGGTGAGGGCGGTGCAGTACGCGGCCGTCAACGGCTCGTCCAAGGCCCAGCTGGTGCTGGCGGTGATGTACTCCGAGGGCGTCGGCGTGCCGCGCGACTACGCCCGCGCCTACCACTGGTACGAGGAGGCCGAACGCCAGGGCTCGGCCGAGGCCAAGTACGCCATGTCGACCTTCTTCTCGCTGGGCCTGCAGGGCGTGGCCGACCAGGACCGCGCCAAGGCGGTGGTCTACCAGCTGGACGGCGCCCTGGCCGGCTTCAAGCCGTCGGTCTGGCGGCTGCAGCAGTTGCTGGCCCAGGTCTCGCGCCCGCCCCGCGCCCCGGGCGAGCGGCCCCGGCCGTACGAGGCCAGACCCTATGCCGGCCCCGCGAACGCTCCCGGCCCGTCGAACGCTGAAAGGGACTATCGATGAGACGCCTTCGCCTGTTCGCGGCGGGACTCGTCGCTCTCAGCCTTACCGCCGTCGGCGCGCCGCAAGCCGCCCTGGCCTCGCCGGACGCCAAGGTCGACCAGCAGATCCGCCCGTGTTTCGGCCTGCTGATCCAGCCGGCCCTGTCGCACGGCTGCAAGGGCTACGTCCCCAAGCGCAAGCCGCCGCGCCGGCCCTACTATCCCTCGCGCCCGTACGAGCGCTATCGCACCAGCGTCGACTGCGACGTCGCCTATCCGGGCGAGGTCAGCGACGTGCTCTCGCGCCTCTATGACGGCGACACCCTCACCCTGGTCTCCCGCAATGGCGGGGCCTGCGTCGAGACGCTGAACGTCACCCGCGCGGTGCATATCGTCGCCCGCGACTACAGCCCCTCGCGCGCCCGGCCGATCCTGATGGCGCCGGCCGACCAGCCCTGCATCCGTATCGCGCCCGGCGTGGCCTATGTGGTGCTCGAGAACCTGGGCCTGGAATCGACGCGTGGCGGAACCGCCTCGTGCATCGTCGGCCGCGCCACCGAGCTGGCCCTCAAGGGCGTGGTCGTGCGCTACGACGGCGAGGGCTCGGCCATCGACGTCGCCGACAGCCGGGTGGAGCTCTACCAGACCGCCTTCGTCGGCCGCACCCGCGCCCCGGTGGTCAAGCTGTCGGGCGGTCTGCAGGCCCAGGACGTCGACGTCGCCGCCACCGCCATCGGCATGGCCGTCGAGACCGGCCGCGACAGCCGCCTGCGCGACGTTCGGGTCGTACGCCTGGGCGACTGGACCGGCTCCTCGCGCGTGCGCAGCTCGGCCGGCTTCGTGCTGACCGGCGTCAACCGGGATCAACTGGTGCAGATCGACGGCCTGTCGACCGACGGCTTCTCGCGCGGCATCTACATCAGCGGCGGCGAGACGACGCTGCAGCGCCCCGTGGTCCGCGACAGCGACTGGGCGGTGGTGCTGGAGGGCGCCGACCTGCGCGTGCTGGACGGTCAGCTGGAAGCCGCCGACGTCGGCATCTACGCCGCCTCGGGCGTGGTCTTCGCCTCCGACAACGCCATCGCCGGCGTCATGCGCGCGGGGCTGTTCGCCGACAGCGGCGCCCAGATCCGCGCCCGCGACAACCGCGTCTTCGCCCGCCCCGGCGGCTGCGAGGCCCTGATCACCGGCTATTTCGACGGCGCCCTGACCTGCCGTCCGTGGTTCGAGGCGCCGGAGCTGTTCCGCACGCCGCGCGACCGCGCCCGCCAGGACTACGACAGCTACTGGCCGACCAGCGCCGTGGCGACCCTGAGCGGCCCCGCGCCCGCCGCCCTGGCTGGCGGTCCCGCCGACCCTTACGACGCTTCGGCCGCCGCCGGCGGTCCTGTCGCCGCCCCTCAAGGAGCTCCGCGATGATCCGCACGCTCGCCATCGGCGCCCTGGCCCTTTCGATGGCCGCCGCCGGCCTCGCCCAGGCCCAGCCCGGGCCGGGACCCGTCGCCGCCAAGCGCCCCGCCGGCCGTGGCGGTCCTTGCGGCGCGCCCCTGACCGGGCAGGCGCCGGACGTCATGACCTATGACCGCGCCACCGGCACCCAGGTGTTCGTCAGCGGCCAGGGCGGGACCGAGGTCTCGGCCTACAACCAGCGCACCGGCTCCTCGGCCGGCCTGCGCGGCGACCTGTCCAAGCCGGGCGTGACGGAGGCCTGCGCTTCCGACGCCCTGACCGGCGACGGCTATGCGGTCACCTCGCGCGGCCCGGGCGACATCGCCGTGGTCGGCCGCGACGGCCAGACCGGCGAGCGCTGGGCTATCAAGCGCACCGACGGCTCGACCGAATACTGGGATCCGCGCGGCGAGCACCGCTGCTTCCGCGCCGGGCTTGGCCTGTTCCCCGGAACCCGCGGATGCTGACGCGCCTCGCGCTGCTGGGCCTGGCCGCCGCGCTGCTGACCGCCTGCGCCACCCCGCACGGCTACGGCCCGCCCCCGCCGCCGCGCCCCTCCGAAGTCACCCCGCCCCCGCCGCCGATCGACGTGATCCGCCCGAAGGTGTGATGCGCCGTGCGCGCCCTCTCTCTGAGAGAGAGGGAGGGGCCCGCGCCAAAGGCGTGGGAGGGTGAGAGGTTTCACCGCTGGCAGGAAGAACCCAACTTCCCTCATGCCGTCATCCCGGCCGAAGCGCGTAGCGCGAAGAGCCGGGACCCAGGGGCGGCCGCAATGCATCGGCGGCCGCTGGGACGCCTGATCGAGCCGCCCAGTCTAGTCCCCTGGGTCCCGGATAAGCGCTGCGCGCTTTCCGGGATGACGGAGGGTTTTTGCTTTGAGCTTTGAGGGGCTTTGTCAGGTCCGCGGCCATCCGGACAGCGTGTAACCTCTCACCCTCCCATGGCTTCGCCAAGGCCCCTCCCTCTCTCAAAAAGAGAGGGATCAAGCCTACCGCCCCACCGTCTCCCGCATCTCCGGAGCCTTCCGCCGCTGGGTCGCCTGCTCGTACGCATAGGCCAGGCTCAGCAGTCGCGCCTCGCTCCAGGCCGGGCCGATGAACGACAGGCCCACGGGCAGGCCTTCGACCTGGCCCATGGGCACGGTCAGGTGTGGATAGCCGGCGACGGCGGGCAGGGTGGTGGCCGAGCCGCCATAGTGGTCGCCGTTGACCGGGTCGGTGGTCCAGGCCGGACCCGTCGTCGGGGCGATGATCGCCACCGCGCCGGTCTCCTTCAGGATCCTGTCGATGCCTTCCGGTCCGGCCAGCCGCCTGGCGTCGGCCTTGGCCTTCAGGTAGTCGGGATCGTCGAGGCCCTTGGTCGCTTGCGCCTTCTCGAAGGTCTCCTGGCCGAACCAGCGGGTCTCGGCCGGCGTCGCGGCGTTGAAGGCGATCAGGTCGGCCAGGGTGCGGGCCGGAACCTTCTTGGGGTCGGTCGAGGCCAGGTAGGCGGCGATGTCGGCCTTGAACTCGGTGTAGAGCACCACGCCCTCGGTCCGGCCGACGGGGTCTTCGTCAAAGGTCTTCACCTCGACCAGGGTCGCGCCCTGCGCGGCGAGATCCTTCAGGGCCTGCTCGAACACCGCGTCGGTCTGGGGCGAGCCGCCGGTGTAGAACCGCGCCACCGCCAGGGTGACGCCCTTCAGCGCGTCCTTCGACAGGCCGGCGGCGTAGTCGCTCTTGCGGGCGTCGGCCTCCGCCGTGGCCGGGTCGGTGGGATCGGAGCCGGCGAGAGCGGTGAGCAGCAGGGCCGCGTCGCGCACCGTCAGGGTCATCGGGCCGGCGGTGTCCTGGCTGTGGCTGATCGGCACGACATGGGTGCGTGAAACAAGGCCCACGGTCGGCTTGAGGCCGACCAGCCCGTTCATGGCGGCGGGGCAGGTGATCGAGCCGTCGGTCTCGGTGCCGATCGCGGCCGGCGCGAGCCCCGCCGCCACGGCCGCGGCCGAGCCGCTGGACGAGCCGCAGGGACTGCGGTCCAGGGCGTAGGGATTGCGCGTGAAGCCGCCGACCGCGCTCCAGCCGCTGGTCGAGCGCGGCGAGCGGATATT
Organism: Caulobacter sp. GW821-FHT10A10; assembly: GCF_059415745.1. NCBI lineage: Bacteria > Pseudomonadati > Pseudomonadota > Alphaproteobacteria > Caulobacterales > Caulobacteraceae > Caulobacter > Caulobacter sp. GW821-FHT10A10. Next base: position 82,952 of record NZ_JBWKNV010000006.1, on the reverse strand, counting down.
GGCCCATTCCGACAGGTTGGCCTTGCCCAGCACCACCATGCCCGCCGCCCGCAGCCGGGCGACCAGCGGGGCGTCGCGGCCGGTGACGTTGTCCTTCAGCGCCAGCGAGCCGGCCGTGGTGGCCATCGGATCGAGGGTCTCGATGTTGTCCTTGATCAGGATCGGCAGGCCGTGGAGCGGGCCGCGCGTCTTGCTCGCCTTGCGCTCGGCGTCGAGGGCGCGGGCGATCTTCAGGGCGTCGGGATTGACGGCGATGATGCTGTTCAGGCGCGGATCGAGTTCCCGGCGGCGCTCCAGATAGCCGCTGACGATCATGTCGGCCGTCGCGCCGGCCGACTGTACGGCCTGCCCCGCCTCCAGGGTGGGTTCGGCGCCGGCGAAATCCAGCTTGTGGACGATCTCCGCGCGGGGCGCGGCCTGGGCCGGGCCCACGAGCAGCAGGGCGGCTCCGCCGAGCAGCAACAGACGCTTCAAGCTCCACCCTCCATGCGAAAACGGCCCCGGCGAGAACCGGGGCCGTTCATTTCGATCACTCGCCCTTCAGCTTGCGGTCGAAGAAGTCGAGGTGCGTCTTCATGACGTGCAGGCCCTTGCTCCGGCTGCGGATCACGCTGTGGCGCTCGCCGGGATAGAGCATGGTCTCGAAGGCGATGCCCTTCTTCTGCAAGGGCGCCAGCACGCGGGTGCTGTTCTCGAAGATCACGTTGTCGTCGGCCATGCCGTGGATCAACATCAGGCTGCCCGGCTTGAGGTGGTCGATGCGGTTCAGCACGTCCGACTGCGCATAACCGGCCTTGTTCTCGTCCGGCTTGCCCATGAACTGTTCGGTGTAGTGGGTGTCGTAGAGGCCCCACTCCGTCGGCGGGGCGCCCGCGACGCCGGCCGTGAAGGGCGTGCCCTCGGCGGTCAGCATCATCAGGGTCATGAAGCCGCCGTACGACCAGCCCATCACGCCCAGGCGGTCCGGGTCGACGTAGGGCAGGGTCTTCAGGAAGGCCGCGCCGGCGAACTGGTCCTCGACCTCGACCGTGCCCATCCGGCGGTCCAGCGCCGTCTTGAACGCCGTCGAGCGGTTGGACGAGCCGCGGTTGTCGAGCTTGAACACCACGTAGCCGGCGTTGGCGAAGGCCTCGTCGTTGACGCCCCAGCTCTTCGTCACGCGCTGGGCGTGCGGGCCGCCATAGACCGAGACGATCACCGGATACTTCTTGCTCGCGTCGAAGTCGGCCGGCTTCAGCAGCGACCAGTGCAGCACCTGGCCGTCGCTGGCCTTCAGCGTGCCGAACTCCGGCACGATGTGGCTCTCGGCATAGGGGGCGTAGGGATGGCCGGCGCCGAGCTTGTTTTCCTCGATCCAGCGCACGCGCTTGCCGGCCGGGTCGTAGAGCGCCGTCTGCGGCGGGGTCTTCGGGTCCGAATAGGAGCCGACGAAGGCGCCGGTGGCGGCGACCTTGGCGGTCCACCAGCCGCCGGCCGGGGTCATGGCGACCGGGGCGGCGGGCTTGATGTACGACACCGAATAGAGCCGGCGCTCGATCGGGGTGTCGATCGAGGCCCCGAAGAAGACGAGGCCGCGCTTCTCGTCGACCGCCTCGATCTTGTCGACCGGCCAGTCGCCCTTGGTCATTTGCGCGAGGAGTTTGCCGTCGGCGGCGTAGTGATAGAGGTGCTTGTTCCCCGACTTCTCCGACGACCACAGGAACGAGCCGTCCTTCAGGGCGCGGAAGTCGTCGTGCAACTCCACCCAGTGCGGATCGGTCTCGGTCAGGATCGTCTTGCCCGCACCCTTGGCCGGATCGAAGGCGATCAGTTCCAGGGTCTTCTGGTCGCGGCTCTGGCGCTGGACGTAGAGGGTCTTGCCGTCCTTCGACCAGGCGACGCGCGCTAGGTAGATGTCCTTGTTCGAACCCAGGTCGATCTGCACGACCTTGCCCGAGGCCAGGTCCTTGACGAACAGCTCGACCACGGCGTTCGGGCGGCCCGAGCGCGGATAGCGCTGCTCGACCACGGTCGCGCCCGTCGGGCCGATGTCGGCGCGCGGCACGATATCGACGCCGCTCTCATCGACGCGGGTGAAGGCGATGCGGGTCTCGTCGGGCGACCACCAGTAGCCGGTGTCGCGATCCATCTCCTCCTGGGCGATGAACTCGGCCACGCCGAACGAGACGGCGTCCTTGCCCTCGGTCGTCACCGCTGTCTCGTCGCCGCCGGCCAGCGGCCGCACATAGAGGTTCTGGTCGCGGACGTAGGAGACGAACTTGCCCTTCGGCGAGACCTTGGCGTCCACCTCGTCGCCCGGGGTCTGCGTCAGGCGGCGCACCTTGCCGTCGGCGACGCTGTCCACATAGAGGTCGCCGTCCAGCGGCACGAGCACGAAGCGGCCCTCGCTGTCCCAGCTGTATTCCACGACGCCGCGGGCCAGCACCCGGGCGCGCTCGCGGCGGGCCTTCTCGGCCTCCGACAGCTCCTTGTCGCCCGACGACAGGGCGTTGGCGTCGATCAGGCGGTAGGGCTCGCCGCCGGCCACGTCGACCGCCCACAGGTCCTGCACGTTGGCCGCCTCGGCCTTGGCCTTTAGATAGGTCACCCGCTTGCCGTCCGGCGACAGGGCCACGCCCTTGGCCGTCGGGCCGTTGATGTCCGGATCGGCGAACAGGCGCTCGGGGGTGAGTTTTTCGGCCATCACGGGATGGGCCAGGGCGAGACAGGCCGACAGGGCCAGGAGCGAGGGACGGATCATGGCGCGGACGCTAGTGCCGAGCGGCGCCGTTGGCAAACCCGCTTGACTCCATTTCATATGTCAGAAATAACTGACATATGAAATACGGACTTGCAGCATGATCTCGGGCGACGAGCTGGCGGCGATCCTGTCGGCGCTCGACAACCCCCATCGGCTCCGCATCCTCGCGGCGCTGAAGGTCGGCGGGCGCAACTATGTCAGCCGCCTGGCGCGCGAGATCGGCATCAGCCGGCCGCTGCTGCACCTGCACCTTAACAAGCTCGAAGACGCGGGCCTGGTCAGGAGCCAGCTGGAGCTGTCGGCCGACGGCAAGGCCCTGAACTATTTCGAGGTCGTCGACTTCCGCCTCGAACTCACGCCCGAGACCGTCGCGGCCGCCGCCGCGACGCTGTCCGAGAAACCCGAAAAATAAGGGGGCTTGCATGCAAGCGCACATCTATCTGCTGACGATCTGCCTGCCGCTGGCGACCGTGCTGATCATCTTCGCCCTGCGCTACTGGTCCCGCGTGGCCCAGGCGAAAGCCGCTCAACAGGGCGGCGCCGCCCAGCAGGCGGTGCTCGACGGGCTGGACGAGATCAAGGTCCGCCTGAGCGCGATCGAGAAGATCCTCAAGGACGTCGAGTGATGGTCGCCCTCGCACCCGCGCTCCCGACCCGAGGGACGGACCTGCCCGCCTGGCGGCTCAACGCCCTGCGCTGCGCCTATCTGCTGCTGATCGTCGGCCTGGGCCTGCAGGTCTGGCCGGGCATCATCCTGCGCCACGCCGGCTGGGAGCTGATGGAGGGCGTCGTCCAGTGCATGCTGGGGGCGCTGTCGCTGCTGGCGGTCCTGGGTCTGCGCCATCCGTTGCGCATGCTGCCTCTGCTGATGTTCGAGATGGCCTGGAAGGCGATCTGGCTGGCCGTCGTCGCCGCGCCGAAGTGGGCGAGCGGCGGGATGGACGAAGGAACCGCCGCCACCGCCTTCGCCTGCCTGCTCGTCGTGGTCTTCCCGATCGTGATCCCCTGGCGGCATCTGGCCGCGACCTTCTTCGCCGGCCCGGGCGACCGCTGGCGCTGAGCGCGGCTCAATAGTGATAGGGCGACCGCCTGGCCCAGTTCGACTTCGGATAGCGACCGTGCAGCAGCCGGAAGGCGCGGCTGCTCATGTCGTTCTCGTTGGGACCCCAGTGGGTGACGCGGATCAGCCAGTAGAGCGCCTCGGGCGAGCGCGGATCCTCCGGATGGGCGCGGGCGTAGGCCAGCACGTCTTCCCAGACGTTCAGCGAGCCCTTGGGCGGTTCACCCGTGTCGTGGTCGGAGAAGAAGGCCCGCCGCTCGGCCAGGGCCGTCGGCTGGCCGGCGGCGGCGAACTGCGGCAGCCGTAGCGGGAAGGCGCCCGCGCCGCACTGGCCAAGGCAGGTCAGGTCGCCGAAGCGCTGCTCGTCTTCCTGATCGCCATAGATGACGCCGGTATACTGGTAGCTGACCAGCTTCGGCGCCGCGGCCGTCGCCGGTCGCTGGCCGCGCGGCAGGATGATCCAGCGGGGCCACGAGCCGCTGAAATTGGCGACCGAGCCGGTCGGGCGGATGTAGTCGATGAGGTCGGTCCGCAGGCCGGGGATCTTGGCCAGCACGAAGAACTCGGCGAACCGCTTGGCCTCGCCCGGCGGGGTGGCGGCGATCCGCGCCCAGTCGGCCTTCAGCTGGGGCAACGTCTTGGCCAGGTCCCGCGCCAGGGCGTCGATCGCCGCGTCGTCCTGCAGCTGCACCGCCCGCGCGAAGCTGGTCAGGGCCACGTCCAGGCGCAGATGGGCGGGCAGGGCGGGGTTGCGCGACAGCGCGATCCGCTGCTCCAGCGGCAGGCGGTCGATGATCGCGCGGGCGTCCTCGCCGAAGCCGACGGACCAGGCCAGCGGGCCGACCATCTCGGCCGAGTAGCCGTCGGCCTGGCCGCGCGAGGGGACCGCGCCGTCGTGCGCGCAGGCCTCGGCGTCGCCCAGGCAGAGGCGCTGGCGCGTGGCGTGGCGGGCGAAATCGGCGAGGCTGGAGGCGACCTGCAGGCGCTCGGCGGTGAACAGGGCCCGGTCGTTGCCGGAAAGGTCCTTGCGGGCCAGGATCGCGTCGAGGCGGGCGCGGGTCGCGGCCGGCGGGGCCTGCGCTATGGTCAGCCGCACCAGGTGATACTGCGCGCTCAGCCAGGCCGGACCGGCCGGAACCTTCTCGGCGTCGGCGGCCAGCGCCTTGGCGGCGGGATCGTCGGGCGAGACCAGGGCCAGCGCCGCCAGCAGCCAGGCGACGTCGCGCGTCTTGCTCCAGCGCTCGCGCGCGTGGGCCAGCGGGCCGTCGGGATTGAGCGCCTTCAGGGTCTCGATCCAGTCGACCGCGTCGGGCCGGGACGAGGCCTTGGCGCCAAGCTTCAGATAGTCGCGCAGGTCGACGGCGATCTGCGGATAGGGCGCCTCGCGGTTCAGGTCGCGGTCGAGATCGGCCAGGGTCTGGCCCGGCTGGTCGCGATAGGCCAGGGCGCGCAGCATGCCCCGGGTCTCGCCCTTGCCGAAGGTTCCGTCCGGCGCCGCCGCCAGTTCGGCGATCGCCGCGCGCGAACGGGCGAAGCTGGCGGGGCCGGGCCTGGCCAGGGCCTCGCGTTGCAGCGCGCGTACCTTCAGATAGAGGCCCATCGGCCGCCAGGGCGAGTTGGGATCGCGGGCGATGTCGGCGAAGCGCTCGGCCGCGGCGGTGTGGAAGCCGTTGTAGAGGGCCAGGGCCGCCGACTGGTAGGCGCGGTCGGCCCGCAGCCAGCCGGGCTGGTCGGCCAGCATCGGCGGCATCTCGACCCCGGCCTGGCCGCAGGTGGCGAACACCGAATCCTGCCCGTCCAGCCAGGCCCGCACGGCCGGCGACGAGGCGCCATAGCGCTTGGCCCGGTCGCGCAGGGTGACGATGGCCGTGTCGAAGGCCTCGCGGAAGCAGTTCTGCCGGGTCTGGTAGTTGCCGATGTCGCGTTCGACGCTGACGAACGGCAGCTCGGACTTGACGCCGGGCACGATCTCGCGCGCCCGCGTCCAGCCATAGACGCCGCCGTCTTCGCCGTCGAACGTCGGGGCCGGGGTGCAGCAGTCGTCCGACAGCGCCGCGCCGGCCTGGGGGCCGACCTTCAGCCCATGCAGCAGCCGCCAGTTCAGGAACAGCATCGGCCGGGGCGCGCGGGCCATGACCACGCCCTGCTGGCCGGCATAGAGCCGCTGGAGGTCGCGGGCGTCGCCGCCGCGCGGATCCAGATACCAGGGAACGTCCTCGTCATAGCCCGAGCCGTGGGCCTGGCCGGCCAGAACGCCCGCCAGAGCACCCCCAAGAACGCCAGTGAGAACCGTGGCGGCCAAGACCGCCCCCACACGCCGCTTCACCGCCATCCCCCAACCTGTCGTCGCGCCGTCTCGAAGTCGGCTTCGGTCCAGCTGTGAGGAGCGAAGAGATAGACGCGGCGTCCGGGAGGCGCTCGAACTATAGGCGTGTCGGTGGAGACCGCCAGAGCTTGGCGACACTTTGGGTTGCGAAAATCGCGTCCTTTCGCGAGCCGTCGGCGCAGCGGCTCGCCGCCCTCGGTCATGCGGAACAGCATGGGTGCGATCTCGTCCACCGGGACCTGCTCCAGCCAGGTCTCGGTGTCGCACCACGAGGCCAGGGCGGTCATCGACAGCAGGGTCCCCGGCGGCAGTCCGGCCCGCACGTCGGCCAGCACGTCCAGCAGCACCTGGCGCTGCGAGGCGCGCACCTCGAAATCCACCTGCACCCGCCGCGCCGGGATCGCGGCGGCGTAGTGCAGGATCGCCGCCGCCGTCCTCGCGCGCAGGGCGGGGCTCCATTCCAGCGGCCGGTCAGGGTCGATCTGCACATGCACCAGGGCGGTGGTCGGCGGCCGGCTGACCTTCAGCGGAAACCGCCGTCCCCGCGACTCTACCCCCTCGCCCGACAGCTCGACGAAGCCGGTCTGCACCGCCACCTCGGCCCGGTCGCCCAGAAAGCGCAGGTCCTCCGGCCGCTCCCAGGCCCAGACGACGAGCGTCGACGGGGGCCGTCCCGACGGCCCGCAGCCGACCAGCGCGATCAAGGCGGCCAGGACGACGGCGGCGCGCAATGGCGGTTCCTTCAGGCGAATCCGGGGAAGGGATCAGGCTAGCAACAGGCGGGGGCGGCGGCGATGGTTGCTCATCCCGCGCTCCGCCCCTCAATCGTCATCCCGGGCGGAGGGCCGCGTAGCGGACCGCAGACCCGGGACCCAGGGGACTGGGCTGAGCGGCTCGATCAAGCGCCCCAAGCGGTCGTCGGCGCAATGCGGTCGCCCCTGGGTCCCGGCTCTCCGCTTCGCTGCGGCCGGGATGACGACCGAAGAAGCGTGGCGTCCCCCTAACCCGGAAACCGCCGCTCCAGCCACCCCAGGATCGCCGCGTTCACCTCGGCCGGCTTCTCCTGCTGGGTCCAGTGGCCGCTGCCCTCGACCAGCACCTTCTCCAGGTCCGAGATCTGGTCGCCCATCCGGTCGGCGAGCGACGGCGGCAGGACGACGTCGTGCTCGGCCATGATCATCAGGCAGGGGATGCCGTCGATGCGGCGGGGCAGGGGCTCGGACCGCTCCCAGTTGCGGGTGAAGTTGCGGTACCAGTTGATCGGCCCGGTGAAGCCGCCCTTCTCGAAGGCCTCCACATAGACCGCCCGCTCGGCGTCGCTCAGGAACTGCTTGTCGTCGCCGGCCGGGTCGAAATGCTCCAGGGCCAGCTGCAGGGCCAGCGACCGCCGCTCGGCCGGGCGCGACGAGAAGCCGACCACGCCGTCGCCGGGCAGGCGCATGAAGAAGCGGATGGTCTTGTCCACGTCCTGGGCGAACAGGGCGTCGGCGGCGCCGGGCGTCTGGAAGTGGACGATGTACATGTCCTCGCCATAGGCGGCCTTGAACATCTCGATGGGATCGATCGGCAGGCGCGGCACGAAGGGGGTGTTCAGCCCGATGATCCCGGCCACCCGGTCGGGATGCAGCAGCGGCATGGCCCAGACGATGATGCCGCCCCAGTCGTGGCCGCAGAAGATCGCCTTCTCCACGCCCAGGTGGTCGAGCAGGCCGACCAGGTCGCCGGTCAGGTGGGCCATGTCGTAGTCGGTGACGGCGGCGGGCTTGTCGGTCAGGCCGTAGCCGCGCTGGTCCGGGGCGATCACCCAATGGCCGGCTTCGGCGAGGGCGGCGACCTGATGGCGCCAGCTGTAGGCCAGCTCCGGAAAGCCGTGGGAGAAGACGATGGGGACGCCCGTTCGCGGGCCGGCCTCGTAATAGGCCATCCGCACGCCGTTGATCTGCGCGAATTGCGGCTGCGGCCATTGGGCGGCCATGAGCGTCTCCCCTGTTATGTTATCTGCGGTCAGATTGCGGGCGGCGAACCGGCCTCGCAAGACCGATAAGGGCTTTCCGTAGCGGCAGACGGGAGTAGAAGGCCGGGATGACTTCGGCTCCTCCCGCTTCCCCGCCCGCCACGCCCTGGCGGCTCGTCCTGCTGCTGGGGGCGCTGACGGCCTTCGCGCCGATGTCGATCGACATGTACCTGTCCAGCCTGCCGGCCATCGGGCGCAGCCTGCACGTCGGCGCCGAGCAGACCCAGCTGACCCTGGCGGCCTTCTTCGCGGGCATGGCGCTGGGCCAGTTCGTCTACGGCCCGGCCTCCGACCGCCTTGGCCGCCGCGCGCCGATCCTGCTGGGGATCATCATCTACACCGTCGCCTCGCTGACCTGCGCCCTGGCGCCCAACATCGAGGTGCTGCTGGGCGCCCGCTTCGTCCAGGCCCTGGGCGGCTGCGCCGGGGCGGTGGTGGCCCGCGCGGTGGTGCGCGACCGCTTCGACCACGCCGAGACCGCGCGGGTGCTGTCGCTGATGACCCTGATCATGGGCCTGGCCCCCGTGCTGGCGCCGCAGCTGGGCGGGGCGATCGACGCCATCGCCGGCTGGCGCTGGGTGTTCGGGGTGATGGCCGTCTTCGGCCTGGCGATCGGCGTCTGGGTGGCCCTGGGCCTCAAGGAGTCGCGCTCGGAAGAGACCGCCGCCCAGGCCCGCGCCGAGAACCCCCTGCGCGCCTTCGGCCTGCTGCTGCGCGAGAAGCGCCTGCTGGGCTACGGCTTGGCCGGGGCGCTGAACGGCTCTGTGCTGTTCACCTACATCTCGACCTCGCCGGACCTGGTCATGGGGACCTACGGCCACTCGCCGCTGGTCTTCAACATCGTCTTCGCCCTCAACGCCGTCGGCATCATCGGGGCCAGCCAGGTCAACCGCTTCCTGCTGCGCCGGTTCAAGCCCGACCAGGTGCTGATGCGCGCCAGCGTCGCCTCCATGACCCTGGCCCTGGTGCTGACCTTCTTCGCCTGGACCGGTTTCGGCGGCGAATGGACCGTGCTGCCGCTGCTGTTCCTGGCCCTGTCGACCTACGGCCTGATGTCGGGCAACACCATGGCCGGGGCGCTCAGCGTCGATCCGCGCCGGGCCGGCTCGATCTCGGCCCTGATGGGCGGGGTGTCGTTCGCGGCCGGGTCGCTGGCCACCTGGGCTGGCGGCGCGCTGCACGACGGGACCCCGCGCCCAGCGGCCGCCGTGATGTTCTGCTGCCTCGTCGGTTCGGGCCTGGCGATCTTCCTGCTGGCGGTCCCGAAGAAGAAATCCCCCTCTCTTTGAGAGACCCGCCGCGCAGCGGTGGGAGGATGAGAGGTTTCACCGCTGGCGGGCAAATCCCGGCCTGCTCCGACGCGCCTCAGGTCTCGTCCGGCGTCAGGTTCGCCAGCCACAGGCGCTGGACCTCCGTGTCGGGCACCGGCAGGCCGCGCGCCTTCGCGATCGCCGCCCAGGCCGTCTCGCTCGCCATGCCGGCCGTCACCAGAACCGCGCCGGCGATCAGCGAAGCGCGGCCGATGCCGGCCCGGCAATGGATGGCGGTCGGCGTCCCGTCGTCGAGGATCCGGCGCGCCAGCCGGGCGGCCGAGCGCGCGTCCTCCGGCGTCCCGCGATCGGCGATGGGATAGGAGACGAAGTCGATGGACCGGGCGGCGCACAGCGCGGCCTCCGCGTCCAGCCCGAGTTCATGCACCTCGTGCGGCTCCAGCAGGCTAACGACCCTGCCGACGCCCTGCTGAGCCCAGTGGTCGATCTCGTCTTCCAGCCAATCGCCGGCCCGCGGGCGGGCCATGGTGGCCAGCTGCAGGCCGGGGGGCGTCTCGATCCAGTAGATGTCGGAGACCATAGCGTCGTCCGGAAGGGTTTAAGCTTCGTCGCCGACCTTGCGCGCGGTCCAGGCCAGCACCAGCCAGCCGGCCAGGAAGGCCACGCCGCCGATCGGGGTGATCGCGCCCAGGATCCTCGGTCCGCCGAAGGCCATGGCGTAGAGCGTGCCCGAGAACACCAGCGATCCGAACAGGAAGAGGCCGGCGGTCAGGCCCCCCGAGCGCCCGCTGGCCCGCGCCACGGCGAAGGCGGCGAACACCGCCAGGGCGTGGGTCATCTCGTAGAGCGCGCCGGTCTTCAAGAGCTCGACGGGCCGGGCCTCGTGCACGCCGTGGGCGGCGAAGGCCCCGACGGCCACCGAGACGAAGCCGCTCAGCGCGGCCAGCGGCAGATAGGTCCTGGGCGTCCAGATCTTGGCCATGAAGTCCTCTTCGCGCGCTACGAACGCCGCTCTAGCGGTGCTTGTCGTGCTTGGCGACTTCGTCGGGTTTGATGTCGATCAAGTTCGGCGCGGCGGCGTTGTATTGCTCGGTCTTGTGCAGGTCCATGACGACGCTGCGATGGCCTTCCCAGACCATGTGCAGGGCGACGTAGAGCACGATCGCCAGGCCGATGAAGCCGATCCAGCGGTGCTTGTGCAGCAGCTTGGCGATGGCGTTGGCGGCCAGGCCCATCAGGGCGATCGACAGCAGCAGGCCGAACACCAGGATGCCCGGGTGCTCGCGGGCCGCGCCGGCCACGGCCAGCACGTTGTCCAGCGACATCGACACGTCGGCGATCAGCACCTGCAGGAAGGCGCTCTTGAAGCTCTTGGCCGGCTTGGCCTTGGGCTCGGTGGTCGGGTCGGAATCGAGCACGGCGGCCGCGTCGGCGGCGTCCTGGGCGGCCTGCTCGCGCAGTTCGCGCCACATCTTCCAGCACACCCACAGCAGCAGGAAGCCGCCGGCCAGCAGCAGGCCCACCACGCCCAGCAGCCAGGTGGTGATCAGAGCAAAGCCGATGCGCAGCACCACGGCCGCGCCCAGGCCGTAGAGGATGACCTTCTTGCGGTCCTTGACCGGCAGGCCGCCCGCCGCCAGGCCCACGGCCACGGCGTTGTCGCCGGCCAGGACCAGGTCGATCATCAGGACTTGCAGGAAGGCCGTCAGCGGGCCGCTAGCGGAGGAGAAGAGCGCGTCGAGCATGCGGTCTCAATGGGGCAGGCCGCGCGCCCTGGCAAGCGCCGAGGCCGGCGTCGGCGCGGATCGCGCGGATCCGAACGAAAAAGGGCCCGTCCTGCTGGACGGGCCCTCGATCTTAGTGAACCGGTTCCGGTTCGCGGTGGTGGTGATCCGCCGCCGGAGCCGGGTGATCGTCCCCATGGCCGTCCTTGTGGTCGGTCTCGACGTGGGCCGGCTCGTGATGATCCTCGGCGTGGCCGTGGTCGTCATGGTGCTCGGCGTGAGCGACCGGCTCGGCGTGGCTGACGTCGCTGACGTGCTGCACCTGCGGGCTGTCGTCGGCCGGAGCCGGGAAGGGCTCGTGCTCGGCGGCGGCCGCTTCGGCCTTGGCCTCTTCGTGGTGGTTGAAGATCGTCGCGCCCGCCGCGCCGACGATCGCGCCGCCGGCGGCGGCCACCATCGGGTTCACATAGGCCACGTCCTGCGCCTTGGGCGTGTCGAACTCGGCCTCGTTGCGGCCGTAGTCGGTCAGGGTGCGGAACTTGCGGCGGCGTTCGGCCTGGGCCTTGGCCTTGGCGGCGTTGCGCGAGATGGCGACGATGATGATCAGGGCCAGCAGCAGCAGGCCAGCGCCCAGCAGCGACTTGCCCGGCACCTTGCCGATCCCCGGCACCTCGACCTGCTCGTCCAGGAAGGCCGGCAGCTTGAAGCCCTTGGCGGCGGCCTCGACCTTTTCCGGAACCGCGGCCACCTGCTTGGTGATCGCGCCCAGCGAGAAGGGCTGGGGCGCCTTGCCGCCGTCCAGCGACGCGCCGAACTGCGTGGTCAGCTGGCCCTTGGCGTCCGGCGTCGGCTTGACCTGCCAGGCGAAGGTGGTCGGCTCGCCCGGCTTGACGGTCGCGGTCTGGCGGCCGTTCGGGGTGATCTCATAGCCCTGGCCTTCCAGGTCGGCGTAGGCGCTGACCTTCTTGGCCGGCTTGCCCAGGCCGAACTTGGCGGCCTGTTCCTTGATCAGGTCGCCCAGGGTCGCGGGCAGCGACAGGGTGACCTGGCCTTCCTTGCCGGTCTTCAGGCTTTCGGCCGTGGCCAGCACCGCGCCGCTGGTGGCGGCGGGCGCGACGGCGGCCTGCAGCTTCTCGACCTTCGGCGGCAGCTTGACGGCGGCCGGAGCCGCCGGAGCGGCGACCGGCGGAACCACCGGAGCCTTGGCCACTACGGCCGGCTTGGCCGGCGGAGTGGCGGGCTTCAGGACCTCGGGCTTGGCGACCTGCACGGGCGGCGGCGGCGCCTTGGCGGCCACCGGAGCCGGCTTCGGCGTGGGTTTCGCAGCGACCACGGCCGGCTTCGGAGCGGGCTTGGCCACGGCCACCGGCGCCGGACGCGCGGCGGCCACGGTGGTGGTGCGCGCATGATGCGGCTTCGGCTTGGCGTGCGGACGCGTCTCGACCTTGCCCGAACCGCGCGGATTGGCGATCGGGCGCATGGCCGTGACCAGGGTGCCGTCGGCGCGGCGCCAGGTCTTGATGCGCGAATCGTTGCTGCTGACGACCACCGGCTGCGGCTGGGCGACAGGACCGCCCAGCAGGCCTTCCGACGGCGGCGCTTCGCTCGGAGCCGCCCCCAGCAGCTCCGGCTTCTGCGCCGGCGCGGGCGCCGGTTCGCTGGCGGCGGTCGGCGGCGTGTCGGCCGGCTCCCGCGCGCCGCAGCCCGTCAGGGCCAGCGCCAACACCGCGGACGAGGCCAGAGCGGCCGTCCGGAACTTCACCTGCAACATCGGGTCCCCCGATCCCATGCCTATGATCCCTCGCGAGCTGTCGTACTTGAAGGCTCGCGAAGCCAATCGCCCGCGAGGAAAACACGTCGTTGCGACGAAATCAAAACGGTTAATCGTATTTTACGAACCGATTTCCCCCGTGGCGCGAACTCTGGACGTTTCATAGAGCGCGATCGCCGCAGCAGCGGACACGTTCAGGCTCTCGAAGCCGCCAGGCATGGGGATTTTTCCCATCGCGTCGCAATGTTCGGCAACCAGGCGCCGCACGCCTTCGCCTTCCGAACCGAGCACCAGCACGGTCGGACCGCCGTCGAGCACCGCCTCCAGGCTTTCCTCGGCCTCGCCGGCCAGGGCCACGGCCCGCCAGCCCAGGTCGGCCAATTCCTCCAGCGCCCGGGAAAGATTGACCACGCGCGCGTAGGGCACCTTGTCCACCGCGCCGACGGCGGTCTTGGCCAGCACGCCGGAGAGGGCGGGGGCGTGGCGGTCCTGCAGCACCGCGCCCTTCACCCCGAAGGCGGCGGCCGAGCGGAAGATGGCGCCGACGTTCTGCGGATCGGTGATCTGGTCGAGCATGACGATCACGCCCTTGGCCGGGGTGGCCAGTTCGGCCAGCGACAGCGGCTCGGGCTCGTCCACCTTCATGGCGATTCCCTGGTGCACGGCGCCCTGGGGCAGCTGGCGGGCGATATCCTGCGCTTCCATCACCTGCAGGGCGGGGTGGCGCTGGAGATTCGGCGCGAGTCGCTTGGCGCGGTCCGGGGTGACCAGAAGGCGCTTCGGCGCGGGCCTGGCGGGGTTCGAAAGCGCCGCCTCGACCGCGTGATTCCCCCAGATCCAGTCCTTCTCGTCGCTGTGAGGCTTGGAAAAGTGCTTGTTTTTCTGAGGCTTGCCGCGATTTTCACGTTCTGGCGCTTTTGGCCTTCCACGGTCGTTGCGTTCAGAATGAGAGGACACTATAAGACGCGCTCCGATTTGGGGGCCACGAGGTTCCGCGAGCCGGTCCGGCGCTGCTTAGCACCGTCCGAACCTGCTCAAAGAGCTTTTGTTCCTCGATCCACAGCAGCCGTTTGACACGGCCGCCAAGATCGAAGATACGGCCGCCTCTTCCGGAGTTCACATCGCGCCGTGGGGGAATGTCCCGAGCGGCAAAGGGGGCGGACTGTAAATCCGCTGCGAAAGCTTCGAAGGTTCGAGTCCTTCTTCCCCCACCACGCGCGATGAACTGAACGACCGGAAGGTGGGCGAGGCCCCCGAGCCAAGAGACGGGAGCCGATCGCGACCCCGCTGCCAGACTAGCTAGGCGACGCGGGTATAGCACAATGGTAGTGCAGCAGCCTTCCAAGCTGAGGATGCGGGTTCGATTCCCGCTACCCGCTCCAGCTCCCCCGAAGTGATACCCGTAACAATCAGCCGCCGGCGCGAAGGTAGAGACGATGGCCAAGGAAAAGTTCGAACGTAATAAGCCGCACTGCAACATCGGCACCATCGGTCACGTTGACCATGGCAAGACGACGCTGACGGCCGCGATCACGATCACGCTGGCGAAGTCGGGCGGCGCGACCGCCAAGAACTACGCCGACATCGACGCCGCGCCGGAAGAAAAGGCCCGCGGCATCACGATCAACACGGCTCACGTCGAGTATGAGACGGCCAACCGTCACTACGCTCACGTCGACTGCCCCGGCCACGCCGACTACGTGAAGAACATGATCACGGGCGCCGCCCAGATGGACGGCGCGATCCTGGTCGTGTCGGCCGCCGACGGCCCGATGCCGCAGACCCGCGAGCACATCCTGCTGGCCCGTCAGGTCGGCGTGCCGGCTCTGGTCGTGTTCATGAACAAGGTCGACATGGTCGACGACGAAGAGCTGCTGGAGCTCGTCGAAATGGAAGTGCGCGAGCTGCTCAGCTCGTACCAGTTCCCGGGCGACGACATTCCGATCACCAAGGGTTCGGCCCTGGCCGCCGTGGAAAACCGCGACGCCAACATCGGCGAAGAGAAGATCCTCGAGCTGATGGCTTCGGTCGACGCCTACATCCCGCAGCCGGAACGCCCGATCGACCAGGCCTTCCTGATGCCGGTCGAAGACGTGTTCTCGATCTCGGGCCGCGGCACCGTGGTCACCGGTCGCGTCGAGCGCGGCATCGTGAAGGTCGGTGAAGAAGTCGAAATCGTCGGCATCCGTCCGGTCCAGAAGACGACCTGCACGGGCGTCGAAATGTTCCGCAAGCTGCTCGACCAAGGTCAGGCCGGCGACAACGTGGGCGTGCTGCTGCGCGGCACCAAGCGCGAAGACGTCGAGCGCGGCCAAGTGCTGTGCAAGCCGGGTTCGATCACCCCGCACACCAAGTTCGTGGCCGAGGCCTACATCCTCACCAAGGAAGAAGGCGGCCGTCACACCCCGTTCTTCACCAACTACCGCCCGCAGTTCTACTTCCGCACCACGGACGTGACCGGGATCATCAAGCTGCGCGAAGGCGTGGAAATGATCATGCCGGGCGACAACGCCGAGCTGGACGTCGAGCTGATCACCCCGATCGCCATGGAAGAGAAGCTCCGCTTCGCCATCCGTGAAGGCGGCCGCACCGTCGGCGCCGGCGTCGTCGCCAAGATCGTCGAGTAATCGACGCTTCTTAGCTTCGGCTGACAAAGCGAAGGCCCCGGAGGAAACTCCGGGGCCTTTTCTTTTATCCCTCTCCCCCTGCGGGAGAGGGTGGCCTCCGAAGGAGGTCGGGTGAGGGGTCTCTCAGAACTCGAAGCCGAGTGCAGCGGTCAGGCCGGGTGAAGCGTCTCCCATCTGAGAGACCCCTCATCCGACGGCTTCGCCGCCACCTTCTCCCGCAAGGGGAGAAGGATCGGGAGATACGCACGCTGCTCACACGGCGTAGTCGAGAAAGAGTCCCACAAACTCAACGCCCTACAACTTTATAAGCCCAACTTATCCCCACCCGCTCAAACCGCCCCCATAATCATCCCCATCCCAGCCACGGGGAGGGCTCTTGGTACCGGCCCGAGTTAGCGGCTGAGATCGCATCGAGCGGGGCCGCTTGGGGCGTCATGGGAAGGGCGGGTTTGCAGGATCGCTCAGAAGGCGTGATTGGGCCGCCAAGCCGTTCCGTGACGAAACGAGCGGGTCGACAGGGCCGGGATCGCTAAACCGACCTAACAGGATCAGCCGAGGCCGCCGCCGGATCACCGCGGGGCTATTGATCCTGCCCGTCCGGGGGAAAGGCTGGGCCTTGGGTTGAAACAACACCCGCGCCTCTGGCCCCTCCGAGCCAATGATGCGGCGGAGCGGTCAGACGAAGCCGAAACGCTAAAACACATCACGGTCTCCGGGCTCCGCCCGGCCGCTCCGCGCCTCCCCGTCAACTTTCGTGATCTTTCACGGGAGATCGCCTCCCTGTGCCCTCTCCCCTTGCGGGAGAGGGTGGCCTCCGAAGGAGGTCGGGTGAGGGGTCTCTCAAAAATCAAAGCTGCGTGCGGCGGCAAGGCCGGGCGGAGCGTCTCCCATCTGAGAAACCCCTCATCCGACGGCTTCGCCGCCACCTTCTCCCGCAAGGGGAGAAGGAAGCCTACGCCGCCGCCGCTTCCAGGTCCGTCGCCGGCGCGGTGCGCCAGCCGCGTTCCAGGGTCCAGGCGGCGATACCCAGCCACAGGAGGCCCAGGAACGCATGTCCCCGCTGCCAGAGGCCGACGTCGGTTCCCGTGCGGATGTTCCAGGCTCCGGTCAGCAGGGCCAGCACCAGCAGCAGGCCGAAGAACCAGCCGAGCGAGAAGTGCGCCAGGCGGCGATAGCCCGGCTTGCCCCACAGGGCCCAGGCGGTGAACAGCGGCGCGAACTGGATGGCCAGGCCCACCCCGCAGGTGCGGTGCATCGGATCGGGCCAGTGGAAGGCTCCGGCGAAGAACGCCCCCAGGCCCGTCAGCGCCACCCACAGCCCGGCGAAGGCCGAGACCTGGCGGCGGCCGCCGGCCTTCTCCAGGGCGTGGGCGAAGCCGGCCCCGGCGAACAGGCCGGCGATTCCGGCCAGCATCATGCCGAGGTTGAACACCACGGGCGCCGGCGCGGCCGGGCCGCCCAGCTCGCTGATGAACTGGGCGCCGGGGTCGAAGCCGGGGAACAGCCGCTGGGCCAGCCACACGTCCGCGATCATCGCCACGGGCGTGATCACGCCGAGCTTCAGGAGCGCGCCCGTGCTGGCCACCAGATTCCCTCTTGATAAGGACGAGCACGCAAAATCGGCCCGTCCGTCTCGTCGGTCAATCGTCTTCCGGTCGATCGGTTCCCGCTCAACGGGCCGCCGACGGATGGCCCTGGGGCGCGAACATCGAGCCGAAGAAGTCGCCGGCCTTCCAGGTCGGGCGCTGCGGCGCGTCGGCCAGGTCGTGGGCGATCTCGTAGTTGACCCGGGCGAACTTGGCGGCCGCCTGGTAGTCGATCGGCTGCGAAAGGTCGTCGCTGGGCTTGTGATAGTGCGTGGCCAGGAAGTCCCTGAACGCCTTCTCGCCGCCGTTCTTGAAGCCGGTCATCAGGAACACCGACGGCACGCCCTGCTCGACGAAGCGGTAGTGGTCGCTGCGGGTGAAGAGGCCTTCCTCGGGCATCGGGTCGGGCGACAGGGCCACGTCCACGCGGGCGGCGGCCTTGGCCACGATCGGGCCGATGGTCGAGCGATCGGCCCCGAAGGCCACCACGTCGACGAACGGATAGAGCAGCACCGGCATGTCCAGATTGACGTCGGCGGCCAGGCTGGCCTTCGGCACGGTCGGATTGTGCGCGAAATATTCCGAGCCGATCAGGCCCTTCTCCTCGGCGGTGACCGCCAGCAGCAGGATCGAGCGCCTGGGCCGGGCCTTGCCGCCGGTGAAGCCGCGGCCGACCTCCAGCAGGGTGGCGATGCCGCTCGCATTGTCGAGGGCGCCGTTATAGATCGCGTCCTCGCCCGGCTTGGGGTTCTCGCGGATCCCCTCGTGGTCGAGGTGGGCGCTCAGCACCACCACCTCGGACTTCAGCGTCGGGTCCGAGCCCTCGATCAGGGCCGCGACATTGCTGCTGCGGCGCTGCTCGATCTGGCTCTTCAGCGCGATGGAGGCCGTGGTCGGCAGGGCGAAACCCGCCACCTTGCCCTCGGTCGTCTCGGCGGCGGTATAGGCTGCCTCCAGCCGGCCGGCGGCCCCGCCGAACAGCTTCTGGCCGCCCTTGACGCTGATCGAGCCCAGGCTCGGCGCCGAGGCCCCGCGGATGAAGGGCGAGCCGTCCGGCGCCCGCCAGGTCATCCGCCAGTCGCGATTGCCGCCGATGCCGCGCGCGAACGGCCGGCGCTTCTCGCCCGAGGGAACGCTCAGGACCAGCACGCCGACGGCGCCGCGCCGGGCGGCCTCCACCCGCTTGATGTTCAGCGAGCCGTAGTGGGCCCGTTCCTCGGTCTGGAAGCCCTTAGGGGCGCCGGCCAGCACCACCACGATCTTGCCGGCCACGTCGAGCCCGGCGAAGTCGTCGCGACCGCGCTCGGGGGCGCTGATGCCGAAGCCGACGAAGACCAGCGGCGCGTTCAGGGCCAACTCGGCCTTGTCGGCCTGGGGGGAGGGCAGGAAGTCTTCGCCGAAGGTCAGGGCTGTCGGGGCCGCGCCGGCCTCGGCGACCTTCAGTTCCCCGTCGGCGGCGACGCGATAGGCCACCAGCGGCACGGTCTGAAGGTAGGTCCCGGCGTCGCCGGCCGGCTTGAGGCCCTGCAGGGCGAACTGGGCGGCGACATAGTTGGCGGCCAGGTCGTAGCCGCGCGTGCCGGCCTCGCGGCCTTCCATCAGGTCGTCGGCCAGGAAGGTCATGTGGGCGCGCATCGCCTGGGGCGAGGGGACGAAGGTCTCTTTGGGGCCGACCAGGGGGAAAGCTTGGACGGGCAGGGTCGTGAGAAGCAGGACGGCGCTCAGGCAGGTTGCGCCAAGACAGGCAGCGCGACGCGAAACGGGCATGCAGCAGGCTCCAGGGCGGACCCCACGGGCCGCGAAGCCGGCGACCTTGCAGAGACGGCGGCGACTTGTCGAGCCGAGCTTGGCTTGAGGAGGCGCGATAGGCGCGCAACAGGCGTCGCGCGCGGTAACCTTAATGGCAAAGATTTTCTACATAACTTGGTAAGGTCGATCGAAATTCACCCTAAATATGAAGAAGAGCTTAACCGAACCCCGCCAGTTTCGCGAAAGAGACAGGGGAAACGGTTCATGCAGGCCTTCTCGATATCCGCCGCCGGAATGAGCGCCGCGACCAGCCGTCTGGCCGCCAGCGCTCAGCGCGTCGCTGCGGATCCGGGGGCTGGGGCCAAGACCGATCTGGCGACCGAACGGGTCGCGCAGATCTCGGCCAAGACCGATTTTTCCGCCAACGCCGCGGTGCTTCGCACCGCCGACGAGATGACCGGGGCTCTGCTGGACCTTCTGGCCTAGCCGCACTCCGGTCATTGTCCGCGCCCGCCTCGCGTCCCCCCCTGCGAAGGGCGCGGATACGCCGCCTCCTGGGTTTTCCCCTAGTCTATCCGGGAGGCGGCGACCCAATCCGCCGCTTATCTATCAGCGCCAGCCGCTCTTGACGGCCTTGGCCTCGCCGGCCGCATCCAGCGGCGCGCCGGCGATCATGCTGTCGACCACGGCCAGCACCGCCGCCGGCGTCTCCGAGCCGGCCTGGCGATACTCGCCGCTCGCCGCTGGAGCCGCCGCCGGCGACACCGCCAGCACCCGCCAGGCGTCGCTGGTCCGGCAGGCCACGCCCGCCTGCGCCTCTCCCTGGAAGGTCCGGCAATAGCGGCCCTCCTGATTCTTGAAGGTCACGCCGACCCGCACAGGACCCGACGCGGCGGCGGCCGTGCCGTCCTCCAGCGCGCGGGCCAGCGGGCCGACGGCGGTCGGCGCTTCGGCCGCGCGGCCGTCGGCGGTGGGCGGCGAGGGCAGGGCCAGGCGTCCGACCGCCAGGCCCGCCACCAAGCAGGCGGCCATGGCGGCCCAGGCCGGCGGCTTGCGCACGGTCAGGCCCGGCCGGGCCGACGGCGTCGCCGGCTTCTGGACCCGGATCTTCTCCTTGGCCTTTTCCTTCGACTTGGGCTGCGGGAAGGCGATCACCTCGGCCGGCTTGCCGCCGGCGCCGGTGGCGGCCGACTTCAGGGTCGGCGGGACCGGTTCGCGCAGCACGCCGGCATGGGCGCCCGACAGCAGTCGCCGCAGGTCCTTCTGGGCCTGGATCCGCGCGGCCAGGGCCGGGTCCTTGGCCATGGCCGCGGTGATCTTGGCCATGGCCTCGGGCGGCAGTTCGCCGTCCACATAGGCGAAGACCTCTTCGTCGCTCACGGTCATGGCCTGGCTCCTTGGTCGATCAGCACGGCCTGCAGGGCCATGCGGCCGCGGGCGAGGCGGCTGGTGAGGGTCCCCATGGGGATTTCGAGGCTGTCGGCGGCTTCCTGGTACGAAAGGCCTTCGATCAGCACCAGGGCCACCGCCGTGCGCTGGTCCTCGGGCAGGGCGTCCAGCGCGGCCTCGACGGCGCTCATCGCCAGGTGGCTGTCCAGCGAGTGGGCGGCCGGGTCTGCGGCGTTGGCGCCGGCCTCGGGCGGGGCCAGGATCCGGCCGCGCCGGGCCCGGCTTCTGCTTTCGTCGATCCAGGCGTTGCGCATGATCCGAAACATCCAGCTGTCTTGTCGCGTGCCCTCGCGCCATTGATCACGGCGCGCCAGGGCGCGCTCCACGGTCAACTGCGTCAGGTCGTCGGCGTCGGCGGGATCCCGGGCCAGCACCCGCGCCATGCGGCGCAGCCGCGGCAGCAGGTCCAGCATGTCCTTTTGAAAAGAATCCAAGGTCCGCCTACGTCGCCTGAAGGAAGAAACGCGCCGTGCCCGGCGTTTAATCCACAACTCGATAATTATTCCACTCCGCGCGCGTTCCGGCCATCGTTCTCGCGCGAAGAGTTCAGGAGATAGCGTTGCGAAGGAAAATCGTCCTGCCGGTCGTCGCGGCCTGCGCCCTGGTCCTGGGACCGGCGGCGGCCTCGCGCGCCCAGCTGCTGCCGGGCGGCCTGCCATCTCTGCCCAGCCGGCTGCCGGTCGTCTCGGACGTCGTCGAGGGCGCGCAGGACCTGACGACGCGCACCGTGGAAGGCGTGCGCGACCTGGCGGGTCTCGATCGCCTGCAATCCCTGTTGAAGGCCAATCCCCGCACGCTCGAAGCCGACGACCAGGGCCGCCCCGCCGTGCGCGGCGAGGTGCTGGCCGTCTCGCCCAGCCCCCAGGGGATCGAACGGGCGCTGGCCAAGGGCTTCACCGTGCTGCGCCGCGAGCGTTCCGGCGATCTGGGCCTCGAACTCGTCACCCTGGCCCCGCCGCGCGGCATGGACGCCCGCCAGGCCGTCCGCGACCTGCGGACGTTGGATCCCGACGGCGACTACGACTTCAACCACATCTACGCCGGCGCCGGCGTGGCGGTGGCCGCCGGGGCGGCGGTCGCGGCCGCGTCGGACAAGCCGGCGGCTGGCGGCGCGCGGGTCGGTCTGGTCGATGGCGGGATTGACCTCGGTCATCCCGACTTCCAGGGCGTCGCCATCGAGCAGAAGGGCTTCGCCAAGGGCGCGCCCAGGGCCGGGGCCCACGGCACGGCCACCGCCGCCCTGATCGCCGCCCGGGGCTATGGCGCGGCGGGACCCGGCGCGCGGCTGCTGGCGGCCGATGTCTATGGCGTCGGCCCGACCGGCGGCTCGGCTTCGGCCATCGTCGGGGCGCTGTCCTGGATGAGCGCGGCCAAGGTTCCGGTGGTCAATGTCAGCCTGGTCGGTCCCGACAACGGCGCGCTGCGGGCGGCGGTCAGGGCGCTGCTCGGGCAGGGCGTGCTGGTCGTCGCCGCGGTCGGTAACGACGGCCCGGCCGCGCCGCCGCTCTATCCGGCCTCCTATCCCGGCGTGATCGCGGTCACCGGCGTCGATCGCAGGGGAAGGGCGCTGCCCGAGGCCGGGGCCAATCCGCAGGTGGCCTTCGCCGCCCTCGGCGCCGAAGTGCGCGCCGCCGCCCCCGGCGGACGGACGGCCAGCCTGCGCGGCACCTCCTTCGCCGCCCCAGTGGTGGCCGGACGGCTGGCCCGACTGACGAGCCGCCCCGACCCCGCGAGCGCCCGGGCGGCGGTCGCTGGCCTGGCTCGTTCGGCCCGCGATCTGGGCGCTCCGGGACCCGACAAGGTGTTCGGCGCTGGCCAGGTCGATGCTGGGCGCTAGGAAAAGTCGAAAAGAGTCAGCTGGATAACACCGAGAGATCGATTTTCGAATTTCTCGAAAAATTTGTGCTCGGAGGGAAGAAAAGCGCGGGAGCCGGCGTTTGACGGGTCAGGAGGCGGACAGCGCCCCACGGAAAAGACCCTTCAAAGGAGACGACCATGCGCAAGATCTCGTTCCTCACCGCCGCCGCCACCGTCGCCGTTCTGATGGCCGCGCCGATGGCCCAGGCCCAGCTGCTGGGCGGTTCGGGCGGCGGCGGCCTCACGGGCGGTCTGGGCGGAGGCCTGGGCGGTCTCGGCGGTCAATTGGGCGGGACCGGCAGCCTCGGCGGCGGCCTGACCTCGCCCGACACCAGCGGCTTGGGCTCCTCGGTCCGCGATACGACCGGCCGCGTCCGCGATCGCGCCGGCGACACGACCTCGACCGTCCGCGGCAAGGCGCGCAACGCCGCCGGCCGCACCCGCGACGCGGCGACCGGCGCGGTCGACACCGCCCGCACCACTGCTTCCACCGCCAATGCGGCGGGCTCGGCCAATGGCTCGGGTTCCGGCTCGGCCTCGACCCCGGACGCGAGCGGCCTGACCTCGACCGCCTCGGGCGCCGCCTCCCGGGCCACGGGCGCGGCCTCCAACGCCGGCTCGCGCGTTCAGACCGCGACGGGTTCGGTTCGTGACCGGGCGACGAGCGCGGCTGGCCGCACCACCAGCGCCGCCCGTAGCGCCGCTGCCTCGGCCCGCGACGCGGCCAGTTCTACCTCGGCGACCGGCGACGGCGCCCTGAACGCCACCGGCGCGGCCAGCCGCGACGGCGTCTCGGGTTCGACCAGCGGCTCGGGCTCGTCCAGCGCCTCGACCAAGAAGGGCGGGACCAGCCAGTCGGGCTCGCTGGGCCTCACCGGTTCGGCCTCGCGCAGCGGCGCCAGCGCCTCGGCCAACGGCGGCGGCTCGGGCTCGGCCGACATCAAGACCGGCAACAATTAAGCCGGCTGCTCCGTCGACCTAGGGACGGCTCTTCCCCCGGAGCCGTCCCGCTTGTCGGAGTTCCAAAAGAAAAGGCGGCGTCCTCGCGGACGCCGCCTTCGTCTTGTCTAGTCTTCGAAACCGATCAGCTGTCGAGGAAGCTGCGCAGCTTCCGCGACCGGCTCGGGTGCTTCAGCTTGCGCAGCGCCTTGGCTTCGATCTGACGGATCCGCTCGCGGGTCACCGAGAACTGCTGGCCGACTTCTTCCAGCGTGTGGTCGGTGTTCATGCCGATGCCGAAGCGCATGCGCAGCACGCGCTCTTCACGCGGGGTCAGCGAGGCCAGCACGCGGGTGGTGGTTTCCCGCAGGTTGCTCTGGATGGCCGCGTCGATCGGCAGGACGGCGTTCTTGTCCTCGATGAAGTCGCCCAGGTGGCTGTCTTCCTCGTCGCCGATCGGCGTTTCGAGCGAGATCGGCTCCTTGGCGATCTTCAGGACCTTGCGCACCTTCTCCAGCGGCATGGCCAGCTTTTCGGCCAGCTCTTCCGGGGTCGGCTCGCGGCCGATCTCGTGCAGCATCTGGCGGCTGGTGCGGACGATCTTGTTGATCGTCTCGATCATGTGGACCGGGATGCGGATGGTCCGCGCCTGGTCGGCGATCGAGCGGGTGATGGCCTGACGGATCCACCAGGTAGCGTAGGTCGAGAACTTGTAGCCGCGGCGATACTCGAACTTGTCGACGGCCTTCATCAGGCCGATGTTGCCTTCCTGGATCAGGTCCAGGAACTGCAGGCCGCGGTTGGTGTACTTCTTGGCGATCGAGATCACGAGGCGCAGGTTGGCCTCGACCATTTCCTTCTTGGCCTGACGGGCCTCGCGCTCGCCCTTCTGCACGGTCTGGACGATGCGGCGGTAGTCGTCGATCGGCACGCCGGTCTCGGTGGCGAGGGCGGCGATCTCCTGGCGGATGTCGCTGACCGAGCTGGTGTCGTTCTCGACGAACTTGGTCCAGCGCACGCCCATGCCCTTCACCTGGTCGACCCAGGTGGGGTTCAGTTCGGAACCGAAATAGGCCTTCAGGAACTCGCCGCGGCTGATGCCGTAGCTGTCGGCCAGGCGCAGCAGGCGGCCTTCAAGACCGATCAGGCGCTTGTTGATCGCATAGAGCTGCTCGACCAGAGCCTCGATGCGGTTGTTGTTCAGCTTCAGCGTCTTCAGGTGCTGGATGATCGTCGCCGACAGGCCCTCGTAGGCCTTGCGGTCGGCGTCCGACAGATCCTCGCCCTTCAGGCGGCTGCCGACCAGCTTGTCCTGCAGCTTGCGGAAGGTCTCGAACTCGCCGGCGATGGCGTCGAGGATGGCCATGACGCCTTCGCGCAGTTCGCCTTCCATGGCGCTGACGGTCGGGCCGGCGCCGTCGTCGAAGTCGTCTTCGTCCTCGCCTTCGCCCTCGGGCTTGGCTTCGCCGGCTTCGTCGTCGACGGGCTCGGCCGGACCTTCGTCGTCCTCGGCCGCGGGCTGGGCCGCGCCGCCGTTGATGGCCGCGTAGGTGCCTTCCAGGTCGATGACTTCACGCAGCAGGATGCGGCCGGTGCTCAGTTCCTCGCGCCACACCATGATGGCTTCGAAGGTCAGGGCGCTTTCGCAGAGACCGCGGATCATCGTGTCGCGGCCGGCCTCGATGCGCTTGGCGATGGCGATTTCGCCCTCGCGGCTCAGCAGTTCGACCGAGCCCATCTCGCGCAGGTACATCCGCACCGGGTCGTCGGTGCGGTCGTAGGCGGCCGGCTTGTCGCTGGTGATGACCGTGGTGTTCTCGTCGCGGGTGGCGACTTCACCGCCCTCGGCGTTCTCGGCGTCTTCTTCGGCCTCGACGACGTTGACGCCCATCTCGCTGAGCATCGCCAGGGTGTCTTCGATGGCGTCGGGGCTGACTTCTTCCGAAGGCAGCACCTTGTTCAGCTCGTCCATCGTGACGTAGCCGCGGGCTTTCGCCTGCTTGATGAACTTCTTTACGCCGGCGTCGGTCAGGTCGAGCAGAGGGCCGTCACCACCGGTGGCTTCGGGCGCTTCGGTCTCGGCCGTGGAATTGTTGCTCATCAAGCTCTCCGAAATCGACGCCGCCCCTTACCGCGAGGGACGGGCCGAGAATGCTTCAACATGTCGCCGGCCTTCCGCGGATCCTCGCGAGTTCGGGTCGGTGACTGCTTCCAAGGGTTAGGACCCCGCTGCGCAGGCGCTCCAAGCTTCCAGCATCATCGATGAAAAAAATTTCGACGTTCTGTGAACTAACGCACGAAAAACCACGGGGTAACGCTCCGCGCGAAATTGGCGGAGGGCGGGCGGCTTCGAGCGCGGCGTTCATGAACGTCGACCTTTCGGACCGACGACCGCTGGGACTTGGCGCGGCGAGGATGACATCCTGTTTCAAGCAGGGCGCGCGCTGTGCGTTGGCGGCCCGATCGATGTCAAATCAGCTGCGTGGCAAATCCTTGAGTCGGCAAATGGCCGTGGGTGACGCCCGTGTCAAGATGGCGGGCGCGAAGTTGGCTGTTTCTCGCTGTTCCAGAAGGCGAGAAGCGCTGGGGAGTCGCCGCCTGGTGGATGCGTCCGTATGCCACGCCGGGGCCTTAACCGTGTCGCATACCGTCGCTCTATAAAGTGCCGCGCATGACACAGGGCGGAAAGGTCATGGACAGAGAGGCGCGCAGGCTCGCTGCGCTGAAGTCCTATCAGGTGCTCGACACCCCGCGCGATGCCGCGCTGGACCGCCTGACCGCGCTGGCCGGCAACCTGTTCGGCGCGCCGATCGCCCTGGTCTCTCTGGTCGACGACGAGCGCCAGTGGTTCAAGGCCCGGGTCGGGCTGGACGTGGAGTCCACCAGCCGCGACATCGCCTTCTGCACCCACGCCATCGAGATGGGCCCCAATGCGGTGATGGTGGTCGAGGATGCTGCGCTCGATCCCCGCTTCGCCGACAATCCGCTGGTCACCGGCGATCCCGACATCCGCTTCTACGCCGGCGCCACCCTGACGACGAAGGACGGCGACAACCTCGGAACCCTCTGCGTCATCGACGACAAGCCGCGCCCGCGTCCCACCGACGCCGAGCTCGAGCGGCTGAAGCTGCTGGCCGGCGTGGTCGTCGACGAGTTCGAGCTGACCAAGGCCAACCGCCAGGCGCGCGAGAAGCAGCGCCTGCTGGAGATCGCCGAGAGCATGGCCAAGGTCGGCCACTGGCGCTATGACCTTGCGACCGGCCTGACGACGTGGTCCGACGCCGTCTACGAGATCCACGGCCTGCCGCGCTCGGGCTTCGACCCGCAGGTCGACGACGCCATCGCCTATTATCACCCCGAAGACCGCGATCAGGTGCGCGACCATCTGCAGAGGGCGATCGACACGCGCAGCGGCTTCGAATTCCAGCTGCGCCTTCTGCGGCCTGACGGCGCCTTGCGCCACGTGGTCGCCAAGGCCGTCTGTGAAGAAGGCGCGGACGGCCAGCCGGTGGCCTTGATCGGCCTGCTGCAGGACGTCACCGACCATGTCGAGGCCCTGAACGCCGTCGAGCGCAGCGCCAGGCGCTACAGGCTACTGACCGAGAACGCCAACGACCTCGTCACCAAGATGGATCGCGAGGGACGCTTCACCTACGTCTCGCCGGCGGTGAAGGTGGTGACCGGCTACACCATGGAGGAGGTCGTTGGCCGCCGCGCCATCGAGTTCATCCATCCCGACGACCACGAGCGCGTGCAGGCCGCTTTCGCCGACCTGCCGACCGGTCCCTCGGCCTGGCGCATCGAGTACCGCATTCTCTGCAAGGACGGCTCGGTGCGCTGGATGGAGGCGCGTCCGACCCTGGCCCGCGATCCGCAGACCGGCCAGATGAGCGCCGTCACCGACGTGATCCGCGACATCACCGACCACAAGGCGGCCGAGATCGCCCTGGCCGAAAGCGAGGCCCGCTACAGGCTGCTGGCCGACAACGCCATCGACATGATCTCGCGCTTCTCGCCCGACGGCGAGATCGTCTACATCACGCCCAGCTGCCGGCGCGTGCTGGGCTACGAGCCCGAGGAGATGGTCGGCCGGCGGGTCATCGACATGACCCATCCCGACGACAAGGGCGTGCTCGTCGACTACTACCGCGACCTGATCGCCCGCGGCCCCGGCGTCGTCGCCGAGCCCTTCCACTTTCGCGGCCAGGCCAAGGACGGGCGCTGGGTCTGGCTGGAAGGCCAGCCGACCCTGTTCTTCGACGAGAACGGCGCCCTGACCGGCATCCAGGACGTCGTTCGCGACGTCACCACGCGCAAGGCCCTGGAGGCGCAGCTGCAGCAGGCCCGGGCCGAGGCCGAGGCCGCCGCCGGGGTGAAGGCCGAGTTCCTGTCCAACATGA
This sequence comes from Caulobacter sp. GW821-FHT10A10, assembly GCF_059415745.1. Lineage (NCBI taxonomy): Bacteria > Pseudomonadati > Pseudomonadota > Alphaproteobacteria > Caulobacterales > Caulobacteraceae > Caulobacter > Caulobacter sp. GW821-FHT10A10. The sequence continues at coordinate 55,439 of NZ_JBWKNV010000006.1, read as the reverse complement.
GCCACGAGCTGCGCACGCCGCTGACGGCGGTGCTGGGCTTCTCGCGGATGATCGAGGCGCAGCCCGAACTGGCGCCGTCCACCCGCGCCTGGGTCGGTAAGACCCTGGCCGCCGGCCAGGCCCTGCTGTCGACGGTCAACGACATCCTCGACTTCTCCAAGCTGGAGGCCGGCCAGGTCGAGATCGACCTGGAGCCGTGCGACGCCCGGACCTTGCTCGGCGACGCCCTGTCGCTGTTCTCGCTGCAGGCCGAGGCCAAGGGCGTGGCCCTGGTGGCCGACGGCCTGGAGGGCTTGCCGGCCAGCCTGGTGCTCGACCCCGACCGCGTGCGCCAGGTGCTGCTGAACCTGCTGGGCAACGCCATGAAGTTCACAGATGCTGGGGCGGTGGAACTGCGCGCCGTCCATTCCGGCGGTCGCCTGGTCGTGACGGTGTCGGACACCGGTCCTGGCATGCCGGCCGAGCGCCTGGGCGAGCTCTTCAAGCGGTTCTCGCAGATCGACGGCTCGTCCACCCGCCGCCACGGTGGCACGGGCCTGGGCCTGGCCATCTGTAAGGGCCTGGTCGAGGCCATGGGCGGCGAGATCGGCGTCGACAGCGCGCTGGGGCAGGGGGCCAGGTTCTGGTTCAGCCTCCCGGCCGCCGCCGCCGAAGCGCCCAAGGCCGTCGAGCGCCTGGGCGCGCCGGCTCTGGACCTTCCCGCCGGTTGCCGGGTGCTGGTGGTCGACGACAATCAGGTCAATCGCGAACTGGTCGGCGCGGTGCTGGAGGGTTTCGACGTCGAGCTGGCCCAGGCCGCCGACGGCCAGGCGGCGATCGACGCGGCCTTGCTGCAAGCGTTCGACGTCATCCTGATGGACCTGCGCATGCCGCTGATGGACGGCGAAACCGCCGCGCGCCGGATCCGCGAGGGCGGCGGCCCCAGCAGCGACGCCTCGATCCTGGCCTTCTCGGCCGACGCCGATCCCAAGCTTTCCGACGGCCTGTTCGACGGCGTCCTGGCCAAGCCCCTGGAGATCGGCGCGCTCCTGGGCGGCATCGCCGCCGCGCTGGAGCGCGAGCGCAGGGCGGCTTAGCTTCGGGGCGGTTAGTCGAACCGGAAGGAACCTCCCCCTGTGGGGGAGGTGATCGCGAAGCGATCGGTGGGGGGAGTGACTACAGGTCGTCCGTTGCCGAAGCGGTTGAAAACGTCCCCCCACCGGCCTTCGGCCGCCTCCCCCACAGGGGGAGGTTCTTCAGTGCGCCGGCTGCCAGAATTCCAGGTTGCTGATCTGGCGTTCCAGGATGGCGATGCGGTCGCGCAGGTCGCGGGTGGCCGTGAGGCTGGCGGCGGTGACCGGCTCCTCGCGCATGGCCCGGAGCGCCCTTTCGGCGTCGCCCACCTCGACGATGGCCTCGTAGCAGGCGGCCCACAGGGCGCGGGCCCGCTCGCGCTCCATCTTGGCGTCGAGGAACGGCGCGTTCAGGGTCGCGGCCAGGCGATCGAGCTCGGCCAGCTCCTCGGCGCGGCCCTTGCGCACCAGGATGTCGCGGAAGGGCGTCTCGTCGCCGATGTCGTCGATCAGGGCCTCGAAGATCTCGTGGGCCAGGCCCTTCAGCCGCGCCTCGCCGAAACCGATCCGCTCCAGCGCCTCGTCATAGGGACGCGCCCAGGCCGGATGGTTGACCGCGGCGATCGCCACGGCCGCGTGGAAGGGATTGAGCCGGCGGCCGATCTGCTCGCGGGCTATGCCGCGGATGCCGGGATCCGGCGGCCCACGATCGCGGCCGCGCCAGTTTCCACCGCCGCCACCGCCGTTGCGCGGCGTGAAGGGGCGATCACCGCCCTGGCCGCCGCCGCCCCCGCCACCGTAGGCCGGCTTGGGGAACAGCAGGTCGAGCTTGGCGTAGAGGTCGTCCTTGTAGGCTGACGCCAGGTCCTTGTCGGCGATCGTGCCCGCCGCCGCGCGCAGGCGCTGCTTGAGGCCCGCCTTGCGCTCGGGCGTATCGAGAGGCTCCAGGTCGCGCTCGCGCACGAACAGCGCCTCGACGAAAGGGGTGGTCTGGGTGACCTGGGCCTTCAGCGCCGCCGGACCCTGCTCGCGCAGCACGTCGTCCGGATCCTTGCCGCCGCTGACGATCGAAAAGCGGAACGAGCGGCCGGGCTTCAGTAGGGGCAGGGCGCGGTCGATGGCCCGGCTGGCGGCGCGCTGGCCGGCCTTGTCGCCGTCGAAGCACAGGGTCGGCTCGGGATGCAGGCGCCACAGCGCCTCCATCTGCTCCTCGGTCAGGGCCGTGCCCATGGCCGCCACGGCCGACAGGTTCGCCCGCTGGCAGGCGACGACGTCCATATAGCCCTCCACCACCAGCAGCGGCGTCTGCTCGGTGGGCGCGGCCGCCTGGGCCGCGTGCAGGATCTTGCGGGCGTCATAGAGGCCGTAGAGCACCCGGCTCTTGTGGAAGAGGCTGGTCTCCGGGCCGTTCAGGTACTTGGCGCGGGCGTTGGGATCCATTGCCCGGCCGCCGAACGAGACGACCTTGCCGCGGGTGTCGGTGATCGGAAAGATGATCCGGTCGCGGAAGCGGTCGTAGGGCGCGCCGCCGTCCTCGGGCGCGATCAGCAGGCCGGCTTCCACAAGGTCGCCGGGCTTGGCGCCCTTGGCCACCAGATAGTCCTTCAGCGCCGTGCGGCCGTTGGGCGCGAAGCCGATGCGGAAGCGGCTCCACTGGTCCTCGGGCAGGGCGCGACGGTCGAGATAGGCGCGGGCGTCCTTGCCGACTGGGCGGCGCAGCTCGGCCTCGAACCAGGCGGCGGCCAGCTCCATCCAGTCGCCCAGCCCCGCGCGCTTGCGATCGTCCTGGGCGGCGCGGGCGTCAGGCTCGGGCAGGCTCATGCCGGCCTCGGCCGCCAGCCGCTCGACCGCCTCGGAGAAGGTGAGGCGCTCGGTCTCCTGCAGGAAGCTGATGATGTCCCCGTGCTTGCCGCTGGAGAAGCAATGGTAGAAGCCCTTGTCGTCGTTGACGAAGAACGACGGGCTCTTTTCCTTGGTGAAGGGCGACAGCCCCGCATACTCGCGACCCTGCCGCCGCAGCTTCACCGTCTTTCCGACCACGTCGGAGGGGCGAAGTCGGGACTTCAGTTCTTCAAGGAAACGGTCGTCGAAGCGCATGGCGATGGCCCCAACATAAGGTCGCGCGCGCGGGATGACACTCCTCCTGAGGTGACACCTCACAAGCGGCTTTGGACTTATCCCCTGCGATCCACAGCTAGCGTCGCCGTGGATCAAAGAAGCGTCGCACTAGGAACAGGCCCAACGACCCTCCGTTCTGATGCGGGGGTCGCCTCGACGCGGCCCCACGCCACACAGAGCCACGGAGAACACCCATGCCCGAGTCCCGCTGGAACGACCGTGAAGGCCGCTTCGAGATCGACCGCGAGCGCGATTTCGACGACGAGCGCGGCTATGGCTACGACGCCTCGCGCACCGATGGGCGCCGCCAGGACCGCTACGCCCAGGATCCCGACTGGCGTGACCGCTACGCCGCCCGCGAGCAGCGCAGCTACGGCGAGCCCCGCCATCGATCGTCGGGCCGTAGCGAGCTGCGCCGCGCCGTCAGCCAGGGCGGCGACATCGGCTATGGGACGATCCGCTCGGGCTCGGACTACGCCTCGGGCCGCGGCTACCGCGCGCCGGGCGACTATGGCCAGGTCGGCGGCTTCGACTTCGGCGGCTCCACGGCCGACTACGGCGGAGGCGGCTATCGCGGCGAGGCGCCCGACTACGGCGACCGCGCCTATTTCGACCGCCGCCACGAGCACGACCGCAACTATTACACCGACGGTCCGGGACGGGGTCGCCACGAGCACGGACCCCATGGCCGACATGCGCGTGACCGCTACGACGATGATCGCGGCTGGTTCGATCGCGCCCGCGACGAGGTCTCGGCCTGGATGGGCGATCACGACGCTCAGCGCCGCCGCGAGCATGACGCTGCCCTGCGCGCCGACCATCGCGGCCGCGGCCCCAAGGGGTATCGCCGTTCTGACGAGCGTATTCGCGAGGACGTCAGCGATCGCCTGACCGACGACGGCTGGCTGGACGCCTCGTCCATCGAGGTCGCGGTCAAGGACGGCGAGGTGACGCTGAGCGGCACGGTCCACGCCCGCGACGACAAGCGCCGGGCCGAACTGCTGGCTGAAAGCGTCTCGGGCGTCGACAACGTCCAGAACAACCTGCGCCTGGATCGCGGCGTCGAAGCCAAGCCCGGCGATTGGTCCCTGCAAGGCAACGCGCCCCAACAGGGCGTGACGGGCAAGGCTTAACTCGCACCCATTCCTTGTCATCCCGGACGGCCTTAGGCCGATCCGGGACCCGGGGGACTGGATGCGGTCGTTGACGCCGCGCATTCAGCGATAGCCGACGCATTGCGGCGGCCCCTGGGTCCCGGCTCTACGTGCTGCGCGCTCCGGCCGGGATGACGACTTTTGAGGGTCTGATGGCCCTAAGTGATCATCCCTAGCTTGGCTGGCCGCCCGCTTGGGACCATTTAGGCCCCATGTCCGAGTCCGAAGCCACCCAGCCGACCTTCACCGACGCCGAGATCGACGCCCTGGTCGAGACCTTCTACGCCAAGGTTCGTCGCCATCCGCGCATCGGGCCGGTGTTCAACGGCCAGATCGCCGAGGACGCCTGGCCCCACCACATGGCCACGCTGAAGAACTTCTGGGCGACGGTGCTGCAGGGCTCGGGCCGCTACAAGGGCTCGCCGATGGCGGTGCACCAGCGGATCGAGGGCTTCCAGGAGTGGATGTTCACGCCCTGGCTCAATCTCTTCCACGCCACCTGCGTCGAGCTGTTCGACGCCCCGCGCGCGGCGATCGTCGGCGAGAAGGCCGAGCGCATCGCCCGCTCGCTGAAGCTGGGCCTCTTCTTCCGTCCGGGAGCCCCGGCGTGAGCACGCTCTCCGACAAGATCGATGCCGCAGGCTTCGCAATTGTCCCGGCCGCGCAGACCCGCGACCTGCTGGGCGGCCTGCCGGACTGGGAAAGCTTCGCCGACAGCTGGAACGACCTGGGCGTCGACGGCTTCATGGCCGACGGCGGCCGCTATCGCCGCCGCAGGTTCGCGGCCTTCGCCGCCTCGGCCGACGGCGCGATCACGCGCAAGCCGCACCAGCCGCACTACCAGAGCCGCGACTACAACGCCCTGAACGGCGGCGTGCAGCGGTGGTTCGAGCCGGTGACCCAGGCCATCGCCGAGCACCCCGTGACCACGGCCGTGCTCCGGGCCGGCCTCGACCTCTTTCACCCCCTGACCGCCGATCCGCCGACGGCCTGGCACGTCGAGCTGCACCAGTTCCGCATCGAGGCCCACGACGGCGAGGCCGGTCAGCCGACGCCCGAGGGCATGCACCGCGACGGCGTCGACTGGGTGATCGTCATGCTGGTGGAGCGCCACAATGTGGCCAGCGGCGTCACCGACATCTTCGCCCCGGACGGCCGCGCCCTGGGCTCCTTCACCCTGACGGAGCCGGGGGACGCGGTGTTTCTCGACGACCATAGGGTCCTGCACGGGGTGACGGCGATCAGCCCCCTCGAAGCCGGGCGCGAGGCGCGCCGCGACGTGCTGGTGGTCACCTTCCGACGGGAGGACTGAGGCGTCCGACGAGCGGGCGCGGGCTTGAGGGGGGCGCGACCGTTTGTCTCACTCCACCTGGGGGAGAGGGCGTGCAAGCCTCCGCTCCTTCGCGAAACGAGCGCCGCCCTTCATGACCGACGACGCCCATTCGCTGTCCGCTTCCGGCCGTCGGGACGCCTTCTCGGCGACCATGGCCGACGCGGTGCCGATCCTGATCGGCTATGTCGGCGCCGACCGCCGCTACCGCTTCGTCAATCGCGCCTACGAAACCTGGTTCGGCGTGCGCCGCGCCGACATCGAGGGCCGCTCCCTCGTCGAGGTGATGGGCGAGACCGCCTATGAGCGGGTGCGCAACCATGTCGACGCGGCTCTTGAGGGGCGCAGCCTGACCTTCGAGGGCGAGCTGCCCTATGCCGGGGCGGGCGTGCGCCATGTCGAGGCGCAGTATGTGCCCGACATCGCCCCCGACGGCGCCGTGCTCGGCTACTACGTGCTGGTCACCGACATTTCGGCCCGCAAGAAGGCCGAGGCCGAGCTTGCCCGCCTGCTGGTGCGCGAGCGCCGCCGGGCCCTGATGCTCGACCTGGGCCGCCAGCTGCGCGAGGAGACGCAGGTCTCCGCCATCGCCGACCGCGCCTGCCAGGTATTGGCCGCGCAGCTCGGCGTGCAGCGGGCCGGCTACGCCGAGGTCGACCTGGCCGCCGTCTCCACCCAGATCATCGGCGAATGGGGCGGGGAGGGCGTGCAGCCCTTGGTCGGGCCGCTGTTCGTGCTCGACGATTTCGGACCGGCCATGAGCGACGACCTGCGGGCCGGCGTGCAGGTGGTCATCGACGATATCCGCGAGGATGTCCGCACCCGCGATCCGGCCGTCCTGCCGGCCTACGCCGCGCTCGACATCCTGGGCTTCGTGGCCGTGCCGCTGATCAAGGCCGGACGGCTGGTGTCCTACCTCTTCATCTGCCAGGAGCACGCCCGCACCTGGAACGCCGACGAGGTGGCCTTCGTCGGCGACGTCGGCGAGCTGATCTGGGCCTCCAGCGCCCGCGCCCGGGGCGAGGCGGCCCTGCGTCAAGCCGAGGAGACCGAGCGCCTGCTGATCCGCGAGGTCGACCACCGGGCCAAGAACGTGCTGGCGGTGGTGCAGTCGCTGGTCCAGCTGACGCCCTTCGTCGACAAGCGCCAGTATGTCACCGCGCTCAGCGGCCGCATCGGTTCCCTGGCCCGTTCGCACAGCCTGCTGTCGACCACCCGCTGGACCGGCGCCGACCTGCACTCCCTGCTGGAGCAGGAGCTGGAAGCCTACGGCTTCGAGCACGAGGCCCGCGTCGTCCTTTCCGGACCGCCGGTGCTGATCCGGGCCGAGGCGGCCCAGTCTCTGGGCCTGGTCGTGCACGAGCTGGCCACCAACGCCAGCAAGTACGGCGCCCTGTCGGCGCCCGGCGGGACCCTGGAGGTGCGCTGGGACTGGGAGGCGGGGGTCCTGGTTATCGACTGGTGCGAGACCGGCGGCCCGCCGGCGGTCGCGCCGGTTCGCCGGGGCTTCGGCTCCACCCTGATCCAGAACGCCTGCAAGCAGCTGGGCGCCAAGGTCTCGCACGACTGGCGGGTCGAGGGCCTGCATTGCCGGCTCGAGCTGACGCGCGGCGCCTTGCCCGGCGCGGCCAGCCTCGAACGTTCCGCCGCCGCCCCGTCGCCCGCGCCGGACGGCGGCCTGCAGGACCAGCGCGTGCTGGTGGTCGAGGACGAGGCCCTGGTGGCCATGGAGCTGGCCCGCGTCCTGGCCCTGGCCGGCGCCCAGGTGGTCGGCCCGGCCGGCGACATCGACGAGGCGCTGGAGCTGATCGAGAACAGCCTGATCGACAGGGCCGTGCTCGACGTCAATCTCGGCGGCCGCATGGTCACGCCCGTGGCTAAGGCCCTCAGCGAACGGGACATCCCCTTCGTCTACCTGACCGGCTACCAGGAGCCTGGCCTCGACGACGGCCCCGTGCTGCACAAGCCGGCCGCGCCCGAGGCCCTGGTCAGCGCCCTGGCGGGGCGGCGGGTGGAGCCGGTCTAGGCCAGTTTTTCACCCATCTAAGCGCCCGTCATTCCCGCCCCTTGTGGCGGGAAACCCTCTTTCAGCCGCAGGTGCGGATGGGTCGGATCGCCGGCGATCCGCTTACGCCTCACGTGCGAGCGGACGCCGGGGTTCCCGCCACAAGGGCGGGAATGACGGGAAGAAAAGTGAGGCGTGAAGGGCTTCGCAGAGACATCCCGCCGCATCCCTTCTCCTTGACTCCGGGGGCCATTCGGATCAGAACAAAATGGGAACGGAGGTCGCCATGCCTGGCTCGCGCGAGGCGCGTATCGAGGCCCTCAGAGGTCGGATCGCCGCCATTCAGGCGGGGACTCGGACTCCGACTCCGGTCCTGCCGTTCGGCGATCCGCGCATCGACGGCCATCTGCCCGGCGGGGGGCTGCCGAGGGCGGGCTGGCACGAGGTGGTCGGCGAAGGCCTGGAGGGCGAGAGCGGCGCGGCCACGGCGGCCTTCGCGGCTTTGCTGGCGAGGCCCAGAGCGACGCAGGGGGCGGTGGTGTGGGTGCTGCGGCGCTCGGACCTCTATGTGCCGGGCCTCGTGAACCTGGGCTTTCCGGTCGAGCGGCTGGTGGTGGTGCGGGTCCGCGACGAGGCCGAGGGGCTTTCGGTGCTGGAGGACGCCCTGGCCACCCCGGGCGTGGCCGTCGCCATCGGCGAGGCCGAGGCGCCCGACCTCGTCGCCGGCCGCCGGCTGCAACTGGCCTGCGAGCGGGCGGGAGGCTTCGGCCTCGTCCTGCATCGCCGTCCCTATGGCGGACCGGCCAAGGGGGCGACCGGTTCGGCCGCCTTCAGTCGATGGCGCGTCGGCTCCGCGCCGGGGCGCGCGCCGCCTGATGGGCTGGGCCTTGGCCCGCCCGCCTGGCGCGTGACGCTGGAGCGCTGCCGGGGCGGACGCCCGGGAGCGTGGATCCTGGAACATTCGGAGGCCGACCATGGCCCGCATCCTTTCCGTGTGGTGTCCGAACTGGCCGATCACGACCTGGCTGAGACACCACCCGAACGCCTTCGCAGAGCCGGGTGAAGGCGCGCAGATCCTCCCCCCGAAGGGGGAGGTGTCGCCGAAGGCGACGGAGGGGGAAGGGGCCCCCGCTTCCGCAACGACTTCCCCCTTCGGCCGCTTCGCGCCCACCTCCCCCTTCGGGGGGAGGGTCTCGAAACTCAGATCCTCCCCCCCTGGGGGAGGTGGCCCGGAGGGCCGGAGGGGGCCTTCACCGCCGCAGGATCCCCCCTTCGCCCTCCTCGTCTCCGAACGCGGAACCCGCCGTCTCGCCGCCGTCAACGACGCCGCCCTGGCCCTGGGCCTCTCCGCCGGCCAGAAGGCCGCCGACGCCCTGGCGCTGGTTCCGCATCTGATTACCGCCGACCACGACCCGGAGGCCGACCGCCGGGCGCTGGAGAGCCTCTGCGACTGGTGCGTGCGCTTCTCGCCGGCCGTGGCGGTCGACGGCGACGACGGCCTGCTGCTCGACATCACCGGGACCGACCACCTGTGGGGCGGGGAGGGGGCCATGCTGGCCGACCTGTTGGACCGCCTTGTCCGCTGGGGCGTGCCGGCCCGCGCCGCGATCGCCGACACCGCCGGCGCGGCTTGGGCCCTGGCCCGCTATGGCGGCAACCAGGCGGTGGTCCCGCCCGGCGGCCAGGCTGAGGCGCTGGCTCGCCTGCCGGTGGCCGCTCTGCGTCTCGATGAGGCCGCCCAGGCCCAACTGCCGCGCCTGGGCCTGCACCGCGTCGGCCAGCTCTACGGCCTGCCGCGCGCCCAGATGGCCAAGCGCTTCGGTCTGGCCTTCACCCAACGCCTCGACCAGGCTTTGGGCGCGGCGGGCGAGGCCCTGGTCTTCCGCCGTCCGGCCAGCCCGTGGTTCGCGCGCCTGGCCTTCTTCGAGCCGATCAGCGCGCCCGAAGACCTGGCGCGCGTCGCCGCCGACGTGCTGGCCCTGATCTGCAAGCGGCTGGAGGCCGAGGGGCGCGGGGCCAAGCGCTTCGAGGTCGTGTTCCACCGCCTGGACGGCAAGGCCTTTCCCGTGCCGGTCGGCCTGGCGCGCCCGGGCCGCGACGCCAAACGACTGGCCAAGCTGGTCGCGCCCAAGCTCGACCGGGTCGATCCGGGCTTCGGGATCGACGTGATCACCGTCCACGCCTTCGCCGTCGAGGCCCTGGCCCAGGGGCAGTCGCGCATCGACGCCGAGCTCGACGCGGCCGAGGCCCTGGCCCCGCTCGTCGACCGCCTCGTCAACCGTCTGGGCGAGGGCCGGGTCTGGCGGCCCGATCCGGTGGAAAGCCATGTGCCCGAACGCGCGGTGGCCCGCGCCGCGCCCCTGGCCCCGGCGGCGACCGCCCGGCCGTGGAACCCCGACCTGCCGCGCCCGACACGCCTCTTCCGCCGCCCCGAGTCCATCGAGGTGATGGCCAAGCTGCCCGACGACCCGCCGCTGCGCTTCACCTGGCGCGGCCGCCCGCACCGCGTGCGCGCCGCCGAAGGCCCCGAACGCATCGGCCAGGAATGGTGGCGCGGCGACTTCGACGACACGGGTCCCGGCAAGATCCGCGACTACTACCGGGTGGAGGACGAGGCCGGCGGCCGCTTCTGGATCTACCGCCAAGGGCTCTATGGCGACGGCGACATGCCGAAATGGTGGCTGCATGGCCTGTTTGGTTGAGAGCCCACAGACCCTCCCCCTGAAGGGGGAGGTGGCCCGGAGCGCCGGAGGGGGAAGAGGTCGCGGAGGTCCGTACGTTCGCCGGTTTGGGAGTTTACTCCCCCCTCCGTCGGCTTCGCCGACACCTCCCCCTTCAGGGGGAGGGTCTTGACCATGACCGCCTACGCCGAACTCCAGGCCACCACCAACTTCTCCTTCCTGCACGGGGCCTCCCGCGCCGAGGAGCTGATGCTGACCGCCGAGGCCTTGGGCCTGTCCGCCGTCGGCGTGGTCGACCGCAACAGCCTGGCGGGCGTCGTACGCGCCTGGACGGCCGCCAAGACGCTGAAGGTCCGAGCCTTGGCCGGTTGTCGGCTCGACTTCGCCGACGGTACGCCCAGCCTGCTGTGCTATCCCTCCGACCGCGAGGCCTTCGCGCGGCTGACGCGGCTCCTGACGCTTGGCCAGCGGCGGGCGGGGAAGGGCGAGTGCATCCTGTCCTGGGCCGACTTCGTCGCCCACGCCGAGGGACAGCTGGTGCTGGTCGTGCCGCCGGAAAAGCTGGACGCCGCCTTCGAGGCCGACCTCGCCCGCATCGCCGCCGCCCTGAAGGGCCGTGTCTGGCTGGCCGCCAGCCGCGCCTACGCCGCCCAGGACCTCAAGCGCCTGGCCCGTCTCGACGCCCTGGGCGAGGCGGCGGGCGCGCCGATGGTCGCCACCAACGACGTGCTCTATCACGGCCCCGAGCGGCGGCCGCTGCAGGACGTCATCACCTGCGTGCGCGAGCACTGCACGATCCAGGAGGCCGGCTTCCGGCTGCAGGCCAACGCCGAGCGCCACATCAAGGCCCCGGCCGAGATGGCGCGTCTGTTCGAGCGCTGGCCCCGGGCGATCGCCCGCACCGTCGAGATCGTCGCCCGCATCGGCTTCGACCTCGACGACCTCAAGGAGGAGTATCCCGACGAGCCGGTGCCGCCCGGCAAGACCTCCATGCAGCACCTGACCGATCTGACCTGGCAGGGCGCGGCCTGGCGCTATCCCGGCGGCGTGCCCGAGAAGGTCGAGGCGCAGCTGAAGGAAGAGCTGCGGCTGATCGCCAAGATGGACTATCCCAACTACTTCATCACCGTGCACGACATCGTGCGCCAGGCGCGGTCGATGGGGATCCTGTGCCAGGGGCGCGGCTCGGCGGCCAATTCCTCGGTCTGCTACTGCCTGGGGGTGACGGCCATCGACCCCACCGAGCACCGCCTGCTGTTCACCCGCTTCATCTCCGAGAACCGCGGCGAGCCGCCCGATATCGACGTCGACTTCGAGCACGAGCGGCGCGAGGAGGTGATGCAGTACGTCTACGAGCGTTATGGCCGGGAATATGCCGCCATCTGCGGCACGGTGATCCATTACCGCCCGCGCAGCGCCATCCGCGACGTCGGCAAGGCCCTTGGCCTGACCGAGGACGTCACCAGCCTGCTGGCCGGCACGGTCTGGGGCAGCTGGGGCGACGGCCTGCCCGAAGAGCACCTGAAGAACGCCGGCCTCGACCCCAAGGCCCCGGAGATCGCCCGCGCCGTGGCCCTGGCCACCGAGCTGATGGGCTTTCCCCGCCACCTGTCGCAGCACGTCGGCGGCTTCGTCCTGACCAAGCGGCGGCTGGACGAGACCGTGCCGATCGGCAACGCCGCCATGAAGGACCGCACCTTCATCGAGTGGGACAAGGACGACATCGACAGTCTGGGCCTGATGAAGGTCGACGTGCTGGCGCTGGGCATGCTGACGGCGATCCAGCGGGCCTTCGGCATGCTGCGGGCCGATCATGGCGAGCCGATCGCGGACCTGGCCGACGTGCCCAAGGAGGTGGCCGGCGTCTACGACATGCTGTGCGTGGCCGACAGCATCGGCGTCTTCCAAGTCGAGAGCCGGGCGCAGATGTCGATGCTGCCGCGTCTGAAGCCACGTCGGTTCTACGACCTGGTCATCGAGGTGGCGATCGTTCGTCCGGGGCCCATCCAGGGCGACATGGTGCATCCCTACCTGAAGCGGCGGAACGGCATCGAGCCGGTGGACTGGCCGCATCCGTCGCCCGAGCACGGTCCGGAAAACGAGCTGCAGGAGATCCTGGGCAACACCTACGGCGTGCCGCTGTTCCAGGAGCAGGCCATGAGTCTGGCCATCGAGGCGGCCAAGTTCACGCCCGACGAGGCCGATGGCCTGCGCAAGGCCATGGCCACCTTCCGCAACCTCGGCACGCCGGCCGAATACCGCGAGAAGTTCGTCGAGGGCATGGTCCGGCGCGGCTACCAGCGCGACTTCGCCGAGCGCTGCTTCAAGCAGATCGAGGGCTTTGGCCACTACGGCTTTCCGGAAAGCCACGCGGCCAGCTTCGCCAAGCTGGTCTATGTCTCGGCCTGGATCAAATGGGCCTGGCCGGACGTGTTCTGTGCGGCCCTGATCAACTCCCAGCCCATGGGCTTCTACCAGCCGTCCCAGCTGGTGCGCGACGCGCGCGAGCATGGAGTCGAGGTTCGGGCCCCGGACGTGATGATGAGCGACTGGGACTGCACGCTGGAAACCCGCTCTTCCCCCGCGCCAGCGGGGGAGGGGGACCGCGAAGCGGTGGAGGGGGCGACGGCGCGCATGGCGCTTCGTCCTTCGCCCCCTCCGTCACGGTGCGTATCCGCACCGCGCCACCTCCCCCGTTTCTCGGGGGAGGAGCGACGAGACCCGCGCAAGATCTCCAACGAAGACACCCGCCCTCGCTGGAAGGCGCTGCGCCTGGGCCTGCGCCAGATCAAGGGGCTGAAGGAAATCGACGTCCTGACCCTGATGAAGGCTCGCGACGAAGGCGCCCGCACGCCGGCGGAGTTCGCCCAGGGCGGCGTGCCTCAGCGGGCGCTGGAACTGCTGGCCGAGGCCGACGCCTTCGCCTCCACGGGTCTGGCGCGCCGCGACGCGCTGTGGGCGGTCAAGGGGCTGAAGGGTGAGCACAAGGCGCCGGTCCAGGCTCCGCTGCTGGCTGGCCTGCCGCTGTTCGAGGACCAGGTGTCGCTGCCGGCCATGGGCAAGCCGCAGGAGGTGGCCGAGGACTATCGCACCACCAGCCTATCCCTGAAGGCCCACCCGTGCGGCTTCTACCGGCCGATGCTCCAGAAGCTGGGCGCGGTCACGGCCGACCAGCTGCCGAAGTTCCGCAACGGCCAGAAGGTGTCGGTCGGCGGCCTCGTTTTGATCCGCCAGCGGCCGGGTACGGCCAAGGGCGTGGTGTTCGTCACCCTGGAGGACGAGACGGGCGTCGCCAACGCCGTCGTCTGGAAGGACCGCTTCGAGGCCGACCGCAACGTGGTGATGACCGCCTCCTTCCTGGTCGTGCACGGTCGGGTGCAGGCGGCCGAGGGCGTCATCCACATCGTCGCCGAAGGCTTCACCGACCTGTCGGCCGAGCTCTCGACCCTGCGTGACGAACCCGGCGCGCCGGCTCCGCGCGTGAGGCAGAAGGTGTCGGGACGGTTGCTGCGAAGCCGGGATTTTCATTGAGGCGGGGAGATGCTCGACCCCTACCCGTAAAATCCCCGCGAAAGCGGGGACCCAGGCTTTTTCTGCAACCTGCGGCGCTCGACGATAAAACACCTGGGTCCCCGCTTTCGCGGGGATTTTACGGATGTTGAAGTGACTTGCCTTGCTCGCCCGAGCCGCAAGGGGAGAAGGATCAGACGGGCGCCGTCTCCGCTGTCGTCGCCCGCAGGCGCTCGACCAGCGCGAACAGCTGGGTCCGCACGCCGAACTCGTCGCCGGCCAGGGCGGAGGCTTCCAGGCTCGCCAGCACCGCATCCTCGATGCGCGGCGGCGGGACCAGGGGCGTGGCCTCGATCACGCCGTCGGTTTTCGGCGCGGCGGTCTCGTTGACGTCGACCAGGGCCTCGGTGAGCTTCTCGCCGGGACGCAGGCCGGTGATGCGGATCTCGATGTCCTTGTCGGGGACCAGGCCCTGCAGCTCGATCATCCGGCGCGCCAGGTCGATGATCTTCACCGGCTCGCCCATCTCCAGGGTCAGCACCCCGGCCGGCGGGGCGGTCTCGGCGGCCGACTGGGCGACGGCCCGCAGCACCAGCGACACCGCCTCGGGGATGGTCATGAAATAGCGCTCGACCTCGGCGTCGGTCAGGGTCACCGGCCCGCCGCGGGCGATCTGGTGGCGGAACACCGGCACCACCGACCCGGCAGAGCCCAGCACGTTGCCGAACCGCACGACGCCGACCCGCATCTTGCCGCCGCCGCCGAACTGGCGGGCCAGGGCTTCGGCCACGCGCTTGGTGGCGCCCATGACGCTGGCCGGGGCCACGGCCTTGTCGGTCGAGATCAGGGCGAAGTGGGCCGCGCCGGCCGCCTTGGCCGCGCTGGCCACGTTGCGGGTGCCCAGCACGTTGGTGCGCACGCCCTCGCATGGATGGCTCTCGACCATCGGCACGTGCTTGAGGGCGGCGGCGTGGAAGACGATGTCGGGCTGTTCGGACGCCATCAGCCGCGAGACGCGGCCCTCGTCGCGCACGTCGCACAGGGCCTCGCGGCGCGGCAGCTGCGGCCAGGCCTCGGCCAGTTCGCGGTCGATCAGGAAGAGGTTGGCTTCCGAGGCGTCGACCAGGGTCAGGTGGGCCGCGCCGCTGGCGGCGATCTGCCGGCACAGCTCCGAGCCGATGCTGCCGCCGGCGCCGGTGACCAGCACCCGCCTGCCGCTGACCAGGGCCTGCACCGGAGCCGGGTCGAGCCGGACCGGCGGACGGCTGAGCAGTTCCTCCAGGCTGATCTCGCGCAGGGCGGCGTTGGTGGGCCCATCGCCCATCTCGACCACGCCCTGGCGGCGCAGCAGGCGCACGCCCTCGCTCTTCAGCCGGCCCAGCCGCTCGGCCCCGAAGGCGCTGAGCGGCCCTTCGGCCAGGAACAGCACCGCGGCCGGCGACAGGCCGCCGTCGCGCAACTGGCGCATCACCCGGTCGAACTGGCCGATCGCGCCCAGCACGCAGACCCCGCGGATCTCGTCGCCGGTCTCGCGGGCCTCGGGGGTCAGCACCCCGACCACGGCGTAGCGCTGGGCCAGGCCGTCGGGCGCGCGCAGGAAGGCTTCGGCCTCGGCCGCCTGGCCGACGATCAGCAGGCGGGGCAGGGCCGGCGAGGCCGGGGCGGGGCGCAGGCGCAGCAGGGCGTCGGCCAGCACGCCGTCGTGCAGGGCGCGGCGTCCGACGCGCAGGGCGGCCAGCAGGCCGATCTGCACGACCAGGGCCGCCAGGATGGTGCGGCCGCCGCCGTCGAGCTTGGGCAGCAGGATGTGCGCCAGCAGCGAGAAGGTCAGGGCCGTCAGCGCCGACGAGCGGGCGATCCTCAGGTAGTCGGCGGCGGCCACGAAGCGCCAGGGCGAGCGCTCTAGCTGAAACAGCAGCTCCACCAGCAGCGCCGAAAGGGCGTAGAGGCCGGCATGGGCCAGCAGGCCGGGCCGGTCAGTGTCGAGGCCCGCGGCCAGGATCTGTCCGGTCAGCAGGGCCAGGAAGGCCAGGAACACGTGCGCTGCGATCTTGCCGGCGCGACCCATCGATGCCCGAACTCCCTACGCGTCGGAACTGTTCAACCTGTGCGGCTTAGCACGCTCATCGCGCCTCGTCGCCGATTCCGGGTCGATTCAGGCGCGGGCGAGCGGCAGGACGGTCACCAGGTCGCCAGCCAAGGCCGCCGGGGCTCCCGCCGGTCGCCTCAGCAGGGCGTCGGCCTGGGCGAAGACGCCGACCAGCGACGAGTCCTGGTCGGGGAAGGGCGTGACCACCAGCCGGCCCTCGGCGTCGACGGCGCGGGCGGCCCGCATCCAGTGTTCGCGTGGTCCGTTGGCGGGCAGGGGCGCGGTCAGGCGGGCGTGCGTGAAGGGGAGGGCGGCGTCGGCGCCGGTCAGAGCCGCCAGCAGCGGCCGCAGGAACAGCTCGGCGCAGACCAGGGCCGAGGCCGGATTGCCCGGCAGGCCCAGCACCCGCCGGCCATCGGCGAGAAAGCCGAACCAGGTCGGCTTGCCCGGACGCACGGCGATGGTCTGCACCCGCAGGTCCAGGCCCAGTTGCGCCATCGCCGGCTTGACCAGGTCGTAGTCGCCCACCGAGGCGCCGCCGATGGTCACCACCAGGTCGACGGCCGCGCCGCGCACGGCCTCGGCGATCGCGTCGGCGGAATCGGCGGCGGGGGCCAGCTTCACTGCTTCGCCGCCCCAGGCGGTGATCAGCGCCGCCAGGCTGAACGAGCCGGACTCGAAGATCTGGTCGGGAGCGGGCGCGCCGCCGGGGGGGACCAGTTCGTCGCCGGTGGCCAGGATCGCCACCTTCGGCCGGCGGGCGACCTCCAGACGGTCGCGTCCGGCGGCGGCGGCCAGCGAGAGCCGCCAGGGATCGATCCGCGCCCCGGCCTCCAGCAGCCGGTCGCCGGAGCGGAAGTCGCCACCGGCCGGCCGGATGTTGGACTTGGGATCATTTGCGGCCGCGAAGCGCACGATGTCGCCCTCGCGCGTCGCCTCTTCCTGGATGACCACGAGGTCGGCGCCGGCCGGCACGGGCGCGCCGGTGAAGATCCGAACCGCCTGGCCAGCTTCCAGAGCCGTCGCGTAGGCGCGGCCGGCGGCGCTTTCGCCGACGATCGCGAAGGCGTCGATGACGCCGTAATCGGCCCGGCGGATCGCCCAGCCGTCCATGGCCGAGGCGTCGAAGGGCGGCTGATGGCGGTCGGCGACGATCTGCGCCGCAAGCACCCGGCCGATCGCGTCGGGCAGGGCCACGGTCTCGACGCCCAGGCGCGCAGCGCCGTCCAGCATGCGGCCGCGGGCTTCCTCGACGGTCAGGTTCTTCAGGGCTTGGCTCACGGATCGTCGGTCTTTGTCCATCGCGCCGCATGGCTGTCGCACGGCGCCGCCCCGGTCAATCGAAACCTGGAGCCGACACGCCCGGCTTGTAGCGATTGGGCGGAATGCCCAGCAAGCGCTTGAACATGGTCGAGAAGGCGGCCGGACTGTCGTAGCCGAGGTCGAGCGCGATAGTCGTCACCGGCTCGCCGGCCGCCAAGCGGGGCAGGGCGGCCAACAGCAGGGCCTGCTGTCGCCAGGCGCCGAAGCTCATGCCGGTCTCGCGGCGGAAGGCGCGGGTGAAGGCCCGGCGCCCGAGGCCCAGCTCGCCGCACCAGTCGTCGATGGTCTCGTGCGGCGTTGGGCGTTCCAGGAAGGCGTGGCAGCGCTTGGCCAGGGCCGGAGCGGCGGGGAAGGGCACGGCCAGCGGGATCACCGGCGCTCGCGCCAGCTCGGCCAAAAGCAGGTCCATGACCATCCCGTCGCGGCCGGCCTCGTCATAGTCGACGGCGATGTCGCAGGCGGCGATCAGCAGGTGGCGCAGCAGCGGCGCGACGCCGATCACCCGTCCGCGATCGCCCAGCACCGCCGAGGCCCGATCATCCAGCAGCACGCTGCGGGTGCTGACCGCCCCGACCATCCGTACCGAATGCGGCGTGCCCGCCGGGGTCCAGACCGCGCGCTCCGGCGGCGCGATCCAGGCGCCGTGCGGCGTGCTGACCACGGCCACGCCGGCGGCGGCGTAGAGCAGCTGGCCGCGCCCGTGCTGGTGCCAGTCCAGCTCGAACGAGGGCGGATACTCGTTGCCGGTGGCGACCACCGGCCGCAGCGCGTGGTCGTAGTCGGCGGGATGGATCCAGGGCTTGGCCATTTGTCCCACTCGCGAAAGTGAAAGTCCCGTTGCGGAATGCGGGACGCCTTCGCAGGTCCTATCGCGGTCGAACCTTCACGGGAAGAGCTTCAATGACCGATACAGCGATCCGATCCGCCGTCGCAGAACCAGCCGCCAACAGGGCCCAGACCACCGTGTTCGGCGTGATCCTGGCGGTGAGCGGCTGCCACTTGCTCAACGACATGATGCAGTCGCTGCTGCCGGCCATCTATCCCAACCTCAAGACCGACCTGCACCTCAGCTTCGGCGAGATCGGCCTCGTCACCCTGGCCTACCAGATCACCGCCTCGATCCTGCAGCCGCTGGTCGGGCTCTACGCCGACCGCCGCCACAATCCGATGGTGCTGCCGGCCGGGACCCTGTTCTCGCTGTCGGGGCTGGTGGTGCTGTCGATCGCCCACGTCTACGGGCTGGTTCTGGTGGGCGCGTGCCTGCTGGGCGTCGGCTCGTCGGTGTTCCACCCGGAATCCTCGCGGGTGGCGCGGATGGCGGCGGGCGAGCGGCCGGGCCTGGCCCAGTCGCTGTTCCAGGTCGGCGGCAACGCCGGCCAGGCCCTGGGTCCGCTGGCCGCGGCCCTGGTCGTGGTGCGCTGGGGCCAGTCCAGCCTGGGCGTCTTCGCCCTGCTGGCCCTGCTGTCGGGGGCGGTGCTGTGGAACGTCGCCGTCTGGGCCCGTCACCACGGCCTGGCGCGCCTGGCCGCCGGCAGCGGCCGCAAGGTCGCGATCGACTTGCCCAAGGGCGCGGCGGCCAAGGGCATCGCCATCCTGCTGGCGCTGATCTTTTCGAAGTACGTCTACATGGCCAGCCTGACCAGCTACTTCACCTTCTACCTGATCGAGCGTTTCCAGCTGTCGGTCGGCGCCGCCCAGATGCACCTCTTCGCCTTCCTGGCGGCGGTGGCGGTGGGCACGATCGCCGGCGGACCGGTGGGCGACCGCTTCGGCCGCAAGGCGGTGATCTGGATCTCGATCCTGGGCGTGCTGCCCTTCACCCTGGCCTTGCCCTACGCCAGCCTGTTCTGGACCGGGCCGCTGGTGGTGATCATCGGCCTGCTGCTGGCCTCGGCCTTCCCGGCCATCGTCGTCCTGGCCCAGGAACTGGCCCCCGGCCGCATCGGCATGATCTCGGGCCTGTTCTTCGGCTTCTCGTTCGGCATGGGCGGCCTGGGGGCTGCGGTGCTGGGCGAGGTGGCCGACTGGAAGGGCGTCGAGACGGTCTACAAGCTCTGCGCCGTCCTGCCGGTCCTGGGCCTGCTGGCCGCCTTCCTGCCGAACACGCGCAGGCGCTGAAGCCCAAATTCAAGAACCGCAGAATCAAAAAGGCCAGCCGCGAGGCTGGCCTTTTCACTGTCGGGAACTTGCGATCGTCAGCCGACGAAGGCGCGCTCGATGACGAAGTCGCCCGGCTCGGCGTTGGAGCCCTCGACCAGGCCGTGGGCCTCCAGCAGGGCGGCGGTGTCCTTGATCATGGCCATCGAGCCGCACAGCATGGCGCGGTCGTGCTCGGGATCGAACTTGCCGCCTTCCAGGCCCAGGTCGCTGAACAGCTTGCCGCTCTCGATCAGGTCGGTGAACCGGCCCTGGCGCTCGAACGGCTCGCGGGTGACGGTCGGATAGTAGACGAGCTGGGCCTTGGCCTCGTCGCCGACCAGCGGATCGTCGTGGATCTCGCTGGTGAAGAGGTCGCGATAGGCCAGTTCCTGAACTTCGCGCACGCCGTGGGCGACGATCACCTTCTCGAAGCGGCTGTAGGCGTCCGGATCGCGGGCGACTGACAGCCAGGGCGCCAGGCCCGTGCCGGTGCCGAACAGGAACAGGCGCTTGCCGGGCTTCACCGCGTCCAGCACCAGGGTGCCGGTCGGCTTCTTGCCGAGCAGGACCTGGTCGCCGGCCTTGATCTGCTGCAGGCGCGAGGTCAGCGGGCCGTCCGGCACCTTGATCGAGAAGAACTCCAGCTCCTCGGCGAACGAGGGCGAGCCGATCGAATAGGCGCGCAGGATCGGCTTCTTCTCGCCCAGCTCTTCGCGAGCGGGCAGGCCGATCATCACGAACTCGCCCGAACGGAAGCGGAAGCTGGCCGGGCGGGTGATGGCGAAGCTGAACAGCCGATCGGTCCAGTGCTTGACCCAGAGAACGGTCTCGAGGTTGTGCGGGGACTCCTTGGCGGGAGCAGGGGCGGCGGTGGCGGTCTCGGCCGTCATGGTCTGTGGTTTCGATCCTGTTCGCGCGTCTGAATAACAGCAGCGCGCATAAGAAAAGTCGGGCGTCGCTCCGGCCCTGAAGGCGACCTGCGTCTCATGTGAGAAGTTGAGAGCGGATGTCAACTTTTGCTGTCTGAAGCCGCTTTGAGAAAAAATTCTACGAACCGCTCAAAATAGCGCCGTTCGCTTTTTCAGACTGTGTCAAAAATGTGATTGCCGGTCGCCGAAACGGGGCGCAGAGTTCCTTTTGCTTCGTTCGCGGAGCCAACGATACGGAGGAACGTATGCGGGTGAGGTTCGTTATGGCCGCCGCGGCGGCCAGTCTGTTAGCGTTAGGCGTAGCGGGTTGTGAAGGCGGCGCCCAAACCAAGGCCGCCAAGGCTCAGCAAGTCACTCTGGAAGGCAAGTCGGTGACGGCGAGCGGCTGCGTGCGGCCGGTCGAAAACACCAAGTGCCTCGTCGTGCGCGGCCCCAACGGCGGCTATTACGACGTCTCCAGCGCCAGTCCGGCGCCGGATCCCGGAAAGGGGGTCGGCGTTTCGCTGCGCGGACGTGACCAAGGCAAGAACACCGAATGCGGTCGTGAGCTGACCGACGTCAAATGGTCCTATCTGAACGTCCAATGCGCCGCGGCCCTGCCGAGCGCCGCGGGCGAGGCGGAGGCCAAGAAGGCCGGCTGACGAAAAGCCGACCCACAGGTTCGGCTCCGGCGGGGTTGCGCTTCAGCCTTCGCCGGAGCCTGGATCCGTGCGCGTCTTCGGCGTGGTCACACTGTCCTCGGCGCCCACGGGTTCCGTGGCCGGACGGGGAGGCTTGCCGTCGCCACCGGGATTCGGTCGCTGATTCTCATGCTCGACCTCACGGTTCGAGGGGCGTTCGCCGGGGTTTTCAGCCATCGCGGATCCTTTCTCGGGCGCGTCATTGGCGCGTCACAGGGGCGTCCGGGCCAAGAAACCTGTGAAAAGGCGCCGTCGGACCCGGGACTTCCGCAATAACGCGCGGTTGACGCGACCTGATCCGCTTGCCCGGCGCAAACGACCCTGCTACACGACGCCGCTCTGGCGCTGGGAAGCGTCGGCGGCGCCGCTCGCGGCCCTCCGGCCGAACCGTCGCCAAGGCTGCGGTCCGGTACTTCAAGGACCGGAGTTTCTGCAGGAGTGTAGCTCAGCTGGTAGAGCATCGGTCTCCAAAACCGAGGGCCGGGGGTTCGAGTCCCTCCACTCCTGCCACTATATGTCATCGGCCGGCCCGGCGTTCGGTCCGGCCTGTCAGATACGCGAGCCTCTGAAACCATGGCCAGGAAACCGGGATCCAGCCCGTCAGCGATCAAGAACCGCGCCGCCCGTACGGCTGCGGCGCTGGCCCCTGCCGGTCAGGCTCCGTCCGCCGCCGCCGCCGCGGCGCCCAAGAAGCCCTTCAACCCGGTGCAGTTCTTCCGTGAAGTGCGCGCCGAGGCCCGCAAGATCACCTGGACGACCCGCAAGGAGACCTGGATCACCTCGGTGATGGTCTTCATCATGGTGATCGTCGCCTCGCTGTTCTTCCTCCTGGTCGACTGGCTCCTCGGGGCCGGCGCCAATCTGCTGCTGAAGTTCGCGGCCGGATAAGTCATAAGAAGACCATGAGCACCGAAACCGCCTCGAACCCGAACCACAAGTGGTACATCGTCCACGCCTACTCGAACTTCGAGAAGAAGGTGGCCGAGAGCATCCGTGAGCAAGCCAAGGCCCAGGGCCTGGAAGACAGCTTCTCCGAGATCCTGGTGCCCACCGAGGACGTCGTCGAGATCCGCCGTGGCCGCAAGGTCAACGCCGAGCGCAAGTTCTTCCCGGGCTACGTCCTGGTGAAGATGAACCTCTCGGACGAAGCCTACCACCTGATCAAGAACACCCCGAAGGTCACGGGCTTCCTGGGCAGCGGCTCCAAGCCGACGCCGGTCTCCGAAAAGGAAGTCCAGCGCATCGTCGGCGCCATCGAAGAGGGCGTCGAGAAGCCGAAGACCGTCGTGCTGTACGAAGTCGGCGAGAACGTCCGCGTCATCGACGGCCCGTTCGCCAGCTTCAACGGCTCGGTCGAGCAGGTCGACGAAGAGAAGGCCCGCCTGCGGGTCACCGTCTCGATCTTCGGCCGCGCCACCCCGGTCGAGCTGGAATACAGCCAGGTCGAAAAGATCGCCTGATCCCTTTCGGATCAGCGCCAAACGAAGAACCCTGCGTCGGCCGACGCGGGGTTTTTTGTTGTCTGCGCAGGTGGGCGGCGGCATAGCCAGCCGATCGGTGAAGGCAGGAATGGGGGTTCCGATGCCGTCCTTTCGTTATCTGGAGCTGCCCGCTTCAGAGGTGACCTCCCTGACTTGGCGAGGAGACGTCCTGGTCGACAGGGTCGGCGGCGGCGCTGTCTACGGCCTCGACGGATCCTTCGCGCCGGCCCAGGTGCGATATGCCTACCGTTTCGATTCCCTGGTTCAGTCGACGGACGGAAGATACGCCGTCATCTACGAGCGGCGGGGCACGAAGGGCGTCGTCCTGCGAGACGAGCGGGTGATCCGCGAGATCAACCGCAGCTTCTATCACGCCGAGGTCTACGACTATCCCATCGCGCTGTTCCGTCTCGCCGACGGGCGAGAGGTGCTCGCCCATTGTCCGGACGACTACAACAGGATCGAGATCGAACTGGTCGAAACCGGCGAGAGACTGACAGGGCGGGGCGATGCTTCCCAAGCCCTGGACGTCTTTCATTCCGGCCTCGCCGCCAGCCCTGACGGCGCCTGGCTGTTGAGTGCGGGCTGGATGTGGCACCCTTATCTGGGCGTGTCGTTCTATCCGCTGGCGGAAAGCCTGGCCGATCCCTTCCGCCTGGACCGGACGCACGGTCTGGCCGATTGCGCCGAGATCGCCTCGGCCGTCTTCGTCGATGGGGAGCGGGCGGTGCTGGCCTCCGCGCCGCACGCAGAATCTTTCGACGACGACCTTTCCGGGCTGCGGCTTCGTCCTGGCGAGATCGGGGTCTACCGGTTCGCCTCGGAAACCTGGGACAGCGTTGCTCCGTTTGGCGAGCCTGCGGGCAGGCTCCTGGCGATCGACGCCGATCACGTGCTGTCGCTGTACGAGTGTCCGAAGCTGATCCACGTGCCCACGGGGCGCGTGCTCGAGCGTTGGCCCGGAATCCTCAGCGGTCTCTGGGACGGTTGCCTGAGCGCCTCGGTCCCGCCGCCCATGGCCTGGGATCCCGGTGGGAGGCGGCTGGCCATCGCCGCCGAGGACCGGATCCAGATCCTGGCCCTGCAGGAGGCCTAACGCGGCCTCGCCCGGGGCGCCGCTACGCCGCCAAAGAAAAGGGCGGATCCCCGAAGAGATCCGCCCCCAGTTCAGCCTAGATCAGGCGAGGCTTAGAACTTCGCCTTGAAGCCCACGTAGAAGCGGCGGCCGAGCACGTCGTAGGTCGACGGATCGGTGTTGGCCTGGACGTAGGAAGAGAAGTAGGGCGGCTGCTTGTCGGTGAGGTTGGTGACCCCGCCGCGCAGCGAATAGGTGTCGTTGATCGCCCAGCTGCCGTTCAGGTCGAAGTAGTCGACGGCGCCGATCTTCTCGTCCGGATAGTAGGCGTCGACCATGTCGCCGATGTGCCGCCAGCGCGCGCCCACCGAGAACGGACCGAAGGCGTAGTCCACCGACGTGGCGTACTTCCATTCCGGGTGCGAGACGGCGGTGCCGCTGATCTGGGTGTTGCCGATCGTGCCCTTCAGGTCGACGAAGTCCTCGCCCGGCAGGCTCTGGATCTTGAAGCTCTCCAGGTAGTTGCCGACCACGTTGACCTTGATCGAGCCCAGGCTGTCGTCGAGGCCGACCGCGCCGAGGCCGAAGCCCCAGTCGAGCTGGAAGTCGACGCCCGAGGTCTTGTATTCGCCCAGGTTCAGCGCCGTCAGCGTGACGTTGGTGATCTCGCCGGTCGTGCTCGAGCGGGTGAACAGATTGCAGTAGTAGGCGCTGCTGCTGCCGCCCGTGTAGCACTTCTCCAGCGCCGTCGAGACGTCGATGGTGCCGATCGCGTCCTTCACGTCGATCGAATAGTAGTCGACCGAGACCGAGAACTTCTCGAACAGCGGGTTCTCGAAGCGCGGGGTCCAAACGAAGCCGAAGTTGTAGGTGTCGGCGGTTTCCTCGGTCAGGTCGGGGTTGCCGCCGCTGGTGCCTTCGATCTGGGTGTTGCTGTAGGTGTAGCTGTCGATGATCGAGCTGGGCAGGCCCTGCGCCAGGCAGACGCTGCGGACGGTGGCCGCCGTGGCGCTGTCGGTGCGGTAGGTGCTGCTGACGTCGCAGGGGTCTTCGCTCAGCGAGTAGAAGCCCTGGTTCTGCGGCGAGTAGAGCTCGCCCAGGCTCGGGGCCCGGACGGCGCGCTGGTAGCCGCCGCGCAGGCGGAAGCCGTCGACCAGCTCCCAGTCGCCGTCGACCTTGTAGGCCGAGACGCCGCCGACCGTGGCGTAGTTCGAGTAGCGGTAGCCGAGGTCGAGGTTCAGGGCCTTGATCAGCGGCAGGTCCTTCAGGACCGGCACCAGCAGTTCGCCGTAGACTTCCGACACGTGGGTCGAGGCGTCGACCGAGCCGGCGGCGTTGAAGCCGACGACGTCGCCGCTCAGCAGCAGGGCGTCGGGGTTGTACTTGTAGCTGTCGTACTTGTAGTCGGCCCCGAAGGCGCCGCGCAGCTCACCGGCCGGCAGATCGAAGAGGCCGCCGCTGAAGTTGGCTTCCAGCATCGCCTGGTCGGCGATCGTGGTGTTGCGGGTCGTGCGCGAGATGTAGGTCTTGCACTCGTCCGAGATCGTGTTGTTGCCGAACGGGTCGTAGCCGCCTTCGCAGAGGCTGGCGCCGCCGTCGGCCGCGTCGAGCAGGGTCTCGACGGCCGTGCGGCTGACGTTGCCCGACTGGACTTCCTTCTGCTTGGAACGGCCGAACGACGCGTAGACGTCATAGGTCCAGTCCTTGAAGCCGGTGTCGCCGCGCACGCCGCCTGCCGCCTGGACGACGTCGAAGGTGGTGTTGGAGATCCGCGCGCCCACGTCGGTGAAGCGCTTGTTCAGGGTGAAGTCGGCGTCCGGATCGGCGCGGCTGGCCAGCAGGGTGGCCAGGTCGTCGCTGATGAAGGGGTTGGTCACCGGCACGCTGAAGCCGGTGCCCGGGGCCGGGGCCAGCACGGTGCGCGACTTGTAGTGGCTGTAGTTGAGCGACCCGTACAGCTCGGCGTGATCGGTCAGGTCGAAGGTGCCGGCCGTGTAGAACGAGTAGCGCGTCATCGGCAGCTGCAGCAGGTTCAGCGCGCCGGTGTTGTACGAGTTGCTGGACGTCAGCGTCGAATAGTCGATCGCGGTCGAGCCGGTGTAGTTGATCCCGTTGGTGAACAGCGTACCGTCGTTGTTGAAGCCGTAGCGCGCGTTCGAGGCGGCCACCGTGCCGCTGGAAACGCCGTACTGCGAGAACACCGAGTCGATGGCGCTTTGCGACGGCGCGTTGGTGGCGTCGACGACGTAGGTGCCGTAGGGCGTGGTGCTCGACAGGCCGCTGACCTTCGAGAAGTCGCGGGCGGCGTTGTAGACCGAGCCGCGCTTCGAATAGCCGAACGAGGCGGTCACGTGGCCGCGGCCGTCGGCGAACTTGGTGCCGCCGGTGATCGCCAGCGAGCCTTCCTTGCCGTCGCCGCGCTGGGTCAGGCCGTACTGGCCGTCGACCATCAGGCCTTCGAACTTGTTGTTGAGCTTGAAGTTGACGACGCCGGCCATGGCGTCCGAGCCGTAGGTCGCCGAGGCGCCGCCCGAGATCACTTCGATGTTCTGGATCAGGGCCGAGGGGACGATGTTGACGTCGACCGTACCGTCCGAGTTCGACGGAACGACGCGGTGGCCGTCGATCAGCACCATGGTGCGGGCGGTGCCCAGGCCGCGCAGGTCGATGTTGGCCTGGCCGCCGTTCGACGGGTTGTTCGAGGTCGACGACACCGACGGCACGAACTGGGGCATCTGGTTGAGCAGGGTGTCGACCGTGACCGAGCCGGTCTTTTCGATCGCGGCCTGATCCATGGTCATGATCGGGCTGTTGGAGACGTAGTCGCGGCGCGCGATGCGCGAACCGGTGACGACGACTTCCTCGACGGCGGCCGGCTCGTCGTTCGTCTGGGCCTGCGCCAGGATCGGCGCGGCCGTCACGGCGATGACGAGCGCCGACGCGCTCAGAAGATAGGTATTTCTAGCCATTCATAGTCCCCAGTATTCGCCAAATCGCTTGTCGCGATGACGGCGTTCTGCGAAACAAGGTTCGCGATACCGGAGACGAATGGCGTCGTTTCTTTTCTGAATTTCGGCGGAAATTCATGGAATGGGGCGAATATGTTGCCCGATATCGTTGTGCGAAGAACGGGTGTGCTCGCATTGCGCCGTTATCGGCATGAATTGATGAATTTGTGACGATGTAGTGTCGTTCTTGTTTATTCGCGGGTCGCTCAGGTTGAATTGGGGCCGCGGCGTGGCCGAAACCGGCGTGGCATGGCGGCAACAGGGCGTGGGCGATCGTATACCGGCCGCCGCGCTGGACTCCGTTCGACGCGCCTGCTACATGCGCCGCCTCGCTCCAGGACCCTGTCCCGGGGCGTGTTCGTCGTTATTCGCTCGAATGGCTTCATTCACGCGAATTCGAGGAAACCAAATCCGTGGAAGGGCCGCCAAGCCCGCACCACGGCTCACCAGCGAGGGCTCCGGCCTTCATGAGAGGATAGTATGGCTAAGAAGATCCTGGGCTACATCAAGCTCCAGGTGAAGGCTGGCTCGGCCACGCCTTCGCCCCCCATCGGCCCGGCTCTGGGTCAGCGCGGCGTCAACATCATGGGCTTCTGTAAGGAGTTCAACGCGCGCACCGAGAACGTCGAAAAGGGCACCCCCCTGCCGACCGTGATCACTGTCTACCAAGACAAGTCGTTCACCTTCATCACCAAGACGCCTCCGGCGACCCACTACCTGAAGCAGATCACCGGCCTGAAGTCCGGCGCGAAGCTGACCGGTCGTGAGACCGTCGGCGAAGTGACGCGCACCCAACTGCGCGAAATCGCCGAGAAGAAGATGAAGGACCTGAACGCCAACGATCTCGAGGCTGCCGCCAAGATCATCGAAGGCTCCGCCAAGGCCATGGGCCTGAAGATCGTGGAGGCCTAATCCAATGGCTAAGCAACCCAAGCGCATCAAGGCCTGGACCGGCGACCGTGACGCCACCCTGGCCGTCGCCGACGCCATCGCCCTGGTCAAGGCCAACGCCAAGGCCAAGTTCGACGAGACCATCGAAATCTCGGTGAACCTCGGCGTCGATCCGCGTCACGCCGACCAGCAGGTCCGTGGCGTCGTTCAGCTGCCGTCGGGCACCGGCCGTGACGTCCGCGTCGCCGTCTTCGCCAAGGACGCCAAGGCCGCCGAAGCCACCGCGGCCGGCGCCGAAGTGGTTGGCGCCGAAGACCTGGTCGAAAAGATCCAGAACGGCTTCATGGACTTCGATCGCGTCATCGCGACCCCGGACATGATGGCCCTGGTGGGTCGTCTCGGTAAGGTGCTGGGCCCGCGCGGCCTGATGCCGAACCCGAAGGTCGGCACCGTGACCCCGAACGTCGGCCAAGCCGTGAAGGACGCCAAGGGCGGCGCCGTTGAGTTCCGCGTCGAAAAGGCCGGTATCGTTCACGCCGGCATCGGCAAGGCCTCGTTCACCGACGAAGCCCTGCTGGTCAACGTCAAGGCTCTGATCGACGCCCTGAACAAGGCCAAGCCGTCGGGCGCCAAGGGCGTGTTCGTCAAGAAGGTCGGCCTGTCCTCGACGATGGGTCCGGGCGTGAAGGTCGACATCGCCTCGATCACCGCCTAACGGCCGATCGAAGCTTTTGACTTCGGAGACGGGCGCTGGAGCGATCCAGCGCCCGTCTTGCGTTTGGGGTCTTGGTTCGTTGGGGTTCGTTGTGAGGTCGGCTAGCCGATGTTATCTTCAGGCTAGACGGAGGTGATCCATGGCCTTTCATATCCGCGACCCCGAGACCGACGCCCTGGTTCGCCAGTTGGCCGAGAAGGCGCACGTGGGCATCACCGAGGCCGTGAAGCTGGCCGCTTCGGAAGCCTTGGCCGCGCGCGAGAAGGCGCAGGCGGAAAAGCTCGCGAAGGTCGAAGCCATCCTGGCTGAGTTCGATGCCGTGCCTCGGACGGGCCTCAAGGCGGACAAGGCGTTCTTCGACATGATCAACGGCGACTGATGTTCGTCGACGCCTCGGCCTGGACGGCCGTCTCGCTGAATGAGCCGGAACGGGATCGGCTGGTCACGGCCTTGGTCGCCGCCGACACCATCCTGACGTCTTCGATCGCCAACTGGGAAACGGTCCGCGCCCTCGTGCGGGAAACCGAGGACGGGGTGAGCGAAGCCAGCGCGCGGCTGTTCAGCTTTCAGGCGAGCCTGAATGTACGTATCGTCGAGATCGGCGCGGCTGAAGGTGTCCTGGCTCTCGAAGCCCACGCCTGCTTCGGCAAGGGCGTGCATCCGGCCCGGCTGAACATGGGCGACTGCTTTGCCTACGCCTGCGCCAAGGTTCATGGCGTGCCGCTGCTCTACAAGGGCGGCGACTTTTCCCTGACCGACATCGAGGCCGCGTGACGTCTGACGCTACCAGGATCATCGACGTCGCCGTGGTCGGCGGCGGCCCTGCCGGGCTGATCGCCGCCCAGCGTCTGGCGCGGGCCGGCCGCTCGGTCGTGGTGTTCGAGAAGATGCCGACCTTCGGGCGCAAGTTCCTGATGGCCGGCCGCGGCGGGCTGAACCTGACCCATTCGGAAGACTTCGAACGCTTCGTCGCCCGCTACGGCGATCGCGAGGCGACGCTGCGGCCGATGCTGGAGGTGTTCACCCCGGCCGATCTCGTCGCCTGGGCCAGGGACCTCGGCCAGGAGACCTTCGTCGGCGCCAGCGGGCGTGTGTTCCCCAAGGCGATGAAGGCCTCGCCGCTGCTGCGCGCCTGGCTGGCCCGACTGGAGAGTCTGGGCGTCTCTCTGCGAACCCGGTCGACCTGGGCGGGCTGGAGCGAAGACGGCGCCCTGCTGATCGATGGTCCGGACGGCCACGAAGCCTGGCGGCCGCGCGCCACGATCCTGGCCCTGGGCGGCGCCAGCTGGCCCAAGCTCGGCTCCGACGCGGCGTGGGCGAAGGCGTTGGAAGGGCAGGGGGCTCGGGTCGCGCCCTTCGCCCCGGCCAATTGCGGATTCGAGGTCGCCTGGAGCGATATCTTCCGCGACCGCTTCGCCGGCGAGCCGCTGAAGAACGTCCGCCTCACCTGCGACGGCCGCCAGGCGAGGGGCGACGCCATGGTCGCCGGCTACGGGATCGAGGGCGGGGCGGTCTACGCCCTGGCGGCCGCTCCGCGCGAGGCGATCGCCCGCGACGGCGCGGCGGTGCTGACCATAGATCTTCGCCCCGACCTGCCGGCCGAAACCCTGGAGCGGCGCCTCTCCGGCGTCCGCGGCGGCCAGTCCCTGGCCAACCACCTGCGCAAGGCGCTGAAACTGTCGCCGGTCGAGGTGAACCTGCTGCGCGAGGCCCATGGCCTGGACCTGCCGTCGCAGCCCGCGGCCCTGGCGGCGGCGATCAAGGCCGCGCCGATCCGACTGACGGCCGCTCGACCGCTGGAGCGGGCGATCTCGGCCGCCGGCGGCGTGACCTTCCAAAGCCTGGACGGCCTGGCGCTGCTGTCGCGGCCCGACGTCTTCCTGGCCGGCGAGATGCTGGACTGGGAAGCCCCCACCGGCGGCTACCTGCTGCAGGCCTGCTTCGCCACCGGCGTCGCGGCCGCACAGGCGGCGGAGAAGCGGCTCGCGGGCTAGCCTCAGAAGCTCCCGACGTGATGGATGTTGCCGTCCGGATCCTTGAACCAGGCCAGCTTCATGCCGTCGACCTCGTGCACGCCGTCCTTCACGCTCAGGCCCGGCATGTCGTAGGTCTCGAAGGCGACGCCCTTGGCTCTCAAGGCCTCGATCGCGGTGTCGAAGCGCCCGCCCAGGGGCCAGGTCACGGCCGTGCCCTGGTTGGTCCCGGCGAACTCGGACTCGTACACCGTCAGCACGACCGCGCCGGCGCGGTAGCTCTGCACGCCCATGGCGCCGTCGCCTTCGGCGGTGAGGCCCAGCACGTCCTCGTAGAACAGACGGGCTCTCGCCAGGTCCTTGACCGGCAGGGTGGGGGAGGCGTCGATCTGGCCCAGCATGGCGTGGCTCCTTCGCGTTCGTCTCCATGAAGACGTGCGAGGCGCGCTCGTTCCGACACCCGGTTGCCTTCCGCCGGAAACTCCTCTATACGGCCCGCCTCTCCGCTGGACTCCGGTTCGGCGGCGAACCTGTTTGAGAACTGCGGGGCGCGGGGTCACCAGCGCCATAATCGAGGAAGAGCCCTTCCTCGCCGTCGGGAGACAGGGATAGAGACGCCAAGATCTCCTCTCTCGCGGCTTTGCCCGAGTCAGGTGCGCGGCCGACTTTCCTTGGAACAGGCTGATGCAACTCGCGCGCGGGAGCAATTCCGCATGGGACGAGCATCTGGCTGCCGGAATGGTCCGGCCGCCTGCAACTGAGTAGGAGACCGCAATGGACCGCGCTCAAAAGCAGGAATCGATCGAGTCGCTGAAAAGCGTCTTCGCCGATGCCGGCGCTGTCGTCGTGACCCACTATACGGGTCTGACCGTTGCGGAAATGACCGACCTTCGTCTTCGCCTCCGCAAGGAAGGCGCCGCGATCAAGGTTGTGAAGAACACCCTGGCTCTGAAGGCCCTGGACGGCAAGCTCGGTGAAAAGGGCGACACGCTCTTCACCGGTCCGGTCGCCATCGCCTTCGGCCCGGACGCCGTCTCGGCCGCGAAGATCGCGGTGCAGTTCGCCAAAGAAAACGACAAGCTCAAGATTGTCGGTGGCGTTCTGGACCAGACCAACGTGCTCGACGAAGCCGGCGTGCGTGCTCTGGCGACCCTGCCGTCGCTGGACGAACTGCGTGGCAAGCTCATCGGCCTCATCCAGGCTCCGGCGACCAAGATCGCTGGCGTCCTGCAGGCCCCGGCTGGTCAGCTGGCTCGCGTTTTCAACGCCTACGCGACCAAAGACGCCGCGTAACGGTCATCCCCGCAAATCTATCCCAATCTCTCTAAGGAACTGACACATGTCGAAGCTCGAAAAGCTGGTCGAAGAACTGTCCACCCTGTCGGTGCTGGAAGCCGCTGAACTCTCGAAGCTGCTGGAAGAAAAGTGGGGCGTCTCGGCCGCCGCTCCGGTCGCCGTCGCCGCCGTCGGTGGCGCTGCTGCTCCGGTTGAAGCCGCTGAAGAGCAAACCGAATTCACCGTCGTCCTGCTGGACGGTGGCGACAAGAAGATCAACGTCATCAAGGAAGTCCGCGGCGTCCGTCCGGACCTCGGCCTGAAGGAAGCCAAGGACCTGGTCGAAGGCGTTCCGCAGAACGTCGTCGAAAACGTTTCGAAGCAGCAGGCCGACGAAGTCGCCAAGAAGCTGACCGAAGCCGGCGCCAAGGTCCAAGTGAAGTAATCCGGTTCCGCGTCGCCTGACGCGGATCTGGTCTTCATGACCTTACGAGACGGGCCCGGAGGGAAACCTCCGGGCCCGTTTTCGATTCTAACCCCTCTCCCCTTGCGGGAGAGGGTGGCCTCGCGAAGCGAGGTCGGGTGAGGGGTCTCTCAGAACCGCCCGGGCGACCCCTCATCCGTCGGCCTTCGGCCGCCACCTTCTCCCGCAAGGGGAGAAGGATTCCGGGAGTCCATTCCTCCCATCAATCACACCCTTGCCTTGACCTTCGCCGCGCCCGCCACTACGCCAGCATCAGGAAATGATAGCGGTAACTTAGTGGAGGAAATCGCATGGCTTGGCTGAACGGTGCGCGTCGACGCGCCCTGGCCCTGGGATTGGTTTCGGGTCTGGCGCTGAGCGCCGCCGCGAACCTCGCGGTCGCCGCCCCGACCACCACGGTCGACCGCAACGGTTCCTACGTCTCGGTCGAGACCTACGCCCCCAACGTCATCCGCGTGACCATCAGCCAGGACAAGGATCTGGCCAAGGCCGCCCCGGGATACGGGATCAACGGCGCGCCCAGCGACAAGGGCTGGCGCCACGACCAGAAGGCCGGCGCCGACGTCTTCACCTCTTCGGAGCTGTCGCTGGAAGTCGTCGCCCAGCCTTGGCCGGGCGCCCCCAGCCTGCAGGAGCGCTATTTCGCTCCCTCGCTGCCGCCGGTCTCGATCAAGGTCCGCAAGGCCGACGGCACCTCGCTGGTCGACATGAACGGCTGGGAGCTGTCGCCCCACGTCGTCAGCGGCGAGAAGACCTACCGCGCCGGCGCCACCTTCTCGACCACGGCCGACGAGCACTTCTACGGCCTGGGCCAGAACCAGGAGTCGGAAGGCGCGCTCGACCTGCGCGGCCGCACCATCGACTGCAAGCACGACTACGACGCCCCGCACGGCGAGACGGTCTGCGTGCCGTTCCTGGTGACCAGCAAGGGCTACGGCATCCTCTGGGACAACCCGTCGGCCACCAAGATCTATCCGGGCGTCAACGGCCGCACCCTGTGGCAGTCCAACGTCGGCGAGCGCGTGTCGTTCTTCGTCATCACCGGAAAGACCACCGACGAGATCTACGCCGGCTACCGCGCCCTGACCGGCGTCACCCCGCTGCCGCCCAAGGCCGCCTTCGGCTACATCCAGTCCAAGGCCCGCTACGAGACCCAGGCCGAGTTCATGGCCGTGGCCGACGGCTACCAGAAGCGCGGCCTGCCGCTCGACATCATGGTGCTCGACTGGTTCCACTGGACGCGGATGGGCCAGATCGACATCGACCCGACCGCCTTCCCCGACCCCAAGGGCATGAACAAGACGCTGCACGATCGCGGCGTGCAGACCATCATCAGCGTGTGGCCCCGCTTCGAGCAGGAAGGCCGCTACTTCAACTACATGGCCGACAAGGGCTATTTCCTGAAGGACGCCGACGGCAAGGTCGTCGACGGCCTGCCGTTCCGCAGCGACCGCACCGGCGCCCTGATCGACACCACCAATCCCGAGGCCCGCGACTGGTTCTGGGGCAAGATCCGCGACAACATCCTCTCGCAGGGCTTCGACTGGCTGTGGCTGGACGAGACCGAGCCGGACCTGGTGCCGTCGGGCTACTACTTCCACGCCGGCACGGGCGACCGCGTCCGCAACGCCTTCCCGCTGATGCACACCCAGCTGGCCGCCGACGGCTCGCGCCGCGACCGTCCCGACAAGCGCAACCTGATCCTGGCCCGCGCCGCCTACACCGGCGCCCAGCGCAACGGCTCGCTGTTCTGGTCGTCCGACATCTCGCCGACCTGGGAAGTGCTCAAGCGCCAGGTGCCGACCGGCCTGAACTTCACCGCTTCGGGTCTGGCCTACTGGGGCAACGACATCGGCGGCTGGCAGTGGCTGCCGCAGACCACGACGGCGACCAAGCCGCCGCTGCTCGACCCGTCGGACGCCCGCGCCGTGGTCGGCCAGAACAACGACTACCCGGAGCTCTTCACCCGCTGGTTCCAGTACGGCGTCTTCACCCCGACCCTGCGCGTGCACGGCATGCGCAAGGAGACCGAGCTGTGGTCGTTCGGCAAGGAGGCCGAAGGCGTCCTGACCAAGTACGTCAAGCTGCGCTACGCGCTGATGCCGTACCTCTATTCCATGGGCAAGACGACCTACGACACCGGCGCGCCCTTCATGCGCGGCCTGTTCATGGACTTCCCGAACGACCCGAAGGTGGCCAACATCGGCGACCAGTACATGTTCGGCCCGGCCTTCCTGGTAGCTCCGGTCACCGACCAGGGCGTCACCGAGCGCGACGTCTACCTGCCGGCTGGCGCCGACTGGTACGACTACTGGACCAACCAGAAGTACACGGGCGGCCAGACGATCCGCGTGAAGGCCCCGATCGACACCATCCCGCTGTTCGTCCGCGCCGGTTCGATCGTCCCGATGGGCGCGCCGATCCTCAACACCAGCCAGCCCCAGGCCATCCAGGCCGTGAAGGTCTGGCCGGGCCGCGACGCCGAGTTCTCGCTCTATGACGACGACGGCGTGACCAACGCCTACGAGAAGGGCGTCGGCAAGACGGTCAAGCTGCGCTGGGACGACAAGGCTGGCAAGCTCACCGCCACCGGCGACAAGGCCCTGGCGGCTCAGGCCCAGGCCGCGGTCCAGGTGGTGAAGTAAGAGACGAAGAGGGGAGGGCGGAAACGTCCTCCCCTTTTTCTTGGGTTGTGGCCGGAACTGCGGCGGCGCTCATAAGCCCCTCTCCCAGAGGGAGAGGGAGGGGCCCGCCGCGCAGCGGTGGGAGGGTGAGGGGTTACGAGGTCGGACGATGTGCCGGCGCTCCGTCAAACGCCGTAACCCCTCACCCCGACCCTCTCCCTATGGGAGAGGGAGCGAGCCCGTCGCCTACCGCTCCCCCAACGCCCCCGCCACCTCTTCCAGCCTCGGTACCCAGTCATCCGCCCCCTCCGGCGCGAAGGTCCGAACGTTGGGGTACCAGGGGCAGCCGCCCGTCCCCAGCAGCGGCCAGAGCGGGTTGGAGGCGAGGATCCAGGTCTCGACGCCGCAGGCGGCGGCCAGGTTGCTGGTCGCGGTCATCGGACCGATCATCATGTCCAGCGCGCAGGTCAGGGCCGTGACGCCTTCCAGGTCCTGCATCAGGTCGAGACCCGGCGGCTCGTGGATCTCCAGCCCCTGCGCGGCGGCGCGGGCCAGCTCCGGCCCGGGCTCGGCGTACTGCAGATTGACGAACACCGCGCCCGGCGTGCGCAGCACCGGCGTCCAGGCCTCGAACGGGGCGAAGCGGCGGTTGCGCAGGCCGCCCATCAGCCGGCTGCGCCACATGAAGCCGACCTTGCGGCCGGGCCCCAGGCTGGCCAGCCAGTCCTTCCAGTGCGCCAGCCGATCGGGATCCGGCGACAGGAAGGCGCGCGGGGCGAAGCGATCGGTCGTCGGCCGCAGCAGCGACAGCAGGGCGCCCATCGGGGCCCAGGCGTCATGGTCGCCGGCGTCCGGGACGCGGCGGGTCACGCGGCCGGCCAGGCTCGTGCCGACGTGGGCGACCACTCGCACGCCGGGGAAGGCGCGGGCGAACAGCGAGACCAGGCGCGGCTCCACCGCCAGGCTCAGCCGGCCGGCGGGACCCAGCGCGGTCAGCAGGTCGGGCAGCATCGAGCCGAACAGCACCTCGTCGCCAAGCCCCTGCTCGCCGACCAGCAGCAGCGAAAGTCCGCGCAGCGGCCGGGCCGGCGTCCAGCGCTCGCCGGGAATGTCGAAGGCCATGGCCTCGCGGCGTTCCAGCGCCAGGCGGGCGGCGTAGTCGGCCCAGCCGCCGGTGAGGTCGCCCAGGCACAGCTGGGCGAAGGCCCGGGTCATGCGCACCGAGGCGGCCTGGGGTGGGGTCGGGGCGGCGGCCAGGGCCGCGTCGCAGGCGGCCAGGGCGCCGGCCGCGTCGCCGACGTCCAGCCTGGCGATGGCGGCGTTGGCCAGCACGGGAACCTCGCGCGGACCCAGGCGCGCGGCCTCGTCGTGGAACACCGCGGCGTCCCCGTCGTCGCCGCGCTGGGTGGCGATCGAGCCCAGCAGGCTCCAGAGGTTCGGATCCTCCGGCGCCAGGGCCATGGCCTCGCGCACCACCTCGAGGGCGTCGTCGAAGCGGTCGAGGTCGCGCAGGGCGGACGCCAGGTCCTGAGCGTCGGCCAGGTCGCCCGGGGCGGCCGCGCGCACCCGCAGCAGCAGTTCGGCCGCCATGTCCGGCTGGCCCAGCCGCCGGGCCAGCCGCGCCAGGTCGCGCACGCCGTCGACGTCGGCCGGGGCCAGGCGATGGGCGGCCTGGAAGGCGGTGAAGGCCTTGGGCAGCGCGCCGGCGCGTTCGTAGACGAAGCCCAGCAGCCGCAGGGCCAGCGGCCCGCCGTGCGGGGCGGCGGCCATGGCCTTCTTCTCGGCGGCCTGGAAATCGCCGGCCGCCAGGTCGGAACCGGCGGCGATCATCAGCTTGCGGGGAACCGGCGAAACCTCGTCGATCCGGTCGGCGATCCGCTGCATCGGCGAGACCAGCGTGGTCGAGGCGTCGAGCGGGGAAGGACGCTTGAGGGACGGCAGGGCGGCGGCGGGCATGGCGATCCTTCGTCCCCGAAAGGGGGCTGAGCGGGCGTATCCCTGCTGAAACGAAGCGACGCCGTCGGATGGGGCGCTATTTCCCCCTTTCCATCCTCGTTTCGATCCCCTATATCCGCCCGTTCACGAAGACATTTCGGCGGAGTGCTTCCACGCACGTCCGCTCTTCAACGCCCCGAGGCGCGATCAACCGCCCTCAGATACGCGCGAAGGGGCGCCCATCGAGCTTCCGGTCCCGGTCGCTCGCTAGGGGAATTCCAGCGTCCGACGCTCTCCGACCAGGGGAGCGGCGAGGGTGGACGCCGAGGCATTCGAATTCACGCGCGGATTCCGTCCGCGCCGCAGGGAAAAAACATGGCGCAATCCTTCACCGGCAAGAAGCGGATCCGGAAGTCGTTCGGCCGCATCCCCGAAGCTGTGCAGATGCCGAACCTCATCGAGGTTCAGCGCTCCTCCTACGAGCAGTTCCTTCAGCGCGAGGTCCGTCCGGGCCAGCGTCGCGACGAAGGCGTCGAGGCGGTCTTCAAGTCGGTGTTCCCGATCAAGGACTTCAACGAGCGCGCCGTGCTCGAATACGTCTCGTACGAGTTCGAAGAGCCGAAGTACGACGTTGAAGAGTGCATTCAGCGCGACATGACCTTCGCCGCGCCGCTGAAGGTCAAGCTGCGCCTGATCGTGTTCGAAACCGAAGAAGAAACCGGCGCCCGCTCCGTCAAGGACATCAAGGAGCAGGACGTCTACATGGGCGACATCCCGCTCATGACCGACAAGGGCACCTTCATCGTCAACGGCACCGAGCGCGTCATCGTCTCGCAGATGCACCGCTCGCCCGGCGTGTTCTTCGACCACGACAAGGGCAAGACCCACGCCTCGGGCAAGCTGCTGTTCGCCGCCCGCGTGATCCCGTACCGCGGCTCGTGGCTCGACTTCGAGTTCGACGCCAAGGACATCGTCTACGTCCGCATCGACCGCCGCCGCAAGCTGCCGGCCACGACCTTCCTCTATGCCCTGGGCATGGACGGCGAAGAGATCCTGACCACGTTCTACGACGTCGTCCCGTTCGAAAAGCGCGCCGGCGGCTGGGCCACCCCGTACAAGGCCGAGCGTTGGCGCGGCGTGAAGCCGGAAGTCGCCCTGGTCGACGCCGACACGGGTGAGGAAATCGCCCCGGCCGGCACCAAGATCAGCGCCCGCAACGCCAAGAAGTTCGCCGACAACGGCCTCAAGACCCTGCTGCTCGG
The DNA here is from genome assembly GCF_059415745.1 of Caulobacter sp. GW821-FHT10A10. Taxonomy (NCBI): domain Bacteria; kingdom Pseudomonadati; phylum Pseudomonadota; class Alphaproteobacteria; order Caulobacterales; family Caulobacteraceae; genus Caulobacter; species Caulobacter sp. GW821-FHT10A10. The sequence goes on along the minus strand of NZ_JBWKNV010000006.1, from coordinate 17,706 downwards.
TCCGGAAGCCCTGACCGGCCGCTACCTGGCCCGCGACGCCGTCAACTTCGAGACCGGCGAGATCTACGCCGAAGCCGGCGACGAGCTGGACGTCCCGACGATCCAGGCCCTGGCCGACCAAGGCTTCGACACCATCGACGTGCTCGACATCGACCACGTCACGGTCGGCGCCTACATGCGCAACACCCTGCGCGTGGACAAGAACGCCGTCCGCGAAGACGCGCTGTTCGACATCTACCGCGTCATGCGTCCGGGCGAGCCGCCGACCGTCGAAGCCGCCGAAGCGATGTTCAAGTCGCTGTTCTTCGACGCCGAGCGCTACGACCTGTCGTCGGTCGGCCGCGTGAAGATGAACATGCGCCTCGAGCAGGAAGTCTCGGACGAAGTCCGCGTCCTGCGCAAGGAAGACGTCCTGGCCGTGCTGAAGCTGCTGGTCGGCCTGCGCGACGGCCGCGGCGAAATCGACGACATCGACAACCTCGGCAACCGCCGGGTTCGTTCGGTCGGCGAACTGCTGGAAAACCAATACCGCGTCGGCCTGCTCCGCATGGAACGGGCGATCAAGGAACGCATGTCGTCGGTCGATATCGACACCGTCATGCCGCACGACCTGATCAACGCGAAGCCCGCCGCTGCTGCGGTGCGTGAATTCTTCGGCTCCTCGCAGCTGTCGCAGTTCATGGACCAGACGAACCCGCTGTCGGAAATCACCCACAAGCGTCGTCTCTCGGCCCTCGGCCCGGGCGGTCTGACCCGCGAACGCGCCGGCTTCGAAGTCCGCGACGTTCACCCGACCCACTACGGCCGGATCTGCCCGATTGAAACGCCGGAAGGCCCGAACATCGGTCTGATCAACTCGCTCGCCACCCACGCCCGCGTGAACAAGTACGGCTTCATCGAGAGCCCGTACCGTCGCGTGAAGGACGGCAAGCCGATGGACGAAGTCGTCTACATGTCGGCCATGGAAGAGTCGAAGCACGTCATCGCCCAGTCGAACATCAAGGTCGACAGCGGCGAGATCGTGGAAGACCTGGTTCCGGGCCGCATCAACGGCGAACCGACCCTCCTGCAAAAGGAGACGGTGGACCTGATGGACGTGTCGCCGCGCCAAGTCGTGTCGGTGGCCGCCGCCCTGATCCCGTTCCTCGAAAACGACGACGCCAACCGCGCCCTCATGGGTTCGAACATGCAGCGTCAGGCCGTGCCGCTCGTCCAGTCGGACGCCCCGCTCGTGGGCACCGGCATGGAAGCGGTCGTGGCTCGTGACTCGGGCGCCGTGGTCATCGCCAAGCGCACCGGCGTCGTCGAGCAGATCGACGGCACCCGTATCGTCGTGCGCGCCACCGAAGAAACCGACGCGGCCCGCTCGGGCGTCGACATCTACCGGATGTCGAAGTTCCAGCGCTCGAACCAGTCGACCTGCATCAACCAGCGTCCGCTGGTTCGCGTGGGCGACAAGATCAGCGCCGGCGACATCATCGCCGACGGTCCGTCGACGGAGCTGGGCGAACTGGCCCTGGGCCGCAACGCGCTCGTCGCGTTCATGCCCTGGAACGGCTACAACTTCGAAGACTCGATCCTGATCTCCGAGCGCATCGTCCGTGACGACGTCTTCACCTCGATCCATATCGAGGAATTCGAAGTCATGGCCCGCGACACCAAGCTCGGTCCGGAAGAAATCACCCGCGACATCCCGAACGTCGGCGAGGAAGCCCTGCGCAACCTCGACGAAGCCGGCATCGTGGCCATCGGCGCCGAAGTCCAGCCGGGCGACATCCTGGTCGGCAAGGTGACGCCGAAGGGCGAAAGCCCGATGACTCCGGAAGAGAAGCTGCTGCGCGCCATCTTCGGCGAGAAGGCTTCGGACGTCCGCGACACCAGCCTACGCCTGCCCCCGGGCGTCGCCGGCACGATCGTCGACGTGCGCGTGTTCAACCGTCACGGCGTCGACAAGGACGAACGCGCCCTGGCGATCGAACGCTCGGAAATCGACCGTCTGGGCAAGGACCGCGACGACGAGTTCGCGATCCTGAACCGCAACATCTCGGGTCGCCTGAAGGACCTGCTGATCGGCAAGAACGCTCTGTCGGGCCCCAAGGGCCTGTCGCGCGGCGAGATCACCGCTGAAGGTCTTGCTTCAGTGGCCTCGGGCCTGTGGTGGCAGATCGCGCTCGACGACGAGAAGGCGATGGGCGAACTGGAAAGCCTGCGCCGTCTGTTCGACGAGAACCGCAAGCGCCTCGACCGTCGTTTCGAAGACAAGGTCGACAAGCTGCAGCGCGGCGACGAACTGCCCCCGGGCGTCATGAAGATGGTCAAGGTCTTCGTGGCCGTGAAGCGCAAGCTTCAGCCGGGCGACAAGATGGCCGGCCGTCACGGCAACAAGGGCGTCATCTCGCGCATCCTGCCGATCGAGGACATGCCGTTCCTCGCCGACGGCACCCACGTGGACCTCGTGCTGAACCCGCTGGGCGTGCCTTCGCGCATGAACGTCGGTCAGATCTTCGAAACCCACCTGGGCTGGGCCTGCGCCAACCTCGGCAAGCAGATCACCGGTCTGCTCGAGGACTGGCAGCACGGCGGCCAGAAGGACGCCCTGGTCAAACGTCTGCGTGACGTCTATGGCCCGGACGAAGAGCTGCCGGACACCGAGGAAGACCTGGTCGAGCTGGCCAAGAACCTGGGCAAGGGCGTTCCGATCGCCACCCCGGTGTTCGACGGCGCCCGGATCGAAGACATCGAGAGCCATCTCGAAATGGCCGGCGTCAACGCGTCGGGTCAGTCGATCCTGTTCGACGGCACCACCGGCGAGCAGTTCAAGCGTCCGGTCACGGTCGGCTACATCTACATGCTGAAGCTGCACCACCTGGTCGACGACAAGATCCACGCCCGTTCGATCGGTCCGTACTCGCTGGTCACCCAGCAGCCGCTGGGCGGCAAGGCCCAGTTCGGCGGTCAGCGCTTCGGGGAAATGGAAGTGTGGGCTCTGGAAGCCTACGGCGCGGCCTACACCCTGCAGGAAATGCTGACGGTGAAGTCCGACGACGTGGCCGGCCGGACCAAGGTCTACGAGTCGATCGTCCGCGGCGACGACACGTTCGAAGCCGGTATCCCGGAAAGCTTCAACGTGCTGGTCAAGGAAATGCGCTCGCTCGGCCTGAACGTCGAGCTGGAGAACAGCTGATCCGGATCTCCCTCCCTCGCGCGAAACGCGGGGGAGGGGCCCTCTTCAGCCGCTCTCTGACTTAGAATTTTCGCGGGTAGTCCCGCAGAAGGAACCAAGATGAACCAGGAAGTCCTGAACATCTTCAATCCGGTCCAGGCCACGCCGACCTTCGACCAGATCCGCATCTCGCTCGCCTCGCCGGAAAAGATCCGTTCGTGGTCGTTCGGCGAGATCAAGAAGCCCGAGACCATCAACTACCGCACGTTCAAGCCCGAGCGTGACGGCCTGTTCTGCGCCCGTATCTTTGGCCCGACCAAGGACTACGAATGCCTGTGCGGCAAGTACAAGCGCATGAAGTACAAGGGCATCATCTGCGAAAAGTGCGGCGTGGAAGTCACCCTCGCCCGCGTTCGCCGTGAGCGCATGGGCCACATCGAGCTGGCCTCGCCGGTCGCCCACATCTGGTTCCTGAAGTCGCTGCCCTCGCGCATCGCCATGATGCTCGACATGCCGCTGAAGGACATCGAGCGAGTCCTGTACTTCGAATACTACATCGTCACCGAGCCGGGCCTGACCCCGCTGAAGCAGCACCAGCTGCTGTCGGAAGACGACTACATCCGCGCTCAGGACGAGTACGGCGACGACAGCTTCACCGCCGAGATCGGCGCCGAGGCCGTCCAGAACCTGCTCAAGGCGATCGACCTCGAAAAAGAGGCCGAGCGTCTGCGCGAGGAACTGGCCGGCACCGTGTCGGACATGAAGCAGAAGAAGTTCAGCAAGCGCCTGAAGATCCTGGAAGCCTTCCAGGAGTCGGGCAACCGTCCCGAATGGATGGTGCTGACGGTCGTTCCGGTCATCCCGCCGGAACTGCGTCCGCTGGTGCCGCTGGACGGCGGCCGCTTCGCCACGTCGGACCTGAACGACCTCTATCGCCGGGTCATCAACCGTAACAACCGCCTGAAGCGCCTGATCGAGCTGCGCGCGCCCGACATCATCATCCGCAACGAAAAGCGGATGCTGCAGGAGTCGGTCGACGCCCTGTTCGACAACGGCCGTCGCGGTCGCGTCATCACGGGCGCCAACAAGCGTCCGCTGAAGTCGCTGGCCGACATGCTGAAGGGCAAGCAAGGCCGCTTCCGTCAGAACCTGCTCGGCAAGCGCGTCGACTACTCGGGCCGTTCGGTCATCGTCGTGGGTCCGGACCTGAAGCTGCACGAGTGCGGCCTGCCCAAGAAGATGGCGCTCGAGCTGTTCAAGCCGTTCATCTATGCGCGCCTGGACGCCAAGGGCCTGTCGGGCACCGTCAAGCAGTCCAAGCGCATGGTCGAGCGCGAACAGCCCCAGGTGTGGGACATCCTCGAAGAGGTGATCCGCGAGCACCCGGTGCTGCTGAACCGCGCCCCGACGCTCCACCGTCTGGGCATCCAGGCGTTCGAGCCGAAGCTGATCGAGGGCAAGGCCATCCAGCTGCACCCGCTGGTCTGCGCCGCGTTCAACGCCGACTTCGACGGCGACCAGATGGCCGTGCACGTCCCGCTGAGCCTGGAAGCTCAGCTGGAAGCGCGCGTCCTGATGATGTCGACCAACAACATCCTGTCGCCCGCCAACGGTCGCCCGATCATCGTGCCGTCGCAGGACATCGTCCTGGGTCTGTACTACCTGTCGGTCGCTCGCGAAGGTGAGCCGGGCGAAGGCAAGATCTTCTCGGATCTCGGCGAAATCGAAGCGGCCATGGACGCCGGCGTCGTGTCGCTGCACGCCAAGATCAAGTCGCGCTTCACCGAAGTGGACGCCGATGGCGTGGCTCGCCGCCGCGTGATCGACACCACCCCGGGCCGCATGAAGATCGCCGCCCTGCTGCCGCGCCACCCCGCTATCGGTCACCGACTGATCGAGAAGGCGCTGACCAAGAAGGAAATCGGCAACCTCATCGACATCGTCTACCGCCACTGCGGTCAGAAGGCGACGGTGATCTTCGCCGACCAGGTCATGGGCCTGGGCTTCAAGGAAGCCGCCAAGGCCGGCATCTCGTTCGGCAAGGACGACATCATCATTCCGAAGCGCAAGGAAGCGATCGTCGCCGAGACGCGCGCCCTGGCCGAGGAATATGAGCAGCAGTACGCCGACGGTCTGATCACCAAGGGTGAGAAGTACAACAAGGTCGTCGACGCCTGGGCCAAGGCCACCGATCGCGTCGCCGACGAGATGATGGCCGAGCTGCAGACCAAGCATAAGGACGAGAACGGCCGCGAGAAGGAAATCAACGCCATCTACATGATGGCCCACTCCGGCGCCCGTGGTTCGCAAGCCCAGATGAAGCAGCTGGGCGGCATGCGCGGCCTGATGGCCAAGCCCTCCGGCGAGATCATCGAGACCCCGATCGTCTCGAACTTCAAGGAAGGCCTGACCGTTCAGGAGTACTTCAACTCCACCCACGGCGCCCGTAAGGGTCTGGCCGACACCGCGCTGAAGACCGCCAACTCGGGTTACCTGACCCGTCGTCTGGTCGACGTCGCGCAGGACTGCATCATCGTCGAGGAAGACTGCGGCACCACGAAGGGCATCACCCTGCGCGCCGTGGTCGAAGGCGGCGACGTGCTGGTCTCGCTGGGCACCCGCGTCCTGGGCCGCTTCACGGCCGAGGACGTCAAGGATCCGGCGACCGGCGAGCTGGTCGCTCCGGCCGACACCTACATCGACGAGAACATGGCCGACGCCATCGAGGCGGCGGCTGTCCAGTCGGTGAAGGTCCGCTCGGTCCTGACCTGCGAAGCCAAGATCGGCGTCTGCGGCGCCTGCTACGGCCGCGACCTGGCCCGCGGCACCCCGGTCAACATCGGTGAAGCTGTCGGCGTCATCGCCGCCCAGTCGATCGGTGAGCCGGGCACGCAGCTGACCATGCGTACGTTCCACATCGGCGGCACCGCCCAGGTGGCCGAGCAGTCGTTCTTCGAAAGCAGCAACGACGGTGTCGCGCGCGTCAGCGGCGCCACGGTCGTCGCTTCCGACGGCGCCCTGGTCGTGATGAGCCGCAACACCTCGGTGAGCGTGCTGGTCGACGGCAAGGAACGCGAGAACTACAAGCCGCCGTACGGCGCTCGCCTGAAGATCAAGGACGGCGACACCGTGAAGCGCGGCCAGCGCCTGGCCGACTGGGACCCCTACACCACGCCGATCATCACCGAAGTCGGCGGCCGCATCCGCGCCGAAGACCTGGTGGACGGCTTCTCGGTCCGCGAGGAAGTCGACGAAGCGACGGGCATCGCCCAGCGCGTCATCGCCGACTGGCGCGCGTCGGCCCGCGGTTCGGACCTGCGTCCGGCCATGGGCGTGCTGGCCGAGGACGGCAGCTACAAGCGTCTGTCGAACGGCGGCGAGGCTCGTTACCTCCTGTCGGTCGGCGCCATTCTCTCGGTGGCCGACGGCGACGAAGTGAAGCCGGGTGAGGTCATCGCCCGTATCCCGACCGAAGGCGCCAAGACCCGGGACATCACCGGTGGTCTGCCGCGCGTCGCCGAACTCTTCGAAGCCCGCCGTCCGAAGGACTGCGCGGTCATCGCGGAAATGGACGGCCGTGTCGAATTCGGCAAGGATTACAAGAACAAGCGCCGCATCAAGATCACCCCGGACGTCGACGCCGACGGCAACCAGGGCGAAGCGGTCGAGTTCCTGATCCCGAAGGGCAAGCACATCGCGGTGCATGATGGCGACTTCATCACGCGCGGCGAGTACATCATCGACGGCAACCCGGATCCGCACGACATCCTGCGCATCCTGGGCGTCGAGGCCCTGGCCAACTTCCTCGTCGACGAGATCCAGGAAGTCTATCGTCTGCAGGGCGTGCCGATCAACGACAAGCACATCGAGACGATCGTTCGTCAGATGCTGCAGAAGGTCGAGATCCTCGAGCCCGGCGACACCGGCCTTATCAAGGGCGACCACCTCGATAAGCCGGACTTCGACAAGGAACAGGACAAGGCGATCGCCCGTGGCGGCCGTCCGGCTGTGACCCAGCCGGTGCTGCTCGGCATCACCAAGGCCTCGCTGCAGACCAAGAGCTTCATCTCGGCCGCGTCGTTCCAGGAAACGACCCGCGTCCTGACCGAAGCCTCGGTGCACGGCAAGACCGACACCCTGGAAGGCCTGAAGGAAAACGTCATCGTGGGTCGCCTGATCCCCGCTGGTACGGGTTCCTACCTGCGCAGCCTGCAGCGCGTCGCCGCCAAGCGCGACGAGCAGCTGGCCCAGCAGCGCGAAGAGGCGATGGAGCCGCTGCCGGCGGAAATCGCGCTCTCCGACGCCGAGTAATCGGCGGGTCGACGACCTTACAGGTTGTGCTAGACAAGGAGCGGTCGGGGAAACCCGGCCGCTCTTTTGTTTTTGGGTCCGCGCCCCAGGGCAGGGGCGGGCGCAGCGTCGGGGGACGTCGATGGTTCGTAAGCTTTGGTTCGCCGCCGCGTGCGTGGCGCTGTCCATGGCCGCCTGCGCGCCCAAGCCGGTTCCCGAGCCCAAGCCCTCCGACGACTTCGCCGCCGCCGCCGACAAGGCCTTCGTCGATGAGACCACGGGCAAGATCGCCAAGAGCTTCGAACGTCCCGAGGTGGTGATGTTCCGCAACCCGGTGATCAGCCAGTCCGAGCGCGGCAAGGCCCTGTGCGTCGACGCCGCCGAGCCCGAACAGGCCTGGACCGGCATGATCGCGGTCAAGACGCCGGGCGCGGCCGGCTACATCATCCACCGCGCCGGCGACAACCTCTCGCCCAAGGCTCGCAAGCAGTGCCCGGCCCTGGTCCTCAAGTACATGGATGAGCCGAAGACCGACTGGTACGACGCCGAGGTGGCGATCACCCAGGCCGGCTGCGCCCATCTGGATCCGCGCTACTGGCGGGCCTGGAAGCGCTATTGCAACGGCGCCCTGACCACGCCGACGGCCAAGGCCACGCCAGCGGCCTGACGCAACCTCGAATGGAACGCGGGAATGTAAAAAGACTCGCGTTATTTCAGCGCGTTAAATGAAATTTCAGTCGGGTCGGGCGAGAACAGGGCAAATTCCTTCCCTTCGCCCGGACCCCATGCGCTCGGATATTTCCACCAAGGTCAGCCTGACCATCGCCGCCGCCTTCGCCGTCCTGCTGGCCGGCCTGCTGGGCGTCGTCGCCTGGAGCTCCCTCGGCTTCGCCAAGCGCCAGGCCGTGGCGCAGCAGGAAACCAGCATGCGCGTGGCCTGGGACGTCATCGGCCGCCAGGGCCAGGCGTTCCGTCGCGAAGGCGACCAGCTGTTCGTCGGCGACCACGCCCTGAACGGCGACCTGGCCGGCGTCGATCGGGTCAAGGCCCTGGCCGGCGGTGTCGCCACCGTGTTCATGGGCGACACCCGCATCACCACCAATGTCGAGAAGCCCGACGGCTCGCGCGCGGTCGGCACCACCCTGGCCAAGGGGCCGGTCTATGACGCCGTGCTCGGCCGCGGCGAGGCCTATCGCGGCGAGACCCAGATCCTCAAGCGCGACTACTTCGTCGCCTACGACCCGATCAAGGACGCCTCGGGCCAGGTGATCGGCGTGATGTTCGTCGGCGTGCCCAAGGCCGACTATTTCGGCCCCGTCTATCGCCAGCTGGCCTGGCTGGGCGCGGCCGGTCTGGTGCTGGGCCTGGCCGGCGGCGTCGCCTCGGTCCTGACGGTCCGTCGCCAGCTGTCGCCGCTGAAGACCCTGCGCGAGGCCATGGCCCGGCTGATGAAGGGCGACCTGTCGGTGGCCCTGCCGTTCGCCGGCCGTCGCGACGACATCGGCCTGATGGCCGACGCCGTCCATGCCTTCCGCGACGACGCCGAGGCCAAGCAGCGCATCGAGGCCGACGCCGCCAGCCACCGCGACCAGAGCGAGGCCGAACGCGCCGCCGCCCAGGCCCGCGACGCCCGCGCCGCCCGCGATCAGGGCGTTGTCGTCGACAGCCTGGCCCAGGGCCTGGAGCGCCTGTCGAACGGCGACCTGACCGTCCGCCTCGACCAGCCCTTCGCCCACGACTACGAGGGCCTGCGCCGCGACTTCAACCAGGCCGTCGAGCGCCTGGAGACGGCCATGACCGCCGTGGTCGACGCCGTCGGCGCCCTCAACACCGGGGCCGGCAGCATCGCCGACGCCTCGTCCGACATCTCCGACCGCACCGAGCAGCAGGCCGCCAGCCTGGAAGAGACCGCCGCGGCTCTGGACGAAGTCACCGTCACCGTCCGTCGCACCGCCGAGGGCGCCCGCGGCGCCCACGAGGCCGTCCGCGAAGCCCAGGCCGAGGCCGGCCGTTCGCGCGCCGTCGTCCAGGACACCATCGCCGCCATCGGCGGCGTCGAGGCCTCGTCCCGCCAGGTCGGCCAGATCGTCGGCGTGATCGACGAGATCGCCTTCCAGACCAACCTCCTGGCCCTCAACGCCGGGGTCGAAGCGGCGCGGGCGGGGGATGCCGGCAAGGGCTTCGCCGTCGTCGCCCAGGAAGTCCGGGCCCTGGCCCAGCGCTCGGCCGAAGCGGCCAAGGAGATCAAGGTCCATATCGCCGACTCCGCCCGCCAGGTGGAAGCCGGGGTGAAGCTGGTCGGCCGCACCGGCGAGGCCCTGCAGAAGATCGTCGCCCAGGTCGAGGCCATCGACGGCATCGTCAGCGAGATCGCCGCCGGCGCCCAGGAGCAGTCGGCGGGCCTCTCGCAGGTCAACACCGCCGTCAACCAGATGGACCAGGGCGCCCAGCGCAACGCCGCCCTGATCAGCCGCTCGGCCGGCGACAGCCGCAACCTCGTCTCGGCCGCCGACGAGCTGTCGGGCCTGGTCGCCCGCTTCCGCACCACCCCGGCCTCGGCGTCGCTCCGCCGGGCCGGTTGAGCCCGAGAGGGCGATAAAGCTTCACCTTGCGCTTGACGGCGCGCTGGCTACTCGCTCTGAGTGCGACCGCTCCCGCGCATGTCGCCCGGGGCGAGTAATCTCTGTCGGGGCGTTGGGGCGTATGACGAAGCGTATCGTGTGGGGCGTGGCCGCGGTTCTGGCGGCCTTGGGGCAGACCGCGAGCGCGCAGACGCCGCCCGCCTCGGCTTTCGGCCGGTTGCCGGCCGTGCAGACCGTGTCGATGTCGCCGGCCGGCGACAAGCTGGCCATCCTCGGCGGGGCGCCGGCCGCGCGCACGGTCCGCTTCGCGACCATCGACCAGGCGGGCGAAGCCGTCCTCGCCCTGGGCGACATCCAGACCGTCGGCGTGCGCTGGGTCGGCGAGGACTACGCCCTGGTCCGCACCGCCATCTGGAAGCGCGTCGGCGCGCGCAACGCCTACCGGTTCGAGCGCAACCTCGTCGTCGACGCCAAGGGCAAGATCGTCAGCAGCCTGCTCGAGGGCGAGACCGCCTCGGCCTACGCCATCAGCCAGCCCGTGCTCGGCGTCGTCGAGGGCGACAAGCCCAAGGTCCTGGTGCAGGGGCTCGACTACATCCCCACGCCCGAGGGCAATCTCGGCACCCGGCTGGTCCGCAAGGAAGCGGTCAATCCGCTGGTCCAAACCCTGTTCCGCGCCGACGTGGTCAAGGGCCGCGGCGAGATCGCCGAGCGCGGCTCGCCCGACACCACCACCTGGGACGTCGACCGGGCCGGCGAGGCGCGCGTGCGCATCGACCAGGACATGCTCAGGCACGACTTCAAGCTACTGGTGCGCGCCAAGGGCCAGCGGAACTGGCGCACGCTGGTCGCCACCGACAGCGAAGAGGATATCCGCACCTATCTCGGCTATTCCGACGCCGAGGACGCCGTCTACATGGTGCAGGCCGCGCCCGACGGCGGCGCTCAGGTCGTGCGGATCGGCCTGGCCGACGGCGTGACCACGCCGCGTGGAAAGCCGATCCAGGGTTCCGACATCGGCCTGGTCTGGGATCCGGCCCTGACCACGCCGGTGGCGATCGTCTCGGGTCGCGAGCGGCCGGTCTACGAATGGCTGGACCCGCAGGTCGGGGCCGTTCACGGCGCCCTGAGCCGCGCCTTCAAGGGCCAGGACGTGTCGCTGACCGGCTGGTCGCGCGATCGCGTGCGCTTCGTGGCCCGCGTGGCCTCGCCCGGCTCGCCGCCCGTCTGGTACCTGTTCGACAAGGCCCGCAAGGAGATCTCTCCGCTCGGCGAGGCCTATCCGGAGCTGAAGGATGCGCCGCTGGGCCAGACCCGCTGGCTGACCTACAAGGCCCGCGACGGCCTGGAGATTCCGGCCTATCTGACTTTGCCGCCGGGCGCGCCGCCCGAAGGTGGCAAGCTGCCTCTGATCGTCCTGCCGCACGGCGGCCCGGCCTCGCGCGACGGCTACGGCTTCGACTGGTGGGCGCAGTTCCTGGCCACGCGCGGCTATGCGGTGCTGCAGCCGCAGTTCCGCGGCTCGTCCGGCTTCGGCAAGACCTTCGAGAAGGCCGGCGAGCGCGAGTGGGGCGGCAAGATCCAGACCGACCTGCTGGACGGCGTCGCCCAGATGGCGAAGGACGGCGTGGTCGATCCGGCTCGCGTCTGCATCGTCGGGGCCAGCTTCGGCGGCTATTCGGCCCTGGCCGGGGCGACGCTGAACCCGACCGCCTATCGCTGCGCGGTGTCGGTCAACGGCGTTTCCGACCTGCCGCAGATGCTGGGCGAGACGGTCACCGCCTATGGCGGCGCCTCCGACAGCCTGCGCTACTGGCGCAGCCAGATGGGCACGACCTTCAAGGATCCCGCCGCCCTGACCTCGATCTCGCCGGCCCGCCAGGTCAGCAAGGCCACGCCGCCGGTGCTGCTGGTCTGGGGCGACCAGGACACCACCGTCGCCCCGGCCCAGTCCGAGCGCATGCGCGACGCCCTGACGGCCGCCGGCCGCCCGGTGCGCAGCGTCGTGCTCGAAGGCGACGACCACTACCTCTCCACCTCGGCCACCCGGACCAAGATGCTGGAGGAGGTCGAGGCCTTCCTGGCGCAGAACCTGCCGGTCAAGCCGGCGGGCTGAGGCTCTAGTTCTTGGGCCTGCCCAGGGCGTCCGTGCCTGGCAGGCCCAGGGGTATCTCCTTCATCTTGCCTAGGCCGTCACGGCTGCGATGGTCGACGCCCATGCCCATGGGCGACTCCCGATAGCGGCGGTCGGCCTCCTGGCGAGCGGCCTGCTGGTCGAAGCCGGCGCGCTTGGCCGCCTCGATGGGGGCGGCGTATTCCGGGGCCTTGCGGGCGGCCTCGCCCCAGCGTTCGTCGCAGCGCTCCTCCTCGCGCCGGTTGAGGCCCACGGCGCGGGCGTTGGCGCAGCCGGTCCCGCTGCCGCGCAGGGCCGTCCGGGCGTCGCCGCCGGGCTGGGCGGCGGGCAGGGGCGCCGGATGCTCGGCGTTCCCACGCCCGCGCGCGTCCGTCGCCGGCGCCGCCACGAAGGGGGAGGGGGCGATTCCCGCCGGGGCCGGACGTCGGGCTTCGCGCGGATTCGCCAGGGGCGACGACGGTGCGGCCGCCGGGGTCGCCAGCGCCTCGCGGGGCCTCTCGCGCGGGGTCGGATTGACCAGGTCGATGGTCACCGTCGATGTCGCGTCCAGGTCGGGGAACACCGCCCGCACGGGCAGGGCCAGCCAGGCCAGGACCAGCAGGTGCAGCGCCGCCGAACCGCCGGCCAGCGCCCAGAACCGCTTGTCGCGCCTGGGTTCGCTCCGTTGATCCAGCAGGCGTGTTATGGACGGCGCGGCGGCTTGGACCACGAATGACTCGGCAAGCAAGGGCGGGTTGTGAAGCGAGGCTGGCGATCGCCTATGGCGAAAGCGTGGCCCTCTAAACGCTCCATTAACCGACGCGGAAGCCGGCGATTGACGTGGAGCGCCTTCGCGAGTAGGTTCCGCGCTCTTTTCGAGGTGGGTCTTGCGCCCGTCCTGATGAGCGTCCGTCCATAAACCGACGGCAGGCCCGCCGGAACGCTTTCCGCGTCCCGGCGAGTTTCGTGTTTATCGGGTCTCCAACCGGAGCCTTGAAGCCGGAAAGAAGAACAACAAGGACCCTGAAGCGCCTCGGCCGAAAGGCACACGCTTCCATCAGAGCAGAGACTTAATGCCTACCGTCAACCAGCTCATCCGCAAGCCGCGCTCTCCGAAGCCGGTCCGGAACAAGGTGCCCGCCCTGAAGGGCTGCCCCCAACGTCGCGGCGTCTGCACCCGCGTCTACACGACGACCCCGAAGAAGCCGAACTCGGCTCTGCGTAAGGTCGCCAAGGTCCGTCTGACCACCGGCATCGAAGCCGTGTGCTACATCCCGGGCGAAGGCCACAACCTGCAGGAGCACTCGGTGGTGCTCATCCGCGGCGGCCGCGTCAAGGACTTGCCCGGCGTCCGTTATCACATCCTGCGCGGCGTCCTCGACACCCAAGGGGTCAAGGATCGTAAGCAGCGTCGTTCGCTCTACGGCGCCAAGCGTCCGAAGTAAGGAAAAGAAGAATGTCCCGTCGCCGTCGCGCCGAGAAGCGTCAGGTTCTGCCGGATCCGAAGTTCGGGGACCTGATTGTCACGAAGTTCATGAACTACGTGATGTATGAAGGTAAGAAAGCCGTAGCCGAAAACATCATCTACGGCGCTTTCGACATCCTGGAAGCCAAGCGCAAGGACCAAGGTCCGCTTGAAACCTTCCACTCCGCCCTGGACAACGTCGCCCCGGCGATCGAAGTCCGTTCGCGCCGCGTCGGCGGCGCCACGTACCAAGTGCCGGTCGAGGTCCGTCCGGACCGTCGCCGCGCCCTGGCCATCCGTTGGCTGGTGACCGCCGCGCGCAAGCGTGGTGAGAACACCATGACGGAAAAGCTGGCTGGTGAGCTGCTCGACGCTTCGAACAACCGCGGCACCGCCGTGAAGAAGCGCGAAGACACCCACAAGATGGCTGAAGCCAACCGGGCCTTCTCGCACTACCGCTGGTAAGCTTTCTTACCAGCACTCTTTCAGGCGCGGGCGGTTTGAGATAAACCGCCCGCGCCGCACGTTTAATCCCGGTCGTGTCCGTCCAGGGCCGCCCCGTTTCGCAGAGCGATCGCTATGCCCCGCACGCATAAAATCGAAGACTACCGCAACTTCGGCATCATGGCCCACATCGACGCGGGCAAGACGACGACGACCGAGCGGATCCTGTATTACACCGGTAAGTCCCACAAGATCGGCGAAGTCCACGACGGCGCCGCCACCATGGACTGGATGGAGCAGGAGCAAGAGCGCGGCATCACGATCACGTCGGCCGCGACGACCGCTTTCTGGAACGACAAGCGCCTCAACATCATCGACACCCCCGGGCACGTCGACTTCACCATCGAAGTCGAGCGCTCGCTGCGCGTTCTCGACGGCGCCGTGACGGTGCTGGACGGTAACGCCGGCGTCGAGCCGCAGACCGAAACCGTCTGGCGCCAGGCCGACAAGTACAAGGTTCCGCGGATCGTGTTCGTCAACAAGATGGACAAGATCGGCGCCGACTTCGACAAGTCGGTCGAGTCGATCCGCGACCGCCTCGGCGCCAAGGCCGTGCCGATCCAATTCCCGATCGGTTCGGAGTCGAACCTGAAGGGCCTCGTGGACCTGGTCCGCATGAAGGCCGTGGTCTGGGACAACGACGGCCTCGGCGCTTCGTACCGCGACGAAGAAATCCCGGCCGACCTGCTGGACAAGGCCGTGGAAGCCCGCGCCTATCTGGTCGAGAACGCCGTCGAACTCGATGACGACGCGATGGAAGCCTATCTGGGCGGCGAAGAGCCCTCGGAAGAAACCATCAAGAAGTGCATCCGCAAGGCCGTTCTGAACGGCGCGTTCTACCCGATCCTCTGCGGCTCGGCCTTCAAGAACAAGGGCGTGCAGCCCCTGCTGGACGCCGTCGTCGACTACCTGCCGTCGCCGCTGGACATCCCGCCGACCAAGGGCATCGACTTCAAGACCGAAGAAGAAATCACCCGCAAGGCCTCTGACGAAGAGCCCCTGTCGGTGCTGGCGTTCAAGATCATGGACGACCCCTTCGTCGGTTCGCTGACCTTCTGCCGCCTGTACTCGGGCAAGATGGAAACCGGCATGAGCCTGCTGAACTCGACGCGCGACAAGCGCGAGCGGGTCGGCCGCATGCTGCTCATGCACTCCAACAACCGCGAAGACATCAAGGAAGCCTACGCCGGCGACATCGTCGCCCTGGCCGGCCTCAAGGAAACCCGCACGGGCGACACCCTGTGCGATCCGCTGAAGTCGCCGGTGATCCTGGAGCGCATGGAATTCCCGGCGCCCGTCATCGAAATCGCCGTCGAGCCCAAGTCGAAGGCCGACCAGGAAAAGCTGGGCGTCGCCCTGCAGAAGCTGGCCGCCGAAGATCCGTCCTTCACCGTCTCGACCGACTTCGAAAGCGGTCAGACGATCCTGAAGGGCATGGGCGAACTGCACCTGGACATCAAGATCGACATCCTGAAGCGGACCTACAAGGTCGAAGCCAACATCGGCGCGCCGCAGGTTGCCTATCGTGAATCGCTGGGCCGCAAGGTCGACATCGACTACACCCACAAGAAGCAGACCGGTGGTACGGGCCAGTTCGCCCGCGTCATGATCACCTTCGAGCCGGGCGAGCCGGGTTCGGGCTTCGTGTTCGAGTCGGCCATCGTCGGCGGCGCCGTGCCGAAGGAATACATCCCGGGCGTCCAGAAGGGCCTGGAATCGGTCAAGGACAACGGCCTGCTGGCCGGCTTCCCGCTGATCGACTTCAAGGCGACCCTGACGGACGGCAAGTACCACGACGTCGACTCGTCGGTCCTGGCCTTCGAAATCGCCTCGCGCGCCGCCTTCAAGGAACTGCGCGAGAAGGGCAACCCGAAGCTGCTCGAGCCGATCATGAAGGTCGAGGTCGTGACCCCGGAAGAGTACCTGGGTTCGGTCATCGGCGACCTGAACAGCCGTCGCGGCATGATCCAGGGTCAAGACATGCGCGGCAACGCGACGGTCGTGAACGCCTTCGTTCCGCTGGCCAACATGTTCGGTTACGTGAACACCCTGCGGGGCATGTCGCAAGGCCGCGCCCAGTTCAGCATGGTCTACGATCACTACGAGCCGGTGCCGCAGCACGTCGCCGACGAAGTGATCAAGAAGTACGCCTAAGCGTTTCGTCCCCGGACGACACGTTTAGCGGAAGAGTAGGGCGGGTCCTTTTGGGATCCGCCCGCCCAAACCCCAGAAGTTCAACCAACGGCCCCTCTGGGGTCCTGGAGCTAAGAAGATGGCCAAGGAAAAGTTCGAACGTAATAAGCCGCACTGCAACATCGGCACCATCGGTCACGTTGACCATGGCAAGACGACGCTGACGGCCGCGATCACGATCACGCTGGCGAAGTCGGGCGGCGCGACCGCCAAGAACTACGCCGACATCGACGCCGCGCCGGAAGAAAAGGCCCGCGGCATCACGATCAACACGGCTCACGTCGAGTACGAGACGGCCAACCGTCACTACGCTCACGTCGACTGCCCCGGCCACGCCGACTACGTGAAGAACATGATCACGGGCGCGGCCCAGATGGACGGCGCGATCCTGGTCGTGTCGGCCGCCGACGGCCCGATGCCGCAGACCCGCGAGCACATCCTGCTGGCCCGTCAGGTCGGCGTGCCGGCTCTGGTCGTGTTCATGAACAAGGTCGACATGGTCGACGACGAAGAGCTGCTCGAGCTCGTCGAAATGGAAGTGCGCGAGCTGCTGAGCTCGTACCAGTTCCCGGGCGACGACATTCCGATCACCAAGGGTTCGGCCCTGGCCGCCGTGGAAAACCGCGACGCCAACATCGGCGAAGAGAAGATCCTCGAGCTGATGGCTTCGGTCGACGCCTACATCCCGCAGCCGGAACGCCCGATCGACCAGGCCTTCCTGATGCCGGTCGAAGACGTGTTCTCGATCTCGGGCCGCGGCACCGTGGTCACCGGTCGCGTCGAGCGCGGCATCGTGAAGGTCGGTGAAGAAGTCGAAATCGTCGGCATCCGTCCGGTCCAGAAGACGACCTGCACGGGCGTCGAAATGTTCCGCAAGCTGCTCGACCAAGGTCAAGCCGGCGACAACGTGGGCGTGCTGCTGCGCGGCACCAAGCGCGAAGACGTCGAGCGCGGCCAGGTGCTGTGCAAGCCGGGTTCGATCACCCCGCACACCAAGTTCGTGGCCGAGGCCTACATCCTCACCAAGGAAGAAGGCGGCCGTCACACCCCGTTCTTCACCAACTACCGCCCGCAGTTCTACTTCCGCACCACGGACGTGACCGGGATCATCAAGCTGCGCGAAGGCGTGGAAATGATCATGCCGGGCGACAACGCCGAGCTGGACGTCGAGCTGATCACCCCGATCGCCATGGAAGAGAAGCTCCGCTTCGCCATCCGTGAAGGCGGCCGCACCGTCGGCGCCGGCGTCGTCGCGAAAATCGTTGAATAACGATTTTCACGACCATGCTTAGTGACCAGAAGCGCATGCGCTTCTGGTACGCCAAGATCGTCGAGTAATCGACGCTTCTTAGCTTCGGCTGACAAAGCGAAGGCCCCGGAGGAAACTCCGGGGCCT